>CACYME010000017.1 GCA_902775475.1 uncultured Prevotellaceae bacterium
TAGCAAAATTGGGGCTTCGTTTAGAAAAAAAAGTCAACGCCGCAGAAAAATTTGGCGTTGACTTTTGAAAATTTGGCGTGCTTACAAAAACGCGAAAAGTAGCAAAAATTGAGCAAAAAACGTGCACAGAAGTAGGGTATGTGTGCAAAATTTCGTCGTTTGCGGCCCGATTTTTCATCGGGCAACGCCACCCAAAGGGCCCAAAACGGCCATTTTTCACTCAAAATTGCTTCGTCGCCGTGAGCAAAATTTTCTGTGAAATATTTTGACATTTTGGCATAAAAAAAGGCAATAAAATCCCCACACCTGCCCCCCATTTCCGTGGGGTTGGCTATCTGAACAGGCTGAAATTCACGCTGCCATACTCTCGATGCTCCACGAAGTGAGGATGGGCAGAGAAGTCGTGGTCCTTGCCGTGCTCGCAGACGAAGATGCCCTCGGGGGTCAGCAGCTGGTGCTCAAAAACGAGGTCGGGAATCTGCGGCAGCTCCTTCAGGGCGTAGGGCGGGTCGGCAAAGATGAAGTTGAACTGGCGGTGGCAGCCCTTGATGAAGCGGAACACGTCGCCACGGATGCACTGCACATCGAGGTCGGCCCCCAGCTTCTGCACGCACTGCTGGATGAAGCGATGGTGGTCGCGGTCGAGCTCGACGCTCACAACCTGACTGCAGCCGCGCGAGAGCAGCTCCAGCGTGATGCTGCCCGTGCCGGAGAAGAGGTCAAGGGCCGTAGCTTCCTCGAAGTCGATGTATCCCACGAGGACGTTGAAGATGTTCTCCTTGGCAAAGTCGGTGGTGGGCCTTGCCTTGAACGTGCGGGGAATATCAAAGTGCCTCCCCTTGTATTTTCCAGTAATAATTCTCATCTTCTCATCTATATTAGCCTCTCCCTTGGGGAGGGGTTGGGGTGGGCCTCACCTCCCCTTCACCACCAGCGTCTGCAGGTCGAAGGGCACGCCCTTCAGCTCCGTCACTGGGTGGTGGCTGAACTCCACCTGGGGCTGGATAACCATCACTTTCTTGATGAACCGCTGCAGCTGGGTGGTGGGCTGCTCGTCGGCGCTGATGTCGCCCATGAGGTAGAGCTCGTCGTGCTCCTCCTGCAACTGCAGCTGCTTCCACACGTAGGTGATGTAGAACACGGCATCCATCGGACGGGGTGCGTCGTAGGCGTTGCAGAAGCGGAAGCGGTTCTGCTGGAAGGAGAACATGTCGAGCCGTTTCTCGTGGAAATAGACATAGAGCTTGCGGCGCACGCCGGTGAAGCTACGCTGGTGCATGCAGCGCCAGACGGGCTGCATGGCCGCCACGAGGCGCACGTCCTGGAAATGGTCGTCGAGCACTAAGCGCAGGTCCTTGTTCATCGAGAAGACGGCCACGGCGTTCAGGTCGGGCAGCACGTTGTAGAACACCGCCTCCTGCTCGCGGCTGGGAAAGGCGTGGGCATACATGGTGGCCATGGTCTGCTCGTCGAAGAGCTCCACGGGCACCATCAGCACGTCGCTGTCGAGGAGCACACGCACCCGCGGCGGCATCTGCATCAGCAGCAGGTCGCTGTTCTTGAAGGCCTCGCGCAGGTTGGCCGCCATCGACATGCCATTCTTCACCACGCAGGGTTCGAACACCAGCTCCTCGCCGCCACCGCACTGCAGCAGTATCGACATGGTGCCGCGCCCCAGGCGCAGCGTCAGGTGTCTCATCGCGTTACTCGTTTCTGCCATCTTGCTGTTCTTGTTGGTGGGCTGCCCGCTGCTGTTCGCCCACCACACTCCTCACGCAGATAATCGCCAGGACGACTATCAGAATGGCAAGGATGGTATTTGTGAACAGCTCGTTGCGCCTCATTTGGCTGCAAAGGTACAAAAAAGTTGGGAGTTTGGCAGCAGTTGCACGGTCTTTTTTTTCGCGGGGTGCGGTTTTTGCGTTAATCTTCCCAAAACGTTGGGCAGTCTCGCCGAATCTTCGTACCTTTGCACTATGATTGCAGACGAGTTGAGCTTCAGGATGAGGCAGCACTTCGGCCACGTGCCCACGGCGGAGCAGAACAGTGCCATCGACATGGTGGCGGCATTCCTGGCCGACCGCTCGCCGCAGGCGGTGATGCTGCTGCGCGGCTCGGCGGGTACGGGCAAGACCACGCTGGCCGCCGCAATCGTGGGCGCCCTGATGTCGCTGAAGCAGAAGCTCATGCTGCTGGCCCCCACGGGGCGCGCTGCCAAGGTGTTCGCGCTCTATGCCCACCAGCCGGCCTACACCATCCACCGCCGCATCTACCGCCAGCGCTCGGCAGGCGACCTGTCGGCCTTTGCCCTGAACGATAACCTCTACCACGACACCTTATTTATTATAGACGAGGCATCGATGATCTCGGCCACGTCCACCGACAACAACTTCGGCTCCGGCTCGGTGCTCGACGACCTGGTGCGCTTCGTCTACAGCGGACAGAACTGCCGCATGCTCCTCATTGGCGACCAGGCCCAGCTGCCGCCGGTGGGCGAGGAACAGTCGCCAGCGCTCGTAGCGGAAGTGCTGCGGGGCTATGGACTCAGCGTCTACGAGGCCACGCTCAGTGAGGTGCTGCGCCAGAGCCAGCAGTCGGGCATTCTCTTCAACGCCACGCACATCCGCGCCATGCTCGAGGCTGGCGACGACCAGCTGCCGTGCATCCGCTTCCAGGGCTTCGCCGACATCGTCAGCGTGCCGGGCGACGAGCTCATCGAGTCGCTGGCGTCGAGCTACAGCCACGTGGGCCACGACGAGACGATGGTGGTGACGCGCTCGAACAAACGGGCGAACATCTACAACCACGGCATTCGCAACACCATTCTCGACCGCGAGGAGGAGCTGTGCCGAGGCGACCAGCTGATGATTGTGAAGAACAACTACTTCTGGACGCAGCAGACGAAGGGTGAGCTACCCTTCCTGGCCAACGGCGACCGCTGCGTGGTGCAGCGCGTGCGACACGTACACGACCTCTACGGCTTCCGCTTCGCCGACATCACCTTCACGCTGCCCGACTACGACGACTACGAGCTCACGGCGACGGCACTGCTCACCACGCTCTCCACCGAGGCGCCGGCGCTCTCGCGTGAGCAGCAGGAGCAGCTCTACTTACGGGTGATGGAGGACTACGCTGACATGCCGCTGAAGCAGGACCGCATCAAGGCGCTGCGTGCTGACGCCCACTACAACGCCGTGCAGCTGAAGTTCGGCTATGCCGTCACCTGCCACAAGGCACAGGGCGGACAGTGGGCTCACGTCTATATCGACCAGGGCTACATGACCGACGACATGCTCTCGCCCGACTACTTCCACTGGCTCTACACCGCCCTCACCCGCGCCACGGAGAAGGTCTTCCTCGTCAACTGGCCCGCTACACAGACTTGTCCTGGCTAATAATAGTCCGCAAGAGTCCGTGCCACACCGTGGCACCAGAATCCGAAGAAGACCGTGTAAAACCGTGGCAAAAAAATACAACCGAATATGAATTACGAAGCAATCATTGACAAATACTACCCCGAGGACGACGCCCTGCGCCGCCTCCTGCTGAAACACTCCCGCCAGGTGGCCGACCGCTGCCTGCTCGTTGCCCGTCGCCACCCGGAGCTGCCGCTCGACGTGGCCTTCCTCGAAGAGGCCGCCATGCTCCACGACATCGGCATCCGCTGGTGCCACGCCCCCGGCATCTTCTGCCAGGGCACCGAGCACTACATCCGCCACGGCCTCATCGGTGCCGAGCTGCTGCGCCGCGAGGGCCTGGAGCGCCACGCCCGCGTCTGCGAGCGCCACACCGGCACAGGCATCACCCAGGAGCAGATAGCCCGCCAGCAACTGCCCCTGCCACTGGCCGACTACGTGCCCGAGACGCTGGAGGAGCAACTCGTATGCTACGCCGACAAGTTCTACTCCAAGTCCCACCCCGACCGCGAACTCACCTTAGCACAAGCCGCCCAGAGCCTGGCCAAGTTCGGCACCGAAGGCGTGGAAAAGTTCCTCCACTGGGCAAAAATGTTTGAATAAACCTCAAAAACTATTGTCGTTTAACTCCCTTTAACTCCATTAACTCCTTTAACTGCTCAAAAATGCGTAATTTTGCAGCCGTGAAAAGGAATACGGTCTCTTTCATCTTCGTGCTGGTCTTCATTTTGCTGTGGGCCTGCACCCCGTCGGCACTGTTCAAAAACACAGAGCCAACGCCTGCCGTATCGACGCCCCTTCCCGACCTCGCCAAAGAGGAGGCGGGACTGCCACATGAGGACTCCGCAAAAACCGTCTCTTCTGAAGAACAGACAGAACAGGCATCAGCAGACTCCGCCAAGCACCTCTCCCCTTCGGAAGAACTGAGCGTAGCAGACGCTCCAGCTGATTCTACAGAGCACGTTACCCCTTCGGAAAAGCCGAATGAGGTAGCCACCGACTCTATTGGCGACAGTTCCCCCACCCCGTCGGAAAGCCCGGAAGAGGAGGTCGAAGCACCCGACCAGCCCGCCGCCGCAGCCCTGAAGCGCGACACCACGCAGATGGACTCGCTGGAGCTGGCCATCTATAAATATAATAAGGTCATCGACGACTCGCTGCGCCTCGACTCGCTGAACCGCCAGAAGAAGAACGGCATCGACGCCCCGGTGGTATTCTCGGCCAGCGACTCGCTCATCTACGAGGCTGCCACGGGCATGGCCCACCTCTTCGGCTCCAGCCATGTGGAGTACCAGAACATGGACCTGAAGAGCGACAAAATCTACATGTGCCTCGACTCGTCGCTCGTGCATGCCACCGGCAGCCGCGACTCGCTGGGCGTCCTCTTCGGCAACCCCGTCTTCAAGATGGGCAGCGACACCTACGAGAACGACACGATGGCCTTCAACTTCAAGACGAAGAAGGGCCTCATACAGCAGGTGTACACCCAGCAGGAGGACGGCTTCCTGACGGCAGAGATAGCCAAGCGCGGCGCCAACGGCGAGCTGTTCCTCGGCCACGGCAAGTACACCACCTGCGACGCCCCCCATCCCGACTTCTACATCGCCATGTCGCGCGCCAAGGTGCGCCCCGGCCGCGACGTCGTCTTCGGACCCGCCTACCTCGTGGTCTGCGACGTGCCCATCCCCCTGGCCATCCCCTACGGTTTCTTCCCCTTCTCGAAAAGCTACTCCTCGGGCTTCATCATGCCCACCTACGGCGACGAGACCGAGCGTGGCTTCTACCTGCGCGACGGCGGCTACTACTTTGCCGTGAACGACAAGATGGACCTGAAGCTGCTCGGCGAAATCTACACCAAGGGTTCCTGGGGCGCCAGCGTGGCCAGCAACTACCGTAAACGCTACCGCTACAGCGGCTCCGTCTTCGCCAGCTACCAGAACTCGGTCACCGGCGAAAAGAACATGCCCGACTACGCCAAGCAGACCAGCTTCAAGATTCAGTGGAGCCACCGACAGGACGCCAAGGCCAACCCCTTCTCGAACCTCTCGGCATCGGTGAACTTCGCCACGTCGAGCTATGAGCGCAACAACCTGACGTCGATGTACAACCCGCAGTCGATGACGCAGTCTACGCGAACATCGTCGGTGAGCTACAGCACCAACTTCTCCTCCATCGGCATGAGCATCTCGAGCACGATGAACCTGAACCAGAACATGCGCGACTCGACCATCGCCATGACCATGCCCGACCTGAACATCAGCATCTCGCGCTTCTACCCCTTCAAGCGAAAGAAGTTGGTGGGCGAAGAACGCTGGTACGAGAAAATCTCGATGAGCTACACCGGACACTTCTCGAACTCCATCAACACGAAGGAGAGCGAGCTGCCCCACTCGAACCTCATCAAAGACTGGCGCAACGGCATGCAGCACTCCATACCCATCAGCGGCAACTTCACCATCCTGGGCTACATCAACGTGAACCCCTCGTTCAACTTCACCGACCGCACCTACACAAACAAGGTGATGCGCTCGTGGGACGCTGCTGCCAGCAAGGAGGTGAACGACACGGTGTACGGACTCTACAACGTCTACAACTGGAACCTCTCGCTCTCGGCCAGCACGAAGCTCTACGGCATCTACATCCCCTCGCGCAAACTCTTCGGCGACAAAATCGACCGCGTGCGCCACGTGTTCACACCCAGCGTCAGCCTGAGCTATGCGCCCGACTTCAGCGCCTCGCGCTACGGCTACTACAAGACCTACCAGAAGACCGACGCCGAGGGCAACGTCTCGCTGGTGGAATACTCGCCCTACACCGGCTCGCTCTACGGCGTGCCCGGCAAGGGAAAGACGGGAAGCATCTCCTTCAGCATGTCGAACAACATCGAGATGCGCATCAAGAGCGAGGACGACTCCACGGGATTCAAGAAGGTGAGCATCATCGACGAGCTGGGAGCCTCGATGTCGTACAACATGGCGGCGAAGACGCGACCCTGGAGCGACCTGAGCACCAACATCCGACTGAAGCTCACGAAGAGCTACACCTTCAACCTGAACGCCATCTTCGCCAGCTACATCTACGAGGCCGACTCCGTGGGCGCCACGCCACGCATCAGCGACCACACCACCTACTGGCAGCAGGGCAAGATAGGCCGCTTCCAGGGCATGTCGCAGAACCTGAGCTACACGCTGAGCAACGACAAGGTGGCCAAATGGATTCGATGGCTGAAGGGCGAACGCGACGAGACGGACAAGAACCGCCGCAACAAGCGTGGCGAGGAGGACGACGACTACGACGAGGAGGACGAGAACGAGGTGGACACCAACATAGACCGCGACCTGGAGAAGGGCAAGCACGGCGCCGAGCGCAAGGGTGCCGGCAAGGCCGAGACCGACGAGGACGGCTACATGGCCTTCTCGCTGCCCTGGAGCCTCAGCTTCGGCTATGGCATCACCATGCGCGAGGACAACAACGTGAGCCGCTTCAACTACCACACCATGCGCTATCCCTACAAGTTCACGCAGAACCTGAACATCAGCGGAAACATTCGCATCAGCGACGGATGGAACATCTCGTTCTCGTCGGGCTATGACTTCGAGAACAAGAAGATTTCGATGACCACGGCATCGCTCTCGCGCGACCTGCACTGCTTCAACATGTCGTGCTCGGTAGTGCTGGCGCCTTACACCAGCTACAACTTCTCCTTCCGATGCAACGCCTCGACGCTCACCGACGCCCTGAAGTACGACAAGCGTTCCAGCTACAGCAACAGCGTGCAGTGGTATTAGCTTGGTAATGATATAGCAGTTGACCTTTTTGTGCGTAGCTCCCCCCGTTCTCTGCAAGGAAGGCAGCGGGCGCTGCCATTGTTTTTCCCGCCCGCTGCCAACGGAAAAGGCGAGGCTTTTTTCCCGCTCCGGTGTGGCCTGATCCCCATTTGTTGCCGCCTTTTTCCGCTCATCCCAGCTGCTATATCATTACCATTAGTTCTGGGGAGTTAACTCCCTCAGACTTATTTGGCTATTTCCACGATACTTTCGCCCACGCAGGCATCGGGCTGCTGGATGTGCAACAACTGGCACACCGTGGGCGCGATATCGGTGATGTGCACCTCGCGGCTGGTGGCGCCGTGCTGCACGCGCCAGCCGTAGAACAGGCAGGGAATGTGGGCATCGTAGGGGTTCCACTCGCCGTGCGTGGTTCCCGTGGGCGACGACCACGGGCCATGCTCATAGAAGCCCGGACGGGGGAAGAAGATGATGTCGCCCGAACGGCCAGGATAGTAGCCCATCAGTGCACGGTCGCGCAGCAGCGGTGGCAGCGCCGCCGTGGCCAGGTCCTCATAGACGGCGGCGAAGACCACGTCCTTCTCCTTCTGCAGCTCGCTCAGCACCATGTGCGGCATGTCGGCCGTAATGAGGCCCATCTGGCGAATCTTGTCCCAGTTCAGGAAGATGCGGTAGTCCATGATGTCGCCGATGTACTCGCCCATCTCGCCGCTGTCATTCGAGATGGCCTCATAGATGCGGTCGCGCATGGCACTGCTGCTCCAGGGACCGGCGGCCAGCTGGTGCTCCTGCATGAATTTCCAGTTGTGGGCGGCACCGTGGTCGGCGGTCAGGAAGAGCAGGTAGTTGCCCCTGCCCACCTGGTCGTCGAGGGCACGCAGCAGGCGCCCCAGGTCGCGGTCCAGCTGCAAATAGGCATCGTCGGTGTTCTTGCCGCGCGTGCCATGCTTGTGGCCGATGACGTCGGTCTGCGAATAGCTCACGCAGAGCATGTCGGGATGTTCGCCCTTGCCCAGCTTCTCGCCCTTCAGCGCCGCGATGGCCATGTCGGTGGTAATGGTGCCGCAGTGGGGCGACAGGCCGATGTCCTCGCCCAGCTTCTTGAACTCCTTGTCCTTAGCCAGCTGCTTGTTGAAGTCCTTCGCCCAGCGCGGCAGCTCCTTCATGTAGTAGGTAGAGGTGATGAAGCAGCGGTTCTTCAGGTCGAGCCAGTAGGCGGCGTTGGCGGCGTGGCCTGCGGGCAGGATGGCAGCGCGGTCCTTATAGCTCACGCCGATGACCTTCGACCCGAAGTCGGTGTGCAGCCGCAGCTGGTCGCCAATGGTCGTGGCCAGCATGTTGCGCGGCGACATCTTGCCCTTCTCGCTGCCAGAGCCCACGGGCTGCACCGTGGAGTCGGCGCAGCAGTAGGTCTTCTTGCCGTCGATATAGAAGTTGTTGCCGCAGATGCCGTGGAAGGCCGGCGTGGCACCCGTATAGGCCGACGCATGGCCGATGGCCGTCACCGTGGGCACATAGTTGATGAGGCAGTTGTCGCACGAGAAGCCCTTGTCTATCAGTCGACGGAAGCCATCGTCGCCGAACTTGTCGTAGTAGCGCGACAGGTAGTCCCATCGCATCTGGTCAACCACAATGCCCACCACCAGGTGAGGCTTCTCGCCAAACTTCGACTGAGCCCAGCCCGTCAGACTGAGCAGGCAGAACAACGTCAAGACAAAAACTTTCTTCATAGTTCAAGCATTTTTAATGGTGCATGCTGCAAAGATAAGCATTTTTATCCGTACAGGCAAAAAAATCTTTTCCTTTTTCTGTCGTTTTCTTTGCCGTTTCACCTTTTCTTCGTAACTTTGTCGAATAAACGCTGAAGCAAATGAACACAATGACAAGAAATGCACAAGCCACAAGCATCATCAACGACTTTGATGATGGTCGCACCACGCCCATCCCAGGGCTACCACAGACCTGGGAAGAAGCACTTAGCGAACTGGAGGAAGGGGAACGCGAGTTTGAACGTGGTGAGACATATTCTCATGAGGAAGTCATGAAAATGATTAGGGACACAATTGAGAACTTTGCAGGTTAAATACAATGCAAAAGCTCGAAAGCAAATCTCGGACACCATCCTGTACTATCTTGAGGAATTTGGCAAGCAGGCCACGTTCAACCTAAGCCGTCGGATAGACGAAAAGGTGAGGCTGCTCAGCAACCATCCTGGGATAGGACATCCTGAATCACTGCTCAATAACCAAAGAATACTATATCGCTCTATCATAATAGGCCGATACCATAAAATCATCTATTATACAAAAGGAGAAACGCTAAGAATTGCAGCCTTCTGGGATATGCGAATGCACCCAAACAAACTAAAAAAAATGATTTGACATGAAACGAATCCTTACAACCTTGACCATGGCCCTGGCGCTCACCTCAGCTGCCACGGCACAGAGCAACGTGCTCACCAACGGCACCACCGCCCGACAGGAAATAGAGAAGAACCTGTGGCTGGCCGGATCGAACTACCTGGACTACGACCGCCAGCTGCCCAGCTTCAACTACACCCGCCCGCCGAAGGGCTACGTGCCCTTCTACATGTCGCACTACGGGCGCCACGGCTCACGCTGGCTCATCGGCCGCAACGACTACATGCGCGTCATCACCCCCCTGCGGAAGGCACGGCGCGACGGCAAGCTCACCCGCGAGGGCGAGGAGACGCTGCGACGCCTGGAGCTGTTCAACAAGACCACCTACAAGCGACTGGGCGACCTGACCACCGTGGGCGAGCGGCAGCACCACGGCATAGGACGCCGCCTGGCCGAGCACTTCCCCGAAATCTTCAAGGCTAAGAACGTGCCCATCGACGCACGCTCCACCACCGTCAACCGCTGCATCCTCTCGATGATTGCCGAGTGCGAGGAGCTGATGGCCGCCAACCCCACGGCTCGCATTCATAACGACGTGAGCGACGCCCTGCAATACTACCTGAACCAGGACCGCGAGGGGCAGGTGAAGGAAAATGCAGGCAAGGGCGACCGCGCACATCACGAGTTTAGCCGCCGCCACACCCACCCTGAGCGACTCGTCGGCACGCTCTTCAACGACCCGCAGTGGGCCGCCGACAGCATCGACCAGCACCGCCTGATGCACCAGCTCTTCGAAGTGGCCATCAACATGCAGAGCCACGACGATGCTCCCGACCTGATACACCTTTTCAACACCGACGAAATCTACGACATGTGGCGCATACAGAACGCCGGATGGTACCAGAACTACGCCGCCTCGCCACTCACCGGAGGCATCATGCAGTTCTCGCAGGCCAACCTGCTCGACAACATCATCCAGACCGCCGACACCTGTGTGGCACTGCGCAAGACGCAGGCAACGCTGCGCTTCGGTCACGAGGTGTGCGTCATGCCCCTCGCCTGTCTGCTCGAGCTCGACTCCTGCGGTGCCAGCATCAGCGACCTTGAACAGCTCGACCAGCACTGGCGCAACTACCGCATCTTCCCCATGGCCTGTAACATTCAGCTCATCTTCTACCGGCCGCAGAAGGGCGACGGCGACATTCTCGTGAAGGCTCTCCTCAACGAGCGCGAGGTATCACTACCCGTCAGCACAACGCAATACCCCTACTACCGCTGGACCGACCTGCGCAACTACTACACGCAGAAGCTCCGCCAGTTCCGCGGACAATAGTACAACTGGCCAACAACGAATGGCCTCACCCACGGCGCGAAGGTCCACAGAACCGTGGGTTTCTTTATCACTTGACCCTATAAATAGCAATTGGACTGACTGCTCTTCCAGCAATCAGTCCAATTAATAATTTAATAAAAATTTCTTATAAACCGAATCAAACCGTGTTTAACCGTGGCGTTACTCGGCGATAGCGATGGTCACGCGGTTCTGCTCGTTGATGGCGAACGGCTGCTCGCGGGCACCCTTCGAGTCAGTGGTGATGCGGTCAGCGGGGATGTTATACTTCTTGATGAGCATATTCTTCACCACCTCTACGCGCTGGCGACCCAGGCGGTCGTTGATCTGGTCGTTACCAGTGCCACGGTCAGCATAGCCACAGAGGGCCACCTTAGCCTTAGGATTATCGTTCAGGTACTTGGCGATGTCAGCAACCTTGCCCTCCTCAGTAGGACGAATCTCGAACTTGTTGATAACGAAGAAGATGTCGCGGCGAAGCGGCTCAACGGTGTCAACAACGGGCTTCGCGGGCTCGGTAACCACGGGCTTCGTGGGCTGTACGGGAACGGTGGGAATGGTCTCGGCGGGCTTAGCAGGAGCGGTCTCAATCACCTTCTCCACCTTGCTGTGGGTCTTGCCCAGGTTGAAGCGCAGACCAACGAGGCCATTGAAATACCAGTCAGCGTTGCCAGCCTTCTTCGAGTTGTACTTGTCGCTGATGATGTTTGCATTACCCTCGACGAGCAGGCTCACCTTGTCGCCCAGACGGAAGGCAAGCTCAACGCCGCCACGGCCGAAGGGACGCATCTTCGAGCCATCCCAGAGATACTCCAGATTGTACTTTCCAGCACGGGCACCGAGACGCTGACCGATGGCGTTGGCATCGTCATTGCCCGAAGCGATGTTCAGGCCACCGCCCAGGAAGGCAGTCACGTTGAACACACGGTTGGGGTTGTAGCCACAGATGAGGTTCGACAGGTTAAGCATCAGGTCGATGCCGGGAGCAAAGTAGTTGTATTTGTAGGTCTCATTGAGAGGCGGGTTGCCAAGACCATTCCAACCACCCTTCGAGTTCAGACCGTTCACCTGCAGGCGAGCAGCAAAGGCAGGCGAGAACTGGTAGCCAACGCCAAGCTGGAAGTTGGGTGACAGCAGGTCGCTGAACTTAGCCTCACCAAGGGTGTACTGGGCACCGCCCTGCAAGGTGATGAAAGCGTGTTTGTTAAAAGTGTACTCATTGCCTTCGGCATCTGTGTACGTAGCCTGTGCCATAGCGGTTCCACTCACGAGCAGCATGGCAGCGGCGATAAAATTCTTTAACTTCATAAGCAAATTAAATTTTATTAATTAATAATGAATATTCATTTAGCGTTAATCTGTTTCTGACAAGCATTCCTCTGTTTTTGAGGAACCCTTTCTTCTCATCGATAGAAACCTGAATTGAATATATTCGAGTGCAAATTTACAACATTTTTTTGAAATAACATCAAAAAATACAAAAAATCTTTATTTGTCAAGAAATATACAGAAGAAACTATAGAAGAAAGAACAAAAGGGTGTCAGCATGTTGCTGACACCCACTCAAATACAATTAATCGTTAAGACTTTCACGTTGCAGCTGTTGCTGCACCCCCTCCAAATTGGCAAGGGTGATATACCAAGTGCCGTCACGGCGTATTGGCTCTATGAGTCCCTTTATTGCTGGCGGATTACGAGAGGTAGATGGGTCTTTCAAATAGAGAGAATAATTCACCTGAGTGTCCGTCTCGGTATTGAAAGTAAATGAATTGATGGCATAACCCTTAATATCAAAGGCGTTCCACAACTCACGGAACCCTTCCTGCTGCTCAGTTGGAAGCGGAAGAATGTCATCACCATCGAGTATGTAAAGGCAACTAATGGCATCATCTACCCTACCCGAAGTAATCAGTTCAAGAAAATCATTGGTGAGTCTCAACACAGTAGCAGTATCATTAGCGGAGAGAACCATTTGAGGAGAATCAGGAGCTACATTCGTGCTGGGTTTCTTGCTACTGTCGCTACATGCTGAAAACAAAGCGACAGAAAGGAAAGAACATAATACAATTTTATTCAGTTTCATATTAATGTTGATTTTGAATAATGTGAAAGAAAAGGGGTGTCAACGGTGTTGGCACCCCTTTTGGTTATTCAGTTGATGTCGTTTCGACAATTACTTCATACGAGCAGTAATGTCCTGACCCTGAGTTCTCTTGATCGTGAAGGTGATCGTCTGCTCAGCAGTCTCACCCCAGTCGTAGAGGAGCGTGATAGGCATCTTGATCGTGAAGGTACCGACGTTCAGACCGTTGTTGGTGTACTTCACGTAACCCAGAGAGTTGATGAAGTCAGAAGCACTGGTGTAGTTACCGTCGCCCTCAGTGGTGAGATCCTCGAACTGGAGGAGCGGGAAGTACTTGATCAGTGTCCAGCCACCATTGATGTCGGTCACAGTCTTGTCGAGGTTGGGCTTGATAGCGCGGATTCCGTAGTAGTTGATGTAGTTCAGCCTGTTGTTGGCAGAGAACTTGATGTCACGCCAATCAATGAATCCAGCGTACTGAGCCAGCTTGATGATGGTACCTGCATCGACAGCGTCGGTGATCACGTGATCCTGCTGCTCGTCAACCGAGATAGGACGCAGCCAGCGAATGTCGAACTTGAACGACTCATTAGCACTGAAGTCGATGGGGAAGCAGTAGTCGCGCTTGTCGAGCATCATGTGCGTGGTGAAGGTCTCACCAGCACCAACCTCATTGTGGTCATTCTTATTCAGCAGATCGTATGCATAAGCGTAGTCAAGAGCGTTACCGGCGATGATCTTGCCGTCAGCATCCTTTGTCAGGCCAGTGAAGTAAGTCCAGCCCTGGAAGGTAGCCACGTTGTTGTAGGTAGCGGAGAGCTCCACAACAGGCTGTGCCTTCGTCACGTCGAGCTTGTTGGGTACTGCCATCAGCACCTTAGAGTCGATGTCAGCGATGTAGAGCAGATACTCAGTGCCAGACATACCCTTAGCGAAGGATGTAGCAGGAGCAATACTCTTCATCTGAGCGATGGTCTTGTTAGCATCGGAAGCCTTGTAGATGTAGTACTTCTCAGCATCGAAGTAGACAGTAGCCAGATCTGCATAGCCAAATTTCTTGGTATCGTAGATAAGAATCTGGTTCACGTCATCGTAACCACTCTGACCAAACTTGCTGTTGAAGAACGAAGCAGCAATGTTGAAGAAGAACTCGTCATCAGCAGAGGGCTGATCAACAACCTCCACGTTTCCGTGAATCTCATAGCGGTTCTCGGGAGTTTCGGCAATCGTAACAGACTCCTTGTTGAACCAGTACTGCTGGATGCGCTGTGTATAGCTGAACTCACCAGTAGGATAGACCTCGTTGAGAATCTTCACGTTGATGACAACCTCGGAGAGCTCGGGATGACCAGCCTTCGGAGTGAGGTGGATCCATGTGCTGTACTCCTTCGGAGCGGGCTTCATGAGCGTGCTGTAGAACACAGACTCGATTTCAGCTTCGGTGAAGGTCCAGTTGAACACGTTGCCAGCCTCATCGACCACGATCTTACCCTTCTTGTTGTCCTTCTGCTTGACAGACTCGGTGGTGAACTTGTTCAGGTCGGTGACAACGCCGTCCCAATTGTAGTTAGCAAGAGCACCAGTGACACCGATGGCATCCTCAATCTTCTTCTTCACGTCAGCCCACTTCAGACCTGTCTTGACAGGATCCGGGCACTTGATGATGAGGTCAGGCATCTCGATGGTGACCTTCACCTTCGGGCTGGTGATGATAATGGAGATGTAACCATAAGCGAAGGTCTTACCGTCGGCCTGCAGCTCAACGCGAACGTTGGCAATCTTACCTACAGAAGTATTCTCCTTCTTGGCAACAGTAATCTGCTGCTTATCAGCATCGAGCGTGAAGTAGTCCTTATCGGTCAGGATGGTGTACTTGAAGGTGAAGCCGCGATCCTCGGCGTCCTTATGAGTCATCACACCTGCATCGGGCGTACCATTGTCGAAGTGTACGTCGATAGTGGTCAGGTCAACAACAGCCTTGTCATCATTGTAAGCCAGCTCATAGGAGAAGCTACCGGTAGCGTTCTCATTCTTCAGCTCGTCATAGTCGGTGCGGAGGTGGAACTCACGGTTACCCTGGATGTGGGTGTTCTTCTCGTACTTGTTGTTAGCAAGCAGCAGATCCTTATAATAAGCAGGAACGATGATAGCATAGTCAGAGGTTACGGTATCCTTGGTTGCAACATCAGCATCGTTGCGTACAGCCTGCAGAGCAACAGTGGTAATCCAAGCAGCCTTGCCAGCACCCTCATCATAGGTGAGAGCATCATTCACATTAGCACCATCATTCAGAGTGAGAGCCACGGAAAGAACACCCTTCTTGTCAACGCCAATCACCTTAGCGCCAACGCCAGCCTTCTTGGTATCCTTGTTGCCACGAGTGATGAGGTTCTTACCAACAACCTCATCGAAGCCGAACTTATACTTCGAGATATCAGTGCTGCTGGGGTTCAGCCAGTACTTAGCCACAATGTCGAACTGCTTGCTTACAGAGCCAGAGCCAGTTGCCACATCCTTATCGCCAGCCGTAGCCGTAGCAGCGGTGTACTTGAATGTGTAAACCTTCTGGGGCTGCAGCAGGATAGCGCGGATGACGGGGAAGCCATAGAGATAAGCCACGTCGGACGACTCGCCAACACCGTCAACTTCGGGACGATAGACCAGGCTGGTGAGGTTCTTGGTAATGAAGAGGGTGATGTTGTTGATCTTCGTGTTCACACCAGCGATAGCGGTGTTGAAGAAGCTGTAGACACCATTGATCTTGCTGTCGAAAGCACCCTCCATGTCGCTAATCTGAACACCGATAGCATCGAGATAGTCGTAAACCTCGGTAATCTTCTCAGACATGGTCTTCAGCAGGTTCACCAGAGCAGTGATACCAGAGGAAGCGGTAGCACCCACCTTCAGGCGGCTACCAGAAGCATCGGGAAGCTCAGTAAGAGCGCCCAGCTCTGTAGCCAGCTCATTCAGAGCAGCGGCCATGCCAGCCAGCTCGCCTTCGATAGTACCAACACGACCATCCAGGTCAAGGACGCTACTCTGAGTAGCATAGATGCCGCTCATGGCAGTCTTCAGAGCATCGATCTTGTCATCAACATAGTCAGTAGAAGCGAGATCAGCGATAATACCCATCAGGGTCTCCACAGAGTCATCAACCTTCTGGTCGACGAGACCGATCTCATAGAGCAGGTCCTCGTTCATCTTGACCAGCGTCACCTCGTTCAGCACGCGGATAGCATCCTGCAGGTTGCTGATGTCACCAGTCAGGTCGTTAATCTGGAGCTGGAGGTCGAGCTTAGCGGCACCAACAGCAGCAGCGATGGCATCGTCAGCCTCACCCTTCGTGTAGTAGTTCTGCAGAGAAGCGGCAAGATTTTGGAGGGCGGTGGTGATTTCACCAACAGCACTATTCAGATCAGCCGTGGTGGCGTAGTTCTGCTGAATTTCCAGGATGGTAGTAGAAATGTAGGCAATGGTCTCAGTAAGGATATCCTTGTCAGTAGCATACTGTGCAAGAGCATCGTCGACCTTCTGCTGCAGAGCCTGCAGGTCGGTCTTCAGGGCCATCTTGGCAATCTCTGTGCTCAGCTTCTCGTCGAGGGTATTAATCTTACTATCGACATACTCAATGGTAGCATAGTTAATCTGAATCTGATTAACAGCCTGCTGCAGGCCAGAAATAGCAGCAGAGTTGACAGAGATGTCTTCAGCATTCTTGTTAACCGATGCGGTGAGCTTGTTGAGGGCACCGTTTTCACCATCGATAGCGTCGAGGCGTGCACCGAGCAGGGCAATAGCGGTCTCGAAGTCGCCCTTCTTCACATAGTCGCCAGCAATCTCGTTCAGACGAGTCTGGATGGCATCAACAGTGCTTTGGTCAGCCTTAGTAGCCACCAATCCCTGCAGAGCAGAGATCTCGGCGAGCACAGGCTTCAGAGCCTCGTTCAGACCTTCCTTCGTAGCCAGCGTTGCAAGAATCGTGTTGAACTCCTCAGTGCTCAGCTTGGTGTTGATGGCAGCGTTCAGGGTAGCCACCTCATTGTTGAGCTGGTTCAGCATTTCAATCTTGGCAGCGGCAGCAGCAGCGGCAGCCTCATTCTGGGCGACCTCCAGTGCATAAGCCTTAATACGGCCTTCAGCTGCATCGATGCGAGCCTGAGCCTCATCGATAGCAGCCTTCTTGGCAGCGTCAATGTTGCCGTTCAGCTCGGTCTTGGCAGCGTTGATAGCGTTCTGCAGGTCAATCTTTGCCTGAGCCAGGTCGGCAGCAGCCTTGTCGGCAGCAGCCTGAGCGGCCTGAATAGCCGAGTTGGCCTTCGAGAGGTCAGCCTGGAGGGTGCTCTTGGCAGACTCCAGCGCACTCACTTGGGACTGTAGACCATTGATCAACGCGGTATTCGCGTTGATATCGTCATCGTAGTCCTTACAAGACGAGAATACACCCATGGTAAGCACCACGAGTGCCCCCATCAGGAATTTACTCATTAATCTTTTTTTCATACGATTAAAATTAAAAATTAATTAAAAATATTAAGTTATTACATCTATTTTTTCTTTATTTGAAGTCACACTTTTCCCTGTGTATCTCTCCCGCGGAGACACAATTTTGGTGCAAATATAGGCATAAATCCGAAATCTCGCAAATATTTTTGAACATTTTTTCTCAAAAATGTAAAAATAATGTCTTTTGCAGGACTTTTCATGCCTTTTTGGCCTCATTGTATCTCCCCAAGCACAGGTTTATCCTGCATTTACAGGGCAGAGAAAGCAGTTAATACATTCGTTTCTTTTGACGTTTGTAGCCATAGTTCTCCTTTCTTTTACGAATTTTGCGTGCAAAGGTAGCTGTTTTATTTGAAATCAGCAAATTTTTTCCTGTTTTTTTTATAAATGCTGAGCTTTTTGCGGGCTCAAGAAGTGGTATGACACGGCTACGCCAAACGCCGTGAGAACGCAGATTAGAATTCTGCGTTCTTCGGTGTACGGGGGAAGGGAATGACGTCGCGTATGTTCTGCATGCCGGTGACGAAGAGGATGAGTCGCTCGAAGCCGAGACCGAATCCTGCATGGGGGCAGGAGCCATAGCGGCGGGTGTCGAGATACCACCAGAGGTGAGTGAGGTCCATCTTCCGGCGCTCCACCTCGGCCATGAGCTTGTCGTAACTCTCCTCGCGTACGGAGCCACCGATGATTTCGCCAATCTGGGGGAAGAGTACATCGGTGCCCTGCATGGTGGGGCCGGGGGCGATGGCTCCCTTGTAGCCGACGGAGGGGCCGTCAGCGGGGGCCACGGAGGCAGCGGGGGCGTTCTGCTTCATGTAGAATGACTTGAAGGAGCGCGGATAGTCGGTCATGATGACGGGCTTCTTGAAGTGCTCCTCGACGAGGTAGCGCTCATGCTCGGAAGCGAGGTCGTCGCCCCAGTTGCATGGGAACTCGAACTTCTTGCCGTCCTTGATGGCCTGCTGCAGGATGTTGATGCCTTCGGTATAGGGCAGACGCACGAAGGTCTCCTTGAGGACGCCTTCGAGGCGCTCGATGAGCGTCTTGTCAATCATCTTGTTGAGGAACTCCAGGTCGTCCTTGCAGTTGTCGAGCGCCCAGCGGACACAATATTTAATAAAGTCCTCCTCGAGGTCCATCAGCTCCTCCTGGTCGAGGAAGGCCACTTCGGGCTCCACCATCCAGAACTCGGCGAGGTGACGCGGCGTGTTGCTGTTCTCGGCACGGAAGGTTGGGCCAAAGGTATAGATGGCTCCGAGTGCGGTGGCGCCAAGCTCACCCTCGAGCTGACCGGAGACGGTGAGCGACGTCTGCTCGCCGAAGAAGTCGTCGTCGTAGATGATGCGTCCCTGCTCGTCCTTCTTCAGGTCGTAGAGGTTCTTCGTGGTCACCTGGAACATGTTGCCGGCTCCCTCGCAGTCGCTGGCGGTGATGAGCGGTGTGTGGAAATAGAAGAATCCGTGCTCGTGGAAGTAGGTGTGGATGGCCATTGCCATGTTATGGCGGATGCGCATGACGGCTCCGAAGGTGTTGGTGCGGAGGCGGAGGTGTGCGTTCTTGCGCATGACCTCGAAGCTCTGGCCCTTCTTCTGCATGGGATAGGTGTTGTCGCAGAGGCCATAGATAGTGATGGCAGATGCCTGTATCTCAGAGGGCTGGCCAGCAGCGGGGCTCTCGACGAGGGCTCCGGTGACGGCGATGCAGGCGCCGGTGGTGATGTCCTTGAGGGAGGGGTCAGCGACGCTGTCGCTGTTGAGGGAACAGGTATCGGGGCTGACGACCACCTGGACGTTCTTGATGGTGGAGCCGTCGTTAAGAGCGATGAAATCGACGGCCTTGCTGCTGCGGTGGGTTCGCACCCAACCTTTTACGCAGACCTCCTGGCCATAGGAGGTGCTGCTGAGGATATCGATGATTTTTGTTCGTTTCATTTTTGGTAGGTGAAGTAGGTGGAGTAGGTGGGGTAGGTGGAGTAGGTTATTCGTAGGAGCCCATGCGGAGGCGGTCGACTTCTTCCTCGGTGAGGTAGCGCCAGTCGCCACGGCGGAGGTTCTTCTTGGTGAGTCCTGCGAACTGTACGCGGTCGAGCTTGATGACCTTATAGCCGAGAGCCTCGAAGATGCGACGGACGATGCGGTTCTTGCCCGAATGAATCTCGATGCCCACCTGCTTCTTGTCGGTCGGCGAGGCGTACTGCACGTCGTCGGCCCTGATTTCGCCATCGTCGAGGGTGATGCCTTCAGCAATCTGCTGCAGGTCGTGGGCGGTGACATTGCGGTCGAGGTAGACGTGGTAAATCTTCTTCTTCAGATACTTAGGATGCGTGAGCTTCGAGGCGAGGTCGCCATCGTTGGTGAGCAGGAGCACGCCCGTGGTGTTGCGGTCGAGGCGTCCGACGGGATAGATGCGCTCAGGGCAGGCATCCTTGACGAGGTCCATGACCGTCTTGCGCTGCTGCGGGTCGTCGCTGGTGGTGACGTAGTCCTTCGGCTTGTTCAGCAGTACGTAGACCTTCTTCTCGATGGAGACGGGATCGTTGTGGAAGCGAATCTCGTCGGTGCGGAGCACCTTCGTGCCGAGCTCGGTGACCACCTGTCCGTTGACGGTGACGACGCCAGCCTGGATGAACTCGTCGGCCTCACGACGGCTGCAAACGCCGGCATTGGCCAGAAACTTGTTCAGTCGCACAGGCTCGTTGGGGTCGTAGTTCACCTCCTTGTACTCAATGCGCTTCTTCATCGAGTACTTGGCATTGGGGTCGTAGTCGGCGGAATGCTGACGACGGGGCTTCTGCTGTCCGTAGGGAGCGTAGGGCTTGTTGTAGCCACCGCCACCGTAGGGACGCTGGGGGCGCTGTCCGTAGCCACCCTGCTGGCGAGGCTGATAGCCCCCACCCTGCTGCGGGCGCTGCTGATAGCGTGGACGGAAGCCCTGCTGCTGGTCGCCCTGCTGGTTGTAGCGCGGACGATAGCCTCCCTGCTGCTGGTCGCCCTGCTGGTTATAGCGCGGACGATAGCCACCCTGCTGCTGGTCGCCCTGCTGGTTATAGCGCGGACGATAGCCACCCTGCTGGCGGGGCTGATAGCCGTCATTATTATTATAATTGGTACGCGGGCGATAGGGCCGCTGTGGCTGATTGCCCTGAAGCGATGCCCCAAAGCCCTCGGGACGGAATCCCTCCTCGTCGTCGTTGCGGCGACGGCTGAAGGATGCACGGTCGAAATTGTTGTTTACCTGTCGTGTGTTGGTGTGGATGCGCGGACGCGGTGAGCGTCCTACGGGGCGAAAGTCGCTGCCTTCACGGCTGCTCTTCTGCTCGTCGCCGAGCTGCTCCTGAATCTTGTCGTTTTCAATGTCCATAATAATTCATTAACTTTTTGGCCTCGCGGCTGGTTTTTCTTTTTTTATAATATAATGCTACATGCCTGTGTAGTTCTGTGGAGTGACTGCTCTGAGTTCGTCTTTCACCTGCTGGCTCACGTCAAGCGTGTCGATGAAAGCTGCGATGGTTTCGGGAGTGATTCGTTCGTTAGTGCGGGTGAGTTGCTTGAGGGTCTCGTAGGGGTTGGGGTATCCCTCGCGGCGGAGGATGGTCTGCAAAGCCTCGGCGACGACGGCCCACATGGCATCGAGGTCGTCGGCCAGCTTCTGCTCGTTGAGGATGAGCTTTCGCAAGCCCTTGAGGGTGCTCTGGAAGGCGATGAGGCTGTGCCCCATGGGGACGCCCACATTGCGGAGCACGGTAGAGTCGGTGAGGTCGCGCTGCAGGCGGCTGACGGGCAGCTTCTGGGCCAGGAAGGCGAGAATGGCGTTGGCCAGCCCCAAGTTGCCCTCAGAGTTCTCGTAGTCGATGGGGTTCACCTTATGGGGCATGGCGCTGGAGCCCACCTCGCCGGCCTTGATGCGCTGCTTGAAGTAGTCCATGGAGATGTACATCCAGAAGTCGCGGTCGAGGTCGATGACGATGGTGTTGATGCGGCGCAGGGCGTCGAAGAGCGCTGCCAGGTGGTCGTAGTTGGAAATCTGGGTGGTGTACTGCTCGCGCTCCAGGCCCAGCGACTCTCTGAGGAAATGCTCAGCGAACTGCGGCCAGTCGATGTCGGGATAGGCCACATGATGGGCATTGAAATTGCCGGTGGCGCCGCCGAACTTGGCGGTGAAGGGCACGTCGCGCAGCGTGCGGAGCTGCTCCTCGAGACGGTAGACGTAGACCATGACCTCCTTGCCCAGCCGCGTGGGCGATGCCGGCTGTCCGTGGGTGCGGGCCAGCATGGGCACGGCACGCCACTCCTGGGCATAGTCGTTGAGCTGCTCAATGAGCTCTTCGAGCAGGGGGACATAGACCTGGTCGATGGCCTCCTTCAGCGAGAGGGGCACGGATGTGTTGTTGATGTCCTGCGAGGTGAGGCCGAAGTGCACGAAGTTCTTGGCGGCCGGCTCCACGCCGATGGCATCGAAGCACTCCTTGATGTAATACTCCACGGCCTTCACGTCGTGGTTGGTGATGGCCTCGATGTCCTTCACGCGCTGTGCCTGCTCGGGCGTGAACTGCTGGTAGATGTTGCGCAGTGCCGGGAACAGCTCACGGGGGAAGCTGGCCAGCTGTGGCAAGGGCAGCTCGCAGAGCGCGATGAAATACTCTATTTCAACCCTAATGCGATAGCGGATGAGTGCATACTCCGAAAAGAAGTCTTTCAGGGACTGGGTTTTTCCACGGTAGCGGCCGTCAATAGGCGAAACGGCGATAAGGGCGTCAAGTTCCATTTTTGCTATTCTATGAAATAAAAGTTGCGGCAGAGCCGCAACACACAATCACTATTCAATGTTTTTACCTTGTGTGGGCGTTGACGGATTCGAACCGCCGACCCTCTGCTTGTAAGGCAGATGCTCTAAACCAACTGAGCTAAACGCCCTTTTCTCTTTCCTCGGAAAGCGGGTGCAAAGTTAGTGAGAATAAATGAAACGGCCAAATTTTTCGGCTGTTTTTTTCGCAAAAGTCAGAAAAAACATTTTTGGCACAAAAAAAAAGTGTACAGATTTGGCTGTCTCAACTTTTATTAGTAGTTTTGCAGCTGATTAAGAAACATCATCGAAGGAATGAGACGCGTCTTTCTAATCATCGCAAGCATGTGGGCCTGTTTTTCCATGGGTCAAACTACTGAATTGTCCCCCACCCTGCAGCCTTCTCCATCAAAGCCGTTCAACCATCTTGACCTCTCGCTCACCACGGGAACGACGGGTCTGGGCTTCGACGTGTCCATGCCTCTGAATGATATGTTCAGCCTGCGTGCGGGCTATGCCATCATGCCCCGCTTCACCCATACCATGCACTTCGGCGTAGACGTGGGCGATGACCCCGCCACCAGCCATGCAAAGTTTGAACGCCTGTCGGGACTGCTGGAGAACTTCACGGGCAACAAGGTGGACGACGTGGTGGACACGGAGGGCGTGCCCACCTACTGGAACTGGAAGCTGCTGGTCGACGTGAAGCCGCTGCGCAACAAGCACTGGCACTTCACGGCGGGCTTCTTCCTGGGCAACCGCCAGGTGGCGCGCGCTGAGAATGCCATAGAGGACATGCCCAGCCTGATGGCCGTGAGCATCTACAACAACCTCTACAACAAGGCCGTGACCGGCGACACGGAGCTGGCCACCGTCGGCGAGAGCACGATCAACATGCCCGACGAGCTGGTAGACAAGCTGATAGACTATGGAAAGATGAGCATCCACATGGGTGACTATAAGCACGACGTCTACTACGAGGAGGACGTCTGGGCAAAAGCGGGTGATATAGTGGATGGTGTCTACATGCTGGAAGACACGAAAATCCACTCAAAGGGCGACGTGATGTATGCCAAGGGCGATCCCTACCGCATGACTCCCGACGAGAACTCGATGGTGAAGGCATGGGCCTACGCCAACCGCCTGAAGCCCTACATCGGCTTCGGCTATGGGGGCCGACTGCTGAAGAATGACCCACGCTGGCAGGTGTCGTTCGACTGCGGAGCGCTTTTCTGGGGCGGCACGCCGAAGATTGTGACCCACGACGGCACGGACTTGGTGAACGACGTGGAAAACGTGCGCGGAAAGGTGGGCGACTACGTGGACATCATCAAGAAGTTCAAGGTGTTCCCCGTCCTGAACCTCAGAATCACAAGGAGAATCTTCTAAGCCTGCCACGGACTTACACGGCCTCATACTGTGCTTGCTTCATTGCCACGGTTTTACACGGTCTTTTTAGGAAATCCGTAAAAGACCGTGTAAAACCGGGCAAGGAATCAGTGTTCAAAATTACCACAAAAAAATGTTCGTCCTGAGGAGGCATTCTGGCTCGAAAAACGTCTTTTTTTTGCCCTCATGAAGCGGATTCGACTTGTCTGCGAGAATTAAAAAAGGTTAATTCTTGCACATCAATACCCACTCTGTGCAAAATTTTGGCCATTTTTTTGCGAATTTTTGCCTCGACTACCACTTCTGTAAGCACGCCAAATTTTCAAAAGTCAACGCCTTTTGAAAATTTGGCGTTGACTTTTTTCAGCGTTCCGATGGCTAATTTTCGCAAAAACAAGTATAAGTATCTAAATTACAGCGGTTTAGTAAAACCTCTCAAAAATCGCTTATTTTCAGCCAAAAATACTCTCGCGCGAAATTTTCAAAATTTGGAGGGGGTCGAGTGTTCATTTTGGGAACATATTCGGAACAAAATTAACAGAAATTTAGAAACGGAGTCGGGGTGGCTAACTGCTCAGTCATTGCGCCTTGGTCGGCCTGTAGGCCTCAAAAATATAAGAAAAATGATTGAAAAAATTTTATGCGTTTGTATAGAGACGCCACATTGTGGCGTCTCTACTCGTGGCAACTGAGCTGTTACAAGCATATATCAAAAGGCAGTTCAGGTTTCGTACATGGCGATGTACGAAACCTGAACTGCCTTTTGAAACGTCATCCTAAGAACCTACTTGACGATGACCTTACGGCCCTCAACGACATAGAGTCCAGCGGGCAGGCCAGCGGTCGTGGTGGCCTGGCGACGGACAAGGCGACCCGTGACGGTGTAGACGTCGACGGGTGCACGGAAGGTGACGGTCTGCACAGCGGTGCGCACCTCGACCGTGAGGATGCCGTTGACATAGGTGAAGGCATAGTTCTGGGCCTCGCCTCCACTGACGACGATGTCGTAGGTGCCCGGTGTGCTGGCCGCGTCGGCCTCGGTGGTAGCAACGGGCTTCACGGCGATGGCCTCTTCGGTGTCGCCATTGCGGAAGCCGTCGTAGAGCACCACGAACGTCGGGTTAGGATCACCCTGCGTGCGCACGTAGTTGCCCACAGAGGCCACGAGCGGTGCCTTGGTGACGGTGAGCGTGCCAGGCACGAGGCGCAGGTTCGGATAGGTGATGGTGCCGCGCTCGATGGTGATGGCATAGGCACCAACGGATGAGCGGCTGGTGGCCTCGCACTTGACGACCGGCTCACCCTCAATCTCGCCACCCGAAACGGTGTAGGTGAAGGCAGGCACCTCGTCGCCATAGACCATGGTGGCATCGGCTACAACAAGCACAATCTCGTCGGCCTCGGTGATGATGAGGCGACCGGGAACGTAGGTAATGTCATAGTTGGGCGACTCGGCACCGCTGACGCTCACCACATACTCGCCCGGCGTATTGTCATCCGGAGCGTTTGTGGTCAGCACGGGCTGGCTGGTGAGCACGGCCTGCGTCTCGTTGAGCTTGAAGCCCTCAAAGACGGGCTGGAACGTCGGGCGCTCGTCGGTCTGCTTCATGGTGTAGGGTCCGCCAGCCGAGATGGTGAGCGGAGCCTTCGTCACCGTAAGCGTGCCATCGACGAACACGAGGTTCGGATAGTCGAGGGTGCCCTTCGACACAGTGATGGCGTAGGTGCCGGGAGCCGACGACGGCGTTGCCTGACAGGAGAGCTGCGGCTGGCCCGTGAGCGTGCCGCCCTCGACAGTCCACGTCAGCTGGGGTACGGCGTCGCCATACTCCTTCTTCAGGCTGGTGGCCTTCACGGTGATGGGGTCGGCCTGCTGAATGGTGAGCGTGCCTGCCACATAGCTGACTTCATAGTTCTGCGCAGTGATGCCGCTGACGGTGATGGGATAGGTGCCGGGTGTCTTGTCGGCAGGCACATTGCAGGTGATGACAGGCTGCGCGGTGAACACGCTGTTGGTCTGTCCCAGTTTGAAGCCGGCATAGTCGACGGCAAACTGTGGCAGTGCCTCGTTCTGCTTAATGGTATAGCTGCGGGCGGTGACGGTGAGCGGAGCCTTCGTCACGGTGAGCGTACCGTTGACGGCGTTGAAAGTGTGGTTGCTCACGCTACCCTTGCCAACGACGATGGGATAGGTGCCTACGGGCGACTCCTGGGTGGCCTCGCAGCTGATGGTGGGCTGGCCGTTGATGGTGCCAGTGCCGGAGACGACATAGTCGAACGCAGGGTTAGCATCGCCATAGACACGCTGCTTGTTGTTGGCCGTCACGGTGACCACGTCTAGGGCCACCGCCTGGTCGTACTCGGCCTGCGTCATGAGCGTAATCTCATCGGGCGAACCAGCAGCTACTTTCAGGTAGGCGCTGTTCTGGGGAACGTACTTCACGTCGCTCTTCACGAAGCCCAGCTTGCCCTTCGACGTGACGCCAAGCAGGCGCATGGTGTTCGGGTCGTTAGGTGTGACATTGAGGTGGAAAGGCTCGGTGCCCAGACGGAGCGAACGAGCGATATACTCCACCTGAGAGTTCTCGAAATAGACTCCCTTCAGCAGGTTGCCCGAGGGGGCGGTGCCGTCCTGCAACTCGAGATTGAGGCGGTTCTGCGAGGGTGAAGTACCTGCACAGGCGATGATGACAGGGGTACTGGCGGCAATCTTGCCGCTGACCTCCTGCCAGACAGCCATGTCTCCATCGACCTTCTTCACGATGTAGGCCTTCATGGACGACGAAGTGAAGGTGAAGGGGAAAGAGGCATAGAACGTGGTGTATTGCTTTCCACCAGCGGTAACCTTACCGTCAACGCCGAAATAGTTGCTATCATCGGTAGCAGAAATCGGAGTGATGTACCAGAGCCGCATCAGGTTCGAACCCGTCTTCATCGTATAGAGGCGTCCTTCGTCGTTCTCGCCATCGTCATCCTGATCATAGAGATAGAGGGTGATGCCTTGCTCAGTGGCAGAAGCGAAATAGGCATACTTGCCATTGCTAAGCGTCTGCCTGGTGAGCTTCAGATAGCGGGTCACCACTTTGTAGGCATCGGTGCCCTGGGCCTTCAGGTTATACATCGAATTGCCCTTCGACTCCACATAGATGACAGAGCCGGGATCGGAAGCAACCCAGCTGAAGGGCTTGCGCGACACAAGGGCGTCGATGTCGTAGGCCGTCTTGGCATAGCTGAACCCCGTGGTCTTGTTGTCTATCATGTCGATATAACGAGAAGACCCCACGTTCTGCACGCGGTAGTAGCCATTGCTGGTGAACTGCGCCAGGGCGGTAGTGCTGAAGAGGGCTGATAGAAAGAAGAGTAGAATTCTGTTCATAAAGAGAATACCTTAAAAGACTAAAAGAATCCTGCCTTGCAACCGCCCTTTAGGCCAGCTGCAAGGCAGGATGAATCGATTAACGCGTAGCGGCTTACTCTGCGATGCAGATAGTCACACGGTTCTTGTCGTTTTCAGCGAACGGCTGCTCGGTGTCACCCTTGCTGTCGATGATGATGCGAGAGCGGTCGATCTTGTACTGCTTGACCAGACGGTCGGCCACAACCTGAGCGCGGTTCTTACCGAGGCGCTCGTTGATCTTGGCGTTACCCGTGCCCTTGTCGGCATAACCAGTGACAGTGACCTTTGCTGCGGGGTTGAGGCGCAAGAAGGCAACGATGTCCTCGATCTTCTGACCCTCAGTGGGATCGATGCGCGAGCTGTTGATGGTGAAGAACACGTCGCGGCGCAGCGGCTCCTGCTTCTTCTCAACCTCGACAATCTTGTCGATGTAGACGGGCTTCTCGACAATCTTCTCGACCTCGACCTTCTTCTCAACCACCTTCTCGACCACGCGAGGCTGACGGTTGAACAGGCCACGGCGGAACTTCATGCCAGGCTGCCAGGCAACATAAGCGTCACCAAGATTAATCTTCAGACCCAGCAGGCCATTGAAATACCAGTCGGCATTCTTCGCACGCTTTGAGTTGTACTTGTCGCTGAGCGTGTTAGCAGCCAGCTCCAGTCCAAGGCTGACAGCATCGCTGAGGCGGAAGTCGGCCATGATACCGGCCTGACCTACGAAGCGAGCCTTTGAGCCATCCCAGCAGTACTCCATGGGAGCATTGAGGGTCTTGGTGTAGTCGTGAATCTTCAGAATCTCGGTCTTTGCAGCAGCAGCGTCGTCATTGTCGAAACCAATGTTGGCACCGATACCAGCGAAGATGCTGAGGTTAAAGACGCGGTTGGGGTTGAAACCACAGAAGAGGTTCGAGAGATTGGCGGTGAGATCAACGGTGGGAGCCACATACTTCCACTTCCAGTCCCACTTGCCCAGATTGCCGTAGTCGGAACCAGCCTTCGACTGCCAGGCGTTAACAGCCAGACGTGCGCCAATCACCTCGTCGAACTGATAGCCGAGTGTCAGCTGAGCATTCGGTGAAATGAGGTCGCCGAAGGACAGCTCACCTAAGGTGTGCTGAACACCTCCCTGCACCTGCACGTACCAATGAGGATTGAAGACAAATTCCGGTGCATCCTGTGGTTCCTGTGCCGATGCTGAGACGAAGCCCAGCATCAGCATACAGGTAAGTATTGATTTCTTGATATTCATAATTGTCAAATCTCCTTTAGTAGTTGATGAAATTACTTACTGACCGTGAAATAGTACTTCTCAGTGAAAACCAGACCGGTGTAGTCGACTGCGGAGTAGAGCACCTCGTAAGTGTAGCCATCCTCAGCCTCGAAGTCGATGTACGAGCCCCAGCCACCATTGATGACCTCGTTGATGCGGCTCTGAGCATTGGCCTTGTCAAGGACGCTCTTGCAGGCAGCGTCGCCACCCTGAGCACTGGCCTCACCCTTGAAGACGTTGGTCACAGCCACGAACTTCTTGTAAGCAGGCGAGATAATCTCAGCAGTGTAGGTGGTAGGAGCAAGCAGCAGGCTGGTACCCTTAATCTGTGCGGGAATCTTAGCCGAACGGCTCAGACGACGATAGCCATCCTCGCTCTTGACGAGCAGCGTGGGCTGAACGTACTTGTTCGGGTTCAGGTAACGCTTGTAGCGCTTGTAGATCTCGTTGAAGTAGTCAGAAATAGCGCTCTTAGCCTTGTCAGCAATCTTGCTGGGCTTAATGTCCTTCAGGTCGTTGAGGAAGTCGCGGATATCATCGAGATACATATCAATCTGCTGACGGATACGCTCCATCTCATCGGCATTATCCTTGTCATGGTCGTAGTTGGCCAGACGACGCAGCTCCTCGGTGATATCGTAGGAAATGCAGACATTCACTTGACCGGCATAGCCTTCAACGGGCTCAATTGAAATCTTCACGCGCACATCAGCGGGGTGAATGGTATGAATCTTGCCGTTAGTGTCGTATGCATGCCATGTGGGAACATTCACCCAAACCTCCTTATATCCCTGTTCCCAGAGATAGAGGCTGGTGACCTTGAGGTTGAAGGTAGCCACGATGTTGTTGGGATCAATCTGACCATCACCGTCGAGGTCTTCGAACTTCTCAAATGCGATGTCGTCGATGGTATAGTCGATGAAGCGCAGCTCGGGGAATCCGGCGGCAGCCTTGTCGATGAGTCGGTCGATGAAGTCCTCAGCCATACCGAGGCCGAAGGTCATCTCACCCAGGTCCTTACCCCATGAGAACGAGAGAGGCTTGATGCTGGTAGCACCGATACCGTACTGAGAAACAACGCTCTTCGTGCCCAGTTCGTCAGTCCAAGTAGCCTTAACGGCGTTGGCAATGAGGAACTGATTGATGTTGAAGTAGACAGCCTCAGTGAGGTTGTGCAGGTCGAAGCCATTCTTATAGTCCTTCAGGTCCTTAACAACGTCCTTCAGCTTCTCGATGTCGAGGCGCAGGCGGTTGTTGCTCTCCAGGGCAGCCTCGCTATAAGTAACCTTAGCCTCATAGAAGCCATTGCTGCTCTGAGCACCCTCAACACCAGAACGGGTGTAACCGAACCACAGAGTGTGATTGCTCTTCTTCAAAGGCTCAATCTTAACGGGCGACTCTTTATCGTTGCTGTCGATGAGCTTGAACTCAGTACCAGTGAAATCGCGGTCGGTGGGGTTGATGGTCATGTAGAGTGTACCAGCATTACCAACTTCTGTACCCTCGTCATTGAGGTTGATGATGGTCTTGTTGCCAGCCATCTCGATAGGAGTAATGCCACCGAGCATATCAACGTCTTCCTTGGTGAACTTCTTCCACTGCTCAGTCTCCTGCTGATAGTAAACCTGGTTGCGAGTGGGGAACTCAATACCGTCGTTACCCAGTGTGCCGTGGAAGGAAATGAGCATGTTCGAACGAATGTCAATGGGGAGGTTCAGCTCACCGAACATAGGATTGTAACTGCCATTCAGCTCAATGCCGGTAATCCACTTGGCAGCCACGTTCTTGAATGCGCCAGTCAGAGCGTTAATAGCATCGGTGTTAGCCTGAATAGCCTCGTTGGCCTCATTAATCTGGCCCTGGAGGTCAGCCACCTTGGTGACAACGTCCTGCTTCACCTCTTCGATATTTGCGGCGTTCTCAGCGATAGCCTCAGCCAAACCGCTGATTGTCTCGAGCATCTCAGCGTGCAGTCTGTCAGCCTCAGCCTTATTGGCAGCGACCTCATCCTGCAGACCAGAAATGGTCTGGTTGGTTTCCTCAATCATTGAATGCAGAACGAGATCCTCGCTCTCCAAGCCTTCGATACGAGCGACAGCTTCGTCAAGATCCTCCGACAGTACATCGAGTGCCTCTTGCATGTTGCCAATCAGAATGAAGTTGGCAAGAGCTAAGGCCGACACTTCAGCAACAGTCTCCTGAATCTCAGAAATAGTACCATTAATAGTACTGATGGAAGTGGTAACTTCGTCCTTAAACGAGTTGAACTCGCTGCTCAGGGTCTGGAGCTTATCCCTGTTTGTTTCAGCCAGAGTCTTGGCCTCATTAGCCGTGGTCTGAGCATTGCCTGCAGCAGTATTGGCCTGAGAAGCCAGGTTATAAGCTTCCACAGCCTTATTCATAGCAGCTTCGATGTCAGCATTAACCTGCACCAGTTTGCCATCAACATAGAGAACAGCAGCGTCATACTTTGCCTGGGCAGCCTGATCAGCATAAGTAATCAGCTCAGCCTTTGCACGAGCAATGCTGTCGTAAGCCAGCTGGAGGTTCTCTGCGTCCTTGGCCAGCAGGTCTTCCTGCGTCTTGTTCAGCGCCTCGATGGTAGCATACTTCTTGAGTTCTTCTTTCAGTCCATCAATCTGTCCCTGAAGGTTGTTCTGCAAAGCTTCCAGCTCAGTCTTCGTAGCATACTGGCTGAGGTTGAGGTTCTTCAGCATGTCGTCAATCTGACCCTGCGTGTAGTAATCAGCCAGCTTGGTGTTGAACAGGTCCAAAATTTCTTGCCTGTTGTAGGTCTCACCCTTTGTGTAATAGTTGGTGAGCGTGCTGTTGAGCGACTCAATGGTCACATACAGCTTGAACTTCTCGTTGGTAGCATCGCGGAAGTCCTTGCATGTCTGCTGACAATTGCTCAACTGGGTCTGCAGATCAGCAATCTTTGCCCGCAGATCATTCTCCAGATCAGCCACTCGGCCGTCCAAGTTCCCAAGTTTCTCGTCGTCGTAGTCCTTACAAGAAACCACAGAGCCCGTGAAGCCCACAAACAGGGCTAACAGGAGCAATCCATTAATAAATTTCCTTTTCATGAACACAAAATTTATAATATTAATACTTTCAATATGTGCAAATTCGTGGCAAAGTTAAGCATTTTTTCACAACCTGCCAAGAAAATCTCAATATTTCTTTCAAAAAAAAGCATTATTCCAATTCTATTCTACAAAAAGTCTAAATCTCCTTGTATTTCCCTTGCACATGACCGCTATGTCAGCAAATGGTCAATATCGCTCTGCGGAAGGATGGCGAGGATAGCATTCCCGTCGGGTGTATAGTTGGCATTAGAACAGGCGAAGAGCTCGTTAACGACGCGTTCCATCTCTTCATTGGAAAGCACCTGCCCATAAGCAATGGCCGTATTTCGCGCCATACTGAGAGCTAGTGCTGCATGGAAATCGGTAGTAGCCAACGACGACTGTTCAACAGCATCTGTCACGATGTTGCGTAGCAGCGAGAGTGGGTCGATGCCATCAATCCCTGCCGGGATGCCATTGACCACGAAGCTACCGCCACCCAGGTCACTAACGTCGAAGCCAATGGCCGTCAGGTCGGGTAACAGCCGTTGCAACATAACCGTTTCCGAGGGGGAGAACTGCAGCACTTCCGGGAAGAGCACACGCTGGGTGCTTGCTATTTTCTTACTGATACGCTCAAGATTTCGCTCATAGCAGATACGCACATCGGCCCGGTGCTGGTCGATAATCATGAGCCCCGACTTGACCGCCGTCATGATGTAGCGCCCCTTATACTGATAGTGCTGCGGTGAACGCTCCGTCAGCTGCTGGGGAACTGGAGATTCGTCCTCCCCGGAGAATGGAATCGTCTGCTGCGAGGGCTGCGAGAGTGTCAGCGCATAGAGGTCGGCCATGTCGGCGGTAGCATGATGGCTGGATGCCCCCGACGGGAAGCGCGGCGTATAGGAAGGATTATACTGCACCTGCGGCGGGCGAACGGCGTCAGCCTGCGGGTCGAAGACCGGGATTTCGGGACGTCCCTCCGTATCGAAGTCGATGGAGGGCACATCACAGAAGCGTCCCAGAGCGTCCTTTACAGCAGCAGAGAGTATCTGAAAGATTCCCTGCTCATTCTCGAACTTAATCTCCGTCTTCGTGGGATGTATATTCACGTCGATATCGGCAGGTTCCACATCGAAGTAGACGAAGTAAGGGGCCTGCGTGCCTTCCGGCACAAGCCGTTCGTAGGCCCCGACGACAGCCTTGTGGAAATAAGGGTGACGCATGTAGCGTCCATTGACGAAGAAGAAGGCATGGGCACCTTTCTTACGCGCCGTCTCCGGCTTTCCCACGAAGCCACTGATGCGGCACAGCGCGGTATCAACCTGCAAGGGGAGCAACTCCTGACTGAGTTTCTTTCCGAATACGTCGACGATGCGCTGGCGCAGAGAGCCCGCCCGCAAGCTCAGTAGCTCCTGCTGATTGCTATAGAGCGTGAAAGAGATATCGGGATAGACGAGCACGATGCGTTCAAAGGCAGTAAGGATATTGTTCAGCTCCGTAGTGTTCGTCTTGAGGAAGCGGCGGCGTGCCGGCACATTGAAGAACAGGTTGTCCACCTTGAAGTTGCAGCCCACCGGACAAGCCACCGGCTCCTGGCTGACCACCTTCGAGCCGTGTATCGTCAGCTGCGTGCCCACCTCGTCTCCAGCCATGCGAGTGGTGAGCGCCACCTGCGCCACGGCGGCAATCGACGGCAGGGCCTCGCCACGGAACCCCATGGTATGGAGTGAGAAGAGGTCGTCGGCCTGACGAATCTTCGACGTGGCATGCCGCTCGAAGGCCAGACGGGCATCTGTCTCCGACATGCCACAGCCATCGTCAATGACCTGGATAGACGTACGCCCGGCATCGACCACCATCACCCGAATGTCGTGGGCACCGGCATCAACGGCGTTCTCAACCAGCTCCTTGATAACCGATGCTGGCCGCTGGATGACCTCGCCAGCCGCAATCTGGTTGGCTACGGAATCGGGAAGAAGTTGTATTTTATCTGCCATAATAGAACTCTAACATGAGAAAGCGATAACCAGCAACACCGCTACTAAGATAAACAGCAGCGAAAGCAGCATCGGAATGCTGAGCGTCTGCCCCCTACCCTGCCGCAGCTTTCTCCCTGCGGCGAAAGCACCATGAACCGAGGCGCCCACCGGTCGGTCGGCATTATCGTAGATAGGGTTAAGGTTGAACGGCCGTGGTTTCTTCATCGTCTTTCTTCTTGCTGCGCCAAATAAAGATATCGTCCTTAGAGAGCGGCCTCACATAGTCATACCAGGCGAATCCGTCAAGATAGCGTTTCTGGGGAGGAATCTGCGACATGGGATACATCGTACCGTCGGACTTCGGTGCCCATATACGGCTTAGCTTCCCTATACTGTCCATGAACATGCGCAGGTCGCTGGTCTCCATATATACCAGTCCGACGAAGCTGCTGTCGGCCTTGTCCTCTGGATAGTAGACGGTGATGACATTGTCCTTGGCCTGTGCCTCATGAATGCGGCCTTCAGTGAAGAAGGCGAACATCTCCTTCGACGACACCTGATTGTAGCACTTCTCCTTGTGAAGTTCCTCTATGGAGAAGGCGTTGCCCACCACGTGCGCATGGTCGATGACCGAGTCTTTCATGTAGACTCTTATTTCATCGCCCACCAGCTGCTGGTTCATATTCCACGTGATAGGGTCCTTATACATCGTCAGACAAGAGTCAAGTGAGGAGTACACCAGTGAGTCGCACACGGCCTGAATATCAATACGGTACGCGCGAACTTTATTATAAGCGTGCAAAACGCGGTAGACGGAATCCGTCTCAAGGTTATACGAGAACACCTTGATGGTGTCTCCATGAACGAAGAGAGAGTCGCGCTGCGAGTAGTCGATAGCCAGGGCATTGTCGGTGCAGACGGCGTAGCCGATGCTGTCCTCATAATGCCCATAGTCACACTTCAGGATGCTCTTGTTCACCGTGTCGTTGAACTCCACGTTCATGAAGGCCTCGCTGACGCCCGTCTTCCCGTTATGCCAGAGGCTGTCGCCCACGAGGGTGCGCCCCTGGTTGTCCAGACGCGAGCGGTTCAGCAGCTCGGCCTCCTCGGTGACGGTGCTGTAATAGCCCAGCTCAGAGTAGATGTGACTCTTGCCCGAGACGATATGCGAGGGTCCCACGATGTGCGCCAGTTTCACCTGCGTGTCATAGTAGAGCGAGTCGGTGGTGAGCTGGAACTGCTTGTCGACCATCTTCACGTCGTAATAGAAGATGGCCCACTTCGTATCGGTGTGATATTCACCCCAGTCGCTGGTGAGCGTCGTACCGTTGTCCACCAGCCGTCCGCCATTCTGGAAATAGCCCTGGTTCCAGATACGGTCGTAGTAGAGCTCATCGGTATAGAGGGTGGTCGTGCGATGGCGAAGCACCACATTGTCGTGGGCCTCCATCATCTGCTGGTTGCCGTCGTAGTAGCCCTGTTCACTGGTGAGCGAGAGCGTGTCGCCCTGCACCATGCGCACGTGCCCCCAGGCCTCGAAGGAGTTTCTCGACTCGAAGAAGTTGGCACTGTCGCAATACAGGCGTGCGCCGTCGTGCTCGAACTCCACCGACCCTCTGAGCACCTGAGCATCGTTGTTCTGCCACTTGTCGTAGCGCAGCTCATCGGCATGAATCAGGTAGACGCGTTTCGGGTCTGACTTCGGCGGTGCCTGGACAGCAGCCATTGGCAAGGCCATGGCATAGCTGACCACGAGCATACATAGCACACACAGAAGCATCATTGCGATGCTTCTGCCTGTATTCCCCTGTATGTTGTAAAGTCGCCCGTTTTTCACTTATCACTTTTCACTTATCACTTCTCTTCACCTCACCCAGCCATCGTACTCAAACTTGCAGTCACGATACTGGTCGTTCAGGCGAACATAAGTACTCTTTATTTTTTTCTCCACCCAGTCGTGCAGGAAGGTGGACCTGCGGCGCTCGAGCACCACATCCTTCATCACCTGGAAGTCCTCGGTGATGCTGGCTTTGTGTCCGGGAATCCTGTTTTTCAGCTTGGCAATGACGCACACCGTCTTACCACGCTCATTGATCATGGTGAACGGATTAGAGATCTGCCCCACCTGCAGCGTGTCTACCACGCGTGCCACCTCGGTGGGCAGCTCGTGCATCTCGAAGCGCGACGACTTCAGCTGTCCGCGCTCGTCCTTGTTGGCCATCAGCCCTCGGTTGTTGCGCGTGTCCTTGTCGTCAGAGAAGAACGACACGGCATCCTCGAACGTAAAGCTGTCACCCGTATAGAATCCCTGCAACCGCTGCGGTATGGAAGCCGTGCGGATGTCATTGGCCAGCGTGTCGAGGCGTGCCAGCGACACGTTGATAGCCGAGTCGCTGACTACCGGCTTGCGCAGGATATGACGCACCTTTATCTTGTCGCCACGCTTGTCGACGAGCTGGATGATATGGAAGCCAAACTCCGACTCCACGATTTTCGACACCTTAGTAGGGTCAGTAAGATTAAAGGCCACGGCAGCGAATGCCGGGTCGAGAATGCCACGTCCCACGTAGTCCATCTCGCCACCCGAACGGCGCGAGCCGGGGTCTTCGGAATAGAGGCGTGCCAGGGTTGAGAACGACGTCTCGCCCTTGTTGATACGCTCCGTATATTCACGCAACTCGTCCTTCACGCGGTTGATTTCCTCGGGCGACACCCTCGGCATCAGTGTGAGGACCTGCACCTCAACGGCCGTAGGCACGAAAGGGATGCTATCCTCTGGCAGGTCCTTGAAATAGCGGCGCACCTCGGCAGGTGTCACGGAGATGTCCTGCACCAGTTTCTGCTTCATGCGCTGAATGAGCAGCTGGTCACGCAGGTCGTCGTGCATCGACTGGCGTATCTGGCTCATGCTCTGCTTGCGATACTCCTCCAGTTTCTCGCGCGAGCCCACCTGCTCCACCATATAGTCAATGCGCGACTCTATCTCTGCGGAGATGTCGTTCTCCGTGATGTCCTTGTCCACGCTGTCGATGGCTGCCTGATGCAAGAACAGTTTCTGAACGGCAATCTGCTCAGGCACGGCGCAGTCGGGGTCACCACTCCAGCGCATACCCTCCATGGCTGCCTGGATGCGCGTCACCTCGATGTCGCTCTTCAGAATGGCCTCGTCGCCCACGACCCACACCACCTCGTCGACGATGTTCTGCAGCGAGTCGGCCGACTGGGCCTGTAGGGAAAGGTTCCACAGGGTGAGCAGGGAGAGCAGGGATACAAGCGATTTCTTCATCAGTGGTTGTTTACGGTTTTTAAGACGTCCTCATTGACCTGGAAGGTGTACTTCCGGCGTAGCTGTGCCACCCACTCTTTCTCAAGCATCTCCTGATAGTCGGCCACCACCAGTCCACGCACGTCGGTATAGTCCTCGGGACCCTTCTTCAGAATCTTTCCGAAATGGGCATCGATGGGATAGTCGGTCAGGTGTCTCACGACGGTATCCTTCTTGAATACGATGCTGTCAATCAGCGCGTTGTCGCCCTGTTTGAAGATGCCTTTCTCCACACGGATGCGAATGACGGAGTCGGCATTGAAGGTAGTGCGCAGTGCCTCGGCCCACTGGTCGAAGGGCAGTTTTTTCACGCAGTTGCGCACGGCGTTCACGTCGGCCTGCTCCTTCACGTGGTAGGCGATGCCCTTGAAGCGGGGCTCGTCCCAGGCGTAATTCTTCTTGTGCTTCTTGAAATAGGCAGCCAGTCCGGCCTCGTCCTTGGCAGCCTTATCCCACACGAGGTTGTTGCTGATTTCATAGAGCAGCAGACCGTCGTGGTATTCCTGGATGAGGTATTTCAGTTCCATGTCGCCCTTCGACAGCTCGTCGGCCTTCTGCTCCATCAGCGAGGCCGTGGTGAGCTGGCCGTTGCTCTCGCTCACCATCTTCTCCACCTTCTGCTGGGCAATGCGGTCGCGCATGTTGCGCTGCTCCATGAAGCGGAGGATGGCATCGTGGTGCTCCTCAAAAGGCTCCAGCATCTTGCGCTCCTTCATCAGGATGATATGATAGCCGAAGGGCGACTTCACCACCTCGGACATCTCGCCGGGCTGCAGCTTGAAGGCCACATCCTCATACTCCTTCACGAACTGGCCGTGCTGCACGAAGGGCAGCTCGCCACCCTGACGGGCCGAGCCAGGGTCCTGCGACAGACGGGTGGCCAGGTCGGCGAAGTCGGCACCGCCCTTCAACGCCTTGTAGATGGAGTCGATGCGCACCTTGGCCTTGTCCCATTCCTCCTGGGGAGCCTGCTGGTCGGCACGGATGAGGATGTGTGCCGTCTTGATGAGACCATCGGGGCCAATGCGCTCCACCGTCTCATCGTAAATCTTGTGGGCCTCGGCCTCCATGTCGGCATCGGTGACGAGCATGGGCAGCACCTGCTGGTCGCGGTACTGGGCAAACTCCTTCTTGAACGAGGTGAGCGTGTCGTAGTGGGCATCGATGGCAGCGGCCACCTTCAGCTTGTAGTTGACGAAGAGGTCGACATATTCCTCGACGCTCTTCTTGTCGATGACACCCTCGGAGTTATTCTTATTATAGGAGTACTCAAACTCTGAACGCAGCACGGGCTGGCCGTTGACCGTCATGATGACTGGGTCGGTTTGCGCCACTGCGTGGCTAAAGAATAAAGAAAAAATAATAAATAATAAACCTCGCGGTGCTTTCCCCGTAGTTGTATTAGCCCAAATATTATTCATTTTTCCTTGTTGTTTTAATTCATGAAATAAGTTTAGTCGTTTGGCCGCGAGTAGTTGGGAGCCTCGCTGGTGATGGTAATGTCGTGCGGATGGCTCTCCTGCACGCCGGCGTTGGTGATGCGGGTGAACTTGGCATTGTGCAGCTGGTCGATGTTGGCGGCACCGCAATAGCCCATGCCCGAGCGCAGACCACCGCTGAGCTGATAGATGACCTCCTGCACCGTTCCCTTGTAGGGCACGCGGCCGGCGATGCCCTCGGGCACCAGTTTCTTCACGTCCTTCGTGTCGGCCTGGAAATAGCGGTCCTTCGAGCCGTGCTCCATGGCCTCGAGCGAGCCCATGCCACGGTAGCTCTTGAACTTTCTGCCATTGTAGATGATGGTGTCGCCGGGGCTCTCCTCGGTGCCAGCCACGAGCGAACCGATCATGACGCTCGAGCCGCCGGCGGCGAGTGCCTTCACCACATCGCCCGAATAGCGCAGACCGCCATCGGCGATGAGGGGCACGTCGGTGTCACGGAGTGCACTGAACACATCGTAGACGGCACTGAGCTGCGGCACGCCCACACCGGCCACCACGCGCGTGGTGCAGATGCTGCCCGGACCGATGCCCACCTTCACGGCGTCGGCACCATTCTCCACCAGCAGGCGAGCAGCCTCGCCGGTGGCGATGTTACCCACCACGATGTCGATGTCCTTGAACGATGCCTTGGCCTCGCGGAGTTTTTCAATGACGCCCTTCGAGTGGCCGTGGGCCGTGTCGATGACGATGGCGTCGGCACCAGCGTTGACCAGTGCCTGCATGCGGTCGAGCGTGTCGAACGTGACACCCACGCCGGCAGCCACGCGCAGACGGCCCTTGTCGTCCTTGCAGGCCATGGGCTTGTCCTTTGCCTTGGTGATATCCTTATAGGTGATGAGGCCCACCAGGTGGTTGTCCTTGTCCACCACGGGCAGCTTCTCAATCTTGTTCTCTTGCAGAATCTGGGCAGCGTCCATCAGGTTCGTCTGCTGATGGGTGGTGACGAGGTTCTCCTTGGTCATGATTTCCTCCACGGGTCGGTCCAGACGGCGCTCGAAGCGCAGGTCGCGGTTAGTGACGATGCCCACCAGTCGCTTCTCGTCGTCGACCACGGGAATGCCGCCGATGTGGTACTCGGCCATGATGTCCAGGGCCTGGGCCACGGTGGAGCCGCGGGGAATGGTGACGGGGTCGTAGATCATGCCGTTCTCGGCACGCTTCACGATGGCCACCTGACGGGCCTGCTCGTCGATGGGCATGTTCTTATGAATCACGCCGATGCCGCCTTCACGGGCGATGGCAATGGCCATCTGACTCTCGGTGACGGTGTCCATGGCAGCCGTCACGAACGGGATGTTCAGCTCGATGTGGCGCGAGAAGCGGGTTTTCAACTCTACCGTCTTGGGCAGCACTTCTGAATAAGCGGGAATCAACAGGACGTCGTCGAATGTGAGACCATCCATCACGATTTTGTCTGCAATAAATGAAGCCATAAATTTGTACCTTTCTTTTATATTGCGTGCAAAGGTACTCATTTTTTCTCATATTCCGCACATCATTCTACATTAATTAATACGATTTAACCCTCGCGCGCGATGAAAGTAGCTACTCAGTTCACCACGGTAGCCCTCATGCTCCCCAGCAAAACGGGGAGGCCCCGGTGGTGAACTGAGCTGTTACCTATGAAGAAACGATTCCACAGAAAATCTGGGCAAAAGCAACCGTCTGTTTTTCAAAGGCCGTCGCCTGCCTGAAAAAAGTCAACGCCTTTTTTGAAAAAGTCAACGCCAAATTTTCAAAAGTCAACGCCAAATTTTCAGGCAGCGTCACTGCTTTTCTGCGAGCAAAAGAAAAGCCCTTCACCAGGAGCAGGCTGACAACACGTCAGGCTGGCTTCTTGTGAAGGGTCTAACAGACAAAAACAATCAGGTCAGTTGGCCATGTCGCTGATGAACTTGATGCGCACGAGGCGTATCTCGTCCTCGGAGAAATCGGAGCCAAACTCGCGGTAGGCCGCCTCGAGGTCGTCTTTCTCCAGGTCGGCAAAGAAGTCGCACATGTCGGCCACGTCGTCGGGGTCCATGATTTCGTCGAGGAAGTAGTCGATGTTAATCTTGTTGCCGCTGTAGAGGACGATGCCCTCGAGCTCGTCGAGCAGCTCCTCGAAGTCGATGCCCAGGGCATTGGCGATGTCGTCGAGGGCGATGCGGCGGTCGATGTTCTGCAGAATCTTCAGCTTGCGCATCGAGTCCTTCGCCTTGGTGCGCACACGCAGGTCGGTCTGCCGCTCAATGTCGTTCTCCTCGCAATAGCGCTTGATGAGGTTCACGAACTCCTTGGCATAGGGCTGGCGCGTCTTGCCGTCGCCCACACCCTGGATGTTCTTCAGCTCCTCGAGCGTCACGGGGTAGTAGGTGGCCATCTGCTCGATGGACACGTCCTGGAAGATGACGTAGGGTGGGCGCTCCATCTTGCGCGACCACTTCTTGCGCAGGTCGTGGAGCATGGCCGAGAGCGTCGGGTCGAGGGCGCTGGTGCCTCCATCGCCCGATGAGGGCTCGTCGTCCTCGTTGAACTCGTGGTCCTCGACCACCATGAACGACTTGGGGGTCTTGATGAAATGCTTGCCAGCAGCCGTCACCTTCAGCAGGCCGTAGTTCTCCACCTCCTTCTTCAGGTAGCCCATGATGAGCGCCTGACGGATGACGGGGTTCCATATCTTCGGGTTCTCGTCCTCGCCGGAGCCGAACTCGTCGAGCTCCTCGTGGTGATGGGCCAGAATCTCGTCGGTGTCGCGGCCGGTGATGAAGTCGATGACGTAGTCGGTGCGGAAGTTCTCCTTGATGGCCAGGATAGCGTTCAGGGCGATGACCAGCTGGTCGCGGGCCTCAATCTTCGTGCCGGGGTGCAGGCAGTTGTCGCAGTTCTGGCAGTTGTCCTGCTTGTACTCCTCGCCGAAGTAGTGGAGCAGCATCTTGCGGCGGCAGACGCTGGTCTCGGCGTAGGCGGCGGTCTCCTGCAGCAGCTGTCGGCCGATGTCCTGCTCGGCCACGGGCTTGCCCTCCATGAACTTGTCGAGCTTCTGCAGGTCCTTGTAGCTGTAGAAGGCGATGCAGAGGCCCTCGCCGCCGTCGCGTCCGGCGCGTCCCGTCTCCTGGTAGTAGCCCTCGAGGCTCTTCGGGATGTCGTAGTGGATGACGAAGCGCACGTCGGGCTTGTCGATGCCCATGCCAAAGGCGATGGTGGCCACGATGACGTCGATGCGCTCCATCAGGAAGTCGTCCTGCGTCTGCGTGCGGGTGGCGGTGTCAAGGCCGGCATGGTAGCACTGCGCCTTGATGTCGTTGGCGCGCAGCACCTCGGCCAGGTCTTCCACCTTCTTGCGCGAGAGACAGTAGATGATGCCGCTCTTGCCGGGATGCTGCTTGATGAAGCGCACAATGTCCTTGTCGATGTCGCGTGTCTTCTGCCGCACTTCGTAGTAGAGGTTCGGGCGGTTGAACGACGACTTGAACTCCACGGCGTCGAGGATGCCCAGGTTCTTCTTGATGTCGGTGCGCACCTTGTCGGTGGCGGTGGCCGTGAGGGCAATGACGGGGGCCTTGCCAATCTCGTTGATGATGGGCCGGATGCGGCGGTACTCCGGGCGGAAGTCGTGGCCCCACTCCGAGATGCAGTGGGCCTCGTCGATGGCATAGAACGACACCTTCACCGACCGCAGGAACTCTACGTTGTCGTCCTTCGTCAGCGACTCCGGCGCCACGTAGAGCAGCTTCGTGCGCCCCTCGCGGATGTCGTTCTTCACCTGGTCGATGGCGGTCTTGTTGAGCGACGAGTTGAGGAAGTGGGCCGTTCCCTCCTGCTCGCTCAGATGGGCGATGAAGTCCACCTGGTTCTTCATCAGGGCGATGAGCGGCGAGATGACGATGGCCACGCCGTCCATGAGCAGCGACGGCAGCTGATAGCAGAGCGACTTGCCCCCGCCGGTGGGCATGAGCACAAAGGTGTCGTTGCCTTCGAGCACGTTGCGTATGATGGCTTCCTGGTCGCCTTTGAACGTGTCGAAGCCAAAATAGCGCTTCAGGGCCGCAGTAAGGTTTTTCTTGTTGGGTGTCATAGGCTTGTGGTTCTTATTCTAAATGCGACTTGCCCAGCTGTTCCTTCACATACTGGTCGGTCACTTCAAATGTCTTTACGCGTTTCGAGGGTATCTCAAACATGGCATCCATCATCACGCTCTCCACAATAGAGCGCAGGCCGCGGGCGCCGAGCTTGTACTCCACGGCCTTGTCGACGATGGTCTCCAGGGCATCCTCGGTGAACGAAAGGGCTATGCCGTCCATGGCGAAGAGCTTGGTGTACTGCTTCACGATGGAATTCTTCGGCTCGATGAGGATGCGCCTCAGGGCGGGGCGGTCGAGCGGGTTCAAATAAGTAAGGATGGGAAGGCGGCCGATGATTTCGGGAATGAGGCCAAATGACTTCAGGTCCTGCGGCTGCACGTATTTCATCAGGTCGTCCTTGTCAATCTTCCTGACGTTCTGCACGGAATTGTAGCCCACGGTGTGGGTGTTCAGGCGCTGAGCAATCTTGCGCTCAATGCCGTCGAAGGCACCACCACAGATGAAGAGGATGTTGCGGGTGTCCACATGGATGTACTCCTGGTCGGGATGCTTGCGCCCGCCCTGCGGCGGAACGTTCACCGTTGTGCCCTCGAGGAGCTTCAGCAGGCCCTGCTGCACGCCCTCGCCGCTGACGTCGCGGGTAATCGAGGGATTGTCGGCCTTGCGGGCTATCTTGTCAATCTCGTCGATGAAGACGATGCCGCGCTGCGTGGCGTCGACGTTGAAGTCGGCCACCTGCAGCAGGCGCGAGAGGATGCTCTCCACATCCTCGCCCACATAGCCCGCCTCGGTGAAGACGGTGGCATCGACGATGGTGAAGGGCACGTCGAGCATCTTGGCGATGGTGCGTGCCAGCAGCGTCTTGCCCGTGCCGGTGGGGCCCACCATGATGATGTTCGACTTCTCTATCTCCACGCCGTCCTTCTCGTCCTTCGGCTGCAGCAAGCGCTTGTAGTGGTTATAGACGGCCACGGACAGATAGCGCTTGGCCTCGTCCTGCCCGATGATGTACTGGTCGAGATAGTCCTTGATTTCCTTCGGCTTGGGGACACGCTTCAGGCTGAAGGGCTTGTCGCCCTTGGCCTGGGGGCTGTCGAAGCCCGACTCCTTCACTATCTGATAGGCCTGCTTGGCACAGTCTTCACAGATGAAGCCATTGACACCCGTGATGAGCAGCTTCACCTCGCGCTCACTGCGCCCGCAGAAATTGCATTGTTTCTTCATATCAGCCCAGCCCAACCCCTCCACCGGGGAGGGCTTTGGTTTGTCTTTTTTATTCGTTAATAACTAAACAATCACTTCTTCTTCAGCACCTGGTCGATCATGCCATACTCCTTGGCCTCGTCGGCGGTCATCCAGTAGTTGCGGTCGCTGTCGGCCCACACCTTGTCGTAGTCGGTATGCGAGTGGTTGGCGATGATGGTGTAGAGCTCTTTCTTCACCTTCTGAATCTCGCGGGCCTCGATCTCGATGTCGCTGGCCTGACCCTGCACGCCGCCTAAGGGCTGGTGAATCATCACGCGGCTGTGGGTGAGCGCCGAGCGCTTACCCTCCTGACCGGCCACGAGCAGCACGGCGGCCATCGAGGCAGCCATGCCCGTGCAGATGGTGGCCACGTCGCTCGAGATGAACTGCATGGTGTCGTAGATGCCCAGTCCGGCATAGACGCTTCCGCCAGGGGAGTTGATATAGATGCTGATGTCCTTGCCGGGGTCGGCAGAGTCGAGATAGAGCAGCTGCGCCTGCAGCGTGTTGGCCGTGTAGTCGTCAATCTGCGTGCCAAGGAAGATGATGCGGTCCATCATCAGGCGGCTGAACACGTCCATCTGCGTCACGTTCAGCTGGCGCTCCTCCAGGATGTAGGGGTTGAGATACTGGGCCTGAGCCTTCACCACGTCGTCGAGCACCTGGCCGTTCATGCCGAGGTGCTGAGTAGCATATTTTCTGAAATCGTTCATAGTCGTTTTCTGTTGTTTTTTCACTTGGAGATACAAAGATAACAAAAAAAGTTTGAACGTGCGAACTTTTTATGTTTTTTTTGCGAAAAAATTTTTCGTGCTGTTGCGGTTGAATATCGGTATATGGGCGATATACCATCGGTATATAGGCGATATACCAAAGGTATATGCACGATATACCAACATATACCGATGGCTTGCTGTGCAAGGCCAAAAGGAATTCGCACCAGCAGTCATTGGCACCGCATTTCCAGAGGGGGCGACAGAAGACGATGGTGAGCGACAACCGTCTTCCGTCGCTCCTTCGGGGCTTTTTCAACCGTTCTGCACGGAAAAATCACTCTGGGTTGTAGCCGAAGTTGTCGAGCTCCCTCTTCGACGAGCGCCAGTCTTTGTCCACCTTGACGAAGACCTCAAGAAAGATGTGCTTGTCGAAGAACTTCTCCAGCGCCTTGCGGGCCTCGGTGCTCACTTTCTTCAGCGCCACGCCCTGATGGCCGATGATGATGCCCTTCTGCGAGTCGCGCTCCACGTAGATGACGGCGTTGATGTGAATCTGGCGGTCGTCCTCCTTGAAGCGCTCCACGACGACCTCCACCGAATAGGGAATCTCCTTGTCGTAGTAGAGCAGGATTTTCTCGCGGATGATTTCCGAGACGAAAAAGCGGGCGGGCTTATCGGTCAGCTGGTCCTTGTCGAAGTAGGCCGGGCTCTCGGGCAGCAGTTCCTGGATGCGCCTCAGCAGCAGGTCTACGCCGAACTTGTTCTTCGCCGAGATGGGCAGAATCTCCGCATTGGGCAGCAGCGTGTGCCACCGCTCTACTATCTCAGCAAGCTGCTGGTTCTGGCTGTTCCCCTTTCCTGCCGAAGAGGACTTCTCGCCTTGTGGACGTCCTTCGGCCGGGCCGGGGGCGAGGCTGTCAATCTTGTTGACGAGCAGGATGACGGGGATGGTCATCTTCTGCACCTTCTCCAGGAAGTCCATGTTCTTCTCGGGGTTCTCCACCACGTCGGTGACGTAGAGCAGCACGTCGGCATCGGCCAGCGCGCTCTCCGAGAAGGCCAGCATCGACTCCTGCAGCTTGTAGTTGGGCTTCAGCACGCCGGGGGTGTCGCTGAACACTATCTGCATGTCGTCGGTGTTGACGATGCCCATGATGCGGTGGCGCGTGGTCTGCGCCTTGAAGGTGGCTATAGAGATTCGCTCGCCCACGAGCTGGTTCATGAGCGTCGACTTACCCACGTTGGGGTTTCCTACGATATTTACAAATCCTGCTTTGTGTGCCATGGCAACTCAGTTTTCTTGTATAGCAAAATCGCGCTCACCAGCCCCGAGGCTGATGAGCGCGACAAGTGTTGTTCAGTTACTTTCCATCGTAAGCCCAGCGCACGAAGTTGGCTCCGTGGACGAAGCCGGCGCCGAAGGCCGTCATGATGATGTTGTCGCCCTTGCGGAGCCTTGGCTCATACTCCCAGAGTGCCAGGGGTATGGTGGCTGCCGAGGTGTTGCCGAAGCGCTCGATGTTCACCATCACCTTCTCCATGGGCATCTCCAGCCGCTTGGCCACGGCCTCGATGATGCGCATGTTGGCCTGGTGGGGGATGACCCAGTCGATGTTGTCCTTCGTCAGACCGTTACGCTCAGCGATGAGCGCGCTGTCCGCCGACATGTTGGTGACGGCATAGCGGAACACCGTGCGACCCTCCTGATAGGTGAAGTGCATGCGGTGGTCTACGGTGAAGTGGCTGGCGGGGCTGACGCTGCCTCCTGCCTTCATGTGCAGGAAGGGCAGTCCCATGCCGTCGGTGCGCAGGTAGCTGTCCTGCAGGCCCAGGCCCTCTTCCTCGGTGGCCTCTAAAAGCACGGCTCCGGCACCGTCGCCGAAGAGCGGACAGGTGGAGCGGTCCTTATAGTCAGTGGCCGACGACATCTTGTCGGCACCGATGAGGATAATCTTTTTGTAGCGCCCGCTCTGAATCATCGACGTGGCCACGTCGAGCGAGTAGATGAATCCGCAGCAGGCGGCCCAGAAGTCGAACGCCATGGCATTCTTCAGGCCCAGCTTTCCGATGACGATGCTGGCCGTCGAGGGATAGTGATAGTCGGCCGTCGAGGTGGCTACGATGAGCGCATCAATCTCGTCGGGGTTCACGCCCGTCTTCTTGATGAGCTGCTTGGCAGCCTTGCGCGCCATATAGGAAGTGCCGAGCCCCTCTTCGGTGAGGATTCGGCGCTCCTTGATTCCGACACGCGTCATAATCCATTCATCGTTGGTGTCGACCATGCGCGACAGCTCCTCGTTGGTGAGGACATAGTCGGGCACGTAGCCTCCGATGCCAGTGATGATCGCGTTTACTTTTCCCATTATTCAGCTACTTCTTCGTCCTTCTTAATAGCTACCTTACCGCGATAGTAGCCGCACGAGGGGCAAACGGTGTGGTAGATGTAGTAGGCGCCACAGTTGGGGCAAAGAGCCAGCGTGGGTGCTACTGCCTTGTCATGAGTACGACGTTTAGCGGTACGAGTCTTCGATTGTCTTCTTTTAGGATGTGCCATAATGATTTACTATTGATGATTTAACTGTTTACTAACTGTTACCTTTTAGCTTGAGGAGCGCGGCCCAGCGTGGGTCGACAGCCTCTGTAGCGTCCGCATCACTGCTTCGGGCAGCCGAAAGCTCGCTGAGCTTCCGCATCATAGCATCGTTGCAATCGCCAGGTTGATGAACGTGCTGGATGGGTACCGCCAAGGCTACCGTCTCGTAGATGAGCCAAGCCGTGTCGAGCACGGGATGTGCCTCGTCCACGGTGATCACTTCGTCATCGTCGTCGGTGTACGTGTCGCCCAGTTTCACCACCAGCCGCTGGTCAGCCTCGATGGGCTGGTCCATGGGTTCCAGGCAGCGGTCGCAGGGCACCTGCACGTTGCCTTCAGCATGCAGCAGCAGCTCATAAAAGCCGACGGCCTTGCGTATAGACCCCGACACGTGCACCGAGCCGTGCTGCAGCTGCGCACCTTCGAGCAAGCCGAAGAACTGGTCATCCAGCTGCCACTCCAAGGGCGTCACGTCCTCGGCAAGTGCTTTCAAATCAATCTTAAACTGCTCTAAGCTACACATATACACTTTCTAACGAGCTGCAAAGTTACAAACTTTTTTTCTAATAGCGACAACTTTTTTCTACTTTTTTTCTTTTTTGCACACTATTGCCTCGCGTGTGCAAAGGCCGCGCCCCGATGTTCACACACCAGCGACGCGGCCTGCTCGTCTTGTTCACACCAAGAACGAGAGAGAGATTTCTTTCATTTCTTCGTGGTCATGACCATCACTCCCTCATAGTCGGCGGCGGCGTATTTGGCCTTTCCCTCGGCATCCTTCACGATGCTGATGTTGGCAATCTGCTCCGGCTCAACCTTCCGCAGCTGGTCGTAGGTGGCACGCTGCCCATCGAGCAGGAAGAGCCACTTCGACATGTTGACGACCTCCGACTGTGTGACGGTCTCGCTGGTCTTTTCCATGTTGCCCTGCAGCTTGAAGGCAACGGGCAGGGTGTACTTCACGCGCACGGCCTTGCCCTTATGCATGCCGGGCGTCCACTTCGGCATCGAGTTGACCACGCGTAGTGCCTCGTTGTCGAGACTGGGCGAGATGCTCCTCACCACCTTCGGCTCCGTCACCCAGCCTTCGGCATCGACGACGAAGGTGACGATGACGCGGCCCTCCTGCTGGGCATCCATGGCTTCCTTCGGGTAGCGCATAATTTCATACAGATACTTCATCATGGCCTGCGCACCGCCGGGGAATTCCGGCATCTGCTCCACCATGTCATAGACCTTCGTGGTGTCTGTCTCCTGCAGCTTCTTGGGTTCCAGAGGCAAGGTCTGGGCATGCCAGCTTTCGGCCGCCGATGGTTCCACGGGTAAGACCTGCGCATGCCAGTTGCTGTCAGCAGGCGATGTTACTGGCAGCTCTGTAGCGCTGACGGCCTGTTCCACCCGGCTTTCCACGTTCTTCACTTGCGGACTGGCAAAGGCCACCAGGGCCAGCCCGGCCACGGGCACGACGGCCAGCAGGCGCAGCTGCTGCCATCGGCTACTTCTTTTTCTTGTCATCATACGGATTCGTTTTTTAAGTGATTGATGGTTTAGGTTGTTTGCCATCGAGAATAGCTGGTTCCCGACGGACTTTCTTATCAGCAGCAACTGGTACTGCCGGGCGTCGACTCCTCTTTTCAGTACGGCCTCGTCGGCCTCGTATTCGTGCACCTGCTGCAGCTCGCGGCGCAGCAACCAGGCAGCGGGGTTCCACCACTGCACGGCTGCCACCAAGTTCATCAGCAGCACGTCGAGCGAGTGGTGCAGGCGGATGTGGGCCTGCTCGTGAGTGAGAATCTCGCGTGGGCTGTCGTCGTAGTCCTGCTGGCTGATGACGATGTGGCGGAAGTAGCTGAAGGGCGACACGCCGTCGTCGGGCACCACGTGAAGCCACGTGCCGTCGGCCTGTCGCTCGGTGCGTCCTCGGCGCAGCAGCTGCCTCAGCCGCCAGTGCGACCAGGCATGCCACAGCAGCGTGGCACCAACACCTATAATATATATAATGTACGCGAATCTTATTATATCCGTCAGGCCCAGCGCCGAATCGGCCCTGTCAGCGGCAGTGCCTTCCACCTCGGCGAAAACGCCCTCGATGACAATCAGGCCGCGGCCCAGCGCCGAGGGCTCGGCGGTGCTGAAGGGTATCAGCGGCAGCAGTGCCGACAGCGCCACGGCTGCCAGCAGCGACAGGCGGTAGGCCCGGTGCAGCGTCTCGCGGCTCAGCAGCCACTTCAGCAACAGGTAGAAGCCTATCAGGCAGATGCCCATCTTCAATTGATATACGAACAGCATGGGGAGTTTAGATTTGAGAGTTGAGGATTGAGATTTAGGGAATAGCGACGGGCGGGAGCCCTACTTCTGCTCGCCACTGATTAACCTTCGAGGCATCGAGCAAGGGGCACAGCCTGCCCTCGGCATCGGTCTGAGTGCCATAGCGCTGAGGTCGCCCCTCCCGCACATCGATGCGGTCTTTCAGAAGCGCCAGGAACTGCGGAGCAACATCGCCCTTTTCAACCGCCTGCTCCATCTGAGGCAGGAACAGCTGCTGCCGCTCCAGACTGGCATGCTGGAACACCAGCCAGACGGCCTGCGAGGCCAGTTCACCCACCTGTTTCCGGGCGGGGAAGCCTCGGGTGCTGAGCACGTCGCTCACAATCGTCATATTAAGGCTGTCGGTCTGCATGGCGCGTTGTGCCAGCTTCTCCGTGCGGTGGCCGTCGGCAGGATGTTGGCGGGCAGCCTGCTGCCACAGATTGCGGTCGTACTGGTCGCGCTCGAACACCCACTCCAGTTTCTCCTTCAGCTGCAGGTCGTAGGCCCATTCCCAGCTGCGTTGCGCAAAGGTGTCACGCAGTTCCGGCAGGAGGCATGCCGATGGGTCCATGTAGTAGTCCTGCTCCAGGTCTATCCTATGACGGAGATAGGCGAGCGCCTTTGCGCGGCCGCCCGCCGTCAGCATTTTCATGGCCGTGGCGGTCAGCTGACTGGGCAGTATGTAGCGGTCGTCGGAGAACGCCAGGTCATAGACAGCCACGGCCTCCTCGCAGCGGTTGTCGTCCATCAGCGAGTCGGCATGGAAGATGAGCATCCAGTAGTCATCCTGCGATGCCGGTGCCGCGTAGGCTTCTGCCTTCTCTGCCTTCAGCCGCTTGATGGCCAGCGCATCCAGGTCGCTGAGGATAGCGCCCATCGTCTCGATATTGCGCGGGTCGCTGACGTCCCATTGGTAGGTGCCGAAAGTGGGGAACCGGTCTGTCTGGCTCTGAAAGACATAGACATATCCATCGGTCTTTCCCCGTCGCAGATAGCGGTCTATGCAGATGACGCGCCGGTTCTTGGCCGACACTACCACATTGCGCCATATCTGTCCTTCGGTCTGTGCAGCGATTGGCTCCTCCGTTAGCAAGCGGTTGACGTGGGTGTCGCCATCGCCGTTGATGACCAGGTCGGGGGCATCGGTCAGACGGCTGCCATGCGTGAAGCGCAGCGTAGTGGCGCTGCGGCTGCCCATGTAGTGTATGGAATCCACCCGGAAAGGCAGCTCACGACAGACGCTGCGCATGAAGCGGCTGCTCTCCGTTGCGTGCTGCTGGCCGCAGCCAGCCAGCGCCGCAAGGAGCAGCAGGCCCATGCCCCACCCTGCCATCGTTCTGCTTACAATTATGCCCAAGTCTTTCAACTTCATAGTCGCTGTCCTTTCATTCATTCGTCTTTAGGGCCACCCATCTCCACCTCACGGATGAGCGCCTTCAGCTCGTCGAGCGATATTTTCTCGTCCTTCACCAGCGCCGAGACGGCACTCAGGTAGCTGCGGCCGAAGAACTTGTTCACCACGTTGGCCAGCGTGCCACCTTTATATTCCTCGCGCGTGATGCGGGCGAAATACTGGAAGCAACGCGCCGTCAGCGCCCGGTGGCCCAGGAAGCCCTTCTCCTCCAGAATCTTCACCAGCGTGGCCAGCGTGTTCACGTGCGGCTGCGGCTCGTCGTAGAGGGCCTGCAGCTCGCGCACCTGCATGGGGCCGTGCTCCCACATGCGGTCCATGATTTCTTCTTCTTTCTGAGTCAGTTGTTTCATCGTCTTTTGCGGTCTAAATAGATTTTCACGGTGCAAAGATAGGCAATAGTTTTTAGATAAACTAATCTTTTTAGTTAAATAAACTAAATGAATTAGTTTTTACTTGTTCAGCATTTCTGGGAGAAAAAAACGAGCTGTTGCGGTTGAAATTATTACCACGCTGGGAATGAAATATTCCCACGCTGGTTTTTTTTTCGACCTGTATGGTCCGTTCATCATCGTCAAAGGTTGACATGAACCCATCTAGGTTCAATATTGGGCTCGCCTTCAACAAACACTTTTCAACAGCAGGTAGAAAAAAACGGAAAGGCGATGTCACAAAAGCAGCCCCTCGTTCGTTATAATAATAGCATGACAGCAGAAGAGTTCAACCGCAAGATAGGGGCCATCAGGCCGGCACTGCTACAGCAGGCACAGCGACTGTCGAATGATGACGACACCGCCGAGGACCTGGTGCAGGAGACGCTGCTACGCCTGTGGGAACAGCGCGACGAGCTGCCCCGCCACCCCAACATAGGGGCACTGGCCTCCACCATCCTGCGCAACAAATGGACCGACCACTGGCGGCACCAACAGCACACGGTGAACGACGAGGCGCTGCTGGCCCGCCACCAGGGCAGCACCACGGGTCCACCCGACGACCTGGAGCTCATCGAGCTCATCGTGAGCACCCTGCCACCGCTGCAACAGCGCATCTTCCGCATGAAGGAGCTGGAAGGCTACGAAAAGGAGGAAATCATACTCGTCACCGGTTGCACCGACGATAGCCTGCGACAGAACCTGAGCCGTGCCCGGCGACGCATCCGCGAACTATTCATCAAACTGAGCACCCCATGAAACAGCAAGAAATACAAACTCTCATAGACCGCTACCTCGACGGCGAGACCACCAACGACGAGGAGCGCCGCCTGCGCCAGTACTTCGCCGAGACGCAGCTCGTGCCCCCCGAGTGGCGCCCCTACAAGGCCCTCTTCGCCTGGGAGCAGCGCGAAGCCCGTCAAGTATGTTGCGATGCCATCGCAACCCACCCCCACCGCCGCCATCGCCGCCTGGCCATCGCCGCCAGCCTCGCCGCCCTGCTGCTCGTGGGCGCTGGCGTCGCCACCACCCTGCTGCGCCAGCCCCAGCAGCCCGAGGCCACCCGCAACTATGCCGTCATCGACGGCCACATCACCACCGACGCCGCCCGCATTGCCCAGGAGGCCGAGGAGGCGCTGACGCTGGTGGCCACCACCGAGGAAGACACTTTCGAAGCACTAAACATCTTGGAGATATGACCACGAAACGAACCATCACTCTCATCCTGCTCCTGGTAGCCATCGCAACCAGCGCCTTAGCCCAGCAGGGACTGCACGTGGCCGACATCTTCAGCCGCTACGGCCACGAACGGGGCTGCAAGATGGTGGAGATGCACGACACCGAGCTGCACGGCTACGAGCTGAAGACCTACCAGAGTCTGACCTACCGCATCCACGGCGACGAGATTGCACCGCTTTTAGAGGAAGACCGGCGGAAAGCGAAGAAGATACGCGAGGTGGTGAGCGACGGCCGCGTCAGCAGCGGCTACTACATCATGCCACCCACCGCCGAGGGCCTGAACCGCTACATCCTCTACTCGCAGAAGCAGGACAACAGCGGCGCCATCGTCTACATTGAGGGCAAGCTGGAGCCCGACGACATCCTGAAGCTTTGCTACCAGAGAAGAAAGTAAAAACGGAAAAAAACAAAACGTATCATGATTATGAAGAAACTATTCATCGCGGGCCTGCTGGCCCTGCCCTTGGGCATCATGGCCGAAGAAGTGGCCGACACCACCGTCGTGTACAACGGCAAGCAGTTCGTCATCAGCGAGGACTCCGTGGAGACCCACATCAAAGTACTCGACAGCGACGGAACAGAATGGAAGAAGTCGAAAGAAAGCACCTTCGCCAACAATCAGGAAGTGGAGCGCTTCTACGTCAGCTCGCCACTCTTCCCCGGCGGCAGTCAGCTCTACTCGTCGATGTATCCCACCATCTGGTGGGGTACGTCGTCCCTCAACACCCATCTCGCCACTAAAAGCGATAACGGCAGCATGGCCACCGACGGACTGCACACCAAAGGGAGCTACGAGATTGGCTTCACTACGGCAGAGGCCATCATCCCCATCAACCGAAGTGGAACAATCCTGTTCTCAAATGCCGTCCAGGTCGTCTTCAGCCGATACAAGTTCCAGAACAGCGCCTTGCTCAGCAACGTGGGCCGTCACATCGCCTTTGAAGACCGCACCGCCGCCCCTGCATCGGCCAGCTACATGTCGGTGGCCTCGATGCGACTGCCATTCATGCTGGCTTGGGCACCCACGGTGAACTGGCCCAGCGACTGGCTCAACACGCAGTTCGGCCTGGCCATCGTGCCCGAATACCGATTTGGCAAGGCTGCCTATCGCTTCGACCCCGAGGCTTTTGGCGACCCCATCAATCGCAGTCTGAAGATATACCACTGGGGACTGAATGTTGACTTCAACATGGCAATGGGGCCCGTGAAGTTTGGTGTTTCCGTCGGGCTGCTCCCGCTGTTCAAGACCGTTGATGGCAAGAAGGCCTTCTACGCGTCGCTCAATTTTGGAGTCAACATCGGCGAGCTGTTCAAGAAACGCAGCCACAACGGTAGTTTCTAACGCCGCAGCTCGATGCGGAAGGTCGTTCCGCGGCCCACCTCGCTCTGCTTGACGAAGATATGCCCGTGGTGATACTCCTCGACGATGCGCTTCGCCAGCGAGAGGCCGAGGCCCCAGCCACGCTTCTTCGTGGTGAATCCGGGGCGGAAGACGTTCTTCATGTTCTTCTTGCGGATGCCCTTGCCCGTGTCCACCACCTCCACGGCCACCGTGTCGCCCTCCTCGAGCAGCCAGAGGTCTATCTTCCCCGCCTGCCCCTCCATGGCGTCGACGGCGTTCTTGCACAGGTTCTCGATGACCCACTCGAAGAGCGAGGCGTTCATCTTCACGATGACATCGTGGCCGGGATAGTGGCCGCGGATGCTCACCTTGCGCGACGTGCGCTTGTCCATGTAGGCGATGACGTGGTCGAGCACCTCCTGCATCGAGGCATCGACGGGCTCGGGCAGCGACCCTATCTTCGAGAAGCGCTCGGCGATGCGCTCCAGGCGCTTCACGTCCTGCTCCATCTCCGGTATCAGCTCGTCCTGCGGATAGCTCTCCTTCAGCATCTCCGTCCAGGCCATCAGGCTCGAGATGGGCGTGCCCAGCTGGTGCGCCGTCTCCTTCGACAGGCCCACCCACACCTTGTTCTGCTCGGCACGCTTCGACGAGAGCAGGGCGAAGATGGCCACGACGACGAAAATCATGACGATGCCCAGCTGCCAGTAGGGATACTGCGTGAGGCGCTTCAGCAGCGTCGACTCGTCGTAGCACACCAGCTGATAGTCCTCCTCGCCCAGGTCGATGCGGATGGTGTCGCCGGCTTGCCGCATTCTCCCGGCATATTCCCTCACGTGCACGCTGTCGCTGATGTTGCGATAGTCGGCCACGCTGCCGTCGGCGTTGGTCACCACGACGGGTATGGTGGTGTTGCCCTTGATGAAGTCAAGGGCCAGTGCGAGGCCGGCCTCGTCCTCAGCCTCATTGATGAACTTCATCGCCTTGGCCCAGAGGTCCATCTTCGACCGTTCCTCCTGCTTCAGGTCGTTCACCAGCTTGTGGCTCACCAGCAGCGAGGCGGCGGCAATGGCTATTGCCCCCACCACCAGGACGATTTTCACCTGGCGCATACGGTCGGTCCACTGCCTCATGCTAATACTCTCTTAAAATGTCCTCGTGACGCTTCTTCCGCATAGCCTTCTTGTAGCCAGGCCGCCATTTCTTCGGCAGCAGCTTGGTCAGTACATCAAGCGAGATGCCGGCGGGCTTGCTGGGGTCAGCAGCGGCCAGCTGGGCCTCTTTGCGCTCCATGCGCAGGCGCTTGTTCAGCTCTTTCAGCCGTTCGTCCTCCACCATGCCCTTGCCGAAGACGACAACCTCCTTCAGGTTCAGCAGCTTCGAAATGATATAGATGGTGTCGCCGCCCACCTCGTCCATGTTGACGATGCGACTCTCGTAGTTCACGTGGGAGAAGACCAGCGTGCGCACGCTGTCAGTCAGGGTGAAACGCCCCAGCGAGTCGGTGAGCACGGCGTGGCTCATGCCCTGCACGCTGACCTGAGCCACGGGCAGTTCCGTCTCCAGGTCGGCCACCACAAGCTGTTTCTGCGAAAAGGCAGAAAGCACGCCCATAGTCATCCACAAAATGATGAGCCAGCGTTTCATCTGCTGCAAAAGTAGGCAGAAAACCCCGCCCCCGCAAATTCTTTATGCAAATTTAAGCACTATTCGCACACGTTTGCAGATTTGAAACAGTTTCCGAATTAGGGTGTCCAATTTGATGTACCATAGCTAATAGTGGCAGGCCCCACCCCTGTTCTCAGCAGGGAAGGCAGCGGCCGCTGCCATTGTTTTTCCCGCCCGCTGCCGTTATTGGCAGCGGCCGCTGCCAATATCGTCGCCGTCCGCTGCCAACGGAAAAGGCGTGGCTTTTTTCCCGCTCTGGTGTGGCCTGGTCCCCATTTGTCGCCGCCTTTTTCCGCTCATCCCTACTGCTGTGGGGAAGCGAGAGGGCTTTCGAACTGCTTGGCTTTTCTTTGTGCGCAATAAAATAGAATAATGTGCAAAAAATCGCAGTAGTTTCTTTTTTCTGCAAAAATATCACTAACTTTGCGCCAAAATTTCAAAACAATTCGAATATGGACTTGACAATTTCAATGAACACGGTGCTGAATTTCCTCCACTCAATGGCACTCTCGACGAGCAACAAGCAATGGCTCGCAACTTGAAGCAAACACTCCAATACCAATACTTGTACATAAATCACCAATCTCTGCCTTAACAACCGTTGGTTTATATTCATTCGTCATTGTATCTGTAAGTTCACCACTTCCATCAATTTCAACGGTTGAACCATCATTAAGAGTTAGCATACAGAAGAATGGCGGCACGTAAGGGTTATAGTGTACCTCACTCCTATCCACACAGTAAGATACGTTAGGTTTATCAGTGACTACGAATTATTCGTAGTCACTATGATTCTCGAATAGTTTTAGATATTTCATATTTTTTACATATATTTTCTAAATAAATATCTGAATAAATTTGTTTATTCAATTATTATCTGTAATTTCGCAGCAAAATCGATATTTATATGAAAATATGGTATCAAGATGAAACAGTTAATTATATTAACAGAGAGTGATTTACATAACATAGTAAAACGAGTAATAGATGAAGCACTCGATGAACACGGCATAGGGTTAGTAGGTAGGCATCAAGCTGCTGCCGACAATTTGAATAATAGACATAGACTTGGGCAACGATTCAGAAGACAGCCAAATGGACGAATACAGAACAACAAAGTTAGATTCAATACAGCAAAGCAACAAATAAAACAAGAAATTATGGAAGAATTCATTAAAGAGTTTGGGCAAGAAGGTGTAAACTTAACTTGTTCGTGTTGGTATTTTAAGACATATGCATATGAGTTTACTTTTCATATGAGAGGAATCGAACAAATTAATACTCGCAATTTCTCAATCTACGGAGATATTGTCAGCATAGATGATTCTAACCTTGCACAGACGCTGAAAGGGGCTATTGTACCTAAAGAATTGATGAATGTTGTTCTTGTTTATAATTTAGCAAACAGAACAATGAGTTTTACCTCAAAGAAAAGTGGTTTAGTTATAAAACCTGAAGATGAAGGAGAAGATGGTTGGTCAAGATTATTAGGACTTGTTGGTGATTTCAATTCTGCTTATATGAAAACAGCACGATAAACAAAATGCAGCCATTTCTGACTGCATTTCCTATTTATTGGGGTCTAATTCTATATAGTTGCCAATAAATTTGGCTTTTCGCTCGACTTTTAGTAACTTTGTGCCCAAATGACAATCAAGACGATTCATATAGCAGAAACAGACTCCACCAACTCCTGGCTGAAGGCCAACGGAGGCGAGGAGGACGTTCTGGCCTGGACGGACTACCAGACGGCGGGCCGGGGCTGCGGCACGAACACATGGGAGAGTGAGGTGGGAAAGAACCTGCTGTTCTCCGTGCTCTACCACCCGCAGAACGTGCCAGCCCCCCAGCAGTTCATCCTGTCGATGGCTAACGCGCTGGCCATCAAGGAGGCCCTCGACGCGTACGCGGACGACATCATGGTGAAATGGCCCAACGACATCTACTGGCACGACCGCAAGCTGGCAGGCACGCTCATAGAGACGAGCCTGATGGGAGGCACCGTGAAGACCTGCATACTGGGCACTGGGCTGAACGTGAACCAACGCGTGTTCCACAGCGATGCGCCCAACCCTGTGTCACTCTGCCAGATGCTGGGCCACGAGGTGGACCGCGAGGAGTTGCTACAGCTGGTCATCAATCGCCTTGAGGACTACATGGACGCGGTGGAGAGCGGACAATGGGCCTCCATCAGAACGAGCTACCGCGCCTGCCTCTACCGCAGGGACGGACGTGAGCACCTGTTCAAGCGTCCGCAGGGCGACGCGCTGCCCTACGTGCTGAATACCGTCGACGACGACGGCACACTGGTGCTGCTCCGCGACGGCCAGAAAGAGCGCTTCGGCTTCAAGGAAATACAATTTATCCTATAAATAATATAATGTATATGGCACGATTCAAAAGAATTCTATTGAAACTATCAGGCGAGAGCCTGATGGGCAAGCAGGGTCACGGCATCGACCCTGAGCGGCTGGGCGACTATGCCCGCCAGATTAAGGAAGTGCACGAGCTGGGCGTGCAGATAGGCATCGTCATCGGCGGCGGCAACATCTTCCGCGGACTGAGCGGCTCGCAGAAAGGCTTCGACCGCGTGAAGGGCGACCAGATGGGCATGTGCGCCACGGTCATCAACTCGCTGGCCCTCTCGTCGGCCCTCGACGCCGTGGGAGTGAAGAACAAGGTGCTGACGGCCATCCGCATGGAGCCCATCGGCGAGTTCTACTCGAAGTGGAAGGCCATCGAAGCGATGGAACAGGGTCAGGTGTGCATCTTCAGCGCCGGAACGGGCCAGCCCTATTTCACCACCGACACGGGCTCGAGCCTGCGCGGCGTGGAGATAGAGGCCGACGTGATGCTGAAGGGCACTCGCGTGGACGGCGTCTATACCGCCGACCCGGAGAAGGACCCCACGGCCACGAAGTTCAGCGAGATTACCTACAAGGAGGTGCTCAACCGCGGACTGAAGGTGATGGACCTCTCAGCCATCTGCATGTGTCAGGACAACAACCTGCCCATCTACGTCTTCAATATGGACGTCGTAGGCAACCTGATGAAGGTGATGCAGGGCGAGGACATCGGCACGCTCGTGCACCCGTGAAAAAAAGGCCTACCCCCTCCCAAAGGGATGGGGATATATAGACCATTCCTCATCCCTCATCCCCGACCACTCCCTCTCCGCGGGGGGAAAGGCCAGGAGTTAGTTCTCAGTATAGTCCACATATTCGCCCTCGTCGGGGGCGAATATTTTTTTGTTGGCCTGCTCGGGCGAGCGGCGGTCGATGATGGTCACGCCGTCGCTGGTGCGGGTGCTGCGCCCGCTGGCGGCACTGTCGTCGCCGGCGCTGCCGTCGGTGGTAAAGCGCGTGTCCCAGCGGAAGCGGCTCTTCGGCGGCAAGCCGAAAAGGCGCCTGACAAGGTCGACGCCCTTGCTCAGCAGGAGCATGCCCACCAGGAGCACCACCACAATGACGAGGAGCAGGGCGAAGAGGAGGAACGAGAGCAGCGACAGCATGGCAGCGCAGATTTACGAAGGACTTTGGCGGTAGTTGACGAAGATGCTCAGCGCCACATACCACGCCACGACGATGGTCACGCCACGCACAAGAGCCACACCGGCCACGCCCAGGCAAACAAAGAGCGCGACCGAGGAGAGCACGAAGATGTACTTCACCTCGTTGCCACGCCATCCCCAGGTCTTGAACTTCAGTGCAAACATGGGAATCTCGCTCACCAGCAGATAGCAGCTGAGCAGCATCAGCACAAACAGGATGACGGGCATGGAGGGCAGCACCAACATCTCGTATTCCCAGCCCACGATGAGTGACGACCAAAAGAGGGCGTTGGCCGGAGTGGGCAGCCCGATGAAGCCCACCGTCTGCCGCTCGTCGAGGTTGAACTTCGCCAGGCGCAGGGCTGAGAAAGCAGCCATGAGAAAGGCAGCAAAGTCAACCCACCGCGGCATGGCGTGGGAAAAATGGCCCAAGTAGGTGAAGAGCATGGCCGAGGGGGCCACGCCAAAGGTCACCACGTCGGCCAGCGAGTCGAGTTCCTTACCAATGGGCGAGCTGACGTGAAGCAGGCGTGCCGCCATGCCATCGAAGAAGTCGAACACGGCACCAACAATGATGACAATGAAGGCAAAGGGAGTCATGCCATAGAGAGCCAAAGTAGTGGCGATGCAGCCTGAGATGAGGTTGCAGCAGGTGATGGCGTTGGGGATGTGCTTTTTCAAGATTCAGAAGTTAGGAGTTAGAATGACGAAATAGCGATATAACGGTATGTCGATATAACGATATGACAATCCTTCAGGACTACGGCAGCTTGGCGATGACGGTGAGGTCGCCGGTGGTGGCCTGCCCCATCTTCACGCAGGGCTGCGAGCCCAGTGGCAGATAGACGTCGACGCGCGAGCCGAGCTTGATGAAGCCCAGATGCTCGTCGATGTAGCATTCCTCCAGGTCCTTGGCGTAGGTGACGATGCGGCGGGCCATGGCTCCGGCAATCTGGCGCACCAGCACCTGCTGGCCGTCGGGGGTCTCTATCATCGTGTCGGCGCGCTCGTTCTCCTCGCTGGCCTTCGGCAGCCATGCCTTGTGGTAGTTGCCGTCGAAGTGGCGCACGAACTTCACCTGGCCGTCAACGGGGAACCAGTTGGCGTGAACGTTAAGCGGACTCATGAAAATGCTAATCATCAGCCGGCGGTCGTGGAAATAGTCGTTCTCGTCGGTCTCCTCCACCACAACAATCTTGCCGTCGGCAGGAGCCACCACCACTTTCTCGGTGTCGCCGCTGAAATAGCGGATAGGGCAGCGGTAGAAGTTGAGCACCAGCAGCCACACCATGCCAAACACCACCACGAAGGCGGCAAATGGTATCCAAGTGTCGAAAGAACGCCAAAGAATGACAGCTATTGCCACCAGCGCAAAGAAGCTGTAGAACAGTTCGTTGGTGCCTTCACGGTGAATGCGTATCTTTTTCAGTTTCTTTATTCTTTTTCCCATCGGTTAAGTCTTGCCAAAATGCCGCTTTAAGGGCAAATTGCGTGCAAAGGTACTGTTTTTTTGGCAAATGGCAAACATTTTTCTCAATCTTTTATTGTTTTTTGAGCAAAATGGTCAATAGAGGCATCAAAATAGACCCTATCCGTAAAAATCCGACGTGGGCGAACAAAAATCCACGACGAGCGAACAAAGACGAGCGAACAAAGAACCGATGTGCACGGATTTTCGACAGAAAACTTGCATATTCAAAGAAAAAGCAGTAACTTTGCACCGAATTATCACCAATCCACCCACAACGTGCTACGATTTTTTCAGATGAACAAAAGGCTAACGATACTTTTTGCGATTTTTTTCATGACCATAGGCCTTTCGGCCCAATCTCTACTCTCAGGAACAGTTGTCGAAGCCGACGGTGAGCCAGCCATCGGTGCGACGGTAAAAGTGCAAGGTACGACGACCGCCGCCGTGACCGACGTCAACGGTCGCTTCAGCATAGCCGTGGCTGAGGGCAAGAAGCTCGTGGTGAGCTACGTGGGCATGGAGACGCAGACCGTGACGGCCCGTCAGGGCATGCGCGTGGTGCTGCAAGCTGCCCAGAGCGTGATGGTAGAAGAGGTGGTGGTGACGGGCATGCAGAAGGTGGACAAGCGCACTTTCACCGGCTCGACGACGAAGGTGAACGCCGCCGACGCGAAGATTGACGGCGTGGCCGACATCAGCCGAGCGCTCGAGGGCCGTGCCGCCGGTGTGACGGTACAGAACGTCAGCGGCACCTTTGGTGCTGCGCCGAAGATTCGCGTGCGTGGTGCCACCAGCATCTACGGTGCCTCGAAACCGCTGTGGGTGGTCGACGGTGTCATCCTCGAAGACGTCATCGACGTGTCGGCCGACGACCTCTCCTCTGGCGACGCCAACACGCTTATATCCAGTGCCATTGCCGGCCTGAACAGCGACGACATCGAGTCGTTCGAGGTGCTCAAGGACGGTTCGGCCACGTCTATCTACGGTGCACGCGCCATGGCCGGCGTCATCGCCGTGACCACGAAGAAGGGCCGCGCCGGGCACAACCGCATCAGCTACACCGGCGAGTACACCCTGCGCCTGAAGCCCTCCTACTCCACGTTCAACATCATGAACTCGCAGGACCAGATGTCGGTCTACCAGGAACTGCAGCAGAAAGGCTACCTGAACTATGCCGAGACGGCCAACGCCTCGGAGTGTGGCATCTACGGCAAGATGTACCAGATGCTCTCGCAGTACGACCCCGTAACGAAGACCTTCGCCTTAGACAACAACGACGAGGCCATTGCCGCCTACCTGCGTGCTGCCGAATACCGCAACACCGACTGGTTCGACAAGCTCTTCTCAAACGGCATCCAGCACTCCCACTCCGTGTCGATGGAGGGCGGAAGCGAGAAGACCACCTATCGCGCCTCGGTGAGCGCACTGATGGACCCCGGATGGACGAAGCAGAGCAAGGTGGAGCGCTATACGGCCAACATCAACGCCGACTTCAACCTGTCGAAACAGCTGTCGCTGAAGGTCATCTCGAGTACCTCGTTCCGCAAACAGAAAGCCCCCGGCACGCTCTCGCGCAGCGTGGACCCCGTGGCAGGAGGCGTCAGCCGCTCGTTCGACATCAACCCCTACTCATACGCGCTGAACACCAGCCGCGCACTCGACCCCACGGCCTACTACACCCGCAATTATGCCCCGTTCAACATCTTCAATGAACTGGAAAACAACTACATCGACCTGAAGTCGCAGGAGTTCCGCCTGCAAGGCCAGCTCACCTACAAGCCCATCCGCAAGGTGGAGCTGCAGGCGCTGGGCAGCATCCGCCACGTGGGCACACAGCAGGAGCACTTCATCCGCGAGGCCAGCAATCAGGCCATGGCCTACCGCGCCATGGACAACTCCACCATCCGCTCGCACAACCCCTATCTCTACACCGACCCCGACAACATCTACGCGCTGCCCGTGTCGGTGATGCCCGAAGGAGGCATTCTCCGCCGGTCGGACAACAGCATCTTCACCTACAACCTGCGCACCTCGGCCAGCTACAACGATGTCTTCGCCGAGAAGCACCAGCTGAATCTCTACGGCGGCATGGAGGTGACCAGCAGCAACCGCAGCCGCTCTGACAACACCAACATGGGCGTGCTCTTCGACAGCGGCAAACTGAGCAGCTTCAACTACCTTGCCTTCAAGCAGATGCAGGAGCGCAACACCAGCTACTACGGCCTCGACGACTACCGTGAGCGCAACGCCGCCTTCTTTCTGAACGGCACCTACACCTTCGACCGCCGCTACGTCGTCAACGGCACCTTCCGCTACGAGGGCACTAATCGCATGGGGCGCTCGCGCTCAGCCCGCTGGCTACCCACGTGGAACGTCAGCGGCCGCTGGAATGCCGACGAGGAGGCGTTTTTCGAGAAGCTGCAACCCGTGCTCAGTGCCCTCTCCGTTCGCGCCAGCTACTCGCTGACCGCCGACCGCGGCCCGTCGGACGTAACGAACTCCACCTACATCGTCATGCCCACCTCGCCATGGCGACCGTTCACCAGCGTAAAAGAGAGCGGCATCCGGCTCGACTCGCCCGCCAACCTCGACCTCACCTACGAGAAGAAGCACGAGCTGAGCTTAGGCATCGACGCCGGCTTCCTCGACAACCGCATCAACCTGACCCTCGACTGGTACCGCCGCAACAACTACGACCTCATCGGCCCCATTTTCACCGCGGGCTATGCCGGCGGAGGCATTGAGCAGCGCGCCAACACGGCCGAGATGACCGCCGACGGCATCGAGGTGAGCCTCTCGACGGTGAACATCAAGACGAAGGACTTCTCATGGTCCACCAGTCTGGTCTATTCGCACACTCACAACAAGGTGACGAGCCTCATGTCGCGCAAGCGCCTCATCGACCTGCTCACCAGCAGCAGCGAGGCCAGCCTGGAGGGCTATCCCGTGAACAGCCTGTTCTCCATCCCCTTCGCCGGACTGAACAAGGAGGGCCTGCCCACCTTCGACATCGGCAATGGACGCACCACCGTCACCGACATCTACTTCCAGGAGACCGACCCCGAGGCCATGGCCTTCCTGAAGTTCTCCGGCACCATCGACCCCACCGACATGGGCTCTATAGGCAACGTCGTGAAGTGGCGCGGACTGACGCTGAACCTCTTCGTCACCTACAGCTTCGGCAACGTCATCCGCCTCGACCCTGTCTTTGCCAGCCGCTACAGCGACCTGACGGCCATGCCGAAGGAGTTCAAGAACCGATGGATGGTGCCCGGCGACGAGCAGAAGACCGACATCCCCGTCATTGCCAGCTCACGACAGAACCGCAACAACACCGACCTGGGCTATGCCTATAATGCCTATAACTATTCTACGGCTCGCGTGGCGAAGGGCGACTTCATCCGCATGAAGGAGATTTCGGTCAACTACGACTTTCCCCGCAATCTCGTCTCCCGCCTGGGGCTCTCCACGCTTGGCCTGAAGCTGCAGGCCACCAACCTCTTCCTCCTCTACAGCGACAAGAAGCTGAACGGCCAGGACCCGGAGTTCACCAACGCCGGCGGTGTGGCCGTGCCCATGCCCAAGCAGTTCACCATGACGGTCCGACTGGGTATTTGAGCGGGCTTCGCCCTAAATATTAATGAAAAGTGAAAAAAAGGAACATAATGATTATTAAGACAACAGACATAGGTAGATGGATAAAGAAAGGACGAATGATAGCCTGGGCCTTATCATTTATCGCTTATCATTTATCATTTAGCGTAGCGTGCGACGACTACTTAGACGAACTGCCCGACAACCGCATGGAGGTCACCTCCGTGGAGAACGTGAAGAAGCTGCTCGTCACCGCCTATCCCGGCAACGAGTCGATGCTCGTGGCCGAGTTCATGAGCGACAACGTCGACGACTACGGCAGCGACAACCCCAACACGTCGCGCTTCATGGACCAGGTGTACTACTGGCGCGACATCACGGAGACGAACAACTCCAGCCCCGAGAACTTCTGGGAAGACTGCTACCAGTGCATCGCCACCGCCAACCTGGCTCTGGAGAGCCTCGACGGACTGAAAGACCAGACCACCGACAGCGAGCTGGCCGAGCTGCGTGGCGAGGCACTGCTCTGCCGGGCCTATGCCCACTTCATGCTCGCCAACCTCTTCTGCCAGGCCTATAGTCCCCTGACGGCAGCCGCCACGAAGGGCATCGTCTACATGGAGCACAGTGCCGAGGAGCTGTCCTACAACCCCGACCGCCCCTCGCTGGCCGACGTCTATGCCCACATCGAGCGCGACCTGCTGGAGGCACTGACACTGGTAGGCAGCAACTACAGCGTGGCCAAATACCACTTCACACCGCGTGCAGCCTACGCCTTCGCCTGCCGCTTCTACCTCTACTGCGAACAGTGGGAGAAGGCCGCACAGTATGCCAGTCTCTGCTTAGGAGCCTCGCCAGAGACCATGCTCCGCGACTGGAGCTATATGACCACGATGACGCAGACCTTCGCCGCCCTGTCACAGCACTACATCGACGCCACGCTGAACAGCAACCTGCTGCTGCTCACCGCCTATTCGGCCATGGGCATCGTCTTCGGCCCCTACCGCTATATGTCGAAATACTCCCACGGACAGTATCTTGCCCGCCACGAGACCAGCGAAGCGCCCCACATCTGGGGCAGTGCGCCATACTATCAGGGCACGCACACCTACTCGGCCACCAACCTCGACAAGACCATCTTCTTCAAGCTGCCCTACCTGTTCGAATATGCCGACCCCGTGGCCGGCACGGGCTACTACCGCACCGTCTATCCCGCCTTCACCACCGACGAGGCGCTGCTGAACCGTGCCGAAGCCCGCGTGATGCTCGGTGACTACGACGAGGCCGCCGCCGACCTCACACGCTGGATGCAGAACATCGTGCAGACCAGCCTCGTGCTCACGCCCAAGATTATCCAAGACTTCTACAACGGCATCGACTATTGCTACAGCGACGACAAGCACATCCTCTCCACGGTGAAGAAGCACCTCAACCCTCGCTTCAACATCGGCGAGGAGGGCGAGCTGAAGGAGGCCATGCTGCAGTGCGTGCTCGACTTCCGCCGCATCGAGACGCTGCAGACGGGCCTGCGCTGGTACGATGTGAAGCGCTACGGCATCGAGATTGTGCGCCGCGTCATCAATGCCGCCGGTGAACCCGAGACGTTCACCGACATCCTGCGACGCGACGACCCCCGCTGCGCCGTTCAGATACCCATCAAGGCCCGCACCGCAGGCGTAGAGCCCAATCCCCGCCCCACCTCCATCGAAAACCCCTAATCACCTTCGCCATGAATATGAAAAGGACTCCGCGACATATCCTCACCGCCATCCTCGTGGGCTGCGGCCTGGCTGCAGCAGCACCCCTCGTGCAGTCGTGCAGCGATGACGAGCTGCGCCCCGAAAGCGTCATCACCGTCGACCAGCAGGTCTACACCCCCTTCGACTACTGGCTGCAGCGCAACTATGTGGCCCCTTATAACATCCGTTTCAAGTATCGCTACGAAGACAACGAGAGCGACAAGGACTACTACACCGTGCCGTCGCGCTACGACGACGCCGTCGTGCTGGCCCATCTGGTGAAGTATCTCTGCATCGAGGCCTACGACGAGGTGGGTGGCATCGACTTCACCCGTGCCTATTTCCCCAAGCTCATCTTCACCATCGGCGAGTGGGAGTACAAGAACAACGGTACCTACATCCTCGGCACCGCGGAGGGCGGGCGCAAGATTCTGCTCTCAGGCACCAACTACCTGAGTCTCTATCTGAAGAACGCCGACGACCTGAACACGTACTACCTGAAGACTATCCACCACGAGTTCACCCATATCCTCAACCAGACGAAGGACTACCCCGCCGACTTCCAGATGATTACCGGCACGGACTACGTGGCCGACAAGTGGAGCGAGAGCCCCTTCGACACGGGTTACCTGCAGCGTGGCTTCATCAGCGCCTACGCCCAGCACTCCGACAAGGAAGACTTCGCCGAGCTGCTCTCCATGTATGTGTGCAACCCCGCCGACCGCTGGAGCACCTGGCTGCGCGAGGCTGGCAGCGAAGGCGCCCACATCCTCACCGCGAAGATGGAAATCGTGAAGAGCTACATGCTCTCCACCTTCAACATCGACCTCGACCAGCTGCGCTCATCGGTGCAGCGCAGGCAGAAGCAGGTGGTCAGCGGCTACGTCGACCTGACGTCGCTGGAGTAAAAAGCCCACCCAAAAGACCCACCCCAACCCCTCCCTAAGAGAGGGGCTTAGAAAGACAAAGCAAACTATCACTTTTATTTAGAAAAATATACAAGCAATGAAAACGCTACTGAAAAAGCTCATGACAAGACTATCTAAGCCTCTCCCCTCGGGAGGGGTTGGGGTGGGCTCTTGGGTGGGTCTTTGCATGTGCCTTTGCATATTGAGCTCCTGCACCTCCGAGGTCGACGACTACTTCGAGCAGCCCGCCTCGCAGCGCCTCGCGTCCACCATCGAACGTGCCCGGCAGATTCTGCGCAGCGCCGACTACGGCTGGGAGTTCGAATACTACCCCGGCAGCGACCTTGCCTATGGCGGCATGGTCTACACCGTTAAGTTCGACTCGCTCACCGCCACCGTGGGCTGCTCGCTCATCCCCGACAGCACCGAGACCTCGCTCTGGCGGCTGACCAACGACAACGGCCCCGTGCTGACCTTCGACAGCTATAACTCGCTGCTCCACTACTTCGCCACGCCCAGCAGCGACGAATACGAGGCGAAGGGCGGCGAGTTCGAGTTCGTCATCGACAGCCTCTCTGCCGACTTCATCTCCCTCTACGGCAAGAAGACGCGCAACACCATGTACCTGCGCCGCCTCACCAGCAGCCCCGACGAATATGCGCAGAAGACCATCAGCGTCTTCGACCATTTCGCCGACTCCATCCGTGGCAACATCGGCACGGCGTCCATCGTCGGGAAGACGTCGCCCACCACCCGCAGCATCAACATCGTGAGCGGCAACGACACCCTCGACGTGCACTACGCCTACACCGACCGCGGCATCCGCCTCTACCGTCCACTCACGCTCGGCGGTGTTAGCGTGCAGACGTTCGACTACAACACCGAGAGCAAGCTTTTCACTTGCAGCGACCCCGGCCGGGAAGCCATCACCTTAGAAGGCATCGCCTACCCCGCCGACTTCATGAGCTACGCCCGCTATGAGGGCAACTACGCCCTCACTTACGGCGCCAGCTCGTCGGTCGACGTCACCCTGACGCCCAACCGCCTGGAGGGCACCTACCTGCTCAAGGGACTCAGCCCGAAGTACGACCTCATGCTCCGCTACGACCCCGTCACCGGCGACCTGAGGCTGGGTGCACAGACCATCGGCGAGAGCAACGGCAACACCATCTACTGGTCGGCCGTGAACTACAGCGGCGGCAGCATCCGCAACATCAACATCACCGACGAGGGGCAGTTCACCATCCGCTGGAACGGCAACCGCTTCTATCCGCGCTTCAACTTCTCGGCCACCAACTCCAAGGAGACGAATCCCGTCAACAGCGCCCTGCTCATCACCCTCTACTACAGCGACACGGGCGTTCTCACCGCCGGACTCTTCACCGACTCCGACTGGCTGACCAACGGCTCCAACCTGTTCGACAACCTGAAATCGCTCAACCGCAAGGACCGACTGGAGTAAGCGGCGCTATGCGCCTAAATGATAAATGAAAAATGATAAATGATATCAATTATAGGAAAGGAATGAACAACTATCAACTGACAAACAAACAGCAAAGCAACAAATGGTGGATGATATCATTTATCATTTATCTGTTATCCTTTAGCATGGCGTTCACATCGTGCGCCGATGACGACCTGAAGGGCTACGTGCCCGAGGTGTCGTCCATCCGCATCGTGCAGAACGACCTGCTCTTCAGTGCCGAGGGCAGCAGCTCCATCGTCATTGTCGAGGCCGACGGCATGATTAGTGCCAGCACCGATGCCGACTGGTGCCAGGCCACCGTCAGCGGCCGCACCGTCACCATCAACGTGGAAGCCAACACGGACTTCAGCGGGCGCAACGCCCTGCTCACCATCAGCGCCGGCGATGCCCGCCGCCAGCTGCCCGTCCAGCAACAGGGCATGGTGCTCGACCTGCCACTGACCACCACGAGCCATTACTCGCCCATCGGTGGCGACGAGTTCTCGCTGACCATCCACCACAGCCTGCCCGTCGAAGCCACGTCGCCCCAGTCGTGGATTCACCCCGTGATGGAGGGCAACACGCTGCGCATCACCGTCGACAGCAACGCTGGCGGCCACATCCGCCGCGGCGTGGTGGCCTGTGCCTGTGGTGACTACCGCGACACACTGCGCATCGGGCAGTACGACATGCAGAACGACGTGATAGGCTCCTACTACCTGATGGGCTACTACGGCGGCAACGGCGGCACGGCCACCGCCACCCGCTTCGACATCCTGCTGCGCAACGACAGCCTCTTCATGCACTGGCCCCAGGAGCACTATGCCGATGCCTACGTCCACCTGCCCTTCGACCGCCCGTCGTGCACGCTCTTCATTCCCTCGGGCTTCACGCTCTATGAAGACGAGCGCAGCATCGTCAACGGCTTCTTCTACGACACCAACGGCCGCGTCGCCACGGCGGCAGGCGCCGGCGTCAACGCGCAGCTCTACTACTCCGAGAGCACGGGCTACAACACCGCCCGCCCCGTCATGGCCAACTGGCCGGGCCACGAGCTCAGCGGCTTCATCCTGCGCAACACCTCCATCGTCTCCACCACGCTCCTGCAGCTGGCCAGCCCCGTGCTGCTCCGCGTAGGCCCCGCTGGCACCACCCTCGACAATTAACAGCTGACCGCATTTATTATTGATACAAACATTGTCTTTTTGACAACGAATTTATACGAATTACACGAATTGAGCGAATTGCACGTAATCGCTCAGCACTTTTACAAAGGAGCACAGCGACGACTAAATGAAAAGTAGCGCGCAGCCCCATTCGTGTAATTCGTAGAATTCGTTGTTTATATTATTGCGCACAAAGAAACGCCAGGCAGCTCGAAAGACCTCTCGCTTCCCCACAGCAGCAGGGATGAGAGGAAAAAGGCGGCGACAAATGGGGACCAGGCCACACCGGAGTGGGAAAAAAGCCTCGCCTTTTCCGTTGGCAGCGGACGGGGACGATATTGGCAGCGGCCGCTGCCAATAATGGCAGCGGGCGGGAAAAACAATGGCAGCGCCCGCTGCCTTCCGTCAACAGCTATATCATTGCCAAAAAAAATTGAACGCCCGTTTTACATTTTCATGTTTTTTTTTGGCTTTTCAGAATAAAATGCTTAACTTTGCCCCTCCGAAAGTTATAGCTTAACACCACTAATCGAAGAAACAAATAATGAACAGACTCGCGACAGGCCTGCTGTTGGTGCTTTTTGCCCTTTCTTCCTGCCCGCTCCGTGCGCAGGAGGCGTTTGTGAGGCGCTCTGTGGTGGAGGAATTCACCGGCACATGGTGCGGCAACTGTCCGCGCGGCATCGTCGGCATGCAGCGGCTGGCCGAAGACTTCGGCGACCGCTTCATCGGCATTGCCATCCACACCGGCGTGGGCGAGCCGATGCTCATCCCCACCTATCCCGACGTGAAGACCGACCTGATGCCCGGCAGCGGAGCCCCCTGCTGCGCCATCGACCGCGTGAAGTTCAAGTTCGACCCCTATGCCGGCAGCGGGCGACGCGGCTACAACCACTACGGCATCGACCAGGACTTCGCCGCCGCCCTGGCCGTGCCCACCGAGGCAAAGGTGGAGCTGACGGCCCAGTGGGACGACGAATACCAGTGGGACGTGCGCTTCAACGTCGTCACCACCTTCAACATCGACAGCCCCACGGCCCCCTACCGCCTCGTCATGGTGCTCACCGAGGACGGCCTGACGGGCACCGACGACAGCTGGCGACAGACCAACTACTACTCGCTCGACTATGAGGCCGGCACCGGAGCCAACTTTGCCGACGACGACATGAAGGCATGGCGCGAGGCACCCTACCACGTGGAGAACGTGGTCTACAACCACGTGGCCGTGAACACTATGGGCATCCGCAGCGGCATTGCAGGCAGCATCAGCGCCCCCATCGTGGCCTGGCAGCCGCAGACCTTCTCCAGCACGCTGACCACGCTGGCCAGCCACGCCCAGCGCATCATCCAGGACAAGAACCGCCTCAGCGCCGTCGTCATGCTCATCAACACCGAGACGGGACAGGTGGTCAACGCCGCCAAGGCTCCCGTGGCTCCTTATGGGCAGAGCGGCATCAGGGACTTAGAACCTCGTACAGCTGACGATGCGCTCCCCGCCGGAAAGGCCTACGACCTGCAGGGACGCCAGCAGCCCTCATCGCACAAGGGAATATACATCAGGAACGGAAAGAAACAATTACGATAAACCATCAGATATGAAGAAATTCTTTACTCAGACATTTGCCACACTATTGCTTACCACGCTGGCCCTGAGCACCACACAGCAGGTGCAGGCGCAGGACGACGTCGACGTGGTGGGCTATGCCAACTTATTCATCAAGGTGAAAGCCGTTCCCCAGGGCGGCGGCCAGGTGTTCCCCTTCTACCAGGAGTCGAACATCAAGGTATGGCGCGACGAATGGAACTTCAAGCAGCCCGTGCCCGTAGGCAGCATGATGGACACCTACTTCACCATGCTCTATCTCTATGCCAAGCCCAGCCTCGATGCCGGCTATACCTTCGCAGGATGGTATCTTGACGACGGCGACGGCGAGTTCGACATGGACAAGGACCAGCTGCTGAGCGACAAGGAAGAATACCTCAACCTGATGACCATCGACGACGAAGCCAGCGTCTATGCCACGCAGGCCGAGGCCCGTGCCGGAGCGTTCCCCAGCGAGCCCACCGACGTGGTGTTTGCCTACTTCAGCCGGGGAGCCCGCGTGGCCCTGTCGTACTATCAGGACGACTACCTCGACCTGCACGCCAACTGCGGCACCGTGTGGATCAGCAAGAAAGTGAACGAGCCCGGCGACGAGGTCACCGTGCGTGCCATCGCCAACGACGGCTACCACTTCGAATACTGGCAGGACGCCAGCGAGATGGGCAACATCATCAGCCGCGAGAACCCCTACACCTTCACCGTGAAGGGCGGCGAATGCCTCTATGCCTACTTCACGGCCGACGACAGCCCCGTGTTCAACCTGCCTGAGGAGGGCGGATTCGTCGTGGCCAACCTCAACCAGCCGTGGGTGCCCACCGACGAGAGCCTGAAGAACGGCGCCATGGTGCTGGTGCTGGAGGGCGAGGACATGAAGCGCACGGCCGACGGCAAGGTCTATCTCGACATGAGCAGCGAGGACGCCCAAATCAACGTCACGCAGTGGCAGAATGCGCCCTCCATCATCTACGGCAAGGGAGAGGTGCGCTTCGCCTACAAGCTGAAGTACGGCGTTGCCCGCAGCAACAACGCCCTGGTGCGCTGGAGCGGCAACAAGGGCGCCAGCCTCTCGGGCGACGTCATCTACGTCTATGTCTTCATCCCCGAGCTGGGGGCCTTCATCCAGTATGGCACCACGGACGAGTTCAACGTCAACGCCACGCCCACCGTGCAGGTGCCGGCCAGCGTGGCCTACTTCTCCATGTCGGCCTTCGACCTGACCGATGCCCAGGGCAACATCCCCACCGTCATCGGACTCTCGCCCGAGACCTACGACCAGGGCATCGCCGGACGCGACAACGCCCTGGAGCAGCTGGCCAGCATCAGCGGCGCACAGCTCAACGCCACGTCCCTGCAGGGCCAGAAAGCCTACACGCTGAGCGGCGTGGAGGTGAAGCTGACCGGCCAGAAGGGCGTCTTCATCGTCAACGGCAAGAAGGTGGTGCTGCACTAATCACGGAATAACTAACATCTATTTTTAATTAACTTTATTTATTAACTAAAACAAAAAGCTTATGAGAAATCTTTTCACCAAGGCAAAGGCTGTGCTCTTAGTATGCGCAGCTTTGTTCTCTGCCAACCTGGCTTTCGCCGAGACAGGCACAGAGACCGAAGCCGACCAGCAGAACGGCAACAAGAACACCACTGCTGAGGGCCAGAGCTACTTCATCGACGGAACCTACATTGCCGGAACAGGCTCAGCCAGTGCACCTCCCATGACGAGCAAAGGCCTGAAGTTCCGCACAGGCCAGAACGGCGGAACGCTGGAGTTCACCGTCAGAGAGGGCTACACCGTCACACGCCTCTACATGGCCGCCGTGGGCAACTACGACAAGACCGACGCTTCCATCGACCAGTTTATCAACGTCACCAAGGTGGAGGCCGACGGTGTCGAGGTGCCTTTCACCGGCGGTGCTTTTCCAGCCAAGGGAGCTGCCGAGGCTGGCGAACTGACCATTGAGAACATTGCCGCCACGCAGAAGATCGTGCTCACCTTCGACAACAGCAATGCCGCCGGCACGCAGATCAACGCATCGTGGGCCATCGACTGGCAGCGTCCCGATGCCACTGAGCCCACCATCACCGTGACGCCCAATGACATCAACCTCATCCCCGGTGCCACCTATCAGCTGCGCGCTCACATCGACCCGCCATCGTTCACCACGCACTGGGAGAGCTACGGCGCAGATATTGCCACAGTCGATGAAAATGGACTCGTGACCGCCGTCAGCCAGGGCATGACGACCATCATGAACGTGTGGGACGAGGATCCCAACGTCCACGGGTCTGCCTACGTAACCGTTAACGAATTCGACCCCGAGAACCTCGACCTCGTGAAGAGCTTTGACTTCACCACGATGGGCGACATGACGCTCACCATCGAGAGCGAGGCCGCCGGTGCCATCTGGAACGAGGCTAACAACAAGCCCAACAACGTGTTCTTCTGCACCAACGAGGGCTTGCAGGACATCGCCGTGCAGGCTGTGGAGTCGGGCAACAAGGGCTGGAGCATCGTCGACGGCGTTGGTCTGAAGCTGGCCAGCGGTGCAGGCCGTTGCGCTGCCATCGGCCACCTCACCGCCGGACAGATGGTGGAAATCATCTACACGGGTAACAGCTTCTACACCGGAAGCCACGACGACGCCGTGCGCAAGGACGATGGCGCAGAGAAGATGGCCATCAACGAGGGCGTGGGCCGTGCCATCTACATGATGTTAGAGGACGGCATGCTCGGCTTCGAGATTGAAAAGGGCAAGGCCGTCGAGATAATCAACGTCTACGATACTTTCACACTGAGCCACGAGGCCTACATCGAGTTCGACAAGAGCCGTCTGGAAAACTGGAAGTTCCCCAGCTATGTGACTCCCGGCACTGAGATTGCCATCCCCTACTACGTACAGACCTACGTGGCCGACCTGGAGAACGTCGTCGTCAGCCTCATCGTTAACGGCGAGGTGGCTGATAGACAGGAGATTGGCGACGTAATCATCGACGAGGAAATGGGCGAAGGCACCGGCCTCGGACAGTTCACCTACACCGCTGCCGAGGAAGGCGAGCTGACCATCAAGTTGCTGCTCAGCTTCGACGGCTCTGACAACAACGAGGGTAAGAATGAGACTGAAGAGGTGGTCATCACCGTGAGCAGCGAGGGTCCCGAAGCTCCTGTGCTGGAGAACATCGCTGCCCTGAAGGCCTACACTGGCGACATCAGCAACGTGGTGGTGACGCTGAACGATGCCAAGGTGACCTATGCAGGTACTGTGCAGAGCTTAGACATGACCACATGGGAACCCGTCGAGGTTGACGTGGTGGTCTTCGAGGATGCTTCGGCAGGTATCATGTTCCAGGGCTCTGGCCTCGGCAACTTTGTGTCGGCAGGGCAGGTCCTCAACGGACAGCTGGCTCTGGGCAACGTTGAGTCTGTATGGGGCGACATCAGTGCCAAGCTGACCGAGAGTGGCATCGAGGGAGTGACAGTCACCGATGGCGAAGTAGCTCCGCTGGTGCTCAGCGACGACAACCTGCTTGAGTATCTTGCAGCTCCCGACTGGCACCTGGTAGAGCTCGCTGACGTTACCTTCAAGGTGGTCGCTGGCGAGTATAGTGAAAACACTTACCTGGTCAGCGATCAGATAGGCGAAATCGGCATCATGGACGTGCTCGGCGCAAACGTTGAGATTCCCGAAGGTGCCATGAAGGCCGACACCGCCGTTGGCTATGTCTATTCTTTATATGGTGGTATGATTACCGCCTTCCAGCCCGTCTCCTTCACTAACCTCGTCACCACTGGCGTAGAGTACATGAAGGCCAATGCTGCTGCCGACGCTCCCATGTACAACCTCAACGGTGTTCGCGTGGCTGCTCCTCAGAAGGGCATCTACATCCAGAACGGCAAGAAGGTGGTGGTGAAGTAATCACTGCGCCCGGCCTCTATCATCGAGGCCCGCCTGTCTCTCTATGCTGCGACAGTGTCGCAGCCACCGGCTGCTCCGCCACACACGGGGTAGCCTTTTTTTTAATCTTTTTTTTAGCCCATATTCTTTGCCGTCTCGCTGTTTTTGTGTAAATTTGCACTTTCATTAGAGAGCATCATTTCACATGAAGAAGAACCTTCTCCTCCTACTGGCAGTCCTCGCCTCAGTGCTGACGGCAGGGGCGCAGACCACCTGGTGGGGCCTCTGGAACACGGGCTTCAGCCTGAAACCCTTCGCCCTCTTCGAAGACGGCACCACCGACCTCTACCTGCGCCTCACGGCACAGAACAGCCCCCTGCTGGTGGGCGGAAGCGTGAGCGGCATGCGCTTCTGGGTGGCCGACAAGTCGGCCATCGTCAGTGCCAGCGTATGGATGTCGACCAGCTACACACGTGGAGCCGCTCCCACGATTATGAAGCAGGACGTGCCCACCAGCCAGCTGCTCGACCTGAATCACGACGGCTCACCCACGGTGGTACACTTCGAGGAGCCCATCGCCATTCTGCCTCCTGGCAACCCCTACGTCAGCGTGCTCGTGGGCATGACGCTGCAGATGACCTCGGGCCAGAGCGTCACCCTGCTGGGCAGCACCGGTGGAAGCGCACCGTCGGGCAGTTTCTTTCTGAACGGCCGCGACCAGTCGGCCGTCTACGGGCGACTACCGCTGCAAGTGCTGGCCGGGGGGCCACTCATCCCCACCATTGCCGCCACACCGGGAGCCATCACTGAACAGAAGGAGCGTGCCGGGCTTCAGGCCACGCTCAGCCTGCCCGTGGTGGCAGCTGGCTCTACGCCCATCAGCAGCATCGACTACGTGGTCAGCATCGATGGGCAGCCCCAGGAGCAAAAGCATCATGAACTGCCGGAGGCCATCGACGAACTTGGCAAGGCATTCATCGTGCCTGCCATCTATGACGCTCCTGCCTCGCCTGCCGAGCATCAGCTCACCGTCAGCGTAACTCGCGTGAACGACACTGACAATCCTCAGGCCGACCTCGCCGTCACCGCCAAACTGACCACCCTCAGCCACGATTGCACCAAGCGCACGGTGATGGAGGAGTTCACCGGCTCGTGGTGCCACAACTGCATCCGTGGCATCGCCGGCATCGGTCGCCTGCAGGAGCAGTTCGCCGACCGTTTTATCCCCATCGCCATACACAGCAGCGACCCCATGCAGGTGGATGACTACCGCAACAGCTCGTTCTACAAAAGCTACGTGGCAGCACTGGGAGGCCTGCCCTCGTGCGCCATCGACCGTCTCATCGGCTGCGACCCCTACTGCGGCCTGGCCTCTACGGGACCTTTCGCCACCGACCAGATAGTGGAATATGCCCTCAGCCAGACTGCCGTGGCCGACCTCGACGTAGAAGCCCACTTCACTAACCAGAGCCTGACCGACATCAGCTGCAACGTGACCACGCACTTCGCCTACGACAGCCCCGACGCCCCCTACCGCCTCATCCTGGTGCTCACCGCCGACAGCCTCACCGGCGAAGGCCGCGACTGGGAGCAAATCAACGGCTACAACGACTACGAGGGCGACGACCCCGCCCTGCTGGTATTCGCCGGAGCTGGCAGCCGCCTCATCCCCAGCAGCTTCAACCATGTGGCCATCGACATCGTGGGAGCCGACCAGGGCATCGAGGGCAGCATCACCGCGCCACTGAGCCACGAGCAGCCGCAGACCTTCACCCACGCACTCAGCATCGCCGGCAACGCGCTGGCCCAGCACAAGGACCGCCTGCACGTGGTGGTCATGCTCATCGACACGCAGAGCGGCTCCATCATCAACGCCGCGACGTCCAACGTCGCCCTGCCAACGCTGGGCATCGCCGGTGCCACCCTGCCTACGGCAACCAGCACTCAGCGCTACGACCTTCAGGGCCGGCAGCGCCCATCCATCAGCAATCACCCATCAGCCCACAAGGGCATCATCATTGAAAACGGGAAGAAGCGCATGAGCACCCATTCCCCCTATTAAGCAACATCATATCATGGAAGACTTCATCCACCTTCACGTACACACCTACTACAGCATACTCGACGGACAGTCGAAAATCAAGAACCTCGTGACGAAGGCCATCGCCGACGGCATGCGCGGCATGGCCATCACTGACCACGGCGACATGTTCGGCATCAAGGAGTTCCACGACATCGTGAACGGCGTGAACAAAGAACGCAAGAAAGCCGGCCAGGAGCCCTTCAAGCCCATCTTCGGCTGCGAGATGTACGTGGCCCGCCACGGCCCGAAGGAGCAGAAGAACGGCAAGCAGGACCAGAGCGGCTATCACCTCATCGTGCTGGCCAAGAACCAGCAGGGCTACAAGAACCTCATCAAGCTCGTCTCCAACGCCTGGGTAGACGGCTACTACATGCGCCCCCGCACCGACCGCTCGGAGTTGCAGCGCTACCACGAGGGACTCATCGTCTGCTCGGCGTGTATCGCCGGCGAGGTGCCCAAGAAGATTCTCAACGGCGACATCGACGGCGCCCGCGAGGCCATCGAGTGGTACCACAACCTCTTCGGCGACGACTACTACCTGGAGCTGCAGCGCCACGAGGTGACCGACCCCACGCTGCGCGCCAACCGCGAGACGTTCCCCCTGCAGCAGCAGGCCAACCGCGTGCTCATCGAGCTGGCCCACGAGTATGGCATCAAGCTCGTCTGCACCAACGACGTGCACTTCGTCGACCAGGAGAACGCCGAGGCCCACGACCACCTGCTGTGCCTCTCCACCGGCAAGGACCTCGACGACCCCACGCGCATGCTCTACACCAAGCAGGAGTGGTTTAAGACGCGCGCCGAGATGAACGCCATCTTCAGCGACGTGCCCGAAGCCTTGTCGAACACGCTCGAAATCCTCGACAAGGTGGAAATCTACTCCCTCGACCACGACCCCATCATGCCTTTCTTCCCCATCCCCGAGAGCTTCGGCACCGAGGAAGAGTGGCGTGCCAGAATCACCGAGCAGCAGCTCTACGAGGAGTTTACCCGCGACGAGAACGGCCAGAACCCCATGCCACGCGAGGACGGCGAGAAGAAGATCAAGAAGCTAGGCGGCTACGACAAGCTCTACCGCATCAAGTTCGAAGCCGACTACCTGGCCGAGCTGGCCTACAAGGGTGCCAAGCAGCGCTATTCGCCCGACGAGGAGCTGACACTCGAGCAGGTGAAAGTTGAGACGGGAGATCCCGCTGCATCCTTCACCATCCTACATTCTTCACTGCCCAAGGAGGTCGACGAGCGCATCCGCTTCGAGCTGCACATCATGAAGACGATGGGCTTCCCCGGCTACTTCCTCATCGTGCAGGACTTCATCAACTCCGCCCGCGACGAGCTCGACGTGTGGGTGGGCCCCGGCCGTGGCTCGGCCGCCGGCAGCGTCGTGGCCTACTGCCTGGGCATCACGAAGATCGACCCGCTGAAATACGACCTGCTGTTCGAGCGCTTCCTCAACCCCGACCGTATCTCCCTGCCTGATATCGACACCGACTTCGACGACGACGGCCGCGGTAAGGTGCTCAAGTGGGTGATGGACAAATACGGCCATGAGAACTGCGCCCACATCATCACCTACGCCTCGATGGCCACGAAGAACAGCATCAAGGACGTGGCGCGCGTAGAGAAAGTGCCGCTGGCCATCAGCAACGCCCTCTGCAAGGCCATCCCCGACCGTCTGCCCGACGGGATGAAGATGAACCTGCCCAACGCCATCAAGTGCACCCGCGAGCTGCAGGAGGCCGAGGCCAGCACCGACACCGCCCTGGCCAACACCATCAAATACGCCAAGATGCTCGAAGGAACCGTCCGCGGCACGGGCATCCACGCCTGTGGCTTCATCATCTGCCGCGACCCCATCAGCGACTGGGTGCCCGTGAGCACCGCCGACGACCCCGACTTCAAGGACACGAAGACCAACTGCACACAGTACGACGGACACGTCATCGAGTCGACGGGACTCATCAAGATGGACTTCCTCGGGCTGAAGACGCTCTCGGAGCTGAAGGAGGCCTGTGCCAACATCAAGCTCACACGCGGCATCGACGTCGACCTCGACACCATCCCCATCGACGACCCGAAGACCTACGAACTCTATCAGCAGGGGCGCACCATCGGCACCTTCCAGTTTGAGTCCAGCGGCATGCAGAAATACCTGCGCGAGCTGCACCCCACCGTCTTCGAGGACCTCATCGCCATGAACGCCCTCTACCGCCCGGGGCCTATGGACTACATTCCCCAGTTCATTGCCCGCAAGAACGGGCGCGAGCCCATCACCTACCCCATCGCCTGCATGGAGAAATACCTCAAGGACACCTACGGCATCACCGTCTACCAGGAGCAGGTGATGCTCCTCTCGCGCCAGCTGGCCGACTTCACCCGCGGCGAGAGCGACGCCCTGCGCAAGGCCATGGGTAAGAAGAAGATTGACATCGTCAACGCCATGAAGCCCAAGTTCATCGAGGGTGGCAAGAAGAACGGCCACGACCCCGCCATCCTCGAGAAGATATGGGCCGACTGGGAGAAGTTCGCCAGCTACGCCTTCAACAAGTCGCACGCCGCCTGCTACTCCTGGGTGGCCTACCAGACGGCCTACCTCAAGGCCAACTACCCCGCCGAGTTCATGGCTGCCATCATGACCCGCCGCCGCGACCAGATCAGCGAGATTACCAAGCTCATGGACGAGTGCAAGCAGATGGGCATCGCCACGCTCGGCCCCGACGTGAACGAGTCGTACCTGAAGTTCGGCGTCAACCACCACGGCGAGATCCGCTTCGGCCTGGCCGCCATCAAGGGCATGGGCGACGGTGCCGCCAACGCCATCATCAACGAGCGTGCACAGAACGGCCCCTACAAGAGCATCTTCGACTTTGCACAGCGCGTCAGCTTTGCCAGCGTCAACCGCAAGGCTTTCGAGAGCCTTGCCCTCAGCGGCGGCTTCGACAGCTTCGGCATCCGCCGCGAGGTGTTCTTCGCCGAGAATACCAAGGGCGAGGTGTTCCTCGACACCCTCGTGCGCTACGGGCAGATGTACCAGCAGGCGAAGAGCGAGGCTCAGAACTCCCTCTTCGGCGGCTTCGACGACGTGGAGATTGCCACGCCGCCCATCCCGAAGACCGACATCCATTGGTGCGACATCGAGCGCCTGAACAAGGAGCGCGACCTCGTGGGCATCTACCTCTCCGCCCACCCCCTCGACGAGTTCCGCATCGTGCTCGACAACCTCTGCAACACCCACTGCCAGGAGCTGGCCGACGTGCAGCAGCTCAAGGGCCGAGCCGACGTCGTCGTGGCAGGCATCGTCACCGCCGTGCGTTCCAAGTTCACCAAGCGCGGCGAACCCTGCGGCTTCGTCACCATCGAGGACTTCGAGGGCGCCGGAGAGCTGGCACTCTTCGGACAGGACTGGGGCCGCTGGAACGGCATGTTCACCGAGGGCGCCAGCGTCTACGTCGTCGGCAAGCTGCAGCCCCGCTTCCGCGACAGCCAGGTGCTCGATCTCAAGGTGGGCAGCGTGGAATACCTGCAGACCGTGAAGGACAAGGCCATCGACCGCATCACCATCACCATGAACAGCGACCTGCTCAACGACGAGATGGTGACCGAGCTGAGCGAAATCGTCAAGGAACATCCCGGAAAGACCAAGCTCTTCTTCCAGCTGCGCGACTCCTCCGGCAAGAACCACGTCCTGCTGCGCTCAAAGACCATCGGCATTGACGTGAAGCACCACCTCATCGACTACATCGAGCGCACCAACGGACTCGACTACAAAATCAACTAAGCAAAAGCAACAATCCGACGTGGGCGGACGAAAATCCGCAGTCAGCAATAAAATATACGCTGACCGCGGATTTTTCATGAATCATGCGGCGGCACATGTTCCAGCATATCCCCTAAGTGATATTCCACCATTCCGCCAGAAGACTCGATTCTCCTGATCTGCACCAACGCACTTTCGCGGTCACGACCAACAACCAATCGCAGTGCATCATACCGGCGAAGATAGCGCTTGCCGTCTGCCTCGTCGATATAGGTGTATTTGGTTAGAGATGCTTGACGGCCAGCTGGCCGACACCCGCTCCGTCATAGAGAGCTGGGACGAGAGCATCCGTGCGCAGAAGGCGCTGCTGGCCGTAGGTGAGACGACGGTTGACGAGGTGGAACAGGCCGAGGCCAGCCGATTGGAGGCCGAAGCGAGACTGGAAGAACTGACCAACGAGTGCATGATGGCTGAGAACGCGCTCTGCTCCGTGCTGGGGCGGCCGAGCGGCCATATAGCGCGCGACAGTTTTTCGTCAGCAGCCTTTCAGGTCCCGGCATCCATTCCCCTGCATGCGCTGGCCAGCCGTCCTGACGTCAGGCAAGCCGAGGCGGTGCTGAAGACGGCTTTCTACCTGACCAACGCGGCCCGGGCCGCCTTCTATCCGTCGATAACCATTTCCGCCTTCCTGGGCCGGAATGGCAACAAGGACGAGGGCGATGTGTTCAACACGATGTCGGTAAGAAAACTGTTAGGTGAGCTCACGGCACCCATCTTCGCCCGTGGCAGGCTGAAGGCCGACCTGCGGAAGGCGAAGGCCGAGCAGGAAGAAGCGCTCATCGCGTTCCAGCAGGCGCTGCTCGATGCCGGCAAGGAGGTGAACGACGCACTCTCCACCCAGCAGTATGCCCAGAAGACCATACGTCTCAACGAGCAGCAGATAGAGAAGCTCACCCACGTTGTCGAAGCCTCGGAAGTGCGCATGAAGTACGACAGCGAGGTGAACTACCTGCAGGTGCTCCTGGCCCGCCAGTCGCTACTCGACGTCAAGCTGGCGCTCCACGCCAACCGCTTTGCCCTGGTGGAAGCCACCATCCAGCTGTACAAAGCCCTCGGCGGTGCTGCTGACTAACCAAAAAATACTGCTTCAAAACACGCGCAGCAGTTCCCCTCTTGAACCCTGCCCTTACGGGGAGGGGAGCGGCTGCGCATGAGTTCACCAGATAACATACTTTTTCAAGTGGGCTCAAGACTGGTTTTTCCCTGTTTTTATTGTTTTTATTTGTTTTTGAAAGACCGCTTTGCGGTAAGTCCTTAAAACCTTGGGCAACCCTACAGCTTGAAAAAGCACCGAGGGACGATGGAATAAAGGATGCCTTATTTTACCCCCCTAAAAAAACTATCAAAAATATTGACAAAATTGCGAAAAAAGAGAAATTAAAGGCCCTCAAAACTCAAGAATTCTGCGCGAGAAAACTTTTGGACGAAAATACGCGAGTTTTGAGCACTTTCAACAAATCACTGATAGTCAGATAATTAACGCCAAAACGGCCGAAAAACCGAACGGATGGCGCAAAAAAGTCAACGCCAATTTTTTCTGCGGCGTTGACTTTTGAAAATTTGGTGTGCTTACAGAAACGCGGTTCGGTGCCAAATTTGAGCCCGATATTGCACAAAACCAGCAGGTGTGTGCACGATTTTTGGCAAAAACGGGAGGCCATTTACGGCAAAAAGCTGCACAAAAAGGGCAATAATGTGCAGATTTTTTGCGTAGAATGAAATTTTCTTTTGTAAAGAAACGAGAAAATTTCAACGCTGAAGAATCTTGACATTTTTCGAGGGTAAAAAGGGTCATATTTGCCCAAATTTTCCCTCGTCCTGTCGCTGGCCTTTCCCCCTACCCCTTGAAAGTCTTCTGGAATTCGTCCCAGTCCTGGAATCCAGCGAGCAGTGACAGACCGTCGAGGGTCTTCTTGCTGGGTTTGCGGAGCACTTCCTTCTCCACGGCTTCGAGCAGCTTCTTCAATTTCTTTTCCATAACGTTATAGTAGACTCTGGTAAATGTCGGCAAAGCGCTGGGCAGCGCTGGTGTTCTCAAACCGGCGGATATACTGCCGGCTGCGGTCGATGCGCTGCTGGCGGCCCTCGGCGCCATAGAGCACCTGGGCGATGGCATGGGCCATGGCCTCCGGGTCGTCGGGGCTGACGTAGAGGCTGTCGGGTCCGCCAGCCTCCTCGAGACACGACCCCGTGCAGGCCACGACGGGCAAGCCGAGGCTGATGGCCTCGATGATGGGGATGCCGAAGCCCTCGTAGCGCGAGGGATAGACGAAGCAGTCGGCCATGCGGTAGAGGGCTGGCAGGTCGTCGTCGGGCACGCCGTGGAGCATCTGCACGCGGCTGTGCATGCGGTGTTCCAGCACGTAGTCGTGCACCTGGTCACTGTAGGGCGTCTGCCGGCCCACGATGACCAGCGACACGTCGTCGGGCAGGTGATGGAGGGCACGCACGGCCAGCAGCACGTTCTTGCGCTCCTCGATGGAGCCGACGCTGAGCACGTAGCGGTCGGGCAGCACGTATTTCTCGCGCACCTCCCACAGCTTCGTGGCTGTGGGTTCCTCGGTGAAGCGCAGGGCACAGCTCTGGTAGACGAGGTCAACGCGGCTGCGGTCCACCTGGCCCAGCTCGCAGATGTCGCGGCGCGTGCACTCGCTGATGGCCACGATGCGGTCGGCCTCCTCGAGGGTCTTAAAGAATTTCTGGGTGTAGATTTTCACGTCGGCCCGGTTGTAATACTCGGGATGGCGCATGAAGATGAGGTCGTGGATGGTGACGACGCTGCGGATGCCGGCTTCGCGGATGCCGCGGGGCAATTCGCCCGAAAGGCCGTGGTACACCTGCACCCCGTCTTTCTGCAGCTGCTTCACGATGCCGCCCGAGCGCCACATGGCCTTGCCCAGCGCGGTGCGGGCGTGGCGGGGATAGCAGAAGCTGACGTTCGGGCGCCCCACAATCTGCGAGCGCAGCTGCACCATGCCCTCGTCGGGGGCGTAGAGGCGCAAGTCGAACGCATCGAGCGCCGACAGGCCGTTCACCAGCGTGCGCCCATAGCTGCCCAGGCCTGTGCCGTTGCGGACAATGCGCTTGGCGTCGAAGCCTATAATCATCCTTTCTGACATAAACCAGGTGAAGAGTCAGAGCATGTAACGGCAGTCGATGACGGGCTTGCCGCTGCGCAGTCTGACATCCTTGAATTCGGGCCAGGCAGTGGTGATGACCAGCGCGTCGGCAGCGTTGAGCAGCTCATCATACGTTGCAGCATAGCCGATGGGCAGGTCATAATGGCGGCGGAACTCGTCGTTGGCCACGGGGTCGTAGCCGCAGATGTTGGTGTAGCCCCTGGCCATCAGGGCCTTGATGATTTTGGCGCTGGGCGTGTCGCGCACATCGTCGCTGCCAGGCTTGAACGATAGTCCGAGGATGCCGATGAGCTGCCCTTTCTCCTCGCCGATGGCCTGGATGATTCTGCCGGCGATGGCTTCGGGCATGTGGTCGTTGGTGGCGATGACGTTTTTCAGTATCTGTGCATCGAAGCCCGCCGAGCGGCTCACTGCATAAAGGGCGTTGGTGTCCTTGGGCAGACAGTAGCCGCCGTAGCCGCAGCCGGGATAGGCATAGCTGGCCATCGCGGCCCCTCCCCACCGCTTGTCCATGTGGAGGATGCGGAAGGCCTCGGCCACGTCGATGCCGCCGATGGTGTCGGCAATGAGGCTCATCTCGTTGCTATAGCTGATGAGGGTTGCCAGGAGTGTGTTCGACAGGTACTTGATGAACTCGCCGGTGTTGAGCGACACGCAGAAGACGGGCTCCTTCACCGTGGCGTAAATCTGGCGCAGCGCCTCGGCTGACCGCTCGTCGCTGACGCCCAGCACGATGCGGTCGGCCTGCATGAAGTCGTCCCAGCAGTGGCCCTCGCGCAGGAACTCGGGATTGTTGGCCACGCCCAGGTCGCGGCCCACCACCAGCCCTCGGCCTTCCAGGTAGGGGATGATTTTCCGGGAGGTGGTGGAAGGCGGAATGGTAGACTTCACCACCAGCACCTGATACTTGCCGGCGGGTCGCACGCTGAGCGTCTGGTCGATGGCCGACAGCAGGTAGGTCAGGTCGGCTTGCCCATCCTTGCCATAGGGCGTGCCCACGCAGTAGTACACGCAGTCGCTCTGGCCCACGGCTTCTGCCAGGCCGTCGGTGCCGATGGCATGGAAGCGGCTGCCCTGATGGCGCAGCAGGGCCTGGTCGAGCCCCGGCTCAAGAAAGGGCAGGCGCCCACTCCTGATGGTGGCCAGCCGCTCGGGGTTAATCTCTACGCCATAGACGGTATGCCCGTATTCTGCAAAGCCCAGGCTGGTGGTCAGCCCCACGAAGCCCAGCCCAAACACTGTGATTACCATTTGTACTCGCCCTCCTCGCTCTCTTTCAGATACTGCAGGAAGCGGCTCACGCCCTCCTCTACGTAGATAGTGGGATTATAGCCCAGCAGGCGCTGTGCCTTGCCAATCTTGGGGCAGCGGCGCTGGGGGTTGTTGGTCAGGTATTCCTTGTCGGCCGAAATGGCATACTTCACCTGGCCGGTGTAGCCGAAGATGTCGCGCCCGGCCTTGACATAGATTTCTGCCAGCTGTGCAATGGTGATCTCGGGCTCCTCAATGCCGATGTTGAAGTAGTCGTAGGCACCGTGGAGGAGAATCTTGAAGTAGCCGCAGACGCTGTCGGCAATGTAGCAGAAGGTGCGGGTGGGCGTGCCGTTCGACAGGATTTCGATGTCGCGGTTCTGCATCACAGCCAGGGCGAAGTCGGCCGGCACGCGCTTGTCGCCCACGCGCATGCCGGGGCCGTAGTTGTTGAACGGGCGGGCCACGCCGATGGGCATGCCATACTTCTGGGCGAAGAGCATGCACATGGTCTCGCCGAAACGCTTCGACTCGTCATAGCAGGCGCGTGGGCCGGTGGCGCAGACGTTGCCGTTGTAGTCCTCGGAGGTGGGCACGTGTGCAGGGTCGGGATCGCCATAGAGCTCGCTCGAGGAGAAGAAGAGGAAGCCCTTCACGCCACGGGGAGCATAGAAGTCGAGCAGCGAGCGCAGCCCCCAGATGTTGGCATCGAGGGTCTCAATGGGGTACTGGCGGTAGAACATGGGCGAGGCAATGCTGGCCATGTGGATGATGAAGTCGGCCTCGGCAGCCCCTTCCACCTGGGCGATGTCGTCCTTGATGATGTCGAAGCGGCGCAGCTCCACGCGGGGGTTCTGCTCCAGCTTCTTGATCCACCCGGGCTCGCCGAGCATGAAGTTGTCGAGACCTATCACCTTCTTGATGCCCAGCTCCTCGGCTTCGGCAGCAAAGAACTGCATCATGTAGTAGCCCAGGAAGCCGGCACAGCCGGTGATGAGCACGGTGGAGTCCTGGAACTTGGCACGCTCTTCGGTAGTGAGCCCGCCGAGCGTGTGCTTAATGTCGTTGAAAAGAATGTTCTGCATATCGTTAAAGTTTATAATCACGGTAGGAATGGTCTAAGTCGAGGACATGGAAATTGTGCTGGCGCTGATGGTCGCCGTCGGGAATCTTCATGTAGTCGCCATAAATCTGGGTGAGATAGGCATCGGTGTCCTTGATGCCCATGAAGGTCTTGCCCTCGAAGGAGATGGGTGCAAAGGTGGCGTGGCGCTCCTTGGTCATGACGCCATGCAGCCCTTCGCTATAGTCGTTGACAAAGGTGGCCTGCCCGTAGTCGTACTTCAGCAGCAGCCTGCGAATCTTCTGCTGTAGGCTTGCCATCGTGGTAAGGCGGCGCGTCAGCAGGGGAATCCACGATGAGGGGCCGTGCCCGTGGCGATAAGGGTCGCGGTGAATCCAGTAGAGGGCACGGCAGAGCAGGCCATAGCACCAGAACTGCCAGTGACGCGGCAGCCACGACGCCGGCACGCCATCCAGGGGGAACACATCCACATAGATGCCCCCCAGATAGCTCAGGTGCAGGCGCTCGATGAGCGTGGTCGACGCATCCTGCACTTTCCCGAAAGGTAAAGGATAGTTGGGGTCGTTCTCGGCGCAGACAAACTCGTAGGGTTCGGGCAGCCATTCGCGGCTGTGGGCGATGAACCGCTCGTAGTCGGGTCGCGGCATGCAAATGTCCATGTCGTCGTCCCAGGGGATGAAGCCCCCATGCCGCACGGCGCCCAGGAGGCTGCCATTGAACAGGCCATAGCTCAGGCCATGCTCACGGCACGTCTGGTCGAGAGCTTCCATGATGCGCAACATGCGCATTTGCAAGGGGCGGATGTCGTAGGCTGCCAATATCTTGATGCTTAATTCTTCATTCTCCACGGTGCCCGACCCTCATCCCACATCTTGTTCAGCAGGTCGCGGTCGCGGGCGGTGTCCATGCATTGCCAGAAGCCTTCATGGCGATAGGCGGTGAGCTGTCCCTCAGCTGCCAACCGCTCCAGTGGCTCGGCCTCGAAAGTGGTCAGGTCGCCGTCGATATAGTCGAACACCCTGGGCGAGAGGACGAAGAACCCGCCATTGATCCACCCCTGGTTGAGCTGGGGCTTCTCCTTGAACGAGCGCACATAGTCGTCATGGTCAATCTGAATCTCTCCGAAGCGTGCCGTGGGGTGTACGGCGGTGACGGTGGCCAGCCGTCCGGCTTTGCGGTAGTGGTCCACCAATGCGCTGATGTCCACGTCGGTCACGGCGTCGCCATAGGTCAGCATAAACTCCTCGTCGCCGATGATGTGCTGCAGCCGCTTCACCCTTCCCCCCGTGAGCGAGGCGGCGCCGGTGTCAACCAGGGTCACGCGCCAGTCGCGGGTGTGCTCGTTGATGTATTCCACGGTGCCGTTGCTCAGGTCGATGGTGAAGTCGTTGTTGCGGGCATAGTATTGCAGGAAGTAGTCCTTGATGACCTCGCCCTTATAGCCCAGGGCAACGACGAAGTCCTTGTAGCCATAGTGAGCATAGTGGTTCATGATATGCCACAGGATAGGCTTCCCCCCGATTTCCACCATCGGCTTGGGAATCAGCTTGGTATATTCTGACAGTCGCGTGCCAAAACCTCCGGCCAGGATAATTGTCTTCATATCTTTATCAGGAGTTAAGGGTTACGGCGTTGATGATGTCGCAGATGCGGCTGATGTCCTCGTCGGTCAGCTCGGGATGAATGGGGAGCGAGATGATGCGTGAGTAGACCTCGTCGGTGACCGGCAAGCTAACGTCTTCCTTAAAATAAGTGAGGTGATGGTTGGGAGCATACTGTATGCCATACTGAATGTCGGCATCCTTCAGCTGCTGCTCCAAACGTGGTCTTTTGCCTCCAAGAATCTGCACGGCAAAAATGTGGGGCGTGATCTCATGCTCGTAGTCCATCGGCGTCAGGCGCACGTGGGGATTGTTCCTCAACAGCTCAGTATAACGCAGCGCAATGGCACGGCGACGGGGCATGAACTCACGCTCAAAACGACTGAGCTGCACGCGCCCGATGGCTGCGAAGATGTTGCTCATGTGGTAGCGGTAGCCCTGGGCCACCACGTCGAAGAGCCACGAGCGTTGTCCGGCGTAGCGCTTCTCCGAGTCTTTCTGTACGCCCAGCAGACGGGCATCGCTCACGCGCTCTATCACCTCGGGGTCGGCCGTGAAGATGGCTCCTCCCTCGCCCGTGGTGATGTTCTTGATGCCGTCAAAGGAGAAGCACGCCACATCGCCGAACGAACCGATTTTCCGCCCCTTGCAGGTACAGCCGAAGGCATGGGCGGCGTCTTCCACCAGTCGCAGGCCATGCTCGCGGGCAAAGGCCTGATACTCCTCGGCCAGCACGCAGTTGCTGGCGTAGTAGACGGGCATCATGGCCGTAGTCCTTGGGGTGATGCGGTGCTCGGCATCGCGCAAGTCGAGCGTCAGCGTGTCCGGGTCGATGTCGCAGCTCACTGGCTTGCAGCCGGCAGCCGTGATGGCCTGATAGCTGGCCACGAAGGTGAACGAGGGCACCAGCACCTCGTCGCCGGGACGGGTGACGGCCTGAAGGGCCAGGTGCAGGGCTGCCGTTCCGCTGTTGACGCAGATGGCACGACGCCCGCCACCTATATATTGTTCCAGCTCATGCTCGAACTCGCCCACCGTGGCGCCCATGCCCAAATAGCCTATATCGTTGATGACGTGTGCCACGGCATCTGCCTCAGCCTGGCCAACAAAAGATTTAGATAGTCTTATCATGCAAATATGCTGTTTCTTTTATGCCTTGTAAGAGTTCTTTTAGGGTGCAAAGTTACGAAAATTCGTGCGAAGTGCCAAAGGTTTCACATGAAAGATTTCTGTATATGGTGAAAAAGTATTAACTTTGCAGTCAAATTAAGAAAGGCAATGGCAGATTACAGTGTAAAGCAGATACAAGAGCGCATTCTCTCCATCATGTTAGTAGTCGACAAGGTGTGCCGTGAGCATGGCATCACTTACTATCTCTCCGACGGCACCATGCTTGGCGCCGTGCGCCATGGAGGCTTCATCCCCTGGGATGACGATGCCGACATGGCCATGCCGCGCCCTGACTATGAACGTTTCATCGAGCATGGCAGCGAGTGGCTGCCCGAGCCTTTTGAGCTGCTCTGCGTGGAGAAGGACGAGAAGTGCTCAGGCACATTCCTGAAAGTCATCGATGGCAGCACCACGCTTATTGAGCGGTGGGGGCTGTACCAGCTTGGAGGAGTCTACGTAGACATCCTGCCCCTCGACGGTGTGGCTGAGAGCAAATGGCGCCGCAAGGTGCGCTTCGACCGCTTCCATGCCGTGAAAAGCTGGATATACCTGCGCAACCGCGACCCCTACAAGCGTGGCCATGGCTACACCTCTTGGCTTCCCCGCCTGTTGCAGGCCACCGTGAGCAACATCTCCCTGCAGCGGCTGCTCAAGCGCATACAGACAAAGCGGCCATACCATGAAGCCCCTCTCATTGCCGACTTCGACAGTGGCGAGCGCAGCGTCATGCCCCGCGAGGTGATGGGGACACCCACGCCCATCCTCTTCGAGGGCCACGAGCTGTTAGGGGTTGAACAGCCCGACACCTACCTGAAGTGCCTCTTCGGCGACTATATGCAGCTGCCACCGGAGAACAAACGGCGCATCCATGGCTTCGACTACGTGGACTTCGACCATTCCTATCACGACTACCACGACACCCGAACCTTCAGATGATGCATCATGTCCTGGTAGATTTCTCCCATCTGGCCGACCTGAACGGCTTTGGCGAGATAGCCCGCAACTACGCCCCGCTGCTGGCCAAGGCCGACCTGCCCGACATTCACCTTATATTCATCGTACCCGACGACCTGGTAGGCTCGTTCGGCTCCCACATCAGCTACATCCGTCGCAACCACAAGCGCGAGGACCTGCGACGGCTGGGCATGCACATCGACCTGTGGCACGCCACCGACCAGCAGTTCCACCTGCGTGGCGGCGACCGGAAGACTATTCAGCTGCTCACCGTCCACGACCTGAATTTTTTGCGCGAGAAGAGCGGGCTGCACCGCTGGCGCCACATCGTACAGCTGTGGTGGCGCATGCGACGGAGCGACCATCTGACGTGCATCTCGCGCTACGTCAAGGACGACATCCTGGCCCATTATCGTATCGGCGACAAACCGCTCGACGTCATCTACAACGGCATTGCCGCCCATGAGGACGGCCAGCAGCAGCGGCCCAGCTTCGTGGGGCACGAGGAAGAGCCGTTCTTCTTCGCCATCGGACAGATTCGGGAGAAGAAGAACTTCCAGACGCTGGTGCCCATGATGCACCATTTCCCCCATCACCGGCTCTATATCTGCGGCGACGACCACTTCGCCTTCGCCCAGCAGCTGCGCCAGCTCATCGACGAGCAGGGCGAGGGGCGCGTTGTCCTCACCGGGAAAATCAAGGACGAGGAGAAGCGCTGGCTCTATGCCCACGCACAGGCGTTCCTGTTCCCCAGCCGTCTCGAGGGCTTCGGCATCCCCGTGCTGGAGGCCATGCGCTTCCGCTGCAAGGTTTTTTCTTCGCGCTATAGTTGCCTGCCGGAGGTTTGCGACCGCCACGCCACCTACTGGGACGACTATTCGCCCGAAGCTATGGCGGCAACGGTCTGTCAGGGGCTCTCCACCTGGCGGAAAGACAGTGAGGCGGCCATCGCTGCCCAGCGTTATTCCGAGGGATTCAGCTACGAGCGCTATGCCCAGCAGTACATCGGTCTCTACCGCCAGCTGTTGGATGCACAATAAGAAATGTCTACGCCCGCTGCCAACGAATGGCAACGGGCGTAGACATTGATGATAGCAAACTTCTTTTTTCTACTCCCACTCGATGGTGCCGGTGGGTTTCGGCGTGAGGTCATAGAGCACGCGGTTCACGCCGGGGACCTCGGTCACGATGCGCTGCGTGATGTGGTGCAGCAGCGGATAGGGAATTTCCTCGATGGTGGCCGTCATGGCGTCGCGGGTATTCACGGCACGGATGATGACGGGCCAGTCCCAGCTGCGCTTGTTGTCCTTCACGCCCGTCGACTTGTAGTCGGGAACGACGGTGAAATACTGCCACACCTTGCCCTCAAGGCCGTTCTTGGCAAACTCCTCGCGGAGGATGGCGTCGCTCTCGCGGAGTGCCTCCAGACGGTCGCGGGTGATGGCTCCCGTACAGCGCACGCCGAGGCCAGGGCCGGGGAAGGGCTGACGGAACACCATGTTGTCGGGCAGGCCGAGCTCCTTACCAACGACTCGCACCTCGTCCTTGAAGAGCAGCTTGATGGGTTCCACCAGCTCGAACTGCATGTCATCGGGCAGTCCGCCCACATTGTGGTGCGACTTCACGGGCCCCGACTCCACGATGTCGGGATAGATGGTGCCCTGTGCCAGGAAGCTGATGCCCTCGAGCTTGCGGGCCTCTTCCTCGAACACACGGATGAACTCGGCACCGATAATCTTGCGCTTCTGCTCAGGGTCGGCCACGCCGGCAAGCTTGTCGAGGAAACGGTCGGTGGCGTCGACATACACCAGGTTGGCGTTCATCTCGTCGCGGAAGACGCGCACCACCTGCTCGGGCTCGCCCTTGCGCAGCAGACCATGGTTGACGTGAACCGACACGAGCTGCTGGCCAACGGCCTTAATCAGCAGCGCTGCCACTACCGACGAGTCAACACCGCCGGAAAGTGCCAGCAGCACCTTCTTGTCACCAATCTGAGCCCTAAGCTCCTGAACCTGTTCGTCAATGAATTTCTTTGCCAGAGCGGGCGTCGTGATTCTCTCCATCGACTCTGGTCGCACATTACCTGTACTCATACTGTCTTTTGTTTTAAGGGTTAATATTTTAGTTCCACATGTTTTTACCTTTTCCCCTCTCCAAAACGCATGGAGTGCTTGAGCACATTGCCACTGAGCGCTACCGGCAAGATGTACCACTTGCGGGGCTTCACGAGCAGCTGCATGGCTATGAGGCAACGGAAGCAGAGCACGGGCAGCAGGCCGTGATACTTCCGGTAAGTATATATCTTTGAAACGAAATTCTCTTTCAGGGCCTGTCGGCGCATGGCCGACGTGGAGGCATCGTGGACATGCAGGAAGGTGTACTTGGGGTGCACCATGCGCTGCCAGCCTCGCATGCGCATCCGCATGGCCAGGTCGTACTCCTCGTAGTAGAGGAAGATACTGGTGTCGAAGCCGCCAATGGCCCAGAACTTACGGGCGGGGAAGAGCATGAACGAGCCGTTGATCTGCATCACGCTCACGGGCTGGTCGCTCACCTTCAGGATGCTGTCGCGCGGAGGGAAGCGACGTGGGAAGAGGCGCTCGCGCAGGCCGTCGCCCACCAACTCGTGCCAGCAGCCGGAATCGTGGCGGAAGGAGCGCGACCGTCGTCCGTCGACCTTCTGCTGCACGGGCGTCATGCACCCAACGTTGGGATGGGCATCCATATACTGGCAGAGGGGTGTCACACAGTCTTCCACCAGCACCACGTCGCTGTTCAGGAAGCACAGATAGTCGCCCTGCGCCACGCTGGCGCCAATCATGTTGCCCGTGCCGAAGCCCGTATTCACCGCTTGCCGCACCAGGCAGCAATGCTTCTCCTGACAGAACGGGGCCAGCAAGTCGTATTCCTCGGGACGACTGCCGTTGTCGACCACGACGATTTCGTAGCTGTCGGCAGGCATCTGCTTGACGATGGAGTCGATGCACTTCACGGTCAGCAAGCTGCTGTTGTAGTTGAGGATGATGAATGATATCATGGCTGTATCCGCAAAGTAAAGTTTTCCAGCTCTTCCCACACGCGGTCAACGGTGATGAGGGCATACTGCTCTTCCCGGCTCATGGCGCTGACATCGGCAATGTCAGTAGCGGCAATACCACGTGCCAGGACGCTGGTGTCCTGCGGCAGCCAGGTGGTCTTGCTGGCGCCAGGCGAACAGACGACGAGCGACGGGCAACCCATGGCATGGACGATGTGACGGGCGCCACCCTCGTTGCCAAAGTAGGCGGTGCAGTTCGCGGCCATAGCGGCGAGCTGGCGGGGAGATTTGGCCTCGATGTTAAGGAAGACGGGGAGGGGCTGCAAAGGAGGCTGCGAGAGGGGCTGCGACGATGTCGCAGCATAGGAGGACAGACGGTCGAAGATGCGACGGGCGTTCTCGGCCTCCTGTCCGGGGGCATAGTTGAAGATGAGCTGGAACTGGGGGAAGGCAGAGATGAAGCGATGGAGGACCTCGGTCATGCGGTCTTCGGGCCAGGTCTTGCTGGGCAGCTTGGCGGTGACGCCTACCAGCAGGACGGGGCGGCGGAAGTCGATGCCCTGCTGCTCCATGTAATGGCGGAAGTCCTGCTTCTCCTCGTCGGTGATGCTCAGCGAGAGGTTCCGGTCCTCTTTCCACCCTTTGCCCTCCATGCTCGCCCTGAGCGGCTCGGCCAGTCGCAGGTTATGGCTAATCATGCTCTCGTTGTCCTCGCAGCCCTCGAAGCGATGGTTGAAGATGCCCCAGGTGTAGGGTTTGCGGATGCCGATGCGCCATCGGCTGCGCAGCGAGCAGAGTGCGAAGAGCATGGTGTTCGTCGTGGAGCGCATGTCGATGACGGCGTCGTAGCGCGTCTGGTGCACCGTTCGCCACACCTTCCTGATATAATTGAGCAGCGAGTGTCGCTCCTCGTCGGTGAAGGTGATGATGCGGCTGATGGCGGGATGGCCCTCGAAGAGCGGGGCAATGCGCTCGTTAAGCACAAAGTCTATCTGTGCATCGGGGAAATTGGCCTTCAGCGTCGACAGCAGCGGCGTGGCGAGGATGGCATCGCCCATCTGACGGAAGCGGATGACGAGGATTCTCATAACAGCTCTTCTATGGTTGTTTCCTTGTAGGGGCGGTTCAGGTCCAGACGGAAGAAATGGTGCTGAATCTGCTTCTCCACCGGCGGCAGCTGCATGTAGTCGCCGTATTTGTTAGAGAGGTATTCATCGTAGTGCTCCACGCCCAGGAACTCCTTGTCCTCGAAAGCGTAGGGCTGGGGAGTGCCCAACACCCGCTTCTCGATGCAGCCGCGCAGGCCGTCGTCGTAGTCGCAGACGAACTCCGACTGCCCATAGTCGTATTTCACCATGTAGCTGCGCACCTTCCGCTGCAGTTTCTCCAGCGAGTAGCACTTGTGGAGCAGCCAGGGTAGCCACGAACGCGGCCCGTGACCATGCTTGAAGGGGTCGCGGCCACGCAGGAAGAGCAAGTGGCGCCAGAACTTGTACTTCTTGAAATGCGCCTTCCGTTCCGCCTCGTCGGCAGGAGCACCGTCGATGGGGAATACATCGATGTAGACGCCCTCGAGGAACTTGAAGTCGGGCCGTTCGAGTACGGTGGTCGAAGCGTCTTCAATCTTGGCGAAGGGATAGGGATAGGAAGGGTCGGTCTCGGGACTGATGACCTCATAGGGCTGCGGCAGCCACTCGCGCCAGTGCCGGATGAGCTGCTCATAGTCAGGGCGCGGCATGCAGATGTCCATGTCGTCGTCCCAGGGAATGAATCCCTTATGGCGCACAGCCCCGAGCATGGTGCCTGCCCACAGGTAGTAGCGCAGGTGGTGCTCGCGGCACACACGGTCCACGGCCTCCAGATTTCCGATGATTTTCCGCTGGAGGATGCGGATATCGTAGTTGGTCTCGTTATGCAGTCTCATAGTTCGAGTTTGAATTCCATTTCACGTTTTTTTTGATAGCGAGTCCAGAACCGCGCCCTTGCCTGCATGGTGATGTCGGTGCAGGCCTGCGGACTGAAGCCCCGCTGCCGTGCATACTCCCTGACCAGCAGCTGGATGAACCGCTTAGGCCCCCAGAGGCGGGCGAAGCTGCGGGCGCCGTCCTCCATGCTGACGGGGCCAAAGCGCATGCGGTTGATGTCGACGATGGCAAAGCCGTCGGCTCCGTCCCACAAGATGTTGCCTGGCGAGAAGTCCAGGTGGAGCACCTCCTGCCGGTGCATGTGGGCAGCGAAGCACGCCAACGCATTGGCCACGGGTTCATAGACCTCAGGGGCAGCGTCGCCCATCTCGTAGAGCAGATGAGCGTAAGTACACTGGACGGTGACGAGCCATGCGTGCTGCAAAAGCCCCAGGGCGTTGCGGTCTTCTATGTAGGCCACGGCCTCGGGCGTCTCGATGCCTTTCTGCAGCAGCCGTGCGGGATAGATGAACGCCCGCCGTCCCTTGGGCTGGCGCAGGCCACAGGAATAGACCACGCGGTTCAGGCCCCGTGGCTGCTGGAAGCGCTTCACGTTCAGCTCCATGCCGTCGGGTGCCGTCATCTTCACAATCAGGTTTCGCCGACCGCCATAGATGTACGTTCCCTCCTTCTCCATCGACTGGGGGATGCGCTCCACGAACGTCCGCAGATGCTCGTACCTGGGATTGATGTCAATGCGCCTACTCATGCCTCACTCATCACTCAACACTCATCACTCAACTCTCATCACTCAACTCTCAACATTCTCACGCGGTATGGCCCTGCCGTTCACCATCACATACTGGCGGTCGAACTCCTCGTGGGTGCGCTTCCAGCGGTTGTGCGTCCAGAGGTAGAAGTCGGGCTGGCGGCGGATGGTCTCCTCAAGCATCTGGAAGAAGCGCACGGTAATCTGGTTCTCAGGCTCCTGCGCAGCATGCTTGCTGACCAGGCGCAAGGTGCACACATAGTATCCGCGGCGTGGCCGCTCCATGTCGAAATAGAACACGGCGTTGTCCTTCTTGCGCATGATGCGCTCGCCCCCGGTGAAGACGGGTGTGTCGTGGTTCAGGAAGTTGAGCCACAGGTGAATGTTGTGCCATCGGGGAGCCTGGTCGCTGACGTAGCCGAAGAGATAATGGCGCTGCTCGCGGCCCAGTGCCACCAGATGGCGCAGGATGTCCTGCTTGGCCACGCACAGTGCTCCGTGGGCCGAGCGGAGATCGATGAACAGGCGGTCGAAGGTTTCGTTGTAGAGCGGGTGATAGATAAGCCCTACCGCGGCATCAGGAAAGCGCGTGAAAGACAGCTGTACGGCCGCCAGCCACTCCCAGTTGCAGTAGTGGCCCAGGATGCCGGCGCAGTCCTGTCCCTCAGCGAAGCATTGCTCCAGCTGTTCAGCTCCGCGGAACTCCATTCGGCGCTGCAGGTTCTTGTTGCTGATGGTGAGCAGCTTGATGGTCTCCACGGCATAGTCGCACAGCCAGCGGTAGAAGCGCCGCTCTGTCTGTTTCAGCTCCTTCTCGCTCTTCTCGGGGAACGACGAAGTGAGGTTCTTCCTCACCACCTTTCGCCTGTACCTTACTATATTATAGACCAGCACGAAGAAGCAGTCGGCCAGCCCGTAGAGCACCCAGAAGGGCAGCAGCGACAGCAGGTAGACCACGCCATACAGTAAATAATAGGTCAGTTTCTTCATCATTGAATTATCTATATTTTGGGGCTGCAACGGTGTTGCAGCATAGGGGGACAGGGGGACAGGCTAACGGCGAGCGCCGAACACTTGCAGCCGGTACACCCAGCGCAGCAGCCAGTAGAGAGCCGTGCCGGCGAAGAGCCCGGCGATGGCGTCGATGGCATAGTGGGCCTGGATGTAGAAGGTGGCGAAGAACATCAGCACCGTCAGTATCAGCAGGGGCAAGAACAGGCGCAGGGAGCGGGCCTCCCATGCCAGCCAGAGCAGCACCACGGAGACGCCCACATGGCTCGAGGGGAAGGCCGCCGTGGGCCGTTCGCCAGCGTTGTGGGCCTGCTGCACCAGGTCGCGGAACAGCCCCTGCCCCGGTATGGGCAGCGACTCCTGATGGGAGAGGAAATAGTGGCCCAGGGCGGGGAAATGGCCCGCCGCTATCTGGTCGGTGCCCACCGCCTCGTAGTAGAACTGCGGACCGGCGACGGGCAGGAAGATGAACACCACGTAGAAGAGGAAGAACGATGCCAGGATGACGAACGCGGAATAGGCAAAGCGCTCGTAGCGCTTCAGGAAGTAATAGGCGGCCACGGCACCTATCATGGGATAGTAGCTCACATAGCCCAGGCAGAGCGGCTCGCTGACCCACGGCGAGCTGAACTGCGGGCTGAACAGCAGCGCGGGCTGACAGCCGAAGAGCGCCTGCTCGCAACTGGCGAAGACATGGTCGAGGTTCACGAAGAGGCGGTTGAACTCGTAGGTGTCGGGGTACCACCAGCCCAGCAGGCACAACTGTCCGACGACGCGCAGCAGCATCGTTAGCTTCGAGGGCTTCCAGCGATAGAGCTGCCACAGCACCAGCGTCAGTGCCACAACGCCCACCCTGCCCAGCAGCATGGGCACGGGGCTGACCAGCTGCCCCCACAGCAGGGCAATGAGCACCAGCGTGAAGGCGCTATAGGCCAGCACGGCCCACTCAAACAAGCACAATTCCTTTCTTTTCAACTTCAAACTTCCAACTCCTAAACTAAAGTCTCTCAACACTCAACTCTCAACACATCACAGCCACCCGTTCTCCTTATACCACTGGATGGTCATCTTCACGCCCTGCTCCAGCTGGTAGAGCGGCAGGTAGCCCAGTTCCTCGCGTGCCGGCTTGATGTCGCATCGCCAGTTGCGCTGCTTCAGAATGTGGTATTTGTCGTTGTTCAGTGCCGAGATCTTCCCCGTCAGATGGCCGATGATGTCGCCGAAGAAGGTGACCACGCGGAGCACCCAGATGGGCGCCGTGATGCGAATCCACCAGGGGTGGCCCAGCTCCTCGCGGATAAGGTTGCTGAAGGTCGTCGACTGGTAGACCTCGCCATCGCTGAGGAAATACTTGCGCCCCGTCTCCCCATAGTCACAGGCCAGGAAGACGGCCTGCACCACGTCGAGCACGTAGACGAAGGTGATGTCCTGTCGACGGTAGCCTACGGCGAAGTCAGAGTGCTGCTTGATGCTCTTCGCCATGAGGAAGTAGTCGCGCTCACGAGGCCCGTAGACACCCGTCGGACGGAGCACCACGTAGGGGAACTCGCCCACCTCCTCGCGGTAGGCACGGCTCTCGTCGGCACTGTTCAGCGCGTCGAGCCATTGCTCGGCCTGCAGCTTGCTGCGCCCGTAGTCGGTGTTGGGGTGCGGCGTGTCGTACTCGCGTATCTCGGTGTAGGGCTGCTTTTCGCGGATAGCCCCGAAGACGCTCAGCGAGCTGATGTAGACGAAGCGCTCGATAGGCATCCGCAGCGCCATCAGCGCCCGCACCAGGTTCTTCGTGCCCTCGGTGTTCACGCGGTAGAAGTCGTCCTTGTTCAGGCACTTCGTCACGCCGGCGGCATGCACCACGTAGTCGAACTCGTGGCCATAGAGCTGTATCTCCAGGTCCTTCTGGCTCGACAGGTTCAGCTCGATGAAGTGGATGCGCTCGTCTTGCAGGTACTGCTTCGAGCTGCTGCCGCGCACCGCTGCCCAGGTGTCCATGCCCAGGCGGAGCGCCTCTTCCACAATGAACGAGCCAATGAAGCCACTGGCTCCCGTCACTAATATTTTCATAGTCGTATGCTTATTTCGGTGCAAAGATAGTGATTATTTCGCAGAAAGCCAAATTTTAGCCCGTCTTGGTGCAGAAAAAAAATAGGATTATCAGCAAATGTTCCACAAAATTCGTTTCTAAATTTTTGTTAATTTAGTTCCCAAAATGAACACTCAACCCCCTTCATATTTCAAAAATTTTGCGCGAGAAACTTTTTGGCTGAAAAAACGCGAGTTTTGAGGGGTTTTGCTAAACAACTGAAATATATACACTTATGCTCATTTTTGCAAAAAAAGGCGGCGGACGGCTGAAAAAAGTCAACGCCAAATTTTCAAAAGGCGTTGACTTTTGAAAATTTGGCGTGCTTACAGAAGTGGCAGTCGAGGCAAAAAATCGCAAAAAAATGGCCAAAATTTTGCACAGAACGGGTATTAATGTGCAGAATTTAACCTTTTTTAATCCTCGCAGGCAAGTCGAATCAGCTTCTTGAGGGCAAAAAAGGGGCGTTTTTCGAGCAAAAATGACTCGTCAGGACGAACTTTTTTTAGTGGTAATTTTGAACACTATTTTGACGGTGCCACCCTGGTGCCGATTCATGAAACAATGAAGTTTATCCCTCTTAATTTTGCTATTTCATTTTTTATTGCTATTTTTGCAGCAAAGTTTCAAAACAATCGATGATCAACATGATGATCAGCAATCTTTACAGACGAATGGCCACCGCCCTGCTGGCGCTGCTCCCGCTGACGCTGACGGCGCAGACGGACAACATCCACGAGCAGAGCGACGGCTACGAATGGCCCACCGACGAGCTGGTGGTCAAGAACCTGCGGGCATGGCAGGACCTGAAGTTCGGCGTGCTGCTCCACTGGGGGCTCTACGCCGTGCCGGGCATCGTGGAGTCGTGGAGCATCTGCGACGAGCCGTGGATCAGGCGCGACACCACCCGCACCTATCAGCAGTATCTCGACTGGTACTGGGGCCTGGCCGACCAGTTCCGCCCCACGCAGTTCGACCCCCGGCAGTGGGCCACGGCCTGCAGCAACGCGGGCATGAAGTACATGATTTTCACCACGAAGCACCACGACGGCTTCTGCATGTACGACTCCCGTGAGACTGACTTCACCATCGCCCGCCACGCCTTCCGCGACGACGAGCGACGCGACGTGCTCCGCCATGTGTTCGACGCCTACCGCGACGAGGGCTTCACCATCGGCGCCTACTTCTCGAAGCCCGACTGGCACTCGCAGTACTACTGGTGGGACGTCTACGCCAAGAAGGGGCGCAACGTGAACTACCCCGTGGAGCAGTATCCCTGGCGCTGGCAGCAGTTCAAGCAGTTCACCCACCGCCAGATGGAGGAGATACTGACGCGCTACGGCCGCGTGGACATCCTCTGGCTCGACGGCGGATGGGTGTGGCCTGGCCGCTACGGGCAGGACATCGACATGCCCGCCGTGGCACGCATGGCCCGCAGCCACCAGCCCGGTCTCATCATCGTTGACCGCACCATACGCGGACCCTACGAGAACTACCAGACGCCAGAGCGCAACGTGCCCGAACGGCAGCTCGACTACCCCTGGGAGAGCTGCATACCCCTGACCGACGACTGGGGCTGGACGCCTCGGGCCCGCTACAAGACGGCCCAGGAGGTCATCGGCACGCTCATCGAGATTGTGGCCAAGGGCGGCAACCTGGTGCTCGGCGTAGGGCCTACGCCCGAAGGCCTCATCAACCCCGAAGCCACCGAGCGCCTGCACGCCATCGGTGAGTGGCTGCGACAATATGGCACAGCCATCTACGCCACCACCATCACACCCCACTACCACGAGGGCAACCTGTGGTTCACCGCCTCGAAGGACGGCACGAAGAAGTATGCCATCTACCGTCTGCCCGACGGCGAGACGCTGCCAGCTCAGCTCTCGTGGACCACGAACACGCCCAGCAAGAGCATCCGCCTGCTCAGCACGGGCAAGCGCCTGAAATACTCCCTCAGCGACGACGGCCACGTCACCGTCACCCTACCCAAGGGCCTCCCCCAGCAGTCGCTCGCCCTGGAAATTCTTTAATCACAAAACTATCGTCCTTTAACTCCCCCTTAAAATCACAGAACTATCGTCCTTTAACTCCCCCCAAAAAATCGCATGAAAAAGTCAGTATTGTTAATCGCCACCGTGCTGATCAGCCTCTCGGCCTACGCCCAGCAGCTGTGGTACGACCAGCCAGCCACTCAGTGGCTCGAGGCCCTGCCCATTGGCAACTCCCACATGGGAGCCATGATCTATGGCGGCGCCGACACCGAACAAATCCAGCTCAACGAAGAGACCTTCTGGAGCGGGTCGCCCCATCAGAACAACAGCAGCGAGTCGCTGCAACACCTCGACGAGGTGCGCCAACTCATCTTCCACGGGAAGGAGCGGGAGGCCAGCGACCTGCTCGACCGCTACTTCGTGAAGGGTCCCCACGGCATGCGCTTCCTGACGCTCGGCAGCCTGTTCGTGAAGTTCTGGAACGAACAGAACCCCGCCAACTATCGCCGCGACCTCGACCTCAGCACCGCCACCGCCCACGTGAGCTACACCGTTGGCGATGCCACCATCAGGCGCACCGCCTTCGCCTCGCTGCCCGACGGCATCGTCGTCGTTCGCGTGGAGAGCGACAAGCCCGGACGGCTCAGCTTCGCACTCTCGCATGAATGTCCGCTGCCCGTGAGCTACAGCATGGCCGACGGCATGCTCACCGCCACCATCAGCAACGTGGAGCAGGAGGGCATCAAGGGGGCGCTGAAGGCCGAGTGTCAGGTGCGTGTGGAGAGCGACGGACAGACCAGCAACGGCAATGGCAGCATCGTGGTGCGCGGGGCCACGACGGCCACCATCTACGTCGCCGCAGCCACCAACTTCGTGAACTACCACGACATATCGGGCAATCCCTCAGCACGCAACCGCCAGACGATGGAGCAGGCGCTCAGCCACGACTATGCCACGCTGCTCGAGCGCCACGTCAGCAGCTACCAGCAGCAGTACAACCGCGTGAGCCTGCAGCTGCCCAAGAGCGAGCAGTCGGAGCTGCCCACCGACCGCCGTCTGGCTGCCTTCGGACAAGCTGCCAGCCCATCTGCCAATCGTCAGTTCGCCAATCGTCAACCCGCCAATCGTCAATCCCCCGACCTCGACCTCGTGGCCCTCATGTTCCAGTATGGGCGCTACCTGCTCATCTCGTCGAGCCAGCCCGGCGGGCAGCCCGCCAACCTGCAGGGCGTGTGGAACGACAAGATGAACGCCCCGTGGGACTCGAAATACACCATCAACATCAATGCCGAGATGAACTACTGGCCCGCCCTCGTCACCAACCTCGCCGAGACGCAGCAGCCACTCTTCAGCATGATTCGTGACCTGAGCGAGACGGGAGCCAAGACCGCTAAGGAGATGTATGGCTGCGGCGGCTGGCTGGCTCACCACAACACCGACCTGTGGCGCATTGCCGGACCCGTCGACGGAACGCCGTGGGGCATGTTCCCCACCGGCGGCGCATGGCTCACCACCCACATCTGGCAGCACTATCTCTTCACCGGCGACAAGCAGTTCCTCAGCGACAACTACGACGTGCTGAAGGGTGCCGCCGACTTCCTGCTCGACTACATGCAGCCCTACCCCGCCGACGGCGAGGTGAGGCAGGCCGCCGGATGGCTGATGACCGTGCCCACCGTCTCGCCCGAGCACGGCCCCGTGGGCAAGGGCACCAACGTCACCGCTGGCTCGACGATGGACAACCAGATATGCTTCGACGTGCTCTCGCAGACCCTGCAGGCAGCGCAGATTCTGGGCAAGGACAAGGCCTACATCGCCAGGCTCAAGGCCCAGATAGCCAAGCTGCCGCCCATGCAGATAGGCCGCCACGGACAGCTGCAGGAATGGCTCATCGACGGCGACGACCCGAAGGATGAGCACCGCCACATCTCGCACCTCTACGGCCTCTATCCCTCCAACCAGATTTCGCCCTACACCCACCCCGAGCTCTTCACCGCCGCCGCCAACACCTTGCGGCAGCGCGGCGACATGGCCACGGGCTGGAGCCTCGGATGGAAGATTAACTTCTGGGCTCGTATGCTCGACGGCGACCACGCCTTCCAAATCATCAAGAACATGCTCCACCTGCTGCCCAGCGACGCCATGGCCCGCTTCTACCCCGAAGGGCGCACCTACCCGAACCTCTTCGACGCGCACCCGCCCTTCCAGATCGACGGCAACTTCGGCTGCTGCGCCGGCGTGGCCGAGATGCTGCTGCAGAGCCACGACGGGGCGCTCCACCTGCTGCCAGCACTCCCCTCGGCATGGGCCGACGGCAGCGTGAAGGGGCTGAGGGCACGCGGCGGCTACACCGCTGACATCACCTGGGCCGACGGACGCCTCGCGCAGGCCGTCATCACCGCCACCCTCAACGGCAAGCTGCGCCTGCGCAGTGCCGTGCCGCTGCAGGGCAAGGGCCTGAAGCCAGCCAAGGGCGACTGCCCCAACGCGCTGATGCGCCCCGCCGACATAGGCCAGCCGCTGCGCTCGGCTGAGCTCGGCGACTTCCAGCTGCTGCCCATCGCCAAGGTCTACGAATACGACGTCATCATGAAGGCCGGACAGCAACTCACCGTTGAGGGTGTTAGGAATTAGGAGTTAGGAGCAGCATTGGCATGCTTTTTGCTAGAGTAATAGAGACAAAGATATTATTAACCACAAAAAAACAACGACAGAACAATGGAAGTAACAATCACAACTGAGAACTTTGAGACCCTGAAGAACGGGCAGAAGCCCCTCGTCATCGACTTCTGGGCCACCTGGTGCGGCCCCTGCCGCATGGTGGCACCCATCATCTCCGAGATGGCCGAGAAATACGACGGGCGCATCGTCGTGGGCAAGTGCGACGTAGAGGAGAGCGAGGACCTCGCCGCCGAGTTCGGCATCCGCAACATCCCCACCGTCATCTTCCTGAAGGACGGCCAGGTGGTCGACAAGATTGTGGGCGCCATGCCCAAGGCGAAGTTCGAGGAGATATTCGAAGCACTGGCATCATGAGCATCGACGAAGAACTGCTGCAAGACGAGCAGGAGATGAAGTGCGAGATTGCCTACATACGCCAGCAGCTGCCCATCGACACGAAGGAGCACTTCGCCGACGACGCGCTGCTGGAGTGGGTGCTCGACGCCATCGCCAGCTACTACTTCGAGAGCGGCGTGCTGGAAAGCAGCGCCGACGAGGTAGACATCGACATGGAGGAGGTGGCGCGCTTCGTCTGCGCACTCGCCAGCCAGGAGCGCCAGCCCGCCCTCGATGCGCAGGAAATACGCCTCATCGCCGAGGCCGACCTGGACTTCCAGGAGGCCAACACCTAATGCCGGCGGGCGGTTTTCCACGGGCCTTTATGGCACAGACTTTGGCGGGGTCTCCAAAGCGTCTTCCAAGGCATTTGGAGGTTCCGCTTCATAACACAAAAAACGCAACAAAATGGCAAAGCGAATAGGAATGATAGCCCTCATGGCCATCATGATTCTCTGCTCGGCGGACACTTGCACCATCAGCAGCGACTATTCCCCCCTCCTCCCTTCTCCAGTGTGTAAGCGGGAGTTCTTTCGTTTTTTAGGTCATTTCTTCTTCGTCGTAAGTAACGGCTCCACTTCATGCCTGTCGGCTCTGTCGGCATAAAAATGGGTTACTCGGCTTTCGCCCAAAGGGGGAAGGAAGGGGAAGAGGGGGCGTCGTGCAGTTTTTTCTGCCGAAAAGTTTTGCCGTTCGAGTTTATTTGCTTATCTTTGCACCAAATCTGAAACTAAATAACCCACGCAGATATGGAACAAAAAGGAGGAAAACGACTGACGAAGCGGCAGGTTGCCGACGCCATTCAGGGCCTTTTCCAGGCTCACCCGGGGGAAGCGCTCACTTACAGGCAGATATTCAAGACGCTGAAGCTGACCACCCATCCGGCGAAGATGCTGGCCGTCGACGTGATGGACGAGATGGCCTGGGATGACTACCTGAGCAAGGTGGACAACACCACCTACCGGCTGAACCTGAAGACGCAGGTGCAGGAGGGCACGTTCATCCGCAAGGCCAACGGCAAGAACTCGTTCCTGCCCGACGACGGCGGCAAGCCCATCTTCGTCTCGGAGCGCAACTCGAAGTGGGCCATGGGCGGCGACCGCGTGCGCGTGGCGCTGATGGCCCGCCGGCAGAACCACATCAAGGAGGCCATCGTCACCGACATCCTGGAGCGCAAGCACAACCTGGCCGTGGGCATCCTGCAGGTGGAGAAAGACTTCGCCTTCCTCATCACCGAGGGCAACATCTTTGCCCAGGACATCCTGATTCCGAAGAAGAAGCTGAAGGGCGGCAAGACGGGCGAGAAGGCCGTGGTGAGGATTACGCAGTGGCCCTCGATGGAGTCGAAGAACCTCGTGGGCGAGGTCGTCGACGTGCTGGGCAAGCAGGGTGACAACAATGCCGAGATGCACGCCATCCTGGCACAGTATGACCTGCCCTACAAGTATCCGCAGCGTGTGGAGGATGCCGCCAACAAGATTTCGGGCGACATAGGCCCCGAGGAGATTGCCCGCCGCGAGGACTTCCGCCAGGTGACCACCTTCACCATCGACCCCGCCGACGCCAAGGACTTCGACGATGCGCTGAGCATCAGGCCAGTAGGGGGGGCTTCTCTCTACGAGGTGGGCGTCCACATCGCCGACGTGACGCACTATGTCACCGAGGGCTCCATCATCGACCGCGAGGCACAACAGCGTGCCACGAGCGTCTATCTGGTGGACCGCACTATACCCATGCTGCCTGAGCGGCTCTGCAACTACATCTGCTCGCTGCGACCCGACGAGGAAAAACTGTGCTACAGCGTCATCTTCGTGCTCGACGCCGAGGCGAACATCAAGCGCTGGCACCTTGCCCATACCGTCATCAAGAGCAACCGGCGCTATGCCTACGAGGAGGTGCAGAAAATCCTGGAGGGCAACGACGGCGACTACGCCGAGGAGCTGCGCCTGCTTGACAGGATGGCGAAGAAGCTGCGCGAGCGCCGCATGGAGGGCGGTGCCGTGAAGTTCGACCGCGAGGAGCTGCACTTCGACGTCGACGAGGACGGCAAGCCCCTGCGCTGCTACTTCAAGAAGTCGACCGACGCCACCCAGCTCATCGAGGAGTTCATGCTCCTGGCCAACCGCACCGTAGCCGAATCGGTAGGCACTCAACACGCATCCAAGACCTTCGTCTACCGCATCCACGACCAGCCCGACCCGCAGAAGCTGGAGACGCTGCGCACGGCGCTGGCCCCCCTGGGCTACAGGGTGAAGGTCAGCGGCACGCGTGGGGCCATCTCGCGTGGCCTGAACAAGCTCATCAGCCAGGCCGAGGGTCGGCGCGAGCAGAAGATGGTGGAGATGCTCACCCTGCGCACGATGATGAAGGCGAAATACTCCACCCACAACATCGGCCACTATGGCCTGGCCTTCGACTACTACACCCACTTCACCTCGCCCATTCGCCGCTTCCCCGACATGATGGCACACCGCCTGCTGACCCGCTACCAGGAGGGTGCCCGCTCGGCCAACCAGGAGCACTACGAGGAGCTGTGCGAGCACTCGAGCGACATGGAGCAGACGGCTGCCAACGCCGAGCGCGACAGCATCAAGTACAAGATGGTGGAGTTCATGGCCGACAAGGTGGGGCAGGAGTTCGACGCACACATCAGCGGCGTGCAGTCGTATGGCATCTACTGCGAGATTGACGAGAACCACTGCGAGGGCCTCGTGGGCATGCACGACCTGGACGGCGACTACTACGAGTTCGACGAGCGCAACTACCAGCTCGTGGGGCGACGCCATCACCGCACCTACCAGCTGGGCGATGCCGTGCGCATCAAGGTGGCACAGGCCGACGTGGAGCGCCGACAGCTGACCTTCCTGCTGGCCGACTGAAGAGGAGCCTGACAGCAGCAGCTGACCCTCCCCCCAGCCCCTTCCTGGAGGGAGGAGAGTATATAGACAAAGGAAAAAATAAGGAAAAAACAAGGAAAAAACAAGGAAGAAGTAAGGGAAAAGTCTATCGTCCTTTAACTCCCTTTAACTCCCCTTAAATTTTATCTCCCCAGAAATCAATAAACAAAAAACTATGAAAAAAGCATTTCAACTCTTTGCAGTACTCTTCGCAGCAGTGCTGCTGGGCTCCTGCCATAAGGAAAGCAAGCAGGAGGCCGACTTCGTGGTAGACTACTTCGCCTTCCAGGCAGAGGAAGACGGCGAGTGGGGACTGATGGACAGCGACGGAAAGGTCGTCGTCAAGCCCCGCTACGACAACATGCCCACCTGCGTCATCAACGACATGTTCTCGGTCTACGACGAGGACGATGCCATCTTCACCTTGTATCAGATAGGCAAGGGCGCCAAGCCCAAGAAGATTGGCACCTACAAGGACATCGGCGCCTACACGGGCAAGCTCTGCCCCGTGGTGGACGACGACAACAACATGAGCTACATCGACAAGGACGGCAAGAAGGTCATCGACCTGAAGAAGCTCGACGGAGAGAAGGTGATGAGTGCCTTCAACTTCTTCAACGGCCGCGCCATGGTGATGCTCGAGAACAGGATGTGGGGATTCATCGACGAGAGCGGAAAGGCCGTCATCCCCTGCAAGTATGCCGACGCCTGGAACTTCTGGGAGGGCCTCGCCATCGTCTATTATGGCAGTCCTGAAGAGGACGAAGATGCCAAGTGGGCCGTCATCGACACCGAGGGCAAGGTGCTCTTCACCAAGAAGTTCAGCGACATGCGCCCCAGCTCGTTCCGCTTCTGCGACGGCTATCTGGTGGTGAGCGACAGCAACGAGCGCAACATCATCATCAACAAGCAGGGCGAGGTGGTGAAGAAGCTGAAGAGCGGCCGCTTCCCTGCCGTCATCTACAACGGCCTGTTCACCGTGTATAATGCCGAGGACGAGACTTATGGCCTGATGAACTTAGAGGGCGAAATGCTCGTCAAGGATGAGTATGACCAGCTGAACTACAACGGCAAGCTGCTGGTGGGGAAGAATGACGAGGAGCGCCCCAGTATCCTCTCCACGACGGGCGAGAAGATTACCCGGCTGCCCGAGGGCTTAGTGACGCTGTTCGACCCCGAGTACCGCAACTATGACAAGCGCATGCTGGTGGGCGAGTATGGCGACGGCTTCACCCTCGTCGACGGCGAAGGAAACAAAATTGCGACGGAGTCGGAAATCTTCAGCACCGGCCTGACCTACTACTGGGGTGCCACGGTGCCCGGAGCCTATGGCGAGTTCGACGGTGAGGGCGAGCCGGACTACGACGAGGAGGTGGACTTCGACGAGGAAGTGGACGAAGACGGGGCCGTGGGCTGACAGGGCTGATGGCTATCAGATATACCAAGCGCGAGGAGCAGTGGAATGCGTGGTCGCATGCCGCCGGCATCGCGCTTGGTGTCGTTCTGGGCACCGTGCTCATCGTGCTGGCCGTGCCCAACGGGGCGTGGGCCGACGTGGGCGTGGCGCTCTATCTCTTCGGCATGCTCGCCAGCTATGTGGCCAGCACCGTCTACCACTCGCTGCCGCGACGCTCGCGCTGGAAGGAGCGCCTGCGCCGCTGGGACCATGCCGCCATCTACTGGCACATCGCCGGCAGCTATTCGCCCATCACCCTCTTCGCCATGCGTGGCGAGGGGCTATGGGGATGGGGGCTCTTCTCCTTCGTCTGGCTGTGTGCCATCACAGGCACCATCGTCAGCTTCGTGAAGCTGAAGGAGCACTCCAACCTCGAGACCGCCTGCTTCGTCCTCATGGGCCTCTCCGTGCTCGTGGCCTTCGGGCCGCTGCTGCGCGTGGTGAGCACCGCCGTGGTGGGCTGGATCATCGCCGAGGGCGTCTGCTATATCACTGGCGCCTTGTTCTATTCCATCGGGTCGCGCCACCGATACATGCACTCCGTGTTCCACTTCTTCGTCCTCGCTGGCAGCGTCTGCCACATCATCGCCGTGTGGGACATGCTTATCAGTTGATTTTTTAGTTTCTAGTCATGGAAGAGATTAATAATGAACCCAACGTGATGCGCCAGCAGATGGACATCCCGCAAAAGAAACTGAGTGGCGAAGATGTCATCAGCGACGGCACAGTACAGCAGGCCCTGCATGATTATGTGAGGGCACAGTCGGGAAGCAAGGCGCTACGGATAGGCACGTTTTCTTTGTTTGCGCTGGCCTTTATCTACCTGGTGTGGGACGCCTACGAGAGTGCTGCGTCCATCGCCGTCGCTACTGGCATAGTGCTGCTGGCTGCTTTCTTGTTCTATAAGGCAGGAGCCTTCAGCAGCATTGAAACGATAGCCAGCCAGATGGATTACGAAAGTATCGAGGACTTGCGCGAGGAAGGGAAAATGATGCGTAGGCCGTGGCATCATGTCGCCGTTGTGGCTGCCTTTATGGCTTTCTGGACACTCTTGCAGTATCTGGAGGCTTTCGTGGGCTGGGAGGACGAGGTGCATCTCGGCGAGACACTTCTTATGGGACTGATCATGGGGGTGGTATGCGATGTTCTGCGGATATACTTCTATCGGCGCGATGCAAAAAAACTCCTCAACGCCGTGGATGACGTTGAGGAGGAAGAAAAGGGGGAATGATTCTTGTTTATCCGAAGAAGTCGCCGTCGCCCGCCTGGTTGTCGTAGCTGGAGCCGTCGAAGCAGTGGGTGCAGACGTGCTCCTTAGGCAGGCCGATGCTCTCGATGAGGTCTTCCAGCCGGGCAAACTTCAGCGAGGTGAGGCCCAGGCGGCGGGCAATCTCGTCGACCATGCGCTGGTATTCAGGCGAGTCGGTCTGCGAGTACTTGTCCAGCTGGCTCTTGTCGTCGCCCTCAAAGTCGCGGATGATGCGGCGCGTGATCAGCTCCAGGTCGCTCTTCGAGTTGGTGAAGCCGATGAAGGGGCACCCGTAGACCAGTGGCGGACAGCTGATGCGCACATGCACCTCGCGGGCTCCGTTCTGTATGAACTCGCGCACGTTGTCGCGCAGCTGCGTGCCGCGCACTATCGAGTCGTCGCAGAACACCACGCGCTGTCCGCGCAGCAGTGCCTCGTTGGGGATGAGCTTCATCTTCGCCACCAGGTCGCGCCGGCTCTGGTTGCCGGGGGTGAACGAGCGGGGCCATGTAGGCGTATATTTCAGCACGGCGCGCTTGTAGGGGATGCCCTTGCCCTCGGAGTAGCCCAGCGCCATGCCCACGCCGCTGTCGGGGATGCCGCAGACGAGGTCGGCCTCCACATCGTCGCGCTCGCCCATCATCTTGCCGTTCTTCTCGCGCACGGCCTCGGTGTTGATGCCCTCATAGCATGAGGCGGGGAAGCCATAGTAGACCCACAGGAACGAACAAATCTGGCAGCGCTTGAAGGCGGGCTGCAGCACCTCCATGCGGTCGGCATGCAGGCGGACAATCTCGCCAGGTCCCACGTCGCGCACGGTCTTGTAGTCCAGGTTGGGGAAGCTGGTGGTCTCGCTGCTCACGGCGTAGGCCTCGATGAATTCGTCGGTGCCGATGGGCGAGAGGCGGTGCACTTCCTTCCGGCCGATGACGATGGGCGTGCGGCCCAGAAAGTCGCGGGCGGCGATGATGCCGTCCTCGGTCAGGATGAGCATGGAGCACGAGCCCTTGATCTTCTGGTAGACGAGGTTGATGCCGTCGACGAAGGTGTTACCCATATTAATAAGGAGGGCCACCAGCTCCGTCTGGTTCAGGTTGTTGGCGCTCTGCTCGCTGAGGTGCATGCGCTGTGCCAGCAGCTCGTCGGCAATCTCGCGCAGGTTGTTGATTTTTGCCACCGTCACCACGGCATAGCGCCCCAGGTGGGAGTTGATGATGATGGGCTGCGGGTCGGTGTCGCTGATGACGCCCAGTCCCTGGTTGCCCTTGAAGTCGCCCAGCTCGTCCTCGAACTTCGAACGGAAATAGTCGCGCTCCAGCGAGTGGATGGAGCGTGAAAAGCCTTTTTCATGGTCGAAGGTAACGAGGCCCGCACGGCGCGTGCCAAGATGTGAGTTGTAGTCGGTGCCGTAAAACAAGTCGTTTACGCAGTCACGTGTACTGATGGTTCCAAAAAAACCGCCCATAAAATATCCTGTTTCTATTTTTGAGGTTGCAAAGGTACAAAAAAAATGAAAAATAAGTAACAGTTTTTCAATTTTTCTTCGCTACAGCTGAAAAAAACTGATTTAGGTAGCCACGGCATCGCCAGCCGCTTATCTGACGAGTTTAAGCAGATTTTCGTGTTCATTTTCGATTTCTCTGCTTTTCTTTAGCTTATTTCGATAATTATTCGTAACTTTGCATGGCCTTTTGAAAGGCTGTTGAATGACGGCGAGCAATTGTCCAGAATCCTTTGCACCGAAATTAGAAACCGACGAAACCGATGAAACGTGCCCTATATGTCCTACTCCTGCTGGCCAGTTGCCTGTGCAGCATGGCGCAGTCGACGCTTGAAGACGTCAAGCACCGACTGCTGAACTCGCCTGTGCAGGAGAAGGTATACCTGCACATCGACAACACCTGCTATTTCAAGGGCGACACCATCTGGTACAAGGCCTATGTGGTGCGTGCCGACAGCCTCACCTACACCGACATGAGTCGCATCCTCTACGTGGAGCTGGTTTCGCCCGACGGCCTCCTGGTGGAGCGCCAGCAGATCATTGTCAGCGACCAGGGCTACAGCGACGGCAACTTCGCGCTGCAAGACTCCATCTACTCCGGCTACTACGAACTGCGTGCCTATACGCGCTGGATGCTGAACTTCCGCGTCTCGGAGCACAGCTATGGGCGAAAAGACCGCGAGCACTTCTACAACGACGAAATGGCCAAGGACTTCTTCCGCCAGTTCGGTACCATCTACAGCCGCGTCTTCCCCGTCTATGAGCGTCCCGAGGAGCCGGGCGACTATGCCCTGAAATACATCGTCAGCCGTCCGAAGACGCGTTTGGAGAAGGAGCAGAAGGAGCGGCTCGTGGTGAACTTCTATCCTGAAGGCGGCCATCTGGTGGCGGGCAAGCGCTGCAACGTGGCCTTCGAGGCGCTGAACGAGGAAGGCGAGCAGGTGGACATCGAGGGCAGGGTGGGGGAACTGCCCATCAGGACCGAGCATCAGGGGCGCGGCTGCTTTGCCCTCGACGTGCCTGCGAGTGGACGCCTCACTGCCGACTTCAACTACCTTGGAAAGGACTACCACATCGACTTGCCGAAGAGCGAGCGCGCTGCCTGTGCCCTGACGCTCAGTAGCGACGGCGTCGAGGTGAAGGCCAGCATCGCCTTTGGTAGCTATGTGGCGAGAGGCCTGCACTATGGCGCTGCCGTGGTTTGCCGCGGTGTGCTGCGGGCGTTCGAGGAGCTGAAGCCCGATGCCGAGGGCAAGGCAGTCATCACCTTCCGACAGGACGAGCTGCCCACGGGTGTCTGCGACCTGCTCATCGTCGACGAGACGGGCCAACTGCTGGCCGACCGTCTCTTCTTTGTCAACAACCACGACTACGGCCAGCCGGGCATCACCGTCACGGGCGGCGACACCTTTAAGCCCTACGAGCAGATCAGGCTCACCTTCCATACCAAGGCCGATGCAAGCCATATATCCATTGCCGTACGCGATGGCGCTACCGATGAACCTACTTACGACACGGGCAACATGATGACCGACTTGCTGCTCTCCAGCGAGCTGCAGGGCTTCATCGCCTACCCCGACTACTACTTCGAGGCCGACGATGCCGAGCACCGCCGGGCCCTCGACCTGCTCATGATGGTGCAGGGCTGGCGACGCTACGACTACGAGGAAATGACCAGCAAGGCCCTCCTGCGCTACAAGCCCGAGACGGCTATCACCGTGGAGGGAAGCGTCTATCCCACCGTTGACAGCAACGACTACGAACCCGACGAGGTGCGCTACTGGGCGAAGGGCATCTTCGGCTATAGCCCCAGCAAGCTCAAGGGACAGGAATCCGGCGATGGTGAAGACCAGAGCATCGGAGCGGTGTCGGAGACTTTGCGAAAGCAATACAATGAAGGGCAGCGCACACTCGACAGCAACGATGGACAATATAACCTGGAGACGCTGGGAGGGGAGGCACTCTATGTGACGAAAGCTGACGGCGAGGCACCGGCAAGTGCCGACAATCCCCTCTTCGGCATCAACCACGGAGGGCTGCACTATGAGGTGACGGTGGAGAGCGAGCTGGTGTTCGAGGACGACATCGCCACCATTAAAATGGAGACCACCAACGGCGGGCACTTCGCCTTTGCCGTGCCGCCCTACTACGGTCAGGCCATCCTCTTCATGAAAGCCTACAAGACCGACATCAGCGAGAAGAAGCAGAAGCGCCTGAACACCAAGGGCATCATCGACGAGGAGGAGTGGCCCGAGTTTTATGTGAAGCGCGACCTCTTCTATCCCGTCTTTGCCAAGAAATACAGCTTCTACCAGTGCCATCAGCCCGACGATGAGGATGTTGCCGACGTCGATGATGCGCCACTGTCGCCCAGCGGTGAGCGTCTCTCGACCTTCGACCGCGAGCTGGCTGGCGTGACGGTGAAAAAGAAGCGTCGCCGCGGTCGCCGCGCCATCGACTACTCGAAGCCCGCCTGTGTCTACGATGCCCAGTGGCTCTACAACCTGACCACAGACCGAGGGCTCTCCTTCGGACGCTACGATGCGCAGGAGTTTCCCGAGCAGCTGAGCATGGCCCTGCTGGGCAATTACAACAGCGAGCGACAGATGAACGTGAAGGGCCGCCTGAACGACCGTTTGCTGGTGCCCTACGTCTACTACTATAATTACAACCCGGGGTTTTCTGCCATGGAGCAGTTCCGCAGCGACAAATGGATCAACGATAACCTGAAGCTGGCGCGACAGGACGAGATTCGTGTCTATACCGACTTCGAGCTGCGCAACGAGGACAAGCATGTGGAACAGCAGTCGAATGCCCCCGACGTGACGATCGACTTCGTGCTGATGGAGAATGACGCCAAACGCTACACCTACCGCGACCGTCGCCTCATCCTCGACGGCATGACCGAGCCAGCTCTTTTCTATCATCCCAACTACGAGGGGCGTGCCCTACCCGACCTGCCGAAGGACTATCGCCGCACGCTCTACTGGAATGCCAACGCCCCCCTCGATGATGAGGGGCAATTTACCGCCACTTTCTATAATAATAGTAAGGAGACGCGCATCAAGGTCTCTGCCGCGGGACTCACAAAGGATGGACAACCAATAACAACAAAATAACAAAATGATGAAAGCTACAAAACTAATCAAACGTCTGGCCCTCGCGGCCATGCTCATGGCGGCACCCGCAATGGCCACCGCCGCTCCCGACGGCAAGCCCGGCACCTTCACCGTTGGCGACAAGACGTTCCTGTTGAATGGCCAGCCCTTCATCGTGAAGGCGGCCGAAGTGCATTACCCCCGCATCCCGCGACCCTATTGGGAGCACCGTATCAAGATGTGCAAGGCACTGGGCATGAACACGTTGTGCCTCTATGTGTTCTGGAACATCCATGAGCAGCGCGAGGGCGAGTTCGACTTCACGGACAACAACGATGTGGCTGAGTTCTGCCGACTGGCGCAGAAGAACGGCATGTACGTCATCGTGCGCCCCGGCCCCTACGTCTGTGCCGAGTGGGAAATGGGCGGCCTGCCCTGGTGGCTGCTAAAGAAAAAGGATATACGCCTGCGCGAGCGTGATCCTTATTTTATGGAGCGCGTGAAGATATTCGAGGAGAAGGTGGGCGAGCAACTTAAGCCCCTCACCATCCAGAACGGCGGACCCATCATCATGATTCAGGTGGAGAACGAGTATGGAAGCTATGGCGAGGACAAGCCCTACGTCAGTGAAATACGCGACTGCCTGCGCGGCATCTATGGCAAGGAGCTGTCGCTTTTCCAGTGCGACTGGTCCAGCAACTTCGAGAAGAACGGCCTCGACGACCTGACGTGGACGATGAACTTCGGCACGGGTGCCAACATCGACCAGCAGTTCCGCCGACTCGGCGAGCTGCGCCCCAACGCCCCGAAGATGTGCTCCGAGTTCTGGAGCGGCTGGTTCGACAAGTGGGGTGCCCGCCACGAAACGCGTCCGGCCAAGGATATGGTCGACGGGATGGATGAAATGCTCTCAAAGGGTATCAGTTTCTCGCTCTACATGACCCACGGTGGAACTTCCTTCGGCCACTGGGCCGGTGCCAACAGCCCCGGCTTCGCCCCCGATGTCACCAGCTACGACTACGATGCACCCATCAACGAGTACGGCCAGGCCACCCCGAAGTTCTGGGAACTGCGCAAGATGATGGAGAAATATAACGATGGCAAGAAGATGCCATCCGTTCCCAAGGCCCCCATGCCCATCATCACCGTGCCGAAGTTCGAGCTGAAGGAATTTGCGACGCTGATGACTGCGATTCCGAATGGCGGCAAGTCTGAGCAGGGCGGCTTGAAGACCTTTGAAGAGATGGATATGGGCTGGGGCACAATGATTTACTCCACCCGACTGCCAGCAATTACCTCATCAAGCGTTTTGACGGGCGAGTTCCACGACTTTGCGCAGGTATTTATCGACGGGAAATACATCGGTAAAATTGACCGTGTGAAGAATGAGAAGTCGCTTACCATACCTGCCGTCAAGAAGGGGGCCGACTTGACGATTATTGTCGAGGGCATGGGCCGCATCAACTTCGGCCGCGCCATCAAGGATTTCAAGGGTATTGTCGGCAATGTCACGCTGAGCACAGAAACTGACGACGCTGACATCGTCCTGACACCGAAGAACTGGACAAATGTTGCCATCCCCGATGATTACGAGACAGCCAAAAAGGCACTTGAAATGGTAAAGGGTTTCAACAGCAGAGAAGGCGAAATGGAGGCTGGTATAGCCGTCACACGGAACTATGAAGAATCTGCGAAACTCACAGAGCTATTCAAGTCTGGCTACCATCGCGGCTATTTCAACTTGAAGAAGGTGGGCGACACGTTCCTGAACTTCGAGACGTGGGGCAAGGGCCAGGTATGGGTAAACGGCCATGCCATGGGCCGCATCTGGTCGATTGGCCCGCAGCAGACGCTCTACGTCCCCGGCTGCTGGCTGAAGAAGGGCAAGAACGAGGTCATCGTCCTCGACGTGGTAGGCCCGAAGGAAGCTGTTGTCTGGGGCCAGGCCGAGCCCGAGCTGAACAAGCTACAGCTGGAACAAAGCAACAAGCACAACAACATCGGCGACAAGCCCGACCTGAACAGTGCTACGCCTGTCGCCACTGGCACGTTCAAGGCTGGCAATGGCTGGCAGACCATCAAGTTCGACGGTCAGAAGAAGGGCCGCTACCTTGCCATCGAGTGCCTCTCGACACAGAAGGACGGCGACCGCGTGGCCATCGCCGAGCTCTACCTGCAAGGCCAGGACGGCAAGCGTCTGAGCCGCGAACCGTGGAAGACGAAGTATGCCAACTCTGAGGAGGAGAACGGCAACCACCTTGGCGACAAGGTCTTCGACCTGCAGGAGTCTACCTACTGGCAGACGGAACGCTCGGCACAGGCTCCCCACCTGCTGGTCATCGACCTTGGTGCGGTGCAGACCGTCAGTGCCCTGGAGTACCTGCCTCGTGCAGAGCAAGGTGCCCCCGGCTCGGTGAAGAACTACAAGGTGTACCTATACTAAGCCCACCCCAACCCCTCCCCAAGGGAGGGGCTTAGATAGAATTTTAATGAAAAAAACAAACGCACAGGTAACTGAATCCCCCTCCCTTGGAGAGGGGTTAGGGGTGGGTTACTCTCCTGCAAAGGGGATAGGGATGGGCTGCTATGTCTTCGACCTTGACGGCACGCTGCTGGACACGCTTGGTGATCTGGCTGCGGCCGTCAACTTTGCGCTGCGAACACACGGCATGCCCCAGCATTCAGTTGACGATGTTCGTCGCTTTGTGGGCAATGGCGTGCGCCTGCTCATGATTCGCGCCATTCCCGGAGGCGAGGAGAACCCTCAGTTTGAGGAGACCTTCGCCACCTTTCGCCAATACTATCTGGAACATTCGCTCGACACGACGCGCCCTTACGACGGCATCCCCGAGGTGCTGGCCGAGCTGAAGCGCCGTGGCAAGCGCCTGGCCGTGGTGAGCAATAAGTTCCAGACGGCCACCGAGGAGCTCTGCCGCCATTTCTTCCCCGACACCATCGAGGTGGCCATCGGCGAGAACGAGGCCGCCGGCATCCGTAAGAAGCCCGCCCCCGACACCGTCTTTGAGGCGTTGAGAAGACTGGGTGGCTTTGCCCCCCTCAATTCCCCGGCCTCCCCCCAGTTGGGGGGATTGAGGGGGGCCGTCTATGTGGGCGACAGCGATGTAGACATAGAGACCGCCCGCAACAGCGGCCTGCCCTGCATCAGCGTGCTCTGGGGCTTCCGCGACCGTGACTTCCTGCTCCAGCATGGCGCCACCACCTTTGTCGCCTCGCCAGCAGAACTGCTCAGGTTCCGTTGAAAATCCGCCTGAGAAAATGAGAAATGAGAAATGAATAGACCTGCAACAAGGCATTTCCCAAACATACGAAGCAAATCCTTTCATCAATAGACCAACAGACAATGAAAAAGACAATACTGGCCTCCCTGCTGCTGCTCGCTGGCACCACCGCCCTGGCACAGGGCACCCAGGCCGACTACAACCGTGCCGACGCCCTGCGGGGCAAGTATTCGTGGAAGATGGCTGGCGGCGACGTCAGCGTTCACCGCATGCGCGGCGAGCACAAGTTCTGGTACTCCGTCTTCGATGGCGAGAAGACCGTCTATAAAGAAGTAGACGCCGACAAGAACACCGTGACCGTGCTGCCCGAGAACCCCGAGAAGCCGCGCCAGCGCCGCTGGCAGGGTGGACCGCAGCGCCACTGGATGGAGGTGCCCGACGAGAAGGACGGCTGGCAGCGCTCACCCGCCGACAGCACCCTCTTCATCTTCCACCGCGACAACAACCTCTGGGTGCGACAGGGCGATGCCGACCGTCAGCTGACCACCAACGGCGACTCCACCTACTACTATTCCGCCTGGGGCAGATTCTCGCCCGATGGCCGCTACTATGCCACCGTCCGCATCAAGCCCGCCCCGAAGCGCTATGTCTACTACGTGGAGTCGATGCCCGTCAACGGCAAGCGGCAGGGCGAGCTGGGGGCCGTGGAGCCCGTGCTCCACAAGCAGGAGTATGCCAAGCCCGGCGACTCGCTCAACTACCGCGTGCCCGTCGTCGTCGAGGTGGCCACGGGCCATGTCGTGGAGCCTTCCACCGACCTCTTCCGCCAGCAGTACAACGTCTCGGCCCCGCAGTGGGACGACAACAGCCAGACCCTCACCTTCACCTTCAACGAACGCGGTCACAAGACCTACCGCCTGCTGGAGCTGAATGCCCTGACCGGCCAGGTGCGAACCCTCATCGAGGAAACCAACGACAAGTATGTGAACTACAACCGCCTCTACCGCCACGACTTTGCCGACGGGCGCCGCATCCTGTGGACCAGCGAGCGCGACGGGCGCAATCACATCTATCTCTACGACCGCCAGAAGGCACAGCTCATCCGTCAGGTGACCCGTGGCGAGTTCTACGTGCGCGACATCCAGCGCATCGACGAGAAGACCGGCGTCATCTACTTCTCGGCCAATGGCAAGAGCGGACTCCGCACCAGCGACAAAGCTCACTCCTCAACCCCCAAATCTCAACCCCAAGAGGAAGACCCCTATCTCATTCATTATTATAGAATAGGTCTCGACGGCAAGCATCTCACCTGCCTCACACCCGAGGAGGGCAACCACGACGTCACCTACACCGACGACATGCAGTTCCTCATCGACACCTACAGCACCGTCACCACGCCGCCCGTCACCGTGCTGCGCTCCAGCAAGGACGGCAAGGTGCTGCGCACGCTGGAGACGGCCGACATCTCGCGCCTCGAGGCCGAGGGCTGGACGGCCCCGGAGGTGTTCGTGGCCCCAGGCCGCGACGGCGTCACCGACATGTGGGGCATCATCCTGCGCCCCTCGAACTTCGACCCGCAGAAGAAGTACCCCGTCATCGAGTACATCTACAGCGGCCCCGGCGACCAGTACGTGCCCAAGTCGTTCCGCGCCTGGCACTGGGGCATGGCCGAGCTGGCCGAGCTGGGCTTCATCGTGGTGCAGCTCGACGCCATGACCACCTCGTTCCGCACCCGCCAGTTCGAGGAGGTGTGCTACAAGAACCTGAAGGATGCCGGACTGCCCGACCGCATCGCCTGGATCAAGGCTGCCGCCGCTAAGTATCCCTATATCGACATCGACCGCGTGGGCATCTACGGCTGCTCCGCCGGTGGGCAGAACGCCATGGCCGCCGTCCTCTGGCATGGCGACTTCTACAAGGCCGCCTATGCCGCCTGTGGCTGCCACGACAACCGCATGGACAAAATCTGGTGGAACGAGCAGTGGATGGGCTACCCCATCGACAGCAGCTACGTGGACTGCTCGAACGTGGAGAACGCCTGGCGACTGGAGCGCCCGCTGATGCTCTGCGTGGGCGAGCTCGACGACAACGTAGACCCCGCCTCGACCATGCAGGTGGTGGCAGCGCTGCAGCGTGCCGGCAAGGACTTTGACCTCGTGGTCATCCCCGGTGCCCACCACACCATGGGCGAGACCTTCGGCGAGCACAAGCGCAACGATTTCTTCGTGCGCCACCTCCTCGGCGTCAATCCGCCTAAGTGGAACTAATATTAACAAGACTAAAGACATAAAAACTATGAAGAAAAGACTGCTAACTATGTTGCTGGTGCTGTTCGCCATGGGACAGGCCAGCGCCCAGGTGTCCTTCGGGCATGCCGAGAAGCTCAACGCCGACTGGCGTTTCCTGCGCGTTGACAGCGCCTGGAACATCAGCGAGAGCGCGGAAATGAAGAACGCCGACTTCGACGATTCCCGCTGGCGTCGCGTCGCGCTGCCCCACGACTGGGGCGTAGAGCTGCCCATGTCGCCCGACAAAGGCTCGTGCCAGGGCTATCTGCCCGGTGGCATCGGATGGTACAGGAAGAGCCTCCCCCCGACCTTCTCCAAAGGGATGGCGGATGCTGGCGAACGATTCTTCGTCTATTTCGAGGGCGTCTACAACTACTCTCAGGTCTACCTGAACGGCCACCTGCTGGGCGAGCGCCCCAGCGGCTTCGCCTCGTTCCTCTACGACCTGACACCCTTTCTGCGCACCGACGGCCCCAACGTGCTGGCCGTGCGTGTGGACCACTCGCAGGAGGCCGACTCACGCTGGTACACCGGCTCGGGCATCTACCGCGACGTGTGGCTCGTCAGGGCCCCCGCCGTCCATCTGGCACAGTGGGGAACGGCCTACCGCCTGAAGAGCATCAACGCCAGGAAGGCCCTGCTCGAAGTGGATGTAGAGACAGCCCCCCAGTTGGGGGGACTGAGGGGGGCCGGGGGATTGAGGGGGGCCGCCGTTGAGCTTTTAGATGCCGATGGCAAGGTGGTGGCGAAGACCAGGACCACCATTGGCCCCGAGGAGAAGAAGACCGTCAGCCTCAGCGTTCCCAACCCGCAGCGCTGGACCCTCGACCGTCCTTACCTCTACACCCTCCGCACGGTTCTATATCCCCAAGCCTCAAGTCACATACCTCAAACCTCCAATCAATCCGACACCTCCATCGTTCGCGTCGGACTGCGCACGCTGGAGTTCTCGCCCGACCGAGGCTTTGCCCTGAACGGCGAGTGGACGAAGGTGAAGGGCGTCTGCGTGCACGACGATGCCGGCGTGCTGGGCACCGCCGTGCCTGCCGAGGTGTGGCGCCGCCGCGTCCGCGAGCTGAAGGCCATCGGCGTGAACGCCCTCCGCATGAGCCATAACCCCCACGCCCCAGCACTCTACGACATCTGCGACGAGGAGGGCATGCTCATCATGGACGAGGCCAGCGACGAGTGGGAATTCCCCAAGCGCAAGTGGCTGAAGGGCTGGAACCAGGGACGCCCCGGCTACGAGGGCACCTACACCTACTTCGAGGAGTGGATTGACCGCGACGTGGCCGACATGGTGCGCCGCGACCGCTGCCATCCCTCGGTGTTCCTCTGGTCCATCGGCAACGAGGTGGACTATCCCAACGACCCCTATTCGCACCCCGTGCTCGACGGCGACGGCACCGACTTCACGCAGCCCATGTATGGCGGCTACAAGCCCCGCCAGCCCCATGCCGAGCGCATCGGCATCATCGCCCAGCGGCTGGCAAAGGTGGTGAAGGCCATCGACCCCTCACGCCCCACGACGGGAGCCCTGGCCGGCGTGGTGATGTCGAACCAGACGGCCTATCCCGAGGCCGTCGACGTGGTGGGCTACAACTACACCGAGAGCCGCTACGACGAGGACCATCAGCGCTACCCCCGGCGCGTCATCTACGGCTCGGAGAACCGCCACGACCTGGCCGCATGGAAGGCCGTGCGCGACAAGCAGCACATCTTCGGACAGTTCCTCTGGACGGGCATCGACTACCTGGGCGAGAGCGGCACCTGGCCTGCCCGTGGCAGCAGTGCCGGACTGCTCGACCTGGCCGGACAGCGCAAGCCCAACGGCTGGTATCGCGCCGCCCTGTGGAGCGAGAAGCCCACCTGCTACATCGGCACCTATCCCATCGGGCAGCAGCGCCCTGGCAGACGGGGCGGCAACAGGGGGAACAACGTGTCGCCCTATGCCGAAGACTCGTGGAACTACCGCGAGGGGCAGCGCGTCCGCGTGGTGTGCTACACCAATGCCGCCTCGGCCCGACTGCTGCTCAACGGCCAGCCCCTCGACGTGCAGTTCCAGCGCGACGAGCAGACCGACATCCTCTTCTGTGACGTCGAATACCATCCGGGCACGCTGCGCTGCGAGGCCGACAACGGCGCTTCCTACGAGGTGAAGACCGCCGGACGACCCGCTGCCCTGCGCCTCAGCACCGACGGCAGGATGCACGTCTTCGTGGAGGTGGTCGATGCAGAAGGCCTGCTGGTGAAGAGCGCCGACGACGAGGTGACGCTCATGGTGCGCGGCGGGCGACTGCTGGGGCTGGAGAACGGCAACATCACGGACACCTCTGTCAGCGGGCGCTCCTTCCCCAACCGTCTGCGTGTGCATGGCGGACGGCTGGTGGCATACGTGGAGCCACAGCCCGGTCAGTCGGTCACCGTCGAGGCCACGGCACCCCACCTGCAGCAGGCACGCGTCAGTTTCCCCCACTGAGCCACGGGGCCTTGCCACGGTTTTGCACGGTTTTGCACGGACTTGGATTTGGTACGATTGAAAAGTTGGAATGTTGGAATGTTGGAATGTTGAGTTTCGCGCTTTATGCTGTTTTATCGGCTTTTCCAGCGATTTCAGCCCCGGCCCCCCCTAAGGAATACCCCTTCTTTCGCTTGTAGAGACGCCACACTGTGACGTCTCTACGACCATTCTTGAGAAAGTTGAACTGATGATTAGAGCGTGATGGGGCCGAAGCCCATGCAGCTGGTCACGCCCAGCGCCGTGGCGATGGCCGAGAGGATGGCCGCTGCCAGCCTGATCCAGAACTCGGCGTTCTTCGAAGGAGTACCCATATTAGTTTAGTGTTTAGTGTTTAGTGACTTTAGTTCTCTGCCACTCAACTCTCAACTCACTGTTAGGGATTAACAGTTCCGTCGAGGTACTTGCCCTTCTCGTTGCTCAGCTGCACCTCGCCGTTGACGATGCGCTGGGCAATGTCGGTCAGCTGCAGCTGAGCTCCCTTTGCCATCTCCTTCGTGGCGGTGGCACCCGTGCCACGCACCTGCAGGCGCACGGCGGTGATGTTAGTGCGCAGGTCGAACTTCTCGGCGCTCTGGGCAGGCGACGAGGTCACGGCGGCCTTGAAGATGGCCAGGTTGCCCAGCTTCACGGGCTGGCCGCTCAGGGCCAGCTCCTTGATGCAGGCAGCGGCCTTGATGAGCACGCCGTAGATGACGTCCTTGGTGAACTGCGACCCGTGCATGGCGATGTGCTCCGACAGGCCCTCGATGTCGATGGGCTCGTTGTTCTCCACGCGGCCATAGACCTTGCCAAACTGGCGGCTCTCCTGGTTCTTGTTCTTGTAGAGGTTAATCTTC
>CACYME010000018.1 GCA_902775475.1 uncultured Prevotellaceae bacterium
AACGTCGAATTGTACTCTGAAACGTTTGAATCGCTCAAAACACCTGTAGGAATCGGCCTTTGAAGACTGTCGCATCCTGCAAATTGAGCTATAGGTCCATTTTTCACTCCAGAATGCTTCCAAATCCTGAACTTTCTTGAGTGGAAATTTTGAACAGTAAGTAGAGTTAAAATTCCTAAACAATGAAGGTCAGAAACATTTTCGAGCTGCGGCTGACTTTACGCCCATCTCGTCTCACTGCGGCAAGTTTGCAAAAGACTTTGGGACTCGCGCAGAGACGCAGAGGGCGCAGAGTCTCGCAGAGAACATCTTTCTCGGGGAGAGAGGCGCCTTCGGCGCATGGAGCCAACGGAGAACTTCACAGGCCACCCGAAGCGCCTATCTGCTGCCCTACAAGAAGGTGAAACTGCACATTGACGCACCAAGCGAGACCACATTTTCCGTGGCCGGATCGCCCCTGCTCTGCCCGTGACAATCAGGCCGTCAGCCACGAGAAGCCTCTGCCTGATTCAGAGATTATTGAAAAAGCTGTCGCGTCTGCTCGAGGATGTCGAGCAGCTCGTCCATGCTGGTGGCGCGGAGCATGGCGATGCGGGTAGGACGGAAGTTGGGGATGCCCTTGAAGATGGGTGTGGCGGCCAGATGGCGGCGGGTGTGAATGATGCCGCGCTCCACTGCCAAGTCTTTCGACTCGCCTGCCCGTAGGCTTTCGCCGATGCGCTCCACGTTGATGCGCAGCAGCTCCTCGAGCACGTCGAGCTTCTGGTTGAAGGTGAGCTTTTCGCGGCTGAAAATCCAGGGGCAGCCGAAGGTGGCCCGGCCAATCATGACGGCATCGACGCCGTACTGCTCGAAGTGGGCGTCGGCATCGTCGAGCGAGGTGATGTCGCCATTGCCGATGATGGGGATGTGGATGCGGGGATTGCGCTTCACCTCGCCGATGAGCGTCCAGTCGGCCTCGCCGGTGTACATCTGCGAGCGTGTGCGTCCGTGGATGGTGAGGGCCTGAATGCCGCAGTCCTGCAGCTGCTCGGCCAGCTCGGTGATGATGAGCTGCTCGTGGTTCCAGCCCAGACGGGTCTTCACCGTGACGGGCACGCTGACGGCATCGACCACACGGCGGGTGATGTCGAGCATCTTAGGGATGTTCTGCAGCATGCCAGCGCCGGCGCCCTTGCCGGCCACCTTCTTCACGGGGCAGCCGAAGTTCAGGTCGATGAGGTCGGGTCCGGCCTCCTCCACCCTACGTGCGGCCTCGACCATCGCGTCGGTGTCGCGGCCGTAAATCTGTATGCCCACGGGGCGCTCCTCGTCGCGTATCTGCAGCTTGCTCACGGTGCTCTTCACGTCGCGCACCAGCGCCTCGGCAGAGACGAACTCGGTGTAGACCATCGCTGCCCCGAAGCGCTTGCAGAGCAGGCGGAAGCCCACGTCGGTGACGTCTTCCATCGGGGCCAGGAAGACGGGGCGCGGGCCAAATTCTATAGAACCTATTTTCATCATTCTGCTGCAAAATTACAAAAATATGAGGGAAGACGAAAATTATTTCTATTTTTTATGGCGAAAAAGCGTAGCGGATGGAGTTTTTTTCGTAATTTTGCAAAATAAAACGGTAAGCTTATGGCAAAGAATCTTGTATGGCACGATGACTACTGGCTGCTGCTGCTGCAGATATACCTGCGCAAGCCCGTGGGCGTGAAACCGCTCTACAACCGCGCGATGGTCGACCTGAGCCTGGAGCTGCACATTCCACCAGAGTCGCTGCAGCGCCGCATGGAGATGATTACGCGCATGGACACGCCTCGGCTGGAGCGCTTCTGGAACACCTATTCCAAGAGCCCGAAGCGGCTGGAACGCGCCGTGCACCTGCTGCGCGAGATGAAGGGCTTCGGCGCCGCCGAGGAGTTCTACCAGGGCGTGGAGGTGCAGGAGACGTTTGAGCGCGACTTCCGCCCACTGGCTGAGGATGCCCGCTTCATGCCCGTGATGCTCATCATGATTCTCGACCTCTACTACCAGCTGACGCCCTCCACGATGGTGGCCGCTACGCCAGAGGTGGTGGAGACGGCGAAGCTGTTGCGGCTGAAGGCCAGCGACGTGGTGGAGGTGCTCGACGTGTTCCAGATTTGCGACCCCTATCTGGAGCGCAACGAGGTGACGCTCTCGCCGCTGCTCGCCCCCTGTCAGCAGGTGTGGCAGCGCATGATCGACAAGGAGCCACAGGACGTGCATGCCCTGACCGAGAAGCTGAAGGAGTTCTTTCAGAGTTAGGAATTAGGAGTTAGGAGTTAAGAGTTAAGCATGGCTCAGAGTCAGATTCAGGAACAGAAGCAGGAACAGCGCCAGTTGCAGAGCATATCGGCCCAGCAGCTGTTGCAGTCGCAGCTGATAGAGCTGCCACTGCAGCAGATGACGGAGCGGATAGAGACGGAGCTGCACGACAACCCTGCGTTGGAGAAGAAGGTGAACGACGACGACGCGACTGGCGAGTGGCCTTCGGCCCCTGCCGACGGCGACGAGCAGGAGGACTTCGACGCCCAGCGCGAGCGCGAGGAGCGCAGCGATGCCCTCGATGCCGCCTTAGAGGGCATAGGCCGCGACGACGAGGAGCTGCCCGTCTATCAGGGCGGACGCCAGTGGACCGAGGAGCAGGAGCAGGCCGTCTATGGCGAGGAGCGCTCGTTCTACGACATGCTGATGGACCAGGTGGGCGAGCTGGAACTCTCCGACCGCGACCGCTACGTGCTGGAATATATCATCCAGTCGCTCGACGACGACGGTCTGCTACGCACGCCACTCAGCGACATCTGCGAGCAGCTGGCCGTCTACCACGGCATCGACATCAGTACCGACGAGGCCACGCAGCTGCTCCTTCGCCTGCAGCAGATGGACCCCGCCGGCATCGGCGCTCGCTCGCTGCAGGAGTGCCTGCTGCTGCAGACGGAGCGGCGGAAGCCTTCGGAGCTGAAGGAGCTGATGCGCCGCGTGCTGACCGACTTCTTCGACGATTTCACGAAGAAACACTGGGACCGCATTCAGCAGCAGATGGGCCTCGGCGACACGCAGATGGAGCTGCTGCTGGGCGAGCTGCGACGCCTGACGCCGAAACCTGGCGCCGCCCTGGGCGAGACGCTGGGGCGCTCGATGCAGCAGATTACCCCCGACTTCATCGTCGACACGCAGGACGATGGCAGCATCAGCTTCACGCTGAACATGGGCGACATGCCCCGGCTGGAAATCTCGCAGTCGTTTGCCGACCTGCTCACGGAGTTCCAGCAGAACAAGGAGCACATGAGCCGCCAGCAGAAGGAGGCGTTGCTCTATACGAAGCAGAAGGTGGAGGCCGCACAGAGCTTCATCGACGCCGTGGAGATGCGACGCCGCACGCTGGCCACGACGATGAAGGCCATCATCAAGCTGCAACGCCCGTTCTTCGAGGAGGGCGACGAGGAGCTGCTGCGCCCGATGATTCTGAAGGACGTGGCTGAGCTGACGGGCCTGGGCCTGAGCACCATCTCGCGGGTGTCGAACTCGAAATATGTGCAGACGCGCTGGGGAACGTTCCCCATGAAGTTCTTCTTCAGCGATGGCTTCGTCACCAGCAGCGGCGAGGAGCTCTCCACGCGCAAGATCAAGGCGGCCCTGCGCCAGCTCATCGACGGCGAGGACAAGCACAAGCCCATGAGCGACGATGCCCTGCGCGAGGCACTGGCCAAGCAGGGCTATCCCATCGCCCGCCGCACCGTGGCCAAATACCGCGAGCAGCTGGGCATGCCGGTGGCAAGGCTGAGGAGAAGCTGACATCGCCCCCTCGGAATGACGATATAACGGAATAACGGTATAACGAAATAACGAAAAAAAATTGTCACGCAATAAAGCACTCATCATCACGGCCCGTATCATCAGCATGATCTTCACGCCGTTCTACTTGCCGCTCATCGGCATAGCGCTGCTGTTCACCTTCAGTTACATGAACATGCTGCCCTTGGGCTACAAGCTGCTTGTGGTCACCATCGTCTACCTGCTCACCATCTTCTTCCCCACCTTCCTCATCTACCTCTACCGACGCTTCCAGGGATGGTCGCTCGTGGAGCTCAGTCAGAAGCGCCGCCGCGTGGTGGCCTACGCCATCTCCATGGCCTGCTACGTGGCTTGCATCTGGCTCATGTTCAGCTATCACATCTATCATTTCATCATCATCATCGTCATCGCCGCCCTGCTCATCCAGGCCGTCAGCCTGCTCATCAACATCTGGTGGAAGATTTCCACCCACACCGCAGCCATCGGCGGCGTGGCGGGAGCGCTCATGGCCTTTGCCGAGCTGTTCCGCTTCAATCCCGTGTGGTGGCTCTGCGTGGTCATCCTGCTCTCCGGTATCCTCGGCACGGCACGCATCATTCTCCGTCAGCATTCTTTGGGACAGGTCATGGCAGGCTTCTTCGTGGGAACCTGCTGCGCCTTCCTTACGATATTGTATTTATAAGCCCACCCCCCAACCCCTCCCCAAGGGAGGGGAGCTGGTTAGAAATAAACATTTATGAAACATTAAATAAGAGTCCACTTGAAGTAGATGAATACAATTATTTTATATAAACAACGAATTGAACGAATTGGACGAATTGCTGCGCATTGCCTTTTGTGCAATACGTAAAATACATGCAATTCGTAAAATTCGTATAAATTCGTTGTTAAAAAAAATTTGAGTAAACTAAATTTGATTTATTAAATATGGAAGAAAAAAGAACAGAAAACATGACCGATAGAACTAACCAATCACCCAGGGGTGTGCTGACACCCATTGTTAGCATCATCATGGGCAGCACCAGCGACCTGCCCGTCATGGAGAAAGCCTGCAAGCAGCTCGACGAGCTGCAAGTGCCGTTCGAGGTGAACGCCCTCTCGGCCCACCGCACGCCGCAGGCCGTGGAGCAGTTTGCCCACGAGGCCGCCAGCCGTGGCATCCGCGTCATCATCGCCGCCGCCGGCATGGCCGCCGCCCTGCCCGGCGTCATCGCTGCCCAGACCACACTTCCCGTCATCGGCGTACCCATCAAGGGCATGCTCGATGGCCTCGATGCCCTGCTCAGCATCGTGCAGATGCCGCCGGGCATCCCCGTGGCCACCGTCGGCGTGAACGGTGCCCAGAACGCTGCCCTGCTGGCCTGCCAGATGCTCGCCCTCAGCGACTCTGCCCTGGCTCAGCGCCTGCAGGCCCACAAGGAGGGACTGAAGCAGAAAATAGTGAAGGCAAACCAGGACCTGAGCGAGGTGAAATATGAGTATAAGACGAATTAGCAGCGTTTGCCACGCGGGCCAGCTGGCCATCGGTGGCGAGAACCCCATCCGCGTGCAGTCGATGGCCACGGTCGACACCAACGACACCGAGGGCTGCGTCAGCCAGGCCAAGCGCATCATCGATGCTGGCGGCGAGCTGGTGCGCTTCACCACGCAGGGCCGCCGCGAGGCGCTGAACATGGAGAACATCGAGCGGCGCCTGAAGGCCGACGGCTACCCGACGCCATTAGTGGCCGACGTTCACTTCAACGCCGACGTGGCCGACGTGGCCGCCACCATCTGCGAGAAGGTGCGCATCAACCCCGGCAACTACGTTGACCCCGCACGCACCTTCCGCCATCTAGAGTACACTGACGAGGAATACAGGGCCGAGCTGCAGCGCCTCGACGAGCGGCTGGTGCGCTTCATTAACATCTGCCGCGAGCACCACACCGCCGTGCGCATCGGCGTGAACCACGGCTCGCTCTCCGACCGCATCATGTCGCGCTATGGCGACACCCCTGCCGGCATCGTCGAGAGCTGCATGGAGTTCCTGCGCATCTTCCGCCGCGAGCAGTTCCAGGACGTGGTCATCAGCATCAAGGCATCGAACACGGTGGTCATGGTGCAGTCCGTGCGCCTGCTCGTCAGGCAGATGGATGCTGAAGACATGCACTACCCCCTCCACCTCGGCGTCACCGAGGCCGGCGAGGGCGAGGACGGACGCATCAAGAGCGCCGTAGGCATCGGGGCACTGCTCACCGAGGGCATCGGCGACACCATCCGCGTGAGCCTCAGCGAGGAGCCCGAGGCCGAGATTCCCGTGGCCCGCAAGCTGGTGGAGCTGATTACGGAGTGTACTGCCCTTCGCGCAGACGCAGAGGCCAGCATCAAGGACGACACCATCACCCTAACCATCGATTGCCAAGATTGGGAAACACTGCAACTGAAAGCCGCTATGGCTGTAGGGGTGCTGCTTATTGACCGCAAGGCAACAAAGCTGATGATTCGCAATAAGTTTTATGAAGAGTCCCGTCTTGTCGGACTCGCCGACGCCATCCTGCAGGCCGCCCGCATCAAGTTCACCAAGACCGAGTACATCAGCTGTCCCGGCTGCGGTCGCACGCTCTATAACCTTCAGGAGACCATCGCGCGCATAAAAGCGGCCACCAGCCACCTCGTGGGCCTGAAGATTGGCATCATGGGCTGCATCGTCAACGGTCCCGGCGAGATGGCCGATGCCGACTATGGCTATGTGGGTGCCGGTCGCGGCCGCATCTCCCTCTACCGCGGCAAGGAGTGCGTGGAGAAGAACATCCCCGAGGCCGACGCCGTGGAGAAGCTCCTCGCCCTCATCGAGGCCGACCGCACGAATATAACCCACCAATAAAAGCACATCCCTAACCCCTCCCTTGGGAAGGGTTGGGGGTGGATTTTTGAATAGTTAATTTCTGTTTATTGTATGCACTAAATTGTAAAAGAACGCAAAAATATTTTTTTTGTTTTTTTACAAAAAAAATTTTCAATCTAGAAAAAAAATTGCACACTTTCAGTCGTTTGTGCAGCGTTTTGTGGCGATGAGAAAATGATTCATGGCTCTATTTTTGCACAGCAAAGGTGGTTTTGTGCAAGATTTTTGCCGATTTTTGCGAAATTTTTGCCGATTTTGGGGTCGATTTCCGTTTCTGCAAGCACGCCAAATTTTCAAAAGTCAACGCCAAATTTTTCTGCGGCGTTGACTTTTTTCAGCCGTCGAAGGGGTTTTGAGGCGGTTTTTAGGCTAAACGGCTGAAAATCAATAATTTGGTGAACTCTCTCAAAACTCGCTTATTTTCGGCCAAAAGTTTTTTCGTGCAGAATTTTCAAAATATGAGGGCCTTTAATGGTTTTTGGGAGTCTCTCGTTTTAACATACTTTTAATTTTCAGGATGGTCTCGATAACTGCTCACACACCTGGCAACTAATCCTACCACCGACCCCGTTCAGGCGAATTCCCATTCAGCCGAATTTGCAAATTCGGCTGAACAGGTAATCTCGCAAAGAGCCGCTGAGCTTATATACCCCACCCGTTCAGGCGAATTTGAAATTCGCCTGAACAGGGTATCCTGTGTTGTTTCCTTTTTGTGGAAAACGTGTGGATAACCATGTGGAAAAGTGTGTGGATAAAAGTGAGCGGGATGAAGTGTGTGGAAACAAGGCAGGAAATTCACCCCTGAAAACAAACTTTTCCACGGTTTTTTGCTGAAAAAAGATATAAACTTCGTAAATTTGCACCGAAAAACAGAATTGTGGATAAACAGACTACTCGGCTAAGAATCAGCGGGAAAGAATTCACAACGACGGTGGATAATCTGCTGAACAGCGGGGAAAAGGAAATGAGCAAGAAAAACGACGAGAAGTTTTCAACGTTTCCACATCACATCATCACTATCAATTCTATTTTTTAAGAAAAAGAAAAAAATAAAAAATAAAAATGTTATGTTGAAAAAAGAATGGACAGTGCAGGGATTCATCGACGAGCCTGCCAACATGGATGAACTGCTGAAACACGGGATTCGTCGTCTGTGCGAAGAGAAGAACGCTGTGCTGCTGGCACACTACTACACCACGGGCGACATCCAGGAGGTGGCCGACTTCATAGGCGACTCGCTGGCGCTGGCGCGCAAGGCAGCGCAGACGGATGCGAAGATTATCGTGATGGCCGGCGTGCACTTCATGGCCGAGACGTGCAAGCTGCTCTCGCCCGAGAAGCTGGTGCTCTGTCCCGACCTGAACGCCGGCTGCTCGCTGGCCGACAGCTGCAAGGCTGAGGACTTGAAGAAATATAAGGAGGAGCATCCGGGCTACAAGGTGGTGAGCTACGTGAACACCACGGCAGCGGTGAAGGCGCTGACCGACGTGGTGGTGACGAGCGGCAACGCTAAGCAGATTGTGGACACGTTCCCGCAGGACGAGAAGCTCATCTTTGGTCCCGACTACAACCTTGGCAGCTACATCAACGCCATCACCGGGCGCGAGATGCTGCTCTGGCAGGGTGGCTGCCACGTGCATGAGCGCTTCTCGGTGGAGGCCATCGTGAAGCTGAAGCAGGAGCATCCGCAGGCGCTGGTGCTGGCTCACCCGGAGTGCAAGGGTCCGGTGCTGCGTGTGGCCGACGTGGTGGGCTCTACAGCCGTTCTTTTGAAGTATGTGGTAGAACACCCCGAGGGCGAATATATCGTGGCCACCGAGGCCGGCATCCTGCACGAGATGGAGCGCCAGTGCCCGCAGGCACAGCTCTACCCCGTTCCGCCCGAGGTGAGCGAGGGTGCCATCGGCTGCCACTGCAACGAGTGCCAGTACATGAAGATGAACACGCTGCTGAAGATTTACAATTGTCTGAAGTATGAGTGGCCCTCGGTAGAGGTAGACCCCGCGATAGCCCGCGACGCCGTGAAGCCCATCAAAAGGATGCTAGAGCTCAGCTGAGCTGTTCTTTTTCAATAGACGGTGGATAGCCACTGTGCAAGAAGGGCACAGAGACACAGAGTCTTTTGTTCTATGCCGAGACAAAACTCTGTGCCTCGGTGTCTCTGTGGTGAATATCAAATAAATGTGTTCATCTACTTATTATCATAATAAAAGCAGAATTGCGAGTTGTTTTGTTTTTATTTAACTATAATGGGCAGCGATAATGATGCAGATTGGAATTTTTTTTCGTAATTTTGCCGCTTAGATATGGGAATGGAGAAGACAAAATGGTGCACGCTGCTTGTGGTTTTGCTGCTGTGCTCGTCGGCTGCCTGGGGGCAGTCGTTCTCTGGCACGCTGCCCGTTGTCTTCATCCATACCGAGGATACGATTGCATCGAAGACGGAGTATGTGGGTGGCACATGCTACATCGACCCGATGGGGAACGATGAGTTTGAGCCGATGGGGAGTGCCGGGGAGCCTGTGCCGATGCTCATCAGGGGTCGCGGCAACTGGACGTGGTTCAGTGAGCAGTTCCCGAAGAAGCCCTATAAGATGAAGTTTGAGACGAAACAGTCGCCGTTAGGCATGGCGAAGAACAAACACTTCGCACTGCTGGCCCATCACGACGGCGTGAGGGCCTTCTTCCGCAATGCTGCGGGGTTCTACCTCAGCCGTGAGCTGAAAATGGACTACACGCCCGCTGAGCAGCCCGTGGAACTGGTGCTCAACGGCAGCTACGAGGGTCTCTATTTCCTGACGGAGACGGTGCGCGTGGGGAAACATCGGGTGAACATCGTGGAGCAGGAGGACGGTGAGACCGACGCCGACTTGGTGACGGGTGGCTGGCTGGTGGAGCTGGACAATGCCGAGGACGAACGGCAACTGGTGATGCCCGTCGGCGGCACTGACCTGAGCTGGCTGTGGGTGACGCCGCACTCGCCAGAAACGCTCTCCACCGAGCAGCACGACTATCTCTATCACCAGTTTGAGGAATTGCTCCACCGTCTCTATAGCGCGAAGAAACCTGTGGAAGGCTGGGAGGAGATGGTCGACCTGTCGTCGCTGGCACGCTATTACGTCATCAATGAAGTGCTCGACCACGTAGAGGCATTCCTGGGCAGCTGTTTCATGTATAAAGACTGGGGTGAAGAGGCGTGGAAGTTCGGACCGCTGTGGGACCTGGGACACGCCTTCAACGACTGGCATCCGAAGAACCGCTTCATCTACGACGTCGACGGATGGCCTCCCTGCCTCATCGGCCAGATGATGAAGCTGCCGCAGATGCAGGAGGCCGTGGAGCGGGTGTGGGCAGAGTTCTACCCCAGGAAATATGAAGGGCTGGTGGCTTTCATGACCAGCTATGCCGAGCGCATCAGCGCCGCAGCACGCTGCAATGCGGAGCGGTGGGGTGTTACCAACACGGCCGACACGCAGGTGGTGCTGCAGAACTGTCTGAACCTGTTGGGCGAGAAGATAGATTTCTTGGTGAGCGAGTGGGGCAATCCGATTCCTATTCATGTATCCTCAGTGACATATCGCCCTAAGGAGGAGGAGCGAACCTACAATTTGTTGGGGCAGCCAGGCCGTCAGGACCAGCGTGGCATCTACATAAGCGGTGGCAGAAAGTGGTTCGGCAGGAGAAGATAGTAAGAAATTCACTTCATGACGACCTTTCGGCCATTCATGATGTAAATGCCGGGTTTCGCGCTTTCTTTTCGAACCTTCTGACCATGGAGATTATAGACGGCAGAAGGCTCAACAAGCGCTTTAGGCTGCTGATGGATGGCGTCGGTATAGGAAGGGGCCTGCAGGCTGCCAATTTCGTTGTCGAGCCATTCCTTCCTTTCTTCAAACCATTGTAGGGCATTCTCTATGTTATGCAGGATGGGGTCAGGCGGATATTTCCATCGCTTTCCATCGTAGATTCTCGACAGCTGGATGTTTGCCGCTAATGGAGAGGTCTTGAAGTCTCTTATAAAGCTGTCCATCTCGTTGAAGATGCTGTCCTTCATCTCCTCCCACAGATACTTATAGGCGGCGGTGAAGAGCTTGTTCTCGCTGTTCAGGAGCTGTGGAAAGTAGAAGAAAGAGCTGTTGTGGATGCTCGCCCACTGGCTGGGAGTCTTGAAGATGGCATTGAAATCCCAGAGGGTCGACATCCTGACCTTCGAGAGGGTGGTGCTGTCGTTTTTGGTGAGATAGATATTCGTGCCGGCAGCGTCGCCGGTGCCCAGAATGTCTTGTGCCAGCAGCCATGCGGCGAATGTCCTGACATCGATGAACTCATCGTAGTTACCCTCGTCGATACTGCTTTCCACCGTGGCCATAACGTTGCTGATGTAGTCGGTCTGCTCGCTGGTGATTTCGTCGGCATCGGGATACTTGAACGTGTATTCCATATCGCTGGGTGTGCTGAAGTAGACGTCCTCGTTCCACCAGTAGGCGTCGCGCTCAAAGAGAAAACCGCTTTTGTCGACGTTGATGCGGCATTTTGTGTTTCGCTTTACCGATTCTACCAGCGTGTAGATGCCGTGATATTCATCGTTGATGATGAGGTTGACCACCATATAGGCCGGAGTCCACTTCCCCAGGTTCATAATGCTGTTGAGCTTCATGCCGATGATGGCGTTGAGGTTGTCGCCGCCTTCGTCTATCAGCAGCCAGTTCTTGTCGCTGAACCGGTCGTCGCCCCTGCCCAGCAGGTCGCCTTTCTTCTCGAGCTTGATTTTGTAGGGTTTCTTCCTGCTGTAGTAGGCGCTGGTGTTTCCGCGGATTCTGAGCGTCATGCCACGCTCGTCCTTCTGGTAGTCATAGCTGTCGTAGAGGATATCGCCTTTCGACGTGCTGACAATAACCCTGCCAGGCACCTTGGTCTTGTTGGTGATGCTGATGCCAAACTCTCCTTCGGGTGCCAAGACGTAGTCGCATTGAGGCATTTCATTGTCGATGGTATGGATGGACAAGACGGGAAGTCCCAGTCTTGCCACGAATGCAGAGTCAATCTCATCGTCGGCCAGGACATGAGCAAAGACAGCCATCAGGAACAATGCGGTGAGCTTGCCTCTCATGCTAAATCAGTTGACGAAAGCCACCTTGGCGACGACACCCTTGTTGCCCTCGCTGGTAGCAGTTGCAATCATGTAGACTCCCGATGCCACCCTCTTGCCCGACGTGTCTCTGCCGTCCCAGGTGAACGTGCCACCGTTGGAACGGCCCTGGGCAATGAGCTTTCCGCTGACGGAAAGTATCTTTACATCGGCATTGAACGACAAGCCCGTGATGGTGATATAGCCATCGTAGTCGGCATGGACGGGATTGGGATAGACGTAGATGTCGTCCTTCTCCATCGTCTCCACGGCGCTTGTGGCGTCTGACATGTAGGAGCAGAGTCCCTGGTTGGTGCCGATAAACACCTCGCCAGTTTCGTTATTGATAGATATGGACTCTATGTTGTTAGAGATGAGCTTGCTGTTGCTGGTGGTGAAATGGTGGAGCTGCTCGTAGTTGTCGGCGCTGATGACGTAGACGCCGCCGCCGTCGGTGCCGATCCATTTGCGGTTGGCGCCATCGATGGTGATGACAGATACGTCGACGCCGTCCATCAGATAGTCGGCATAGTTGGAGCCATCGTTGCGCGGCACCTTCACCTGCGTGAAGCCCAGCGTGGCATCGTTCTGCTGATTCTCGTCATAGCAGAACAGTCCCACATTCGTTCCTATCCAAATGTTTCCTTCCAGGTCGGCAGCCACACAGCGCACATAGTGTGGCTCGTAGCTGATGCCGTCTTGGTTGATGAAGGTATCGAAGCGCTCGAATTGGTCTGTCGTGGTATTAATCTTAATCGTACACGGATGGGTGTGGTGCTCATTGGCTATCCAGATGTTTCCTTTCTTGTCAATGATGGAGTTGCGAAGAATGCGCAGCTGGGTGTCGTTGTAGACGATTTTGTCGTTGGTGAACGATTGCCATTCGCTGGTCTTCGTGTTCAGTCGGAGGATGGGATAGGCACTCAGCCTGCTGCTGTTCGACATCCACAGGCAGCCGTTGTTGTCGAAGGCGAGGCCGTCCACGCGAACGTAGTTGACGGCGTTCGCATTGGTGGCATCGATGGCGGAAATCAATGGACTGTTGTCCATCGTGTAGTTGTTCACTTGTTCGTAGTTGCGGAATTCATAGATTCCCGTTCCACAGGTACTGAAGAAGAAATGCTCTGAGTCGTTCGGGTCGACGGCGATACTTGTGACGTCCTTAAAGGTATTGCCCGACAGGGGATTGACCGAGGTGATACACACCCAGTTTTTCTCTTCGTTCATAATCTGCACGCAGCCGGGACGGGAGAACTGTGTTCCGTCGCGCCAGCCGCCACCGCTGGAGAACAGCTTGTTGTCGAAGAAGAAGATGGAATTGAAATAGTTGTATGCCGGTCCGTCGGGTTTGAGCGTCTCCACCAGCTCGTGGTATTCGTCCCAGTCGGTCGTGTCCTGGGTGAAGATGCCGCTGGGAACCGTTCCTGCTGTCCAGCTGTGGGGGTCGATGAGGTTGCTGCTCAGCGATGCGGTGAGCACGTTGCCGGCCTTGGTGCGAACGAAGATGCTGCTGCCGCTGATGTCAACGGCGCTGATGTCCTCGTCGAGGATATACGACTCGGCGACTTCGGCACGCTGCATGTTCACCTTCACCACGCCGAAGCCCGTGGCAAGGTAGGCATAGATGTCGTTCATGTAGATGCTATTGACGGTCTTGTCCTGCGTCATGGCCTTCGAGTAGATGGCGCTGACGTTGGTCACCCTTCCCTGGCTGTCCATCAGGTCGATGTTTGAGTTCTGATAGATGATGATGAGACGTGAGGCAGCTACATTCCAGGCGATGTGGGTGATGAAGTTGTCGCTGAGTGCGTTAATCTTGTCGTAGGTGGTGATGCTATGGTCGTTCAGGTTGTAGCTGTAGAGGTCGTTGGAGGCGCGTACGAAGAGCTGGTTGCCACCTTTGGCAATCTGCTGCGGCTCAGCATACGACATATAGGCGCGCCAGGTGCCCACTTGCGCCCCTGCGGGGCTAAATGATAAATGAAAAATGATAAATGATAGGGCCGACGCCATGAGGTGCCAGCTATTACTAATTTGCTTCATAAGTGTTGTTATCTTCTGTTTCATTGTCATCATTTTTCATTTATCATTCATTTAGGGTGAAGCCCGCAGGAACTCGCAGAGTTTTGCGGTGGCTCGGGCGCGGTGGCTGATTTGGTTCTTCACCTCCTCGCCCAGCTCGGCGAAGGTCTTGTCGTAGCCGTCGGGACGGAAGATGGGGTCGTAGCCGAAACCCCCTACCCCACTGCGCTGAAGCGTTATCTCGCCTTTCACAATACCCTCGAACAGGTGCTCCTGCTTGATGCTCGTGCAGCCGCAGGGACAGATGTCCTTCTTCTGTATTAACGCAATGACCGTGCGAAATCTTGCCTTGCGGTTGTTATTATTTGCTAATTCGCTCAGCAGTTGGGCCATATTGGCCTCGCTGTCGTGGTCTTTGGGAGCGGGGGACTGAGTGGAGGGCTGCGATGGCATCGCAGCATACTTGACAGCGGCATAGCGGGCGGAATAGACGCCCGGTGCGCCGTCGAGGGCGTCGACCTCCAAGCCTGTGTCGTCGGCGAAGCAGTCGCAGTGGTAGTGTTGCCAAACGTATTCAGCCTTCTGGCGGGCGTTCTCCTCGAGCGTGGTGCCTGTCTCGGGGATGTCGACGTCGCAGCCGATGTCGCTGAGGGAGAGCACCTCGAAATTGCTGCCCAGGATATGGCGAATTTCTTGCAGCTTATGCTTGTTGTTGGTGGCGAAGACTATTTTCATGTGGTAGGTGTGGTAGGTTCGGTAGGTGTGGTAGGTTCGGTAGGGGGTTTTACTTTTACCTTAATCTGGTCGAAGCCTTCGCCGAAGACGCCGATGACGGCGCTCTGCGAGACGAAGGCCTGCGGGTCGATGCTCTTGATGATGCGGAAGATGATGGTGCTCTCGTTCTTCTTCGCCAGGATGCAGAGCACCTTGCGCTCATGGCCAGTGTACCAGCCGTGGCCGTCGAGGATGGTGACACCGTGGTCGAGTTTCGTGCCGATGGCGTTGGCTATCTCCTGCCATTTCTTCGAGAAAATCATGAACTGCACTGACTGTCGCTGACGGTTCATCAGGAAGTCGAGCATGAAGTTCTCGATGACCATGGTGCAGAGTCCGAACACCACCATGTGAGCGCGTTGTAGCATGTCGCCGAACTGTGGCACGAGCAGACAGGAGCCGATGATGACGAGGTCGAGGAAGGTGAGCACGGTGCCGAGCGACACGTCGCGGTACTTGTTCACCGAGGCGGCGATGATGTCGGTGCCGCCGGTGGAGCCGTTGTTCAGGAACACGATGCCCAGTGCCGAGCCCGTCATGGTGCAGCCCAGGATGAGCGACATGAAGTTCTGCCCCTCGCCCAGTATCTTCACGTAGTTGCCCTGCTCGTCGACGGGCAGCCAGCTCTGGAACAGTCCGAGCAGCAGCGAGAGCATAGTGAACGCATAGATGGTCTTCGACAGGAATTTCCATCCCAGTATGCGCAGGGCCACGATGCAGAGCACCACGTTGATGCCGAAGTAGGTGTACTCCAGCGGGAACTTCGTGGCGTAGAAGACGATGGCTGAGATGCCGGCGACGCCGCCCGTCACAATCTCGTAGGGCATGAGGAAGACGGTGAAGCCGAAAGCATATAAAAGAAGGCCAAGGGTTATGAAGACATAATCCTGGACCTCCTTGAGAACGAGCTTATGGTCAATGGTCATTTACTTACATACAATGTTCACCATACGCTTAGGGACGATGATAACCTTTACAATCTGTTTGCCGTCGGTGTAGCGGGCGGTGCGCTCGTCGGCACGTACAGCTTCTTCGATAACCTTGTTGTCGGCATCGGCGGGCAGCTGAATCTCGAAGCGGGCCTTGCCGTTGAAGGCCACACCCAGCTTCTGCTGGCTCTCTACGAGGTACTCCTCGTTCCACTTCGGCCACACGGCATCGCACACCGAGCCTTCCTGGCCCATCATCTCCCACAGCTCCTCGGCCATGTGGGGTGCGAAGGGAGCGATGAGGATGACGAGGGTGCGCATCACGTCGCGGTTGTTGCACTTCAGGGCCATGAGCTCGTTGGTGCAGGTCATGAAGGCGGAGATGGCGGTATTGTAGGAGAAGGCCTCGATGTCCTGCGTCACCTTCTTGATGAGCTTGTGCAGCGACTTGAGTTCCTCTGCCGTGGGGGCTGCGGGTGTTTCCTGGGCTGTAACAGTGTTGCAGCATGGGGTGACGAGGTTCCAGAAGCGGTTCAGGAAGCGGTGGCTGCCGCTGATGTTGGCGGTATCCCAGGGCTTAGCCTGCTCCACGGGACCGAGGAACATCTCGAAGATGCGCAGCGTGTCGGCACCGTATTTCTCTACAATCATGTCGGGGTTCACCACGTTGAACATCGACTTCGACATCTTCTCCACGGCCCATCCGCAGATGTACTTGCCGTCTTCGAGGATGAACTGAGCGTCCTTGTATTCGGGGCGCCAGGCACGGAAGGCCTCGATGTCGAGCACGTCGTTCTGCACAATATTCACGTCGACGTGGATGGGTGTCACGTCGGGATACTGGTCCTTCAGTCCGGCCGAGACGAAGACGGGGCCTGTCGTTTCGTTTGTTACGATATTATCGCAACATACCGGACCGTTGACGCGGTAGACGAAGTTCGACCGGCCCTGGATCATGCCCTGGTTGATGAGCTTCTTGAAAGGCTCGTCCTCGCAGGTATAGCCCGAGTCGTAGAGGAACTTGTTCCAGAAGCGCGAGTAGATGAGGTGGCCGGTGGCATGTTCCGAACCACCGACGTAGAGGTCGACGTTGCGCCAGTATTCATTGATGTCGCGGTTGGTCAGGGCCTTGTCGTTGTGCGGGTCCATGTAGCGCAGGTAGTAGGCGCTGGAGCCTGCGAAGCCGGGCATGGTGTTCAGTTCGAGCGGGAAGACGCTCTTATTGTCAATCTCGTCTACGCTGACCACCTTGTCGAACTTCGTGTCCCAGGCCCACATCTTGGCGCGACCCAGTGGCGGCTCGCCGGTCTCGGTGGGTTTGTACTCGTCAATCTCGGGCAGCTCCAGCGGCAGGCACTCCTTCGGAATCATGTAGGGCATGCCGTCCTTATAGTACACGGGGAAGGGCTCTCCCCAGTAGCGCTGGCGGCTGAAGATGGCGTCGCGCAGACGGTAGTTCACCTTCACGCGGCCCAGTCCCTTCTCAGTGACGAATTTCTTCGTGGCAGCGATGGCTTCCTTCACGGTGAGGCCGTTCAGCGAGAAGCCGTCGAGGGCCTCCTTGCCTGCTGCGGGCGAGTTCATCACGATGCCCTCCTTGGCGTCGAAGCTCTCCTCGCTGACGTCGGCCCCCTCGATGAGCGGGATGATGGGCAGTCCGAAATGCTTGGCGAAGGCATAGTCGCGGCTGTCGTGAGCCGGCACGGCCATGATGGCACCGGTGCCGTAGCCTGCCAGCACATACTCGGCAATCCAGATGGGAATCTTCTCGCCCGTGAAGGGGTTGATGGCGTAGGAGCCCGAGAAGACGCCCGTCACGGTGTGGTCAATCTGGCGCTCACGCTCGGTGCGCTTCTTCACGTAGCTGAGGTATTCATCCACGGCCTGCTGCTGCTCGGGGGTGGTGAGCTGCTTCACGAGGTCGCTCTCGGGGGCAAGCACCATGAAGGTGACGCCGAAGATGGTGTCGGCACGGGTGGTGAAGATGGTGAAAGATTTAGCCCCTCCTACGGCCCCCGAGGGGGCTACCTGGAATGTCATCTCCGTGCCCTCGCTTCTTCCTATCCAGTTGCGCTGGGCCTCCTTGATGGAGTCGCTCCAGTCGATTTTGTCGAGGCCGTCGAGCAGGCGCTGTGCGAAGGCCGAGGTGCGCAGGCACCACTGGCGCATCTTCTTCTGCTCCACGGGGAAGCCGCCACGAACGCTGACGCCGTCGACCACCTCGTCGTTGGCCAGCACCGTGCCCAGACCCGGGCACCAGTTCACCATCGTGTCGGCCAGATAGGCGATGCGGTAGTTCATCAGCACCTCCTGCTTCTTCTTCTCCGAAAACGAATCCCAGTCGCTGGCGGTGAAGTGCAGCTCCTCGGTGCCCAGTGCGCCGCAGTTCTCGGTGCCCATCAGCTCGAAGTGCTCGATGAGCTTGATGGTGGGCTGCACCTTGTTCGACGACGTGCTGTAGTACGACTTGAACATGCGCTGGAAGGCCCACTGCGTCCAGTGGTAGTAGGCAGGGTCGCAGGTGCGCACCTCGCGGCTCCAGTCGAACGAGAATCCAATCTTGTCTAACTGTTCGCGGTAGCGGTTGATGTTCTGCTCGGTGGTGATGGCGGGGTGCTGTCCCGTCTGTATGGCATACTGCTCGGCAGGCAGTCCGTAGGCGTCGTAGCCCATGGGGTTGAGCACGTTGAAGCCCTGCAGGCGCTTGTAGCGGGCGTAGATGTCGCTGGCGATGTAGCCGAGCGGATGGCCCACGTGCAGCCCTGCCCCGGAGGGATAGGGGAACATGTTGAGCACATAGAATTTCTTCTTGTGCTCGTCCTCCACTACGCGGTAGGTGCCGTTCTCCACCCATCGCTTCTGCCATTTCTTCTCAATTTCTCTGAAGTTGTATTCCATGTTGTTTTGTCTTAGTTTTCTTTTCTTTAGCTTGCAAAGATACGCTAAAAAGTGGAAAACGCAAAAAAAAAGGGAAAAAAAGAGAGGCCACGGCCAAAAAAAGCTGTCGGGAGAAGCGTTTGCTCCTCCCGACAGCTTCACTTTTTTATAGCCCCCGATTTCGCAGTGTGGTTCCCAGCAGCATCATGTAGGTGCGGAACTGTTTCTCGTCGAGCACGCGCTGCATCTGCCGGGCATCCTTTCTCACCGCCTCGTGCACCCTGGCCCTGCGCTCAAAGCCCCTTGCCGTGGCGGCAGCCTGCATCTCGTTGTTGAAGCTCTCCTGGATGATTTCCACGGCTTCCATCTGGTAGGCAGTGAGGTCGAGCTTGGCGGCCAGGCGGCGCATGTCGAACGACATGTCATAGCTGGCGGCGTTTCTTGCGGGTCTGTAACTCTCTGTCTTGGCTTGGCCGAGTGTCAGCGTCATCAGGGCTACCATCGTCAGAACAATCTTTTTCATTGTTTGTTTCCTTTCTTTGTTTTTACTCGGGAGGGCCGCTGTTGTATTAGCTAATGTTTTTGTTATCCTGAAGCGTTATCCTGAACGGCTCCTCCCTACGGTTTTTATTATTTACTACGTTTTACTTTCAGTTTTGTTATCCTGTTCTGAACCTTTGACGCTCTCCTTTGGGAAAGGTTTAATGGCGGTTGATTTTTTTTTTGTCGAGCGACAAATCAACTTTGTTCCCGCGCAGAGACGCAGAGGCTGCAGAGTCTCGCAGAGAACAACTAAAATGTCAAAATAATTCACAGAAAATTTTGTTCACGGCGGCGAAGCAATTTTGCGTGAAAAATGGCCGATTTTGGACCTTGGGGAGGCGTTGCCCGATGAAAAATCGGGCCGCAAACGACGAAGTTTTGCACACAGACCCCACTTTTGTGCACGTTTTTTGCTCAAATTTTGCCCCTTTTCGCGTTTCTGTAAGCACGCCAAATTTTCAAAAGTCAACGCCAAATTTTCAAAAGTCGTTGACTTTTTTTTTCCGAACGAAGCCCTTTTTTTGCTAAAATCAAATCAACACACTGATAATCAGCCGTTTATCAAACCCTCAAAAAACAGGCGTTTTTTCGTCCAAAAAGTTTTTTCGTGGAGAATTTTCGAAATATGGAGGCCAAAAACGGCCTTTTTGTCAATTTTGTTCATAAAAATGAACGATGAAAATCGGTCAACTTTTTTTCATTTGTTTTTCCCTTTTTTTGGCACTTTTTTCAGGAAAGATGAAGTGATTAGCGAAAAAAATAGTACTTTTGCAGTCACAAGTAGAGACGTCACATGGTGGCGTCTCTACGCGAACGCATAATTAACTATAGTTATATAGTCTGACAAAAAGAAAGGAAAGAGAGACATGGCAAAGAAAGACGGCGAGCTGACGCCGATGATGAAGCAGTTCTTCGACCTGAAGGCTAAGCACCCCGACGCACTGCTGCTGTTTCGCTGCGGCGACTTCTACGAGACCTATTGCGACGACGCCGTGGTGGCCTCGCGCATCCTGGGCATCACGCTCACGAAGCGCAACAACGGTGCCGGAGCGAAGGGCGACGAGATGGCCGGCTTTCCCCACCATGCTCTCGACACTTACCTGCCAAAGCTCATCCGAGCCGGAAAGCGCGTGGCCATATGCGACCAGTTAGAGGACCCGAAGCTGACGAAGAAGCTCGTGAAGCGCGGCATCACCGAACTGGTAACGCCCGGCGTGGCACTCTCGGACAATGTGCTGAACTACAAGGAGAACAACTTCCTGGCCTCCGTCAACTTCGGGCGGTCGGCCTGCGGCGTCAGCTTCCTCGACATCTCCACCGGCGAGTTCCTCACCGGCGAGGGCACCTACGACTACGTGGAGAAGCTGCTGGCCAACTTCCAGCCCAAGGAGGTGCTCTTCGAGCGCGGTCGCAAGCAGGACTTTGAGAAGTATTTCGGCAACCGTTTCTTCATTTTCGAGCTGGAAGACTGGGTGTACACCGAGCAGACCGCCCACCAGAAGCTGCTGAAGCACTTCGGGGTGAAGAGCCTGAAGGGCTTCGGCGTGGAGCACCTGAAGAGCGGCATCACCGCCGCTGGCGCCATTCTGGAGTATCTGGAGATGACGCAGCACACCCAGATTCAGCACATCACCAGCATCCAGCGTATCGAGGAAGAGAAGTTCGTGCGACTGGATAAGTTTACCATCCGCTCCTTAGAGCTGCTGCAGCCCATGCAGGACGACGGACGGAGCCTGCTCGACGTCGTAGACCGCACCGTCTCGCCTATGGGCAGTCGCATGCTGCGCCGTTGGCTCGTCTTCCCCCTGAAGGACGAGAAGCCCATCAACGAGCGCCTCGACGTGGTGGACTACTTCTTCCGCGAGCCCGACTTCCGGCAGGTGGTCGACGAGCAGCTGCACCGCGTGGGCGACCTGGAGCGCATCGTCTCGAAGGTGGCCGTGGGCCGCGTCTCGCCCCGCGAGGTGGTGCAGCTGAAGACCGCCCTCGAGGCCGTCGCCGCCCTGAAGGCCGCCTGTTCAGTGTGTGGCGTTGGCAACGCCACATACCAGACAGCCCCCTCCCCTACCCCTGCAAACCCCGTCATCGCCTCCATCGGCGAGCGCCTGAACCTCTGCGAGAGCATCCGCGACCGCATCAGCCGCGAGCTCACCCCCGACCCGCCACAGCTGGTGCAGAAGGGCGGCGTCATTCAGGACGGCGTCAGCCCCGAGCTCGACGAGCTGCGGCACATCGCCTACAGCGGCAAGGACTATCTGCTGCAGATTCAGAACCGCGAGGCCGAGCTGACCGGCATCCAGAGCCTGAAGATTGGCTATAACAACGTCTTCGGCTACTATCTCGAGGTGCGCAACACCTACAAGGACAAGGTGCCTGCCGAGTGGGTGCGCAAGCAGACGCTGGCACAGGCCGAGCGCTACATCACGCAGGAGCTGAAGGAGTATGAGGAGAAGATTCTGGGTGCCGAGGACAAGATTCTCTCGCTCGAGGCACAGCTGTTCAACGACCTCGTGACGGCCATCCAGGAGTTTATCCCGCAGATTCAGATCAACGCCACGCTGCTCGCCCGCATCGACTGCCTGCTCTCGTTTGCCAAGACGGCCGAGGAGCACCGCTACATCCGCCCCGTCATCGACCAGAGCGAGGTCATCGACATCAGGCAGGGCCGCCATCCCGTCATCGAGACCGAGCTGCCCATCGACGAGCGCTATATCCCCAACGACATCCTGCTCGACCAGGAGCGCCAGCAAATCATCATCATCACCGGCCCGAACATGGCCGGTAAGAGCGCGCTGCTGCGACAGACGGCCCTCATCGTGCTGCTGGCCCAGGTGGGATGCTTCGTGCCCGCAGAGGCCGCGAGAATAGGCATGGTGGACAAGATTTTCACCCGCGTAGGGGCCAGCGACAACATCTCATTAGGCGAATCGACCTTCATGGTGGAGATGACCGAGGCCTCGAACATCCTGAACAACGTCACGCCGCGCTCGCTCGTGCTCTTCGACGAGCTGGGGCGTGGTACCTCGACCTACGACGGCATCTCCATCGCCTGGGCCATCGTGGAGTATCTGCACGAGCAGCCCAAGGCTCGCGCTCGCACGCTCTTCGCCACTCACTACCACGAACTGAACGAGATGGAGAAGAATTTTTCACGCATAAAAAACTATAACGTCAGCGTGAAGGAGGTCGACGGCCGCGTTATCTTCCTCCGCAAGCTGGAGCGGGGTGGCTCGGAGCACTCGTTCGGCATTCACGTGGCCGAGATTGCGGGCATGCCGCGCTCCATCGTGAAGCGGGCCAACGTCATCCTGAAGCAGCTGGAATCGGAGAATGCCCAGGTGGGAAAGGCCGGCAAGCCCATGAGCGAGATTGCCGACTCCCGCGAGGGCATGCAGCTCAGCTTCTTCCAGCTCGACGACCCCGTACTCGTTCAGGTGCGCGACGAGATTCTCACCCTCGACATCAACAACCTGACGCCCGTCGAGGCCCTCAACAAGCTCAACGACATCAAGAAAATTGTGGGGGGAAAGTAAATAGTTATTCTGCTGTGTTGACTATTTCCACTCCTCCCAGTCAATAGTTTCTAAGAGGTGTGCTACTTGTTGGCGAACAGGTGAAAGATCATGTTGGAGAACATCCCATACATCTTTCGCGTTGACATGATAATAGCCATGAAACAAGATGGTGGCGCATATTGGCAATGACGTCCCATTCTATTTGTCAGGACGTTGTTCACCACGCGAATATGAGCCAAATAGCCAAGCCTTCAAGACGGGTTGCGTCTTCAAGTACTCAGCTATTGTCTTGGTCATTGCATTGTGGCTCATGCGGTATTCGTTCGTTTAATTGCTGCAAAGATAAGCATTATTTCCTGACCGCGCAAACTTTTGCTCATTATTATCTTCACTTTCTCCTTATCCTTGGGAACATCTTGCGGACGCGGAGGATGCGGTGGGCCAGAGTGGGACCGCCGATGATGAGCGTCACGGCCACGATGACCAGCAGCATGCCCAGGGCCAGGCGGGGCGTGAGGACTTCATTGAACAGCAGCACGGCGATGGCTACGGCCGTCACCGGCTCCAGGGCACCGAGGATGGCCACGGGCGTGGAGCCGATGCGCTGGATGGCGGCACTGGTGCAGAGCAGCGACAGCGCCGTGGGGAACAGCGCCATCGACAGGGCCGAGAGCCACAGCAGCGGGCGCCCATTGAGCACGGCGAACGTGCTGGCGGCATCGAAGCGGAAGGCGAAGAGGAACAGGCCGAAGAAGATGACGTAGAACGTGAGCTTCAGCGTGGGAATCTCGCGGATGCCCTTCGCATTGACCCACACTAAGTAGATGGCGTAGCTGAGGGCCGAGAGGAACACCAGCAGCAGACCCGTGGGCGAGAGCACCTCGCCGCCGTCGCCCCGGTAGAGCAGGGCGATGCCGCTGGTGGCCATGACGATGCACACCACGGTGAGCGCCGACGTCTTCTCATGGAAGAACACGGCCATGATGATGGTCACCAGGATAGGATAGATGAACAGCAGCGTGGAGGCGATGGCAGCGCCGATGTAGGCATAGCTGACATAGAGCGTCAGCGACGAGGCCGCCATCAGCAGACCCAGCGCCACCAGCGGCAGCAGCTGGCCCCGACGCAGGCCGAAGCTCCTGCCCCGCCCCACCATCATCAGCGCCAGCATGGGCAGCGCAAAGGCATAGCGCACGAAGAGCACGCTGTAGGCATCGATGCCAGCGTGCAGCAGCGGCAGCGCAAAGAGCGGGTTGGTGCCGTAGCTGGCGGCTGCCAGCGCACCCAGCAGATAGCCCGTGAACGAACTGTTGGTTTTCATATCCGCACTTTTATTGCTTCGACTGCAATTCCAAGATGATTTCATCTACCAGATAGGCATCGCTCATGTTGTGGAGGTGATACATCTTCTTACTCAAATAACCATACGTGTCGGATGTGTAGAACACTTCGAGCGCCCTTTCCTGGCTGATGCCCAGCGTCTTCGCCAAAAGCGAGACAATGCGGGCATACTTCATCTGAAGCAGCGTTTCGTTAATCAGTGGGTTCTCATTCATTGCAGCTCGCTAATAATGACAGATTCGATAAACTGAAGATGGTGGTCAACAATCTCTTGGTTCAGAATGCACAACTGGTTGTTGGGTTGTTCATATTTCAGTCTTTGCAAGGCCATCTCCATATTAATCAGACCAGTGCTATAGAGTTCTATCGTGTTAAAGACCCTGTCGTTAGCTATTCCACCCTCGATGAGGTCATAGTCGGCCCATTGCTGCCCACCTTTGCGATTAGAAACCACAAAATCAAGCCATTCTGCATCATAAGCCGCGAAATGGAGGTAACGGAACTGATGCGCTATAACAGCATCTAAGTCGAGCTCATAGACGTTCAGAACTTTTGGCTTGTTGGCATTGAGTGGCCTGCTTGCCCAAGAGACGGCTTGCTCTTTCAAGTCGGTGATGTAAAATCCCTGTCCGAAGTCAAGGTTTTTCCTGCCGATTCTTACCAGTGGCTCACTGATGGCGACGGTTGATCCATGATAGACTCTCATAGGCACTGCTGAAACTTGTTGAGTAAACTGGGGTTTTTCTGCCGGATGTATTCCAGCGTCTCGTCAACGATGTATTCTTTACTTTGCGTGTGCAGCGCAGGGTAGCTGGGATAGAGAAAAGAGTGGATGCCGTCAATGGTTTTCAGTTCATGAAACAATTCAGCGCCAGAAATGTTCAGTCGGGCGGCAGTGTTCTCAATGCAGAACACAACAAACTCTGTTGCTTTGTCGGATGTATTCATCTTCAGCGTGTATTCTTTGGTGCAAAAGTACATAAAAAAGCCGAAAGCGCAAAACTTTCGGCAGAAAAACGACGAAACTATTTGTCGTCCGCATGGCCAGAAAGTAGCATCCCCCGTGCCGAGAACAGCTCGGCACGGGGGATGCAGAATGGGTTTTGCGGGTAATCAGAAGTCGAAGTCGTCGTCATCGTCCCACAGCTGGTTGCTGTGGCGTGAGCCAGGTACCTCGGTGCCGTTAGTGTCTACGCCGCCCCAGCCGATGCCGAAGTCCGACTTCACCGACCCTTCAAGCAGGGGCTGCAATACGTTGATGATGGTCTCCGTATGCGGAGCAATATAGGTCTTTTTCATCTTTTCTGTTCTCCTTATTTTATTTCACTACGACTTTCTTTCCATTCATGATATAGAGGCCCTTCGAAGGTTTCTCCACCTGCAGACCCTGTAGGTTGTAGCAGGGGCTGCCACCCTCAGCGTCAGCCACCTGGCGGATGCCGGTTGCATTGTCGTTAAAGACGATGTGCATGCGCGAGCCAGCCTCCTCTACCGAGGTCAACACGTCGTAGAAATCGAAGTAGGCGCGGAAAGCCTTCATTTTGGTTAGGCCAGCAGAATACCAGAACTTATTCCCGCTCAGGAAGAGCGTTTTCTCTGGCACTACGGTCTCAGCCACGTATGTTCCGGCAAAACTGTTATAGAGATAGCGGTAAGGGTCTTTCTTCGTACCGCTGCCAAGTCGCAGCTCGTCCATGTCAACCGACGGTTCCTCCTCCGCATTGATGTCGACACCATCGGCAGTAAACTCCGACACCGGCTCCGAGACCTTGATGATGTAGGGATGGTTTGCCTCGATGGCCGCAACCGTGCTGAACTCCACATTCAGTCCCACCACGTTTTCATCTTCGTCCTGGGTGGTTTCGCATCCCGTGAAGTCGCCCAGCTGCACGTCGTCACCGAAGGCGGTCTTCACCTGCTCCGCGCTCATGGCAAACGGCAGGCAGATGGTGCCCCTTGACGGCATACCATGGGTTGCCGTTGGCATCGTTTTCCGGTGCTGAATCGCCATAACTGTTCTGGAAAGAATACTTCATCTCCCACGGCTGCTCTTTGCCAAATGGGATGATGGTTCTCTCTTCGCTCCATGCTTTGACTGACAAAAGCAAGAGAGCTGAAAATAGAAAATAAAAGCCTTTGTTTATAGATGGTATAAAATTAGTTATTAAACGTGTTTGCTTCAAATTAATCGCAGCAAAAGTGTGAGCCTACTTGCCATTCCTTGCCAGTAGGTTCTGCAATACCTGTTACAAAAAGAATGAAAGAACGGCTCACACCTGTATGCAGGCACACTGCCATTCCGCTGGGAATGGGTAGTGCATGACTTACACCATACAGGCGGAACAGCCTCACTCGCTTCTTTGTACCTTGTAACAGATGAGTTTTGCAGATTCACCGGGCGGTACGCTTGGGCGGTCAGCCTTTCCACTTATTGCGCTTCCCTCTTTTCATTGGGTAGCGGTTGCAAAATTAGGCATTTTTCTTGAAACTCGTTCCATTGTGAGCCGTTTTTTTGTTTCGCGGGTGCAAAATTGGAGAAAAAAAGCCAAATGAGCGTTGGTTCATTTGGTTCATTTCGTTGGTTCATTTGGTTTATTTTGCACCAGTAGCGATGGAATCGGCGTTTTTTCTCGTTTCTGCCGCTGTCGATGATGGCTCACGAGGAGTTCATGAGCCACTTATGTTCATTTCGCTCTATAGAAATCTGCGGCGGAACCAGAGCTCGAAGACGGGGTCAGCGGTGTAGAGCTGCTTCATTTCGGAGAAGATGAGGTCGCGCTCTCGAACTGATAGAAAGGCATGCTGCGGTTGAGGAAGATGTTGCTCATCATGTATTGCTTGGAGCCGTAGAGGCAGTAGGTCGTGAAGTGATGATGCTGCCAGACGGAGTTTCACAAACTTGTGAATCACAAACTTGTGAAATTTTGGTGTTTTTAACTAATGAGTCCACTTGAAGTAACTGCTCAGTCATAGTGCCCTTTTGGGGCAGAAATCTTTCAACTCTTTTATATCTTTAGACAAGTATATCCACACGTAATCTTGTAGAACCCAGAAAGGGAGAATGGTGAAGAGAAAGGGTTGCCCTTGTTGAAAGAAGGCGGGTTGCGGGGAAAAAAGTGGCGGAAAGCAGGAATTAGGCCACGCTTTAGCGGGACAGAAGCGCCACTTTTGTTGTTGGCAGCGCGCGGGGACGATATTGGCAGCGCCCGCTGCCAATATTGGCGGCGGGCGGGGAAATTGTTGGCAGCGTGCGCTGCCAACCTGTTTTTTTTATTTTGCAAGTGAATGTAGGAGTCCACTCCGAACCCCACATATTATAGCAAGTGGGCTCAATGAATACTTATTCAGGGGCCGTTACGTTAGGCGTCGGGGTCAGTTTCGCAGTTCTTCGAGGTAGCCGAGGCGGTTGAGGTCGAGGTCTTCGAGGACGTGCTGCCAGACGAGGCGCTGGTGGTTGGAGCGCTTCAGGTCGAGGCGGTTGATGCCGAGATAGGTGAGGCTGTCGCCGTCGGGTGTGAGACCGCGCATAAAAGTGATGCGCAGCTCGTTCAGGTCGCGGTAGGCCACGAAGCGGTCACGGTTCCTGATGGTGATGAGGGTGCTGTCGGCGGGTTCGTCGGTTGGTTCCCACCACTCGGTGATGGTGGGCAGCAGGGCTGCGGTGTCGCCGTCGTTGTGCCATTCGGGGTGGTGGTAGAGCGGTGTCCAGACGGAGATGGTGCGATGGTGTGGCAGGCGCTGGCCCCAAAGGCTGTCGTCGGCCTGAATGCCGAAGAGGGGCAGATAGTCTTGCTCGGTGGCGAAGTGCTGCCCTTGGTGCAGGATATAGGGCGAAGTCGGCATAGCCAGCAAACTGGGCCAGGATGTTGAGCGTCGACGTGCGTGGTGCGAACTCATTAGTCACGTAGCCCCAGAGCCTCTTCAGGGTGCTGGTGCTCACATGCTGGTGCAGGCGCTCGTCGATGAGCTGTGAGAGTTGTTCGAAGTCCTTTGGGGTGCGGACGGGGTGGTTCAGTTGTGTCTCAATGCAGCTGCACAGCCGTTGTATGGCGTCTTGGCTAATCATTTCTGCTGTTTGGCTTTTCTAAGTCCTTTCACTAGGAACCAGAGGCCGATGGCGACGAAGGGGATGCTGAGCAGCTGGCCCATGTCGAGGGGCATGCCCTGCTCGAAGGCCACCTGCTCCTTCTTCAGGAACTCCACGAAGAAGCGGAAGGTGAAGATGTAGGTGAGGCAGAGGCCGAAGTAGAAGCCCGTGCCGAGCTTTGTAGAGTGCTGAGTGTTGAGTGTTGAGCGACTATTGACGGCCGTGGCTTTGTCCTTTTTGTATATCCAGAGCATGATGAAGAACAGCAGCAGGTAGGCCAGCGCCTCGTAGAGCTGGGCGGGGTGGCGGGGCAGGCCGTCGCGCTGGATGAACTCGAAGGCCCAGGGCACGGTGGTGACGTTGCCGATGATTTCCGAGTTCATCAGGTTGCCTAAGCGGATGAAGCAGGCGGTGATGCCGGTGGCGATGGCGATGTTGTCGAGCACCTGCCAGAGGGGCACCCGCAGCCGTTTCACATAGAGCAGCAGGGCGAGGATGAGGCCCAGCGTGCCGCCGTGGGAGGCCAGCCCCTCGTAGCCCGTCATCTTCCAGTCCCAGCCCTCGGCCGAGGTGAAGTGGATGGGCAGCAGCATCTCGATGAAGCCTCGCATGGAGGTGAGGTAGTATTCGGGCTGATAGAAGATGCAGTGGCCCAGTCGGGCACCGATGAGGATGCCCAGGAAGCAGTAGATGAACAGGGGGTCGAACTTCTCCTTGGCTATTTTCTGGTCCTGATAGAGCTTCATGACCACGATGTAGGCCAGTGCCAGGCCGATGAGCCAGCACAGAGAGTACCAGCGGAACGAGAGGGGGCCCAGATGGAACGCATCAATGGCGGGGTCCCATGTGATATAGGATAAAAGATGTAGCATGCTTGTTGTTCTTATTAGAAGAAGTCCTTAATAATAAAGATTCAATGATTTCCGTTGCCAATCCCGTCACGTCTGCAATGTCGGCCACAGAATAGCCTTTTGCCTTCATGCGGCGGGCATTCTCGCGGTTGGCTTCGGCTCTTCCCTCGGCTCTTCCCTCGGCCCGGCCTTTTGCTATGCCTTTTGCCTCAGCTGTACGTATGGCACCATCGTTGTCATAGTAAACCTTCTCGCTTTCGAAATATTTTGCATATTCCTCTTTTGAAAGGTTCCCAATCTCAGCCACGTCGAAGAATTTCTTGAAGATGCGCTCCTGCAGGGCGGCAGGGCGTTCCAGCAGACGGGGCAGGTTCTTCAGGGCGTAGAGCCACTTGTCGGCCATGGTCTCCAGCTCGTCCTCGGTCTTCTGGAATTTGGGCATCTCTAAATAGATGTACGTCAGCTTGTCGTAAAATACTTCCTTTGTGTTCACGTCCATCAGCTTCACCACGTGGTGATAATACTCCTTGTCGTCCTTGTCCTCGTCGAACACAAAGTCGAGGATGCCAATGGTGTACACGGCCTTCAACTTATAGTTCCAATTACCTTTAATAGCTTGGGAGCGGATAGGGAACGACGAATAATAGACCGAGCGGTCCTTGAACCATTGTTGGTCGGCCTTCTGCATCTCGATGATGATTTTTTCTCGTTGCTCATTTTCGCAGTACACCTTGAACATATGAGCATATTTGTCTTTCAAATCGCCCAACTGCTCGGGTGGCAGCAGCGTCAGGGTCTTGATAACCTCTTTCCCTTGTAGCAGGGCGTTCACCAGCTCCAGGGTGATGTCCTTGTTAGGTTCCGTGCCGAAGAGCAGCTTGAAGCCGTAGTCGGTGTAGGGGTTGATATATCTTCCTGCAATTTCTTCCATTGGCATCGTTTTTATTTGGCGCAAAGGTACATAAAAAAGCCGAAAGCGCAAAACTTTCGGCTAAGTATTTACAACACACTTGTCGGGAAGGAGCCTCTAGACTATTCGCTTTATCTGCTTGCAAAAATATGCAAAAAAAGCCGAAAGCGCAAAACTTTCGGCTCAAAAAAATGTATAAAGACTGCCAATATGTCTACACGTTGAAGCGGAAGTGCATGATGTCGCCGTCCTGCACCACGTAGTCCTTGCCCTCGACGCCCAGCTTGCCGGCCTCGCGGACGGCGGCCTCGGAGCCATACTTGATGTAGTCGTCGTATTTGATGACCTCGGCCCGGATGAAGCCCTTCTCGAAGTCGGTGTGGATGACGCCGGCGCACTGCGGGGCCTTCCAGCCCTTCTTGTAGGTCCAGGCCTTCACCTCCATTTCTCCGGCGGTGATGAAGGTCTCGAGGTTCAGCAGGGCGTAGGCCTTCTTGATGAGACGGTTCACGCCGCTCTCCTCCAGGCCCAGCTCCTCAAGGAAGAGCTGCTTGTCGTCGTAGGACTCCAGCTCGGCGATGTCCTCCTCGGTCTTGGCGGCGATGACCATCATCTCGGCACCCTCTTCCTGGGCCAGCTCCCCTACCCTACGCGTCCAGTCGTTGCCGTCCTTGGCATCCTGCTCGGCCACGTTGCATACGTAGAGCACGGGCTTGCTCGTCAGCAGGAACAGCCCACGGGCGCAGTCCTGCTCGTCCTTCGTCTCAAACTCCACCACACGGGCGTTCTTGCCCTGGTCGAGCACCTCCTTGTAGGCCTTCAGCACCGTCACCTCCACCTTGGCGTCCTTGTTGCCTGCGGCAGCGGCCTTCTCGGTCTTTGCCAGACGGCCCTCGATGGTCTCTAAGTCCTTCAGCTGCAGCTCGGTGTCGATGATTTCCTTGTCGCGGATGGGGTCGATGGTGCCGTCCACGTGGGTGATGTTGTCGTCCTCGAAGCAGCGCAGCACGTGGATGATGGCGTCGGTCTCGCGGATGTTGCCCAGGAACTTGTTGCCCAGGCCCTCGCCCTTCGAGGCACCCTTCACGAGTCCGGCGATGTCGACAATCTCGCACGTGGCCGGGACGATGCGCCCCGGATGCACCAGCTCGGCCAGACGGGTCAGTCGCTCGTCGGGCACGGTGATGACGCCCACGTTGGGCTCAATAGTACAAAAAGGAAAGTTGGCTGCCTGTGCCTTTGCACTCGACAGACAGTTAAACAGCGTCGACTTGCCCACATTGGGCAGGCCCACGATACCACATTTTAATGCCATTTCTCAATATAAACGTTTATAATCTGGGTGCAAAGTTACAAATAAGTGAGCGAACAGCAAAGCGAAAACCCGTTTTTCTTGCTTTTTGCGAAACGTAATGGGTTAATATAGCCATGAAATGTGACGAAAAATGGCGGATTTTTGCTGACGGGAACGTCAGAAGTAGCAGCTCCAGCCCGCGATGAAAATGCCCTCCATGCCGTAGCCCAGTTCGGCGAAGAAGCGCAGCCAGCTGCGACCCACCTCCACGCCGATGGGCGACAGCTGACCAGCCACGTGCCAGCGGCGCTCGCTCAGGCGGGAAATCTCGCTAAGGGCAGGCCTGGCGGCGTTCTTAGGGCCAAAGTAGGCATCGTTGGGGAGGTCGTAAGGTCCGAACCAGTTGTGCTGGCTCATCAGCCCGAGCGCCGCCTTCGAGTAGAGTCTGGTTCCGGGGGTGAAGGCCCAGTAATACTTGGCCGACGGCAGGAAGAACCACGATGTGCTCTCCATGCTGCCCACGTAGACCTCGGGTGGCGTGTCGCTATGCCAGTCGTTGCGCCAGCTCTGCTTCCAGTCAGGGTCCAGCTCCGTGTAGCCCGCATCGCCGTTGGGCCTTGTGCCCGTACCGGCAATCATTCCCACGGCCCAGTGGTCATCGAGGTGATAGTAGTAGCTCAGGCTGGCAGCGAAGTTGGCCACGGCACCCAGTCCGCAGTCCAGCTCGCCCTCGTAGCCGTTCAGGTGTAGGCGGTCGGCTACGCGCTGGCTCATGCGGTCGTAGCAGCCGTTGTGCAGTGCGTTGCCGATGCTGAGGCCTAGGCGCAGCTCGTGGCGGTAGTGGCGCTTGGCACTGTAGGTGGTGGGCTTGAAGGGCGACGGAGCGCGATGGTCAGCCACGGGTAGCTCGCTGCGCAGCGTGTCCTTGCGGGCTGCCATCAGATAGTAGCTCTTCTCTCTGGGGTGGTAGATGGCACTGCTGGAATAGTCAACGATGAGCCCCAGTCCTTCGCTGAAATAGAGGTCGGCAAAGAAGCCCCACCAGTCGGTTCGCCGGCCGGGAATGAGCGTCTGGTATTCGTACTCCTCAGAAGCTATTTGTATAGGTTTGTTCAGGTGTTTCTTCTTCAGGCTGAGTTCTATGGGCTGACCCTCGGCTACCAGTGTGTCGCTTGCCGTGATGATGGTGACGGGCTCGGCGGTGGGGCGATTGATGAGGATGGTCTCGCTCGATGGGGTGAAGATGGTCATGCAGCCCGTCAGCAGACTGCTCAGGAAGGCGGCCTGCAACAAGGGGAACAGATGGTCGAAGTGTTTCATAGTGGTGTCTTTTTATCTTAAACGACATGTCATCCGAAATCTTGCATCCATTCAGAAAAAAAGTAATGACATAGCTGTTATGTAGTTAATCAAAATGAGTTGATATGAACTATTGTTTTAGAAAAAACAGGAAAAACAAGAAAAAAGGTTTTTATCTGTTTTTCTAACAAGTAATAAAGCAGATGATATAAACTATTTTTCAGGTTACTTAATATTAAAAATGTCAAAATATTTCACAGAAATTTTGCTTCACGGCGACGAAGCAATTTTGAGCGAAAAATGGGCGTTTTCGAGCCTTGGGGAAGCGTTGACCGATGAAAAATTGGGCCGCAAACGGCGAAAATTTTGCACACACGCCCTGCTTTTGTGCAGGTTTTTCGCTCAAATTTTGCTACTTTTTGCGTTTCTGTAAGCACGCCAAAAAATAAAAAGTCAACGCCAAATTTTCAAAAGGCGTTGACTTTTTTTTCTAAACGAAGCCCCTTTTTTGCTAAAATCAAATTAACCAACTGACAGTCAACCATTTAGAAAACCCTCAAAAAACACGGTTTTTTTCGTCCAAAAGCGTTTTCGTGGAAAAATATCGAAATATGGAGGCCTAAAATGGCCATTTTGTCAATATCTTTCAAAAACAGAAGTTGAAGAAAACTACAGTCTGATGAGCGTGGAACCCGTGGTCGATTTATCGTGCGTGTTCAGCTGAACGGCATAGACACCAGAGGGCAGAGCGCTGAGGTCGATGGCAGTGCCCGTGGCCGACGCTATGGCCCCACGAGCTGTAGCAGCGCCTCGGCCTCGAGCGAGCGCTGGCGGGTGAGCGTGATGCTCTCGCAGCTGCTGAAGTTGACAACACAGGGCTTGCCGTCCTTTTCGGCCTGGTCGAAGAGGTACTTGAAGCCCAGCACGGCAGTGGCAGAGGTGTGCTCGTCGGGGTTGGAGAAGTCGCTGCGCTGGCTGTTGAAGTCGGCCACGTAGAGGTCGGCTTCGGGGGCCATTCCCTGGTATTTCCCATCAACGGCCGACCCCGCCATCGTGCCCATCACGTGAGTGCCGTGGAGCGAGCTGTTCACGTATTGCGAATGGCCGTATTCGGCTATCTCCTCCGTTGTCTGCAGGGCGTGGCCCAGCGTGCCGTCATCGTTGGGCCACAGGAAGTTATAGTAGTACTTTGCCCTGAGATTCCCCTCGGCATCGAGGAAGGCGGGATGGGTGAAGTCGAAGCCGCAGTCGAACACGCCAGCGGCCACGCCTCGGCCCGTGAAGGCCTTGGGCAGGTCGGTGCCGGCATAGACCTGCGTGGCGTTGACCTGGCCGGGCGTCACGTCCATTGCTGGACGCGGCATGCGCTCGGCCTCGATGCGCTCCACACGGCGGTCCATCGACAGCGGGGCCACCTGCGAGAGGGGGATGCTGACGATGTAGATGCGACCGATGCTGTCGACCACCTGGCAGCCGTAGTCGGCCGCGAACGTGGTGGCCGACAGTCCGTCTGTGGTGGTCATGAGCCTGAGAATGGGGTGGGGGAGAGGGCCACGGGCAGCGGCTGCGCTGGGCTGTTGGCGAACGAGCTGTGACAGGTGGGCCGACAGCTTTGTGTAGTCTTGTGCCTGTGTCGGAATGACGACGGAAAAGGCGAGTAGAAAAAGCAGTTTTCTCATGTTTTTTTGTGAGGTTGTTAGTGAGCTTCTAACCAGTTGCTGCCGAAGCCGCTGTCGGCCACCAAGGGCACGGCCAGGGCGAGGGCGCCCTGCATTTCCTCGAGGACGATCTTTTCCACCTGGTCTTTCTCTTCGGGATAGACCGAGAAGTTCAGTTCGTCGTGTACCTGCAGGATCATTTTCGAGCGGATGCCCTCCTGCTGGAAGCGCTGCTGGATGCGGATCATGGCCACCTTGATGATGTCGGCAGCGGTGCCCTGGATGGGGGCGTTGATGGCGTTGCGCTCGGCAAAGCCGCGCACGGTGGCGTTCTGGCTGTTGATGTCGGGCAGATAGCGGCGACGCCCGAAGAGGGTCTCCACATAGCCCTTTTGGCGGGCCTCCTCCTTCGCCCGTTCCATATAGTCGTGGACGCGTGGGAAGGTCTCGAAGAAGCCGTCGATAAGCAGCTTGGCCTCGTCGCGGCTGATGTCGAGACGCTCGGCCAGACCGAAAACGGTGATGCCGTAGATGATGCCGAAGTTGGCGCGCTTCGATTTTGTGCGCTCATCGCGTGTCACCTCGTCGATGGGCTTTTTGTAGATGGTAGAGGCGGTGGCGGCGTGCAGGTCGTGGCCCTCAGTAAAGACGCGAATCATCGCCTCGTCGCCGCTCAGGTGGGCCATCACGCGCAGTTCTATCTGGCTGTAGTCGGCCGAGAAGAAAAGGCAGCCGGGTTCGGGCACGAACGCCTTGCGGATTTCCTTGCCGTCCTCGCCACGCACGGGAATGTTCTGCAGGTTCGGGTCGCTGGAGCTGAGGCGTCCCGTGGCGGTGACGCATTGGTTGAACGAGGTGTGTATATGTCCTGTCTTGGGGTTAATCAGCGAGGGTAGGTTGTCGACGTAGGTGCTCAGGAGCTTCTTCAGTCCGCGGAAAGCCAGGATGTCGGCCACGATTTCGTGTTTGCCCTGTAGCTGGGTGAGCACCTCTTCGCTGGTGACGTACTGCCCGGTCTTGGTCTTCTTCGGTTTTTCCACAATCTTCATCTTGCCGAAGAGGATGTCGCCCACCTGCTTCGGCGAAGAGATGTTGAACTGCTCGCCGGCCAGCTCGTAGATGCGTGCCTCAATCTCGTTCATGCGTGCGGTGAGGTCCTTCGAGGTCTGCCGCAGCGCGCCGGTGTCGAGTACCACGCCGTTCATCTCCATCTCGGCCAATACGGGCATCAGGGGCATCTCCATATTATAAAAGAGGTCTTCGCACTCGTGCTTCTTCAGCTCTGTCTCTAAGCGGTTCTTCAGCTGCAGGGTGATGTCGGCGTCTTCGCAGGCATACTCGTAGACGAGGGTAGGGGAGAGGTCGCGCATCGAGCGCTGGTTCTTACCCCGCGGTCCGATGAGCTCATCGATGTGTACCGTTTTGTAGTGAAGGTAGGCCTCGGCCATGAAGTCCATGTTGTGGCGAAGCTCGGGCTGAATGAGATAGTGGGCAATCATGGTGTCCCACATGGGTCCTTGTAATCGAACGTTATAATTTCTTAAAACTTCTAAATCGTACTTCAGGTTCTGTCCGATTTTCAAAATTTCGGGATTTTCGTAGAGTGGTTTGAAAATATTAACAATCTTTATAGCCTCTTCACGATTGGCTGGAATGGGCACATAAAACGCCTCGTGTTCCTCCACTGAGAAGCTCAAACCGACTAATTCGGCCTCTATCGGGTGAGTTGAGGTCGTTTCCGTGTCTAAACTCAAAATTTTTTTTGTAAAAAAATAAGAACAAATTTTGCTCATTTCCTCCTCACTATCAACGAGTTGGTAGTTGTGAGGGGTCGATTTAAGGCCCTCAAAACTCGAAAATTTTGAATCGCCTGCCTCCTCGGTCGCAAATTCTTCAAAGAGAGAGAGCTCAGAATTAGCAGTTTTTGGTTTCTTTTCTGTTTTTTTAAGGATTCGCTCGGCTAAGGACTTAAACTCAAGTTCGGCGAAGAGTTTTCCCAATTTTTCCTGATCGGGCTCCTGCAAGACGAGGTCGTCGAGATGGAGGTCGACGGGAACGTCGGTTTTGATGGTAGCCAGGAAATAGGACATGCGGATGTCGTCGATGTGTTCTTCCACTTTCTTCTTCAACGCTCCCTTCAGTTCGCTGGTGCGGTTGAGCAGTTCCTCGACGCTGTTGAACTCTTTGATGATTTTCGCTGCCGTCTTCTCGCCAACACCGGGACAGCCTGGAAAGTTGTCGGCTGAGTCGCCCATCAGCGCCAGCAAGTCGATGACCTGAGAAGGAGAAGTGATGTCATACTTGGCGCACACCTCCTGGGGGCCCATCACCTCGTAGCCACCGCCGTGGCGAGGTCGGAAGATGCGAACGCGCTCACTGACCAGCTGGCCGTAGTCCTTGTCGGGCGTAAGCATATAGGTTTCCAAATTCTCGATGGAATCGGCCTTTTTTGCCAGTGTACCAATCACGTCGTCGGCCTCGAAGCCGTCGGCTTGCAGCACCGGAATGTTCCATGCGGCCAGCAGCTTTTTGATGATGGGAACGGCCTTGCGGATGTCCTCGGGCGTTGCTTCGCGTTGTGCCTTGTAGGCAGGGAAGGCCTCGCTGCGGAAAGTGGGACCGTGGGGGTCGAAGGCAACGCCGAGATAGCGTGGCTGTTCCTTCTCAATGACTTCCTGCAGTGTGTTCACGAAGCCGATGATGGCACTGGTGTTGAGACCCTTCGAATTGATGCGAGGGTTCTTGATGAATGCGTAATAGGAGCGATAGATGAGGGCATACGCATCGAGTAAAAAGAGTTTATCCATACCTATTTTGTAATTTTGGCGTAAAATTACTAAAAAAATTCTCAACTTTCGGATATTTTGCGTAATTTTGTATCAAAATTCTGAAAGAATGGATTCTTTAACCCAAATTAAGTGCCCGATTGCACTCGAATTTGATGAATTCGAGAAGCGGTTCAACTTGGCGATGACCCACCGTGAAGGGTTGTTGGCCAGCGTTTTGGCTCACATCAATCAACGAGGTGGCAAGCGGATGCGCCCGATTCTGACATTGCTGATGGCCAAGAATTTCGGTGAGATAAATGAAGTGACTCTTAACGCTTCACTCGCGCTGGAACTGCTGCATACAGCCACGCTGGTTCACGATGATGTGGTCGACGAGAGCGATGAGCGTCGCGGTCAGCCGTCGGTGAATGCTTCTTTTAATAATAAGGTGGCGGTGCTTGTAGGCGATTATATTCTGTCCACCGCGCTGCTTCATGTGTCGAAGACTTGTAATCCCCTGATTGTAGAGAACCTTTCTCGTCTTGGTCAGACTTTGGCTTCTGGCGAAATCTTGCAGCTGTCGAACATCAAGAACAATGATTTTTCAGAAGACGACTATTACTCGGTCATTCACAAGAAGACGGCATCGCTGTTTGAATCGTGCGCCATTCAAGGCTGTCTTTCCGTTGGAGCTACTGCAGAGCAGGTGGAGAAGGCCCGTAAGTTTGGCTGTGCACTGGGTATGATGTTCCAGATTCGAGACGATATTTTCGACTATTACGACTCGCGTGAGATAGGAAAGCCCACGGGTAACGATATGGCAGAGGGCAAGCTCACTTTGCCGGTGCTCTATGCGCTCAATAATTCCAACTATGAGTCGATGGTGAACCTGGCCAAGAAGGTGAAAGCTGGTACGATTAATGCCGATGAAATCGCCGTTCTTGTGGAATTTGCCAAGCAATATGGCGGAATAGCTTACGCCGAGCAGCGCATGAAAGATTTCTACGACGAAGCGATGGTTTTTGTTGATGAATGTGTGAAAAAAGCCGATCTGCGCCAGTCGCTTGTGACCTATCTTGACTATGTGATGAAACGAAATTATTAGCCCCATACCCTCCCTGTGAGGGTGTTTTCGATTTGTTTTACCATAATCGAAGAGAGCCATCCTACGGGTTAGGATGGCTCGATTTTTTGTTGTTTGCTTTAGCTTAGAAGAACTTCGTCTCCTGGCCGATGACCTCGCTGAGTAACAGGTTAGCCAGACGGCTGGTGCCCAGTCTGAGCCACTTGTTTGTCAGCCATTTCTCACCCAGCACCTCTTTCACAATGGTGTAGTAGATGAGGGCATCCATCACCGAATTGAGGCCACCGGCAGGCTTGAAACCTATCTGAATGCCAGTTTCATCGTAGTATTCCTTGATAGCCTGGCACATCACGTAGGCTGCCTCGGGTGTGGCGGCGGGCTTCTCCTTACCGGTTGACGTCTTGATGTAGTCGGCGCCGGCATACATGGCTAATAGCGAGGCAATCTTGATGTTCTTGGCCGTGCCGAGCATACCTGTCTCGAGAATGACCTTCATGTCGTGCTCGCCGCAGGCTTCCTTCTGCTGCTGAATCTCGTCGACAACGGTTTCGTAGTCGCCCTCTAAGAACGAGCCGACAGGCTGCACGATGTCTATCTCTGTGGCACCATCCTTAATGGCCAATGCGGTCTCCACGGTCTTTACCTCAATGAGGCTTTGCGACGAAGGAAAACTGCCTGATACACAAGCTATTTCTACGCCGTCAACCTCTAATGTTTCGGCAACGGTGCGGGCAAATCGCGGATAGACGCAAATGGTGGCTACGTGGGGTAGGTCGGGGTAGGCTTCATCGAACTGGTTCACCTTCTCTGTGAAGGCCATCACGCTTGTGTCGGAGTCCGTGGTCTTCAGCGTTGTCAGTTCTACGCTTCCCATCAGGAACTTCTTTACCTCAACGGTGTCATTTTCGTGCACTTTCTCGGCAATGATTTTCTGCACTGCCTGCTGCACTTCCTCGTCGGTGATGTCGAGGTTATACTTCTTCAGAGCTTCTTCAATTTTGCTCGAATCTTTCTTTTTTTCTTCCATATTTCTGTTATTCTGGTTAGTGATTATGCTTGTAGCTTTGGGTTTGCAATGTGGCGGAGAGAGTCACGCTGGGTCTTCTTTTCGATAGATTTTTCCAGCTCCTCGGTCAGGTCTACACCCGTCTGATTGGCTAAGCAGAGTAGCACCCACAGCACGTCGGCCATCTCTTCGCCAAGGTTGTCCTTTTCTCCTGCCTTAAACGACTGGTCGCCGTATTTTCGGGCGATGACACGAGCCAGTTCACCGACCTCCTCGGTCAGTACGGCCATGTTGGTCAGTTCTGAGAAATACCTTACACCGTATTCTTTAATCCACTGGTCTACTGCAGTTTGCGCTTCTTTGATGGTCATGTTCTTATTCCTTGTTTTTCGTGTCCATACAGATAGTGACTGGGCCGTCGTTCAGCAGACTCACTTGCATGTCAGCACCGAATTCACCCGTTCCAACAGGTCGGCCGATGGCTTCCCCCAACTGTTTACAGAAGGCCTCGTAGAGGGGAATGGAATGCTCGTGAGAGCCAGCCCGGAACCACGACGGTCGGTTGCCTTTCTTGTAGCTGGCGTAGAGCGTGAACTGGCTAACAACCAGGCAGTTGCCCCCAACATCTATAATGCTTTTGTTCATAACATGCTGCTCGTCGTCAAAGACGCGCAATGCGGCTATTTTCCTGACGAGCCAGTCAACATCTTCCATGCTGTCTTCTTCGCATACGCCCAGCAGAATAAGAAACCCTTGCTCTATTTGGCTCTTGACGCTACCCTTAATGGTGACGCTGGCGTGGCTCACTCTCTGTATTACTGTTCTCATGTTGCAAAGATACAAACTATTTTCTATATCTCCAAAATTTATGTTGAGGAACATACTAATTTTTTAATAAGTTGAACTTAATAATGATATACTTGTATATTTTATAATTTGTATCTTATATTACTCAATTTTCTGTTGTCGTCTCTATGTAAGTTACAATTTGAAGGTGCATCTACTGGTATGAATCTGAATTTTTGTTAATTCTGTTCCCAAAATGAACATTTAACCCCCTCTAAATTTTGAAATTTCTGAGCGAGAAAATTTTTGGCTGATAATACGCGAGTTTTGAGATGGTTAACAAAGTGGCTGAACTATAGTTATTTATACCTTTTTAGCCAAAAAAAGTCATCGATTTGCAGAAAAAAGTCAACGCCAAATTTTCAAAAGTCAACGCCTTTTGAAAATTTGGCGTTCTTACTGAAGGAGGTTTAGTCACAAAAAAATTCTAAAAAAATGCTAAATATTTGCACAGAATAGGTGTGTATGTGCAAATTTAAGCCTAATTTCTCTTACCTTTGTGTGGCGAAAAAGCATCTTATCTTCTTGAAAAGGCCTTTTTTTGAGCTAAAATGACTCCTCATCCTGAACGTTTTTTTGTGGAGTTTTTGAACATTATTTTCAGTAATAATCCGTAAGTTCACCATCCGATAAGCACTATTTATATCAGTTTTCAATCCCTTTGTTATGCCTTGTCATCTTCCTGTTTCTGATGGAAATGCTCATAGATAATTTTGGCTTTGGCTTGACCTATCACTTCAGTCAGCGTAGTGAGGTCGGCTTCACGAATTTTTCGAACCGATTTTAGCCTGTTTAGGAGTTCATCTCGAGTCTTGGGGCCGATGCCCTTGATGTTGTCAAGTTCGCTGTTCAGGGCGTGCTTTGAGCGTTTGTCGCGGTGGAAGGTGATGGCAAAGCGGTGTACCTCGTCTTGCAGTTGTGTGAGCACATGGAAAAGCTCGCTATCGGTCTTCAGTGCCACTGATAGGGGAGGGAAGCCGTAGAGCAGTTCGTTGGTGCGGTGTTTGTCGTTTTTCGCAAGGCCAGCAATGGGTATATCGAGGTTCAGTTCGTCTTGTATAACCTCGCGTATCACCTCCATCTGGCCTTTGCCACCGTCGGCCACGATGAGGTCGGGTAGGGGCTGTTCCTCTTCCATCAGACGGCTGTAGCGGCGATGCACAACCTCCTTCATCGACGCATAGTCGTCAGGTCCTACTACTGTCTTGATATTGAAGTGTTTATAGTCTTTTTTTGAGGGTTTCATGGCCTTGAAAACTACGCAAGAAGCAACTGCATCGGAACCGCTAATATTGGAGTTGTCGAAGCATTCAATATGATAGGGTAGTTTAGGCAGATGCAGCTTGTCCTGTAGCTCCTTCATCAGTCTTGTTTGCTTTTGTTCTGGGTTTAGTTTCTCTGCCTGTTTCAGACGGTCGAACTTGTATTGTTTGCCGTTCATGATACTGAGGTCGAGCAGTGTTTTTTTGTCGCCTCTCTGTGGTATGGTGAAGGTTACTCCATCCAGTTCCATGTCCACTTCCTTTGGCACAATTATCTCTTTCGATGTGCTTTTGAAACGCTCACGCAGCTCTATGATACCCAGTTGCAGCAGTTCTTCGTCGGGTTCGCTCAGCTTCTTCTTATACTCAATCGTAAAACTCTGGTTGATACTGCCGTTTGAGACGTGAATGAAGTTGATGTAGGCTATTTTCTCGTCGCTCGTTATACTGAACACGTCAACATTGTCTATAGTGTGGCTGACGACCTCGCTCCGCGTGACGAAGCCTTCCAGTGCTATATATTTCCGTTTTACTTCCTCTGCTTCCTCAAATCGCAGTTCTTCAGCCAGTTGCTGCATTTCAGCCCGCATCTCGCGCAGGATTTTTCGGGTATTTCCTTTCAGGATTTCACGTGCTTGCTCAATGTTTTTCTTGTAGTCCTCGTAGCTTTGTTTGGCGGAACACGGCCCTCCACATCTTTTAATATGGTAATCTAAGCAGACCCTATATTTCCCTGTTTCTACCCCCTCCTTTGTGATGGGCATGCGGCAGGTGCGAGGATGGTAGAGGTCCTTGATAAGATCAAGCACGGCATACATGGAGCCAATGTGGGAGTAGGGGCCATAATAGGTCCCCCACTTTTTGTTGATAGTTCGTGTCTTGAATATACGAGGATAGAATTCATTTGTTACGCAGATGCTGGGGTATGTTTTACCATCCTTTAGCAGAACATTGTAGCGAGGATTGTATTTCTTGATGAGACTGTTCTCTAACAGTAAGGCATCCTCCTCTGTGTTCACCACGGTATAGCTGATGTTGTGTATCTTGCTGACCAGCACTTTTGTCTTGAAGCGGTCCACCTCTGTGTGGAAGTAAGACGAGACCCTGGCTTTAAGGTTCTTCGCCTTACCCACATAGATGATAGTGCCCTCTGCATCGTAGTACTGGTAGCTTCCTGGTTTTTCTGGCAAGCGGCTTACTATACTTTTTAGGTATGCTAATCGTTTTTCGTTCTCTTCCTTGGTCATTCCTTAGTTCTATCTCCGTTGATGGTTCTTGATGTTTCACGTGAAACCGTTTTGCGTTTCACATCCGATGCTTTCTACTTGGGCTTTCTTAGTGTAGGAGTTTTAGATGGTGAGGAGAGTGGTAAGTTCTATGCCCTGGAAGAGGTTACGGCCATGCAAACCTTCATCGGTTATTTCGATAATAAAATTCATGTATGTTTTCTTCGGGTGGAAGTGCTGCACCAGTTTGTAGGCAGCCTTTGCTGTCCCGCCAGTTGCGAGCAAGTCGTCGTGTATCAGTACTACGTCGTTCTCATTGATGGAATCAATGTGCATTTCGATGGTGTCAACGCCGTATTCCTTTGTGAACGATTCTTTAATTACCGTTGCTGGCAGTTTGCCAGGCTTCCTTGCGAGAACGATACCGCAGCCAAGTCTTCCGGCGAGTGCACTGGCCATGACGAAGCCACGGCTCTCGATGCCAACGATTTTGGTGATGCCCTTGTCTTTGTACTTTTCTTCGAGTTCATCGAGCATAATTTTTACACACTCGGCGTTTTTGTAGAGTGTTGTCACATCGCGGAAATTGATTCCTTTTTTGGGGAAATCTGGTATACAACGCAGGTTTTCCAGTAATACAGGGTTGTTCATAATAAAATGGTTATGTTTGAAAAAGTTATGTAAGTTTCACGTGAAACGGATGTGCTATTTCGCTTTCATCGTCCCATGAGTACGAGCAGCACATTGATGTCGCTGGGACTGACACCAGGGATTCTGCTGGCCTGTGCGAGCGTTTCGGGGTCGATAGCCATCAGCTTTTGGCGTGCTTCGGTAGAGAGCGACTGCAGTTCGTCGTACCTAAAGTGCCCTTTAATGCGGATGTTCTCTAATCGGTGCATTTTCTCTGCTACCACACGCTCCCGCTCAATGTAGCCTTTGTATTTGATGCGTATCTCTGCGGCCTCGCTGATTTCCTCTTTTCTGTTCGGAATCCTATCGATGGATTCTTTCAATTCTGGGATGATTATAGCAAGATTACTAATGTTCAGTTGCGGACGGGCGATGAGGTCTTCTAACTTCACGCCGAACTGTAGCGGGGTGGTGCCTAACCGTTCCAGTGCTTCGTTGATATTCTTTGGCTTGATGGGTAAGTTCTTGCAAAAAGTCTCGATTTCTTCGATACCCTTCTTCTTCTCCATCCACCAGTCATAGCGGTTGCGCTTGGCCAAACCTAAGGCGTAGGAACGTTCCGTTAACCTGCGGTCAGCATCGTCTTGTCTAAGCAGGATGCGGTATTCGGCACGCGAGGTAAACATTCGGTAGGGTTCGTCTACGCCCTTCGTTACCAAATCATCGATGAGCACTCCAATGTAGGACTCATCACGATGCATTACAAAAGTTTCGGTTCCATCGCACTTTAGTGCCGCATTCACGCCAGCCACAAGTCCCTGGCCTGCTGCCTCTTCATAGCCTGTGGTGCCGTTCACCTGCCCAGCCATGAAGAGTCCATCAATTATTTTCGATTCCAGCGTATGTTTCAGCTGTGTGGGGTCGAAGAAATCGTACTCGATGGCATAACCAGGTCGATAGACCTTCACGTTGCGGAAGGCAGGCATCTGCTTGAGTGCCTCTATCTGAACGTCCATGGGGAGCGACGATGAAAAGCCGTTCAGGTACATCTCGTTGGTGTCGGTTCCCTCTGGCTCCAGGAAGAGTGGGTGCTGCTCGCGTTCGGGGAAGGTGACGAGCTTAGTTTCGATAGAAGGACAATAGCGAGGGCCTATCGATTGAATCTGGCCGTTATAGAGTGGAGAATCGGAGAGCCCACTGCGGAGCACCTCGTGTACCTTGGCGTTGGTGTTCACCGTCCAGCAGGGTAGCTGGGGTAGAGTGGGAAGGGTGAGGGTTTGTTGCGACTCAGTCGCAACAGACGGTGAAGGGGCGGATTCTGAGGGAAAAAAGGAAAAGCGATAGGGGTGACGCTCGCCGGGCTGTTCCTCCAGGAGGCTGAAATCGACGCTCCGCTTGTCGATGCGGACAGGTGTTCCTGTTTTCATGCGTGCCGAGCGAATGCCGTGGCGCGTGATGCTTTCGGTAAAATCGCTAACGGCAGGCTCCGCGATGCGTCCGCCGGGAATCATCTTCCGGCCAATGTGCAGCAGTCCGTTGAGGAAAGTCCCAGCGGTGATGATGACACAACGTGCCAGAATCTCTGCTCCCCATATGGTGCGAACTCCTTTTACTACGGGTTGCGCTGCTGATTTACCGTTGCCCGTTTTTTCCTCAACGAGGAGCTCGCACGCCTGATCCTGCCAGATATCGAGGTTCTCTGTTTCGTCGAGTACGCGTCGCCATTCCCAGATGAATTTCCCGCGGTCGCATTGCGCCCTTGGGCTCCAAACAGCCGGTCCTTTGCCTACGTTCAGCATGCGGAACTGAATGCTGGTGGCATCTGTCACCAGTCCCATCTGTCCTCCTAGCGCGTCAATCTCTCGCACTATCTGCCCTTTGGCAATGCCACCTACGGCAGGATTGCACGACATCTGTGCAATCTTGTTCATGTCCATCGTCACCAGCAGCGTCTGTGCTCCCGTGTTGGCCGAGGCGCAGGCTGCCTCGCATCCTGCATGACCGCCGCCGATGACCACTACATCGTATTTCAGAGTCATAATTTCATTTTTTTCGCCTTCAAAGGTACATATATTTTTGCAATAGAAAAAATAAATGTCCAAAAATCTGATTCATAAACTTTGCCTCACGCTAAAAAAGCCCTTGTCACGTGAATGGTGTGGCCCGTTCAAGAAAATCCGCGATGGTCGTATTGTTATCCGCTGACCGCGGTTTTTTGTCCGTCCACGTCGGATTTTTTTGCGGACGAGGACATCATGTGCACTACCCATCGTTTTCTGCACAAGAAATGGTATTTGCCACCCCCAAAAGGGGTGTATTGTTACAATTCGTAAAAAATTGTGTGTCAAATATTTGCAATTGTAAATTTTAGTGCCTATCTTTGCGCCAGTTATCAAACCTAAAACAAGATGAAAGACAGAATGAGACAATCCTGGCTTTGCTGCCTTTTGCTGCTCTGCCCGCTGGTAGCGCTGTCGCAAGACTGGGCCTTCGACGACGAGTCGGAGTTCATGGTTGGCGAGCTGCGCTACGTCATTGATGCCTCCAGCGGTGTGGCCGAATGCCGTGGCGTGCCCGAAGGCTCTTCCACTACGGCCATCACTGTCCCAGCCACCGTTGCCCTTGGTGGCCGCCGGTATGACGTGGTGAGCATAGCCGACGGAGCCTTCCTCTCTGCATCGCTCAGCGAAGTGCGCGTCGAGGGCGAGCTGTTACACACTATATGGCTTTCAACACCGCCTTAGAGCGCCTCTACATGAGTGCCACCGTGCCGCCCACGCTCGAGAGCTATCTGATTATCGACCCCGCCGACCCCTACAGCGTGCTGACGCAGGTGCCGCAGACGCGCATCTTCGTGCCGCAAGCTTCCTTGCAGGCCTATGCTGCCCACGAATGGTGGTCGCAGTACATTCTCATCGGCGGCACCGAGGAGCACACGCTCGCAGTTTCCACCACCCGTGTCGGCACCCTCGGTCAGGCCATCCTCGGCCAGGGCATCGTCTATGCCGCCGTCAACCACCTCAGCGTGAGCGGCCCGCTCAACAGCGACGACATCTACCTCATCCGCGACTCGCTGAAGAACCTGTTCACCCTCGACCTCAGTCAGGCCGCTATCACTACGCTGCCCAGCGGTGCTTTCCAGCTTTGCCGCTTCAGCAGCATCGTGCTGCCCTCCACGCTGCGCGACATGGGCAGCTCTGCCTTCGTGGGCTGTCAGAACCTGCAGGAGCTGGAGGTCCCCGAGGGCGTGCTCTGTGCCGACAACCTCGTCAGCAACTGCCAGCAGCTGAAGCGTCTTGACTTGCCGTCAACGCTCGTCTCGGCCCAGCGCGTGCTCAGTGCTTACAATTTCGACGAGACGCAGAACTATGAGTGCACCATCACCTGCCGCTCGTTCTTCCCGCCTAAGACCGGCGGCATTGCCGTCTTCACCTTTGGCACCGCCGACGTGCGCCTGCAGGTGCCTGCTGTCAGCGCAAGTGCCTATGCCAGTGCTGCCGGCTGGAAAGAGCTGTCGCAACATGCCACGGTCGATGCCCCTGCCCTCATCAGCGTCGTGGGCCAGCACGAACTTTCCACTGATGGCCTGCCCGCCGACTATCGTCCTAGCCTCAGCCTCATCCAGCAAGGCAACTACGGTGGCTATGGTGCCAACAATACTTTCGGCCAGCTCACCGTCATGGGAAGTAAGCTGCTGGACCTCAGTACGTTCACTGCCTATACCGACCTCTATAGCGACCGTGCCTATACTGGGCGCTATGGTTGCGAGCTGATGGTCAATGCGCCGATGACGGCAGAGCATGTCAGGCTCGACTTCGACATGAGCGAGAACCGCTGGTACTTCCTCTCGTTCCCCTTCGACGTGAAGCTGCGCGACGTGCTGACGGCCAGCAACATCGAGCACTGGGTGGTGCGCAGCTATTCCAGTGCCAACCGCGCTGCCATGCGTGGCAGCCAGTGGCAGGACGCGCCTTCAACGGTACGCTCGAGGCGCGCCGTGGCTATGCCTGGATGGTGTCGGCCGGCAGCGCCCCCGACGACAATGGGCACAGCAACCTGCGCGTCAGCGTCGAGGCTACCGGCAACGTCAACCAGCTCTTCGCCCAGGGCGATGTCAGTATCCCACTCTCCGACTATGCCTCCACCTACGAGCATAACGCCAGCTGGAACTTCGTGGGCAATCCCTATCCCTGCTACTACCGCATCGGCTCGCTGCAGCAGACCATGCCCATCACCGTGTGGAGAGGCAACTACAGTTATGAACAGTATCGCACCTATTCGCCACTCGACGACGCCGACCACGAGCTGCACCCCTACGAAGCCTTCTTCGTGCAGAAGCCGCCTTCGGCCAGCACACTCACCTTCGCCGCCGTGGGCCTGCGTACCTTCAGCGAGCAGCCGTACACCATCAGCCTCAGCGAGCCGCTGCCGTTGCCCGTCATGCTGGAAGACCGCCTGACAGGCATCGCCACCGACCTCACAGCCGACAGCTATACGTTTACCTCGCGCCCAGGCCGAGACGATGTACGCTTCGTGCTACTCGTCGGCTTGGCAGCCACGGGCATCCAGTCTGTTGCGATGCCATCGCAACAAGCGGGGCATCCCGCCATCAACCTGCTCGGCCAGCCCGTCGCCGACGGCTACCGCGGCATTATCATCAGCAACGGAAAGATAACCATCAAAAGATAGGAGGATCCCACTATGCGACGACTATTGCTTTTCATATCATTTATCGTTTGTCATTTATCGTTCTGCAGTATAGCAGCGCAGTTGGGCTACGGCACAGGAGGCGGCTTCAATCCCGACTCGCCCAACATTCCCGGTGCCAACGGCCTTTACCTCGACAAGGGCGTCGTGGTGCTCGACGGACTGCGTAGTGCCAGCTACGACGATGTGGAAGATGCCATCTACGGCCTGTGGAGCCGCTACTGCGACGAGCAGGGCTACAGCCAGTACGGCAGCGAACGCGACTCATACCACATGCTCGATGTCTTCAGCCGCATCCAGACCATCATCGTCTACGCCGACTTCAGCCGCTCCGTCGATGCCGACGAGCCGGGCGTCATCGGCATTTCCGAGGCCATTGGCATGTACTTCCGGAAGATGACCACTCTCGATCTGAGCCGTACCAGCGGGTAGACTGCAGACTATAGCCTCGACTACGATGAATACTTGCAGCAACTCGAGGTGCTCATCCTGCCCGACTGCGTCGAGAAGGTAGTATCGATGGCCAGCCTGCCCAACCTCACTGATGTCTATTGCTACGCCGAGGTGCCCCCGTGCTGTATCAGTGGAGCGAGTACTACTCTGAGCCGCTCTTTGCCGCCGGCAGTAGCATCAAGGTTCATGTACCCAGTGCCTCCGTGCCTCTTTATAAGGCCAGAGAAGACTGAGGGAACGGTGACCGTGCCCTACGGCGGCACACATCAGGTGGCCATCAGTGCCAAGCCCGTGCAGGCTGCAGCATTTAGCCGTGTCAGCATCAGCAGCCTCTCGCCCGACATTGCCCGCCTGCAGACCAGAGAGGTGACCTTCGACGCCGAAGGAAAGGCCTACATCACCGTCAGCGGACTGCTGCCCGGAACCACCTTCCTGACCTACAGCATCGACGACTTGCAGCTAAGTGCCGTTGACACCGTGCGCGTAGTGAGCCAGCTCGGCTACGTTCCTGTGCCACAGGCATCGCTCATCAGCGGCACTTACGTCAGCCAAGGCACGCAGGTGGTGCTCACCGCCCAGGAGGGCTGCACCATCTGGTACACGCTCGACGGCTCTTGCCCCTGCGACGAGGCCAGGCGACAGCACTACACCGGCCCCATCAGCATCACGGCGAACACCACGCTGCGGGCCATGGCCGTGACCGCCGACGGGCGCGAGAGCGAGGTGGTCACCTTTACCTGGTTCATCAGCACGGCCATTGCCAACGTGCAGCAGCCTGAGCGAAACGCTGCTCGCAGCTACGACCTGCAGGGCCGCAGCCGGCAGGCCAGAGCCGTTGTGCCGCGCCAGGTGATGATTGTCGATGGCCGTAAGGTGCTGCGACCATAGTGTCTCCTCGACTCGGAAAAATCTGCCTATATCGGACTATTTTCTGCTCATAGCGGACAAAAGTCCGCCGTGGGCGGATTTTTGCGTACAAATGAATAAAAGATGAATTTTTCGCTACTTTCTTTGGGGGTTTCATTATTTTTTGTTAATTTTGTAGCCTGAAAGCGCGTGTGCGTACTTACTATTAAGTAATCCAGCCCTCTTCGAGAGAGGTCGGCGACAGTTGTTGACTATAATCTATATCAATATTAATTCATTAATTTTCAAAATTTTATGTGGTTATTTAATTCTTCTATTGGTAGGAAGGTTGTAATGTCTGTCACGGGCATTGCGCTCATCTTGTTCCTGACATTCCACTGTTGCATGAACCTGGTGGCGCTCTTCTCGGGCGAGGCTTACAACACTATCTGTGAACTGCTCGGCGCCAACTGGTATGCCGTGCTTGCAACACTGGGCCTGGCCTTCCTGGCTGTGCTCCACATTGTGTATGCCTTCATCCTGACGGCTCAGAACCGTCGTGCCCGTGGTGACAACCGCTACGAGGTGGCGACGACCGTTAACGCCGGCAAGGTGGAGTGGGCTTCGAAGAACATGCTGGTACTGGGACTTATCATCCTCATCGGCCTGCTCATCCACTTGTGGAACTTCTGGTACAACATGATGTTTGCCGAGCTCATCGGCGCTATGCCTGAGCTGAGCCCCTCCGACGGCTTCGGATGGATTCAGGCAACGTTCTCCAACCCGCTCTTTGTCGCCATCTATGTGGTGTGGATTGTGGCCATCTGGTTCCACCTCACCCACGGCTTCTGGAGCGCTATGCAGACCCTGGGATGGAGTGGTAAGACTTGGCTCTGCCGCTGGAAGATGATTGGCTTCATCTACGTCACCCTGCTCATGCTTGGCTTCCTCGTGGTGGTGCTGGCTTTCGCCTTCGGCTGTGCTCCCTCGCTCTGCTGTGGCGGTAGCTGCTGCTAATCAATCGTAAATGGTAAACTCAGTAAATTGTAAATCAATATTATGGCAAAAGTAATTGATTCAAAGATTCCCGCAGGTCCTGTGCCTGAGAAATGGAAGGAATATAAGGCTCATCAGCGTCTCGTCAACCCGAAGAACAAACTGAAGCTCGACGTCATCGTCGTCGGTACCGGTCTGGCTGGTGCCTCGGCAGCTGCTTCGCTCGGCGAGATGGGCTTCAACGTCATCAACCTGTGCATCCAGGACTCGCCCCGTCGCGCCCACTCCATCGCTGCCCAGGGTGGTATTAACGCCGCCAAGTGCTATCAGAATGATGGCGACTCTGTCTACCGTCTGTTCTACGATACGGTGAAGGGTGGTGACTATCGTGCCCGTGAGGCCAATGTCTATCGTCTGGCTGAGGTGTCGAACAACATCATCGACCAGTGCGTGGCCCAGGGTGTTCCCTTTGCCCGTGAGTATGGTGGCATGCTGGCCAACCGCTCGTTCGGTGGTGCCCAGGTGAGCCGCACGTTCTATGCCAAGGGCCAGACGGGTCAGCAGCTGCTGCTCGGTGCCTACAGCTCGCTCAGTGCTCAGGTGCAGGCCAAGAAGGTGAAGCTCTACACCCGCTACGAGATGGAAGACGTGGTCATCGTCGACGGTCGTGCCCGTGGTATCATCGCCAAGAACCTCGTCACCGGCAAGCTCGAGCGCTTCTCCGCCAACGCCGTGGTCATCGCCACCGGTGGTTATGGCAACACCTACTTCCTTTCTACCAACGCCATGGGTTGCAACTGCACCGCTGCCGTCCAGTGCTATCGCAAGGGTGCTTACTTTGCTAACCCCTCTTACGTGCAGATTCACCCCACGTGTATCCCCGTTCATGGCGACAAGCAGTCGAAGCTGACGCTGATGTCGGAGTCGCTGCGTAACGATGGCCGCATCTGGGTGCCGAAGAAGCTGGAGGACGCCAAGGCTCTGCAGGCTGGAACCAAGCAGGGCTGGGAGATTCCCGAGGAGGACCGCGACTACTATCTGGAGCGTCGCTACCCGGCCTTCGGTAACCTCGTTCCCCGTGACGTGGCCTCGCGTGCCGCTAAGGAGCGTTGCGACAAGGGCTTCGGCGTAAACAACACCGGTCTGGCTGTGTTCCTCGACTTCTCGGAGTCTATCAACCGCCTCGGTCTCGACGTTATCATGCAGCGCTATGGCAACCTCTTTGAGATGTACGAGGAGATTACCGACGTGTTCCCTGGCGACGTGGCCAACGAAATCAACGGTGTGAAGTACTACAAGCCCATGATGATTTATCCCGCCATCCACTATACCATGGGCGGCATCTGGGTCGACTACGAGCTGCAGACCTCTATCCCCGGCCTGTTCGCCATCGGCGAGTGCAACTTCTCCGACCACGGTGCCAACCGCCTCGGTGCCTCGGCTCTGATGCAGGGTCTGGCCGACGGCTACTTCGTGCTGCCCTATACCATCCAGAACTACCTGGCCGATCAGGCTGTGTGGCCGAAGGTTTCGACCGACCTGCCTGAGTTTGCTGAGGCCGAGAAGAAGGTGGATGCCGAGCTCGACCGTCTGCTCAACATCAAGGGCAAGCGCTCTGTGGACAGCATCCACAAGGAGCTGGGCCACATCATGTGGGAGTATGTAGGCATGGGCCGCACCGCTGAGGGCCTGAAGACCGGTCTGAAGAAGATGCACGACCTGGAGAAGGAGTTCGACACCAACCTGTTCGTGCCCGGCACGAAGGAGGGCCTGAACGTCGAGCTCGACAAGGCCGTTCACCTGCGCGACTTCTTCACCATGGGCCAGCTCGTGGCCTTCGACGCCCTGAGCCGTAACGAGAGCTGCGGTGGCCACTTCCGCGAGGAGTACCAGACCGAGGAAGGTGAGGCCAAGCGCGACGACGAGAACTACTTCTACGTGGGCTGCTGGGAGTACAAGGGCAAGGGCAACGAGCCCGAGCTCATCAAGGAGCCACTGGAGTATGAGGCAATCAAAGTACAAACCCGTAACTATAAGAACTAAGCATTATGGCAAAGAATATTTCATTTACGATTAAATTTTGGCGTCAGAATGGTCCGAAAGATGCGGGTCACTTCGATACGCACGAAATGCACGACATCCCCGATGACACCTCGTTCCTCGAGATGCTCGACATCCTGAACGAGGAGCTCATCAACGAGGGCAAGGAGCCCTTCGTGTTCGACCACGACTGTCGCGAGGGCATCTGCGGCATGTGCTCCCTGTATATTAATGGTACGCCTCACGGCAAGACCGAGCGCGGTGCTACCACCTGCCAGCTCTACATGCGCCGCTTCAACGACGGCGATGTTATCACCGTCGAGCCGTGGCGTTCGGCTGCTTTCCCCGTCATCAAGGACTGCATGGTCGACCGTGGCGCCTTCGATAAGATTATCCAGGCTGGCGGATACACCACCATCCGTACTGGTCAGGCCCAGGATGCCAACGCCATCCTCATCCCCAAGGAGGATGCCGACGAGGCTATGGACTGCGCCTCGTGCATCGGCTGTGGCGCCTGCGTGGCCGCTTGTAAGAACGGCTCTGCCATGCTCTTCGTTTCGTCGAAGGTCAGCCAGCTCGCCCTGCTTCCCCAGGGTCGCGTGGAGGCTGCCCGTCGCGTGAAGAACATGATTGCCAAGATGGACGAGCTCGGTTTCGGCAACTGCACCAACACCCGTGCCTGTGAGGCCGTCTGCCCGAAGAACGAGACCATCGCCAACATCGCCCGCCTGAACCGCGAGATGATTAAGGCTAAGCTCGCTGACTAATAATAAAAAAAGCCCAGCTCTCTTTAAGAAAGGAGAGTTGGGCTTTTTTTTATTTCCATACTTCCGTTGGTGGTCGGTATGTTTTTTATATTACTTACAGATAGTTTCTGTTTGTTTTTTATATGCATGTTAATATTGAGAAATTGCGCTTTTTATATATTGCTGTCCGATAAAAGTGCGAAGTAGTATAGATTCCATAAAAATAGGGGGCCAGACCTGAGCCATTCCCCCAAGATTTTGTAATTTTGCAGCGACC
>CACYME010000019.1 GCA_902775475.1 uncultured Prevotellaceae bacterium
AGCAGGAAGGCAGCGGCCGCTGCCATTGTTTTTCCCGCCCGCTGCCATTATTGGCAGCGGCCGCTGCCAATATCGTCCCCGTCCGCTGCCAACGGAAAATGCGTGGCTTTTTTCCCGCTCCGGCATGGCCTGGTCCCCATTTGCCGCCGCCTTTTTCCTCTCATCCTACTCCTCCTTGCAAGACAAAACTGATGCAAGCATCGTTTTGTGCTTGCTTCGTTCGTCGTTCCGCTCGCCTTTCGTCACTTTTAACGGTAAAGCGCAACGATTATGCGAAAAAAGTTGTAATTTTGTAGCGGCAATCGACTTTAATACGCTTTATGGTGGTAAATCCAATATAATGAGATATGTTATGAAGAATTGTTTTTTTGCTTATTGCTTCAGCAATGATGCTTTTCTCCTGTGCCAGACATGAACTGTAGAAGACAACTGCAGAACATCTGCTTGAACGCATGCAGAAGATGCAGGAGAAGGGTTACATGTGCGGACACATGGATGCCACGCTTTATGGCATACTATGGGAGTGGGACAGAAACCGTTGTGACATCAAGAAAAATGCTGAATAGATGAAAGAACGTATTGCATTTGTCGATTATATCCGCGTCATCGCCTGTCTGCTGGTGATGATAGTACACGCCAGTGAGCAGTTCTATAACCTGGGACCGATATCCCAGGTTGTCAATGAGGACAACCGCCTTTGGGTTTCCCTCTATGATGGTTTCTTCGGGCGTATATCCGTGCCGCTGTTTATGATTGTATCGGCATTCCTGCTGGTGCCGATGAAGGAGGGCATGACGATGAGCCAGTTCTACCGTCGGCGATTCCTTCGCATCCTGCCACCGTTTGTCTGCTTCCTGGTGCTTTATGCCCTGTTGCCTGCCATTTGGGGTGGCTATACGTGGGATGACGCCATCGAGCAGTTGAAGATGGTGCCCTTCAACTTCCCGCTGTGGGGCGGTCATTTGTGGTTCATGTATCCGCTCATTAGTCTCTACCTCATCATCCCCGTGGTGTCGCCTTGGCTCGCAAAGGCCAGTGCGAAGGAAGAACGGATATTCCTCTGCTTCTTTGCCCTCTCAACGCTCACCCCCTGGCTGCACCGCTTCGTGTCGCCCGAACTCTGGGGAGAATGCTTTTGGAATCAGTATTCCGCACTGTGGTACTGCTCTGGCTTTTTAGGCTATCTCGTGCTGGCTCACTATATCCGTGTACACTTGAAATGGAGTCAGCAGAAGAAATTGACCATTGGGGCCATCTGCTTCGTCATGGGTGGCCTGTTCACTGCCTGGAGTTTCTGGTGGAAGGCCGTGCCTGGTGTGCAGATGGATACACCGACGATGGAATGGGCGTGGGAGTTCTGTACGCCCAATGTGCTGCTTGCCACCTTCGGGGCGTTTCTGCTGTTCAGTTGCATCCAGAAGGCTCCCCGGTGGATTAACGGTCTCGCCAAACTCTCCTTCGGTATGTATCTGATGCACATCTTCTTCCTCACGTTTATCGCAGAATGGATCATCGGGGGCGATGTGGCCCATCCGCAGCTGCCCGTATGGATGGCGATTCCCGTTATCGCATTGCTCACGTTCCTGTGTTGTGCTATCACCACAAAGCTCCTTTCGTTGCTACCGGGCAGTAAATATATTGTAGGGTAAACAGCGATTTTCAGCAAAACGTGATATTTTCCCCGAACATTTTATCAAAGGAGTTCGGGGATTATTGTGTAATTTTAGAAGAGAGGCGAGGAGCGCAGATTAGTCTTGTGATGAACGAGCTTTCCTTCTTCCCTATTTCGGCTGTTCGGCATCGAGGCGCAGCAGGGCGCCGGTAAGCGGGTCGAGGAGCAGGTGCGTGGTGTAGCGCTTGTTGAACAGGCTGCCGCTGAGCAGCTCCGTCTGTCCGTACTGTGGGGCGGGCATCTCCTGCGACGCGATGGGGGTGATGCCTTCCATGATGGTGGCGCGCAGCCGTCCTGGCACGTTCACGTAGACGCCGGCTTCGGGCTGCTTGCGCTTCTTTGCGGCAGGCTGAGGGGCAGGCAGCTGCGTGATGTTCTCCACAATTATATAATAAGGAGCACCCGAAAGGTCGTCGGCCTCCACCAGTCCGCGCAGCTGCGACAGGCGGAAGAGCACTTCTTTCTCGGGCTTTGCCTGTGCCGATGTGTCGGCAGCCGCAGGCACGTACCAGAGCACGTGCTCAATGGTGTCGTGGCTGGTGACGCCGAGGAACATCGAGCTGAGCGAACGGTCTTGGCGGTCGAGCTCGTCGAGCATAATCTGCATCTGGCGACCGTCCTGCGGCATGAAGTCGGCCTGCCCTTTGATGAGCAGCGAGCGGTTCTCGCGCAGGTCGTAAATCTCCTGGGCGGTCAGCTCGGCCATCTTCGCCGTGCTGCTGCACGAGAGGATTTCCTCGGTCATATACTGGCGGGGGTTCACCAGCGGCTGCTGCGGTGCGGCCACGAAGGGCGCGGGCACCTCGGCATCGTAGACGTCGTCCATGTTCAGCGCCAGCAGGCGTCCGTCGTCACTGAGTGTCATGCGCGAGGCCACGGTGGTGGGGTCGAACTTCACGCTGTAGACCTTTGACGAGTCGGGCACGGGCAGCGCATCCATCTGCACGTCAATCACCCGGTAGCCCATGCTTGGCTCCTGCTCCACGCCGTTCTGCCGCAGGTAGCGCTGGGCGTAGGGGGCGAAGTCGCCCGGCTGGTAGGTAGTCTTCTCCACCAGCACGCTGATGCGCAGCGCCGTCTTGGGCAGGAAGTAGACTGCCCCCTCCTGCGTCATGCCCGGCCGATAATCACTTAACTGTGTCTGCGCCCCTGCGGAAATAAATTGAATAGAAAATAGTATAGCAAGTGCTATCCATTTGGGAAAGTATCGGTTGAATGACGGTCTCATATAAAACAGAAGTCTTTTGTTGCTTCTCAGTCTTTTTAGGCGTGCAGAGCCGCAAACGCCTTTGGCAGATAGTTGATGATGTCGCTGGCGATGAGGCTTTCCTCGCCCAGCTCCTCGGCGGCCAGGTCGCCGGCGAGTCCGTGGAGATAGACGCCGAGCAGGCAGGCCTCTCGCTGCTGGTAGCCTCGTGCGAGTAGCCCGAGGAGGATGCCCGTGAGCACGTCGCCGCTGCCAGCGGTGGCCATGCCGGCGTTGCCCGTGGTGTTGAAGGCGATGTGTCCGTCGGGCATGCAGATGGCTGTATAGTGGCCCTTCAGCACCACGTAGCCCTGCAGTCGCTCGGCAAGCATGCGAGCCTTCGAGAGACGCTCGTAGCTGTCGGTGCACTGCCCCTCTAAACGCTCTAGCTCCTTGGGGTGGGGGGTGATGATGATGCCCTTGGGCAGCTGCTGCATCCAGGCGTGCTTGGCGGCAAGGATGTTCAGTGCGTCGGCATCGGCCACCACGGGGCACTGTGCACGTCGCAGCTGGGCAATCATGGCGATGGCCGTCTGCTCGCTGGTGCCCAGTCCTGGCCCTATAGCCATGGCCTGGAAGGACTCGGTGGGCACAGCCTCGGAGAAGATGGTCTCCTCGCGGTCGATGTGTAGCACGGCCTCGGGCACCGTCGACTGCACGATGGCCACGTTGCGGCGCGGCGTGTGCACCGTCAGCTTGCCCACTCCGGCACGCAGACAGGCCTTGGCGGCCAGCACGGCTGCACCGGCCATGCCATAGCTGCCAGCCACGAGCAGGGCGTTGCCCATGGTGCCCTTATGGGCAAAGGGGTCGCGGGGCAGCAGCAGGCTGCGTGCATCGTCATCGTCGATGAGGGTATAGGGGGCGTCGATGCGTGCGATGCCCTCCTCGCTCAACCCGATATCGAGCACTTGCAGCTCGCCCACGAACTGCTGGTGCTCGGCAAAGAGGAAGCTCAGCTTCTGGTGTTGCAGCGTCAGCGTCACGGTGGCCCGCATGATGTTGGCTCGCACGTTGTATGAGTTGTCCTCGGTCATCAGTCCCGACGGCATGTCGATGCTCACCACCTCGGCCCGCGAGGCGTTGACATATTTCACCAGCGAGGCGAAGCCTCCGGCCAGCGGCTTGCTGAGGCCCGAGCCGAAGAGACCGTCGACGACGAGCATGCCCGCTTCGAGGCGGGGCGGGTCGAACTCCTGCGTCACCTCCGTCAGCAGCGGGCGTCCTTTCTTCGTCACCAGTCGCTGGCGGTTCTCGGCACACTCGGCCGAGAGCTTTCCGCTGATGTTGAACAGGTAGGTCTGCACCTGATAGTTCCTGTCGCTGAGCATGCGAGCCACGGCCAGTGCGTCGCCGCCGTTGTTACCCGGTCCGGCAAACACCACCACGGGCACGCTGTTGTCCCACCGCTCGACGATGGCTTCGGTCAGCGCATGCGCAGCCCGCTCCATGAGGTCGATTGACTTGATGGGCTCATGTTCTATCGTATAATTGTCAAGCTCACGTATCTGAGCAGCTGTAAAGATCTTCATAGCGGTGCAAAAATACGAAGATTTTATAATTCTGACAAAACTTTTTCCTCTTTTTTTTCGCCATATAGCGGGCAGAAGCATTAAATGATGTTAAACGCGGAGCGTTCCGGCCTTTGGAATGAACCTTGCTCCTGGCCGGAAAAGGAAAAAGCGCCGCCAAAACCAAAAGCAACGGCGTAATTTTTGTTTTTGGCGGCAGGAAAAAGGATTTCCCCGATGGCAACTTCATAGAAAGATTCTACCTTTTTTTCTTGTTGGTTTCGTGGTTTTTCACTACCTTTGCAAGCGATATTGACAAGGTGGAACCAAGCGGAATCGGCTCAATCAGGGCAGATTGCCCCTGGTGCCAGTTTGGCAAAAGAAGAAGTTGCCTCCATATTATCATTACAAAATGATGGAAACAATACAAATAAAAGACAAGACCTTCCGCGTATCAATTGCGGAGGAGAAAATTAAGAAACGGGTGAAGGCGGTGGCCGAGCAGATCAGCCGCGACATGGCGGGCAAGAACCCGCTGCTGCTGGGCGTGCTCAACGGTGCGTTCATCTTCGCTGCCGACCTGATGCGCGAGATGAGCATCCCCTGCGAAATATCGTTTGTGAAGCTGGCCAGCTACCAGGGCACCACGTCGACTGGCAAGGTGAAGGAGGTGATGGGCATCAACGAGGACCTCGCCGGGCGCCATGTCATCATTGTGGAAGACATCGTGGACACGGGTCTGACGATGAAGCGCATGATTGAGCAGCTGGGCACCCGCAATCCTGCCAGCGTCAGCGTTTGCGCCCTGCTGGTGAAGCCCGAGAAGCTGAAGGTAGACCTCGACGTGAAGTACTGCGCCATGCAGATTCCCAACGACTTCATCGTGGGCTATGGTCTGGACTACGACCAGCAAGGCCGCGGACTGCGCGACATCTACACCGTTGTGGAGTGACGGTGGAGGCATTGATGACAATCAATTTTTAGCATTATGAGAATCGTAAAACTGCCCCATCAGCCCAGCGACCAGACCGATGCACGGCCTGGTGACCTGCTGCCCGACGTGTGGTACAAGGGAAAGGAAGCACAAGTATTAACCAACGAGATAGAACAACGAGTAAAAATGAAGAACATTGTGATATTCGGCGCTCCCGGCTCAGGCAAGGGAACGCAGAGCGACAAGCTCATCGAGCACTACGGGCTGGAGCACATCAGCACCGGCGACGTGCTTCGCGCAGAAATCAAGAAAGACTCGGAACTGGGAAAGACCGCCCAGCAGTACATCGACCAGGGGCAGCTCATCCCAGACGAGCTGATGGTGAGCATTCTCGCGTCGGTCTACGACTCCTTCGGCCGTTCCCACAAGGGTGTCATCTTCGACGGCTTCCCCCGCACCATCCCGCAGGCCGAGGCCCTGAAGGCCATGCTCAGCGAGCGCGGCGACAAGGTGGCTGCCATGCTGGAGCTTGACGTGCCCGAGGACGAGCTGATGAAGCGCCTCCTGCTGCGCGGCCAGCAGAGCGGACGCGCCGACGACAACGAGGAGACCATCAAGAAGCGCCTCGTGGTCTATCACCAGCAGACGCAGCCCCTCATCGAATGGTACCGCCAGGAGGGACTCCACCACCACATCGACGGCCTGGGCGACCTCGACCGCATCTTCCAGGACATCTGCCAGGTGGTAGACAGCCTGTAGGAGCAAAACCAATGGCACAGAAACGATTCTTGCGGGCTGAGTGCGATGCTGCGCCCGTAAGGGCCGAAGGACTTTGGCCATTACGCTGCGGCGGAAATTTATGCAACATCATGAAAACGAACTACACCAAACCAACCACAGCAGTATTCCCCGTAACTGGAGAGAACCATTTGCTGGCGGCAAGTGCCGACGGGGTGAATGCAACCATCTCAGGCTATGAAGCTGCCGAGAGCAATGGCAGCGACGGTTTCACACAAGACGACTAAAGGAGGCAGAATCATGGAGAGAAGATTTTTTAAGGCAGGCCTCCCGTGGGGCCTTTGCCTGGTGTCGCTCAGCGTGGCTTTGACTGGCTGCTCCTCTGACAGCGACGAGACGGAGACCATCGGCAACGGAAGAAAGCTGCGACAGCTGACCATCAGCGAGGTGCCCCTCACCAGGGCTGTGCTCACCGACAACACCACTGCGCTGGGAGCAGCATGGAGTGCTGGCGACGAGGCCACGCTGCTGAACGTGAGCGCGATATCCCGCGAAATATTGTATGGCACTTTCGAGGCCAAGTCATCGGCAGCCGCCTCATTGTTCACAGGCAGCATCGCTTGCGGCGTGTACGACAAGCTGGCACTCATCTATCCTAAGGCAGAGCCGACGTTGGCAGAGGGTGCCTTCACCATCAGCCTGAGCCGACAGAAGGGCACGCTCGACGATGTGGCCAAGCACTACCATTATATATATGGTGTGGGCGAGGTGACCTCGGCGACCGAGACTACGGCTACGGCCGTCATCTCTGAGATGCAGTCGCTGCTCGCCGTCTGCAAGTTCACGTTCAAGGACAAGGACAGCGGCGATGCCATTCCCGTGCAGACGCTGACCGTCAACTATAACGATGCGAGCGTAGGCTACCCGACGACCGGCACAGTGACGCCAAGCGCCGATGCCTCTGCCGTGGCGGTAGTTCCGTCTAACAATCAGCAAGAGTGGCAGCCGCTCACCATCAGCTTCGACAGCGAGACTGCCAGCGGCGTTTACGTAGCCCTCTTCCCTATCAGCAACGACGATTTCCACTTTACCGTAACGAACAACAACGGCACTTACACCGGCACGGCCCGTGCCACGCTGAAGGCCGCCAAGTACTATCCCGTCACGTTGACACTGACTAAACAGTAATAACTATAAATCCCGTAAGTAATCATGAAAGCAAAACAATCACTCCGACTGCTCATCCTAGCCTTCATGCTCATGGGAGCGGCAACGCACACGCAGGCCCAGGAATACATCACCGAAGTGACGACCATCGGTGCCGAGTTTGGCAAGGGCGGAAGCGTCATCAATGACTACCGCAACAAGGGGTGGACAGTCCTTGGCAACGACCTGAACAGTGGAGCCGGAGGCTGGGACATCTACATCGCCTACAAGACCAGCAGCACGGCCCATCCTGAGACGGGCTACATCACCGACATCTGCGCGTCGGACAAGGATGTGAGCTCCTTCACCTTCGAAGGGCGCACCTACTACAAGGCTCCGACCAACAGTGGGTTCAACGGCGACCTGAACCGTGGTGCCGGAGGCGCCTGGATCTTTATCTATTACACGCGCGACCGTGGCCTGCTCGGCACTTACGGTGCCGACAAGCGCGTCATAACCAAGTTGTCGGTCAGCAGCCAGCACGAGGACGGCGACTCGTGGACGGCAGCCATCTCGTGGCGCAACTCCGACAAGTACAGCGGCATCTGCGACGTAAACAAAGACGCCGGCGGCGACTACATCTACATTCATCAGCACTTCACCACGCAGACGCTGAAGTGGACCGAGGAGCCCGTGTTTGCCACCGGCATCACCTACAACGGCGAATATCAGTACCTGATAACCAAGGATCCGTGGAGTAAGAACTACGGCAAGCTGCAATACAGGCTGGACGGCGGCAGCTGGTCGTCAGCCAGGCCGACAGCCAAGGGTGTGGGCAACTACACGGTGGAGGCCCGCCTTGAGGGCGTCTCAGCCAACGACATCAACTTTGCCAACAACAGCAGCATCATCAGCAAGACCGTCACCATCAACCCGCCCATCGCCAGGGCCATCAACCTGACCGGCGTGTTCAACCAGGGCGACAAGCGGGTGAACCTGACGTGGGACGCTCCCGCCATTGCGGGCAACTACACCGACTACAAGTGGGTGGTCTATCGCGACGGCACGAAGATTGCCGAGCTGTCGTCCAAGGTGCGTGCCTACGCCGACAGAGGCTACAGCAACGAGTCGATGCCCGTCTACGACGTCTACTACGTGCCGAACTTCTGGGACGTGACGACGCAGCGCAATGACACAAAAGCCACCGTCACGGTGAGCACCACGCGCTCGGTGCCTGTCCGCGACCTGAAGGTTGAGCAGCAGGCCGACCGCATCGTCTTCACCTGGACGTCGGACGCCTACGCCGCAGGCTTCGGCAACGAGTTCCGCATCTACGTCGATGACGAGGAAGACCCCATCTACACGCTGACGCCCACTGACATGCAGGGCACCCTGCAATGGGAGCACCGCACCACCGACCAGCACACCAACCGGCAGAACAAGGTAGACGGCGAGACGGGCGTGCCCTACACCGAGGAGCCCCTGAACGCCTGCGCCCCGCACACCTACCGCATAGAGGGCGTCATTGGCGACGTGGTGCTCAACACCTATAGCGTCAACCCGAAAGCCATCGGCGAGGGCACCAAGTTCTACAGTCTCGATGCCTCGAAGGGCGTCTACGAAGGGTCGGTGAAGCTGTCGTGGCACGTCGACCAGCAAGGCTCGCCTCTGGCCAAGACCTACGTCGTGGAGCGCCGCCGCGCCGAGCAGGAGGGCGAGTCGTGGGAAGTGCTGACCCGCCTGTCGAGCAACGAAGACTATCTGTTTTACACCGACGAGACGGCGCTGCCCGGCGTCTACTACGACTACCGCATCACCGTCGAGGACAAATGTTCTGACGGCACCATCATCAACAACGAAGTGACCAACATCGGCTTTGCCAAGAGCTCAGGCACCATGACGGGCCGCATAGCCTACGGCTCGACAGGCACCGCCGTGCGGGGCGTCGACGTGGTGATGGCCATGACCAGCAGCGACGGCAGCCCTGCGGAGCAGTTCCACTCCGTCTACTTTGCCGACACCAACGGTGCCGTGACGTGGCAATACCCCGCTGACGACTATGCCGCAGGGAAGTTCGCCGAGGGCAACTTCTCGCTGCAGATGTGGCTCTATCCGGAAGCGTTCAGCGAAAGCCTCATTGCCGACTTCGGAGGCGGCATCGGCTTGGGCATGACAACCAGCGGAGAGCCCACCTTCTGCGACGGCACCACCACCCACACCTTCGCCGGCATCACCCTACACACAGAGACCTACAACCACATGGTGCTGACCCGCAGCGGCACGACGCTCACCTGCTACGTGCTGAACGTCAGTGCGAACAGCAGCGAGCCTGACGTGCAGAAAGCCACGCTGACACTTTCCAGCTCTCGCCTCGCTCTTTCCGCCACTCACTTCCACCTTGGCCACTTCAAGGGCGCCGTCGATGAGTTCCGCCTGTGGACGAAGTGCCTCAGCGAGGAAACCATCCTGGAGAACTACGACCACCTGCTCGTCGGCGACGAGCAACAGCTGGAGACCTACTGGACCTTCGACGAGGGTCTGCGCACGCAGTTCTTCGACTACTCGCGCGACGGCAGCAACTATCGCAAGCACCACGGACAGATGGGCAGCAACGCCCAGACATCGACGCTCACCCCCGGTGCACTGCGGCTGAAGGCCAAGACCGACGCCGACGGCAACTACATCATCCAGGGCATACCGTTCAGCGGCGAGGGCACCACCTACTCCGTCACCCCCCTCTATGGCATTCACGAGTTTAATCCCACCAAGAAGCTGCTCTTCATCGGAAGCAACGCACTCGTACATACTGCTGACTTCGAGGACGTGTCGGCCTTCCCCATGAGCGGCTACGTCTACTACGCCGGCACCAACATCCCGGCAGAGGGCATACAGTTCTATGTCGACGGAGAGCTCGTCACCGCCAACGGCGAGGTCAAGACTACCGACAGCCAGGGCTACTACCAATTCTCCGTGCCCATAGGACACCACTACGTGCAGGCCAAGATGGGCGGACACAAGATGGTGGCCAACGGGCGCTTCCCAACCGTGGGCACCTTCAACTTCGACCGCGCCATGACTTACGACTTTGCCGACTCCACACTCGTCAACTTCGTAGGACGTATTGCCGGTGGACAGCGTAATGACACCCTCGCCGTGGGCTTTGCCGAGTCGAAGAACAACATCGGTATAGCCACCATCCGACTAGGGCTCCTCAACGAGTCGTTCTCGCTCAACACCATCGACAACCATGCACAGCGCACATGGCAGAGCGACACCGCCAGCATTGCCAGCCGGGCCTGGACGGGCACCGACTACGACGCGAAGTACGTCTACATACGCACAGACTCGCTGACGGGCGAGTTCTCCGCACTGCTGCCCCCGCTGAAATACATCACCAAGAGCATACGCATAGACAGCAACCCCGACATCGAGTTCTACACGCTGCCCGAGATTGACATGACCAACGCCCTGAAGCAGGTGAGCGACTCGCTGAAGCAGGCCACGGAGTTGGGCGACTCGGTGTTCCAATTCTATACGTACAACACGAAGATGGTGCAGACCTACTTCAGCAAACCCGTCGTAGAGCTGTCGCAGCCCGGCAGCGACCCCGGCGTGTTCGGCATCAATGAATACAAGGGCGAGGATGCACTTGGCAAGTTCACCGTCGAAAACCTGTGGACCAAGCAAGACGACGGCTCAGTGAAGTACACCTACGGCTTCCCCATCTACAACATGGGCGACAGCTACCGCATGACATTCTTCGGCTATGAGCGCTATCTGAACAATGACAGCGGCCAGCCCGTGGAGCACATCATCCCCCTGAACGGCCAGGTGCTTACTATCGCCAACGAGATGAGCGCCGACCAGAAAGTGGTATATGCTGCCGACGGCACGAACCCCGAATACCAGCCGGGGCAAGTGTACGACCTGAAAACCAATCAGATTGTGCTCGACAGCCTGGGACGTTTCACCATGAAGTGGAACACCGGTGCTCCCAACGTGGTGACTCCCTTCACGCGACACCTCGGCGTGACGCTGCAGCGCAACGGGCAGACCTACGTCCCCGCCACGCTTGATGCCGTCGTGGTGGGAAGTCTGCCCATGGGCAACAACTTCGTGACCAATGGTCCCGACAAGGTGCTCATGGTGCTGCGCGACCCACCAGGGGGCAAGTCGAAGACGGTGTGGAAGCGTGGCACTACGACCACCAAGGTGGAGACATCGGCTAACGGTGGCTATGGCGACGAGAAATTCACCTACTCCACCAGTGTCGGTGCCAAGACAGAGACATATGCCGGACTGGGCATCATGACGCTGACCCTGCAGAACGAGACCACCTTCGACACCAACGACGGCATACACTACAAGTGGAGCAAGGAGTCGTCGAGCGAATCGAGCTGGTCCATGACCGCCACCCAGGACATCTCGACCAGCACCACGAAAGACTACTGCGGCTCGCGGGGCGACGTGTTCATAGGCGTCTCCACCAACCTGCTCATGGGCCAGTGCCGCAAGGTGGGCTTCTTCCGCGAGAACGAGAGTGCGCCCTTCGAGCTGACGGAGAACGTGGCTGTGAGCCTTGGCGACAGCGTGAAGACCAACTTCATGTACTCCACCTACGAGCTGGAAGAGGTGATGATGCCGAAATGGAAGGAGACGCGCAACAACTACCTGACGCAGCACTTCAATACCGAGGCAGAGGCACGCGCCTTTGTCAACAACACCAATGAGGTGCTCTATGCTACCTGGCTGAAGGAGGACGACGAGGACTACGGTAAAAAGGGCACCTACATACCCGTGGTTCCGGCAGCCTGGGAACAGCTGGAGGCGTATGTGGCCGACGACATGGTGCAGTGGTGCAACGACCAGATTGAAAGCTGGACAGAAGTGCTGGAGAACAACGAGCGCGACAAGGTAGAGTCGATGGCCGACCACGACAACTGGCGCCGCAACATCTCCTTCGACGGCGGCTCGAACTATACCTACACCAGCAAAGCCGACACCGTGAAGACTACCAAGGTGAGCTATTCGCACAACCTGGGCTACATGCTGAAGCTGGGCTACAGCAGCAAGACCAGCGCCTTCGTGACCTTCAAGAGCACGTTCTCACTGGACACCGAAAACGGGTGGTCGCACTCCGAGTCGGACGCTGACAAGGAGAGCAGCTATGCCGAGTTCGACTACATCTTCGAAGACGGCAACAAGGGCACCGACTTCTCCGTCGACATCTACAAGTCGAAGGCCGGCTGGAGCGACATCTTCAGCCTCTTCGGCGGACAGTCGTACAATCCCTACCAGGGCGAGGAGCGGACCAAGTACTTCGAGAAAGGCCAGCACATCCTCAGCAACGGCACGGTGCGCATGGAGCAGCCCGACATACAGATCAGCGTCGACGGCACGATTGCCGCTAAGGAAGCCACCCTCACCGACGTGCCTTCAGGACAGACGGGTCAGTTCACGCTGCACCTCTCGAACAACTCCACGACGACGCAGGGCTTTGACTTCAGCTATAACATCATGGTTCAGGAGATGGCCGACACGCTGGGACTGGAGATTCTCATGGACGGCGTACCTGCCAACGGGCGCAGCGTCTTCGTGCCTGCCGGCGAGACGGTAAAGAAGATCATCACCGTGCGCCAGACGGACCAGAGCATCCTCGACTACGAGGGTGTGGAGATATGGTTCCTCTCGCAGTACCAACCCATCAAGATCAACGACAAGTGCCGCCTCAACGTGCATTTCCGTCCGTCGTCGTCGGGCATCAACCTGGTCATCACCGACCCTGTGCTCAACATCGAGACGCTTAACCGCAACAAAGGCAACCTGGAGCTGACGGTGAAGAACTTCGACCGCCAGTTCAAGGGCATGAAGAAGGTGGGCGTGGAATACCGCTTCGAGGGAGCCACACAGTGGACGCAGCCCTCGGCGCTGACATTCCTCGTCAACCCCGCCGACTCAACGAAGGAGGGCGACCATGTGCTGCCCGCCACGGGCGACCTGCGCCTGACCTACAACATGGCCGATGACAACATGTACCCGCAGGGCACCTACACCTTCCGAGCCTACACCACCACGATGTACGACACCGAGCCCATCAACGTCTACAGCAGCGAGGTGACGGTGGTGAAGGACAACCAGCGCCCGCGCAACCTCACCACGCCGCTGCCCGCCAACGGCATCCTGCGCTATGGCGACGACCTGGTGGTGGAGTTCAACGAGGACATCGTCCCCGGCTACGTCAGCGACAAGAACATCATTGTCACGGCCAAGCTCAACGACCAGCCCGTGCAGCACGATGTGGCAAAGCTGCTGGCGCCTTTCGGCGACGACCAGGTCACCGTGAACCCCATCTTCCTCAACGGCGACTTCTCGGTCGACTTCTGGATGAAATGGCAGATGAGCGGCAGCATCCTGCGCTTGGGCTCAGGGAGCTTTGCCATCAGCGTCGATGACGACGGGCACATCGTCATCGGCATCGGCGATGCACAGATTGTCAGCACTGGCACCGTGCCAAAGGACGAGTGGACCTTCTTCGTCATGAGCTACAAGTCGGCCGACAGGAAGCTCTCGGCACTCGCACAGCATGGCACCACCAGCCTGCCGCTCTTCACCGACTACTCCGTGGCCGAGCAGGTGGTGCAGCAGGTGCACTACTACGACGACAACCACCTCTACTTAGGCAACATGGACGGAGCCATCCACGACCTGAGCCTCTTCAACATCTACCGCGACGTGAACGATGCCGCTGCCACGAAGAACCAGGAGAAGGACTACTACGTCTACGGACTGGTGAACTACTGGCCCATGAAGGAGGGCCACGGCACGGTGGCCACCGACGCGCGCCACACGCACGACTTCAGGGTGAACGCCTCGTGGCTGCTCGACAACACGAACTACTCCCTGCGCTTAGACGACGGCGATGGTGTGACGGCCGACATCAGCCGCATCAACACCACCCCTGCCGACAGCTACGCCGTAGAGATGTGGGCCAGCCCGGGATACATGACGCATGGCGGCGAGGGCACCATCTTCGAGACTGGCAGCAAGGCGTCGAACCAGCTGGGGCTCTATGTCACTCCACAGCGTGACTGGATTCTGCGCTATGGCGGCAAGGAGCAGATGGTGGTGAACCACGAGGACTTCAGCAACCAGCCCAGCTGGAACCATGTGGCACTCAATGTGGTGCGCGGGCAGGCGGCCAGCTTCTACTTCAACGGCCAGCGAACGGCAGTCATTGCCGAGCGCGACGTGCCCCAGCTCGAAGGAGCCGCTATCCGCCTGGGCTGCAACATCGGCCTGTTCAGCGTCATCGACGAGGTGCGCATCTGGCATGCCTCGCTCTCAGAGAGCCGTCTGCTGAACAATATGTACAACTGCATCGACACGGCGGAAGTCTACTCGCGAGGACTCGTGGCCTACTATCCCTTCGAGAAGCCCGGCACCGAGAACGGCGTCAGCACCAGGGTGCCCACGCTCGAAGACATGGCGCCGCGCAGCCTCACGGCACTGCCGCCCACAGCGGTCACGCCTCTGGGCGAGAACAGGCTCATTAAGAGTGCACCGCCGTTGAAGAATGCCCCCACCGAGCACCGCATCATTGCCAAGCCCGTGGCCTCGGAGCGCAAGGTCGTCGTCAGGCTCGAAGAGGGCAACGGCGCCACGGCACGCAACCTGGAGGGCACGACGCTCAACATCACCGTCGACAAGATTCACGACATGCACGGCAACGAGTCGATGCCCATCCGCTGGACCACCTACGTGCAGCTGAACACGCTGAAGTGGCTGAAAGACTCTGTGAACATCAATAAGCCCTACGGCGACGACTACACCTTCGACGTGAACATCGAGAACCGCAGCGGCAACATCGAGTACTATACATTATATAATATGCCGCAGTGGCTCACACTCGTCGACAGCGAGCGCACCGACGACATTGCGCCGCAGAAGACGAAGACGCTGCGCTTCCACGTCAGCCCCCTGGTGGCCGTAGGCAACTACGACGTGACCATCGGCCTGCAGGGCAACAATGAGATCCTCGAACCTCTGCGCATAGTGATGAAGGTGCAGGGCCAGAAGCCGGCATGGGCCGTCGACCCCACTGACTACGAGAACACCATGAGCGTGGTGGGCCAAATCTACATCAACGGCATACTGATGAGCAACAGCGAGAGCATGCTGGCAGCCTTCATCGGCGACGAGTGCCGGGGCATAGCTCAGCCCAAGCCCATACGCGGAGCGGCATACTTGGCACTGAGCGTCTACGGAACGGCGCAGAAGAACGTGAACGGTGTGGCCACCGACCTGGACAAGGGGCAGCCCGTCACCTTCCGCATCTGGGACGCTACAACGGGCATGACCTACACCAACGTGAACGTCATCGTGCCCGACAGCGCTGCCACCGACGCACTCATCTTCGACCCCACGACAAACTACGGCAACTTCGATGCACCGCTCGTCTTCACCAAGAGCAATCTCATCGAGCAGCAGCTCAACATTCGTCCCGGGTGGAACTGGATAGCATTGGGTGTAGAGCCGGGCAAGCCGAAGGTGTCGGTGGTGTTCAAGGACGTGGTGACATGGAACGCACAGCTGAAGGACAAGAGCAGCGGCGTGGCCTACAGCAGTGGCAACTACTGGGCCGGCACACTGAAGGAGGTGCATGCTAACACCATGTACAAGCTGCAGCTCACCCGCCTGGACAGCAGCAGTGACCTGCCCGAGGGCCTCGCCGTCAACGGTGAGCAGGTGAAGCTTGCCGAGATGCCGGTCACCATTGGCAAGGGCTGGAACTGGATAGCCTATACGCCCCTGACGACGATGACCTTGGGCCAGGCTTTGGCCAGTGCCAACCCGAAGGTGGGCGACCAGGTGAAGTCGCAGACAGGCTTCGCCTACTTCGGCTCCAACGGCTGGGAGGGCAACCTCGAGGCCCTGGAGAGCGGCCATGGCTACCTCTACCACAGCGTCGACACGGCGATGCAGAAGCAGTTCGTCTATCCCACGGTGGCAGCGGCTATGGCGCGCGGGCCCCGCTCAGGGGCATCGTCTGCCGCGAGGCGTGCTGCCTCGGCCTTCACGCCAGTGGAGCCTACCGACTACCCCGACAACATGGCCGTCGTCCTGCAGCTCACCGACGGTGGCACACCCGTCACCGACGCTGAGGTGGCTGCCTTCATTGACGGAGAATGCCGTGGTACGGCCTTTGCAGCCGACGAGGGCGACCTCTACTACCTGCTCGTGGCAGGCGAGGGCAGCGGACAGCCCATGGAGCTGCGGGCCAGCATCAACGGGGCTATCCTCACGCTGTGCACCACGCTCACCTACACCAGCGATGCAAGCATAGGCACGCCGTGGGAACCGCTCGTCATCGACATCAACGGCCCGTCGGGGGTCACCACCGTCGGGGTGCAGATGGCCGACGGAGTGTGGTACACCTTGCAGGGCATGCGTTATGGCACCACCCGCCCCACCACACCAGGCGTCTACCTCTATAACGGCCAGAAAGTGGTCGTCAGACGCCGAGCCGCTTCGCCTGGTGAATAGCGAAGCGCAGCGCGAATATCTGTGAACCAAACACGAGTTTCTCACGAATCATTTATGAGAAATTCGTGTTTGTTTTATGAGAATTCGTGCTTAAATGCTGGTTTTTAGGGATAAAATGTGTACCTTTGCAGCCACAAGTAGAGACGCCACACGTATGACGTCTCTGCACAAACGCCATAATTACTATAGTTATATAGCCGATAAGACGAACAGACATGGCAGAATCTAATTTTGTTGACTATGTGAAGATTCTCTGCCGCTCGGGCAAGGGCGGCCGGGGCAGCATGCACCTGCGCCACGTGAAGTATAACCCCAACGGCGGACCCGACGGCGGCGACGGCGGACGTGGCGGCGACATCATCCTGCGCGGCAACCACAACTACTGGACGCTGCTGCACCTGAAGTATGAGCGCCACATCTTCGCCGAGCACGGCGGCAACGGCGGCAAGGACAAATGCCACGGCACCGACGGACGGGACGTCTACATCGACGTACCCTGCGGCACCGTCGTCTACAACGCCGAGACGGGCAAGTACGTCTGCGACGTGACCTACGACGGCCAGGAAATCACGCTGCTCAAGGGCGGCCGCGGCGGACTGGGCAACTTCCAGTTCCGCTCAGCCACCAACCAGGCTCCGCGCTATGCCCAGCCTGGCGAGCCGATGCAGGAGATGACCATCATCATGGAGCTGAAGCTGCTGGCCGACGTGGGCCTGGTGGGCTTCCCCAACGCGGGCAAGTCGACGCTGGTCTCGGCGCTGTCGAACGCCCGGCCGAAGATTGCCAACTATCCGTTCACCACGATGGAGCCCTCGCTCGGCATTGTGGGCTACCGCGACGGCAAGTCGTTCGTCATGGCCGACATTCCCGGCATCATCGAGGGGGCTGCCGAGGGTCGCGGCCTGGGCCTGCGCTTCCTGCGACACATCGAGCGCAACTCGCTGCTGCTATTCATGGTGCCCGGCGACACCGACGACATCCTGCGCGAATACAACATCCTGCTCGACGAACTGCGACGCTTCAACCCCGAGCTGCTGCAAAAGCAGCGCGTGCTGGCCGTCACGAAGTGCGACCTGCTCGACGACGAGCTGATGGAAATGCTGCGCGACGGACTGCCCCAGGACATCCCCGTGGTCTTCATCTCGGCCGTGACGGGCTTCCACCTCGACGAGCTGAAGGACGTGCTCTGGCGCGAGCTGAACGCCGAGAGCAACAAGCTGCAGACCATCGAGGCCGACGACCGTCTGGTGCACCGCGACAAGGACATGAGCGTCTTTGCTCAGGAGCTCATCGACGAGCAGGCCGACGACGACATTGAATATGTTGACGAGGACGAGCTGGAGGACATCGACGACTTCGAATACGAGGACTTAGAGGAGGAGTGACCGCTTTTCCAACTCCTTTCACTCCTTAACTGAGGGACTTGTTTTTTCTTATCAACAACGAATTTACGAATTACACGAATTTCTATGCGCAGGAATTGGTGTAATTCGTAAAATTTTTTTGTTAAAAAGACTATGTCCGTGTCCACTTAATTTTTGTTAATTTAGTTCCGAAAATGAACACTCAACCCCCTTCAAATTTTGAAAATTTCTGCGCGAGAAAATTTTTGGCCGAAAATAAGCGAATTTTGAGAGGTTTTGCTAAGTGGTTGTCAGATAGATATTTATACTCGTTTTGGAGAAAAAAGGCGGCGGAAGGCTGAAAAAAGTCAACGCCAAATTTTCAAAAGGCGTTGACTTTTGAAAATTTGGTGTGCTTACAGAAGCAGAGGTCGAGGCAAAAAAACAGCAAAAAAACGTCAAAAATTTGCACAGAATGGGGTGTGCTGTGCAAGATTTAACCTTTTTTAGTCCTCAACGAAGTGGCAAATTCGCTTCCGAAGGGTCGAAAAAGGGCGATTTTCGAGCCAGAATCACTCTTCAGGACGAACTTTTTTTAGTGGTAATTTTGAACACTATTTTCAGGGTGAGCCGCAAGATTTACCCCCCAAAAAAAGAGGTTTTGGTGGTATTATTTCGGTTAATCAAGAGAGAAAAAAGCCCGACAGAACCGAGGCTGGCTCTATCGGGCTTTCCCTATGCGCTATGGGACGCTAAAAGTCGTCGTCGTCCCAAAGGCCGCGGCCGCGCGAGTTGGGGGTGTAGCCAGTGCCGCCGCCTTCTTCCACTCCGCCCTGCTGGCTCAAGTCGTTCGTCAACCGGTCGAGGTTGCTGTCGCTGAGCAGTGGCGGCAGCTGTGCGAGGACCACGCAGGTCTCAGGCTTAGTGTATTTCTTCATGATTCTTTCCTCCTTCTATTTATTTAATGATTACTTTCTTGTTGTTGATGATGTAGAGGCCCTTGCCGGGGTTCTCCACGCGGCGGCCCTGCAGGTCGAAGACGGGGCCGCTGACGGTGGCGTCGGCGTTGCCAGCGAAGGCGTCGTCGATGACGGTCATCTCCGAGTTGTCGCCGTCGAAGATGAGGCGGGCCTGGCTGGTGCTGCTGGGAACTCTGCCATCATAATTAAGAGGCTCGAAGTATGCTCGGAAGCCGTTTATGATGATGCTGCCGTCAGCGGTGCCAAAGTACAGGCCGTTGCGCTCGCCGTTCCAGGCGAGGAAAATGTTGTTATAACCCAGTGGTACCTTGATGTAGCTACCTTAGAATCTCATCGTTATTTTTGTACCATTCACTACGTAATCTGTCTCTTGGGTCTTGAAAAGATTCCCATTGGTCCAGAGCGTCATCTTGATGTTTTTGGCAACAATCTTCTCCATGTCGTTCTTCACCGCAATCAGATAGGGGTGGCCGATCTCAATGGACTTAGCCAGAGAGAAGTGGAAGTTGCCGTCGGCATCAATGTTTTCAAAGTCGGCCAGCGTCACGCCTTCGCCGAACACCTCGGCCATCCTCTCCTAGCATACAAAAACAGTCCGTTTTGTTCGTTTTTCTGCATTTTCATGCACAATCGGCCAGTTCCTCAGCACTGGAAGTCGAACGATGGATGTGAGTCTTGGAACGTGTCGTGAGCGGGAAGAGGCGGATGGGAAAATACTATCGGTCTGCCACGCGATGCCACCCATGTTCACCACTTGGTGTACCATTTGTTTGGGAACATCAGAAAAAAGTTTGTAAATTTGCGGCAACAAAACGAACAGTACAGACGAAGAAACCGTTTGTCTATGGAATGTCAGTGGAAGGAGAAACTTTACTGACCTTTGAGCTATGGTTCAGGCGGGAGATGATGTAGGAGGACTCTTCAGGACGTCAAGTCACTATTTTGGTGTTGTCATGAAAATAAAGTGATATAATATACACGTTTTTCAAAAAAATTAATTAATTTTGCAGCCGAATATTAAAAACACTCAATTTTTATAATTAGTTATGCAAAAGAGATTTTTTCTACTGGTAGCCATGTTGCTCACACTGACGATGAGCGCACTGGCACAGGTAACCACGTCGAGTATGGCCGGTAAGGTCACCCTCGAAGGCACCGAGGACGAAATCATCGGTGCCACGGTGCAGGCCGTGCACGAGCCTTCTGGCACGCGCTACACCGCAGTGACCAACGTGAAAGGTCTGTTCTCCATTCAGGGTATGCGCACCGGCGGCCCCTACAGCGTGACGGTGAGCTACATCGGTCACCAGACGAAGACCTTCCGCAACATCACGCTGGAGCTGGCGCAGACCTACAACCTGCCCGTGTTCCTGTCGGAGAACACCAACGACCTGGCCGAGATTGTGGTCACCGGCACCGCCTCGAAGTTCTCGCAGGAGAAGACGGGCGCTGCCACGAACATCAACTCGGCGCAGATCACGGCCATGCCTACGGTGAACCGCAGCATCACTGAGTTCACCCGCCTCTCGCCCTACGGCGGCAGCGGCATGAGCTTCGCCGGCACCGATGGCCGCACGGCCAACTTCACCATCGACGGTTCGAACTTCAACAACAACTTCGGACTCTCGAGCAACCTGCCCGGCGGCGGCAACCCCGTCTCCATCGACGCCATCGAGGAGATGCAGGTGGTCATCTCGCCCTACGACGTTCGCCAGACCAACTTCATCGGCGGTGGCGTACACGCCATCACGAAGAGCGGTACGAACACCTTCCGCGGCTCGGCCTACATCTATCACCAGAATGAGAACCTGCGTGGCGACGCCGTGGAGCGCGAGCTCATCAGCGGTGGCCGCGAGAAGGACCAGACGACCACCTACGGCTTCACCCTCGGCGGCCCCATCATCAAGAACAAGCTGTTCTTCTTCGTCAACGGCGAAATGGTGAAGACGCCCACGGTGGTGAACCGCTGGCGCGGCTCCCTGCACGGCGAGCCCGATGCCGACGCCTTCCTCTCGCGCACCACGCTCGACGACCTGGAGGCCGTGAGCAAGTACATGGCCGAGCGCTACGGCTACAACACCGGCAGCTACAACAGCTTCCCCGCCGACGAGAACAACTACAAGGCGCTGGCCCGCCTGGACTGGAACATCAACGACCGTCATCACCTGGCCCTGCGCTATAACTACACGAAGAACCGCTACTGGAGCTCGCCCAACGCCACGTCGATGGACGGCGGCACCCGCATGAGCGGAGCCCGCATGAGCCAGTACTCGATGTCGTTCGCCAACTCCATGTATGCCATGGACAACCTGGTGCACTCGTTCTCCTTCGACCTGAACAGCCGCCTGAGCGACAACCTCTCGAACCAGTTCCTGGCCACCTACTCGAAGCTCGACGACGTGCGTGACTCGGAGTCGTCGCCCTTCCCCTTCATCGACATCACCCGCGACGGCAACAACTACATGGCCCTCGGCTATGAGCTGTTCACCTGGAACAACGCCGTGCACAACACCATCTGGAACCTGAAGGACGACGTGACCTACTACGCCGGCAAGCACAAGATCACCGGCGGACTGATGTTCGAGCACCAGATGGCCGACAACCAGTACATGCGCAACGGCACCGGCTACTACCGCTACGACTGGGCCGAGGGCATGAGCGTCGCCGACCTGTTCAACCAGACGCCCGAGGTGTTCTGCCTGACCTACGGCTACGACGGCGAGTCGAAGCCCGCTGCCCGTGTGCAGTTCAACAAGGCCGGCATCTACCTGCAGGACGAATGGGCCATGACCGACCGCTTCAAGCTCAGCTTCGGCACCCGCGTCGACGGCCTCTTCTTCAACAACAGCGACCTGCTGACCAACAACGCCATCTACAACCTGAACTACGGCGCCCGCCACATCGACACCGGCAAGTGGCCCGACAACAGCATCTCGCTCTCGCCGCGCCTGGGCTTCACCTGGGACGTGCTGGGCAACAAGCGGCTGAAGGTGCGCGGCGGAACGGGCATGTTCCTGGGCCGTCTGCCCCTGGTGTTCTTCACCAACATGCCCACCAACGGCGGTCTGGTGCAGTATCAGGCCCAGCTCAACGCCAAGACGAAGGTGTGGGACGGCAAGACCGGCAAGGCAGCCCGCGGCTATGAGAACTACTCCGGCGCCTACACCACCGATGCCAACGGCAACCGCTTCATTGACATGAGCCAGTTTGCCGGAGGCCCCATGACCACCATCCAGCAGATGCAGGAGAAGCTCTTCGCCATGGGCTTCCCCCAGACCGTCACCAGCGACATGGGCACCGTGCCCTCGGCCATCTCTGCCGTCGATCCTAAGTTCAAGCTTCCGCAGGTGTGGAAGTCATCGCTGGCCATCGACTATCAGTTCCCCGTCAGCTTCCCCCTCTCCATCACCGTCGAGGGCATCTTCAACAAGATGATTAACGATGTGTGCATCTCCGACTGGGCCATCCCCTCGGTGGGCGGCTTCTCGCGCTTCAACGGCCTCGACAACCGTCCCATCTATCCCACCGGCTTCCGCACCAACACCAAGGCCTTCGTGCTTGAGAACACCTCGAAGGGCTACGGCTGGACCGGCAACGTCACCATCAATGCCCAGCCCGCCGAGTGGATCAGCCTGATGGCTGCCTACACCCACACGGTGAAGAAGGAAATCACCGGCATGCCCGGTTCGGCTGCCGAGAGCGCCTTCACCTACGTGCCCACCGTGGAAGGCCCGAACAACATCCGGCTGCACAACTCGCAGTATGTCACCCCTGACCGCATCGTGGCCAACGCCACCATCCACGACAAGTGCGGCAACCACTATTCGTTCATCTATGAGACCTGGCGCGGCGGCTACAACTACAGCTACATGCTCACCAACGACATGAACAGCGACGGCTATGCCTACGATGCCATCTACGTGCCCACCGACGCACAGGCTGCCACCAGCTACAACGGCAAGGTGTGGACGGGCAAGGGCGACTTCCGCTTCGTCAGCGAGGACGACCAGCAGCGCTTCATGGAGTTTGTCCACCAGGACGGCTACCTGAAGAAGCACCAGGGCGAATATGCCGAGGCCTACAGCGTCTACTCACCCTGGGTGCATCGCATCGACTTCAGCTATAAGCACGACTTCTGCCTGAACCTGGGCAACACGTCGCACCGCCTGCAGCTCTCTGCCGACATCAAGAACGTGCTCAACCTGTTCAACTCGTCGTGGGGCGTCAGCAAGTACCTCAACCCCGAAATCGGCAGCGAGGCCCGCATCCTGAAGTATGAGGGCGTGGATGCCGACGGCTATGCCACCTTCTCGACCCCGAAGTCCATCAGCGGCGATACGAAGACCTTCGTGCCCTACCACTCGCTGGGCCAGTGCTGGTTTGCCAGCGTCGGCGTCAGGTACATGTTCGAGGGCAAGCGCAACGACGACTGCGGCTGCTCGCCGAAGACCGGCATCGAGCGCACCGTCTACGTGAAGGACAACGCCGAGCTGGAGCGCCTGAACGACGAGGTGAACCGCCTGCGTGCCCAGCTGGCCATGGTGCCCGACCGTCCTGACAACAGCAAGGTGGTCACGAAGTACGAGAAGGAGTACGTGACCTATCCCCACTACGTGAAGTTCAACATCAGCGATGCCAACGTGGCCGACGAGGACGTGGTGAACCTGCAGTATGTGGCCCAGATGATTAAGTCTGTTCCCCAGAAGAAGTTCGCCGTCACCGGCTATGCCGACAAGCAGACGGGCAACGACGACATCAACGGCAAGCTCTCGGAGCAGCGTGCACAGAACGTCTACAACATCCTCACCCAGAAGTATGGCGTGCCCGCCAGCCAGCTGGCCCTCGGTGCCAAGGGTGGCGTGGACACCATGTTCCTCGGCAATCCCGACCTCTCGCGCTCGGTTATCATTTCTGAAGTAAAGTAAAACATAACGACCCAAAGGAATTATGAAAAAGAATATAGTAAGACTTTTCTGCGGCTGTCTCCTTGGCTGTGGCATCGCCACCGCAACCGTCAGCTGCTCTGACAACGACTATGAGCCGACGCTGCTCAGCGACCTGAAGGTGTCGTCGAGCTATGTGGGCATCAGCCAGGACGGCGGTTCCAACGAGATTACCGTCACCGCCTCGGGCGAGTGGGCCTTCGTGGAGCAGACGTGGATAGCCGGCAAGGACACCACCGTGGCCGTGGCTCCCAGCTGGCTCACCGTCAGCACCGTCTCGGGCGCTGCCGGCACCACCACCGTCACCTTCACGGCTGAGAGCTCGCTCAACGGCCGCACCTGCGAGCTGCTCATCGGCAGCCGTGGGCAGAATCAGCACATCAACATCATCCAGGGCCTGAGCACCGTGAGCAATGCCACCTGCGCCGAGGTCATCGCCGGACCCGACTCGAAGTCCTATCGCGTCACTGGTACAGTGACCCGCATCGTCAACACCGACTACGGCAACTGGTACTTAGAGGACGAGACGGGCGAGATATATATCTATGGTACGCGCGACAAGAGCGGCAACAACGGTAAGAACAGCTCTATCGCTGCCTGGGGCATCGACGTGGGCGACGTCATCACCATTGAAGGCCCGAAGACCACCTACAACGGCACCGTGGAGCTGGTCGACGTGACCGTCATCAACATCACGAAGGCCCTGCTGAAGGTTGAGAGCCCCGAGGCCAATGTGGGCATCGAAGGCGGCGAGGTGGAGGTGAAGGTGAGCTACAAGGGCAACGGCGCCTTCTGCAGCATTGCCGACGATGCCAAGTCGTGGGTGAACTACGACGGCGTGCGCTATATTGCCGGGGAGGAGGCTGCTGCCGACACGGCCGTCTTCCGCTTCAACGTGCTGCCCAACACCGCCGAGGGCCGTAAGGCCGAAATCACCTTCAGCTCCTACAGCGGAGCCACCAGCACCGAGATTGCCTACACCATCAAGCAGGCCGCCTATGCCCTGCCTCACGGACAGAGCGCCGAAGACCCGTTCACCGTGGCCGAGGCCATTGCCAAGTGCCAGCAGATTGGTGCCACCAGCGACGGCGAAATCTACTTCGCCAAGGGCCGCATCTCCAGCATCAAGGAGGTGTCCACCAGCTATGGCAACGCCACCTTCAACATCAGCGACGACGGCACTGACGCCAACGCCCTGACCTGCTTCCGCTCGCTCTTCCTCGACAACCAGAAGTTCACCGACGAGAACGCCATCGCCGTGGGCGACGTGGTCGTGGTCTGTGGCAAGTTGGTGAACTACACCAAGGACGACACTACGACGCCGGAGTTCTCGGGCAACGTCTACATCGTCTCGCTGAAGAAGGGCGACGCTCCCGCTGAGGCCGGCACGCTCGACAACCCCTTCACGCCTGCACAGGCCAACGCCTTCTGCCAGAGCCTCGGCGAGGGCAACACCTCGGAGAAGGATGTCTACGTGAAGGGCAAGATCATCGAGATTACCGACAACAACCAGTTCGGCACGCAGTATGGCAACTGCACGTTCTACCTCTCTGACGACGGCACCGACAAGGCCGACAAGTTCTACGTCTTCCGCACCCTCTACCTGGGCAACGTGAAGTACACCGACGACAGCTGGCTGAAGCCGAAGGCCGGCGACGAGGTGGTCGTCTGTGGCAAGCTGACGCTCTACAAGGACAAGAACGGCAACCTCGTGCCCGAGACGTCGGCCGGCAAATCTTACATCTACTCGCTCAACGGTAAGACGAAGTAAGGCTGGCCCCCCTCTGAATGCCAATCCCATGACCTCTCAATCGGGGCCATGGGATTTTTTCATGCAGAAATGTCAAAAAACTTTTACAGAAATGTCAAAATATTTCACAGAATATTTTGTTCACGGCGACGAAGCAATTTTGAGTGAAAAATGGCCGTTTTCGAGCCTTGGGGAGGCTTTGCCCGATGAAAAATCGGGCTGCAAACGACGAAGTTTTGCACACATCCCCTACTTTTGTGCACGTTTTTTGCGCAAATTTTGCCCCTTTTCGCGTTTTTGTAAGCACGCGAAATTTTCAAAAGTCAACGCCAAATTTTCAAAAGTCGTTGACTTTTTTTTCTAAACGAAGCCCCTTTTTTGCCAAAATCAAACCAACCTACTGACAGTCAACCATTTAGCAAACCCTCAAAAAACAGGCGTTTTTTCGTCCAAAAGTTGTTTTCGTGGAGAATTTTCAAAATATGGAGGCCAAAAATGGCCATTTTGTCAATATTGTTCAAAAAAATGAGCCTAATGGGAGCTGCGAAAGTAAGAGGTCTGTGGCGCAACTTAAAATGGCCTTTATCGACGATGGCGAGTAGCAAAATCGCCATAAACGGGCCGTTTTCCGTTAAGGAGTGTTAATGTTTTGCAGTTTTTGGCCGAAAAGTTTGGCTGGTACGCCAGATCGTTGTACTTTTGCGGTGTACTATTCAACTAATACACCACAACGGTATAAAAAGTAGTAATTCTTAAACATAAAAACAGTATGATTGACATCAAAAACATCACCTACAGCTACCCCGGCCAGAAGCAGCCGGTGTTTAGCGACTTCAGCCTGCAGCTGCCCGAGAACCGCATCTATGGCTTGCTGGGCAAGAACGGCACGGGCAAATCGACCCTGCTCTATCTCATCTCCGGTCTGCTGCGTCCGCGCCAGGGTTCAGTATGTTGCAATGGCATTGCAACCTACAAGCGCCTGGCTGAGCAGCTCAGCGACATTTTTCTCGTCTCCGAGGAGTTCGACCTGCCCGCTGTTGAGCTCGATGCCTACGTGGCCCTCGTCGAGTCGTTCTATCCGCGCTTCAGCCGCGACATTCTGAAGCGCTGCCTCGAAGCCTTCGAGCTGCCCACGGAGTTGCAGCTCAATGCCCTCTCGATGGGTCAGAAGAAGAAGGTGTACATGAGCGTAGCACTCGCTGCCGGCACCCGCCTGCTGCTGATGGACGAGCCCACAAACGGCCTTGACATCCCCTCAAAGAGCCAATTCCGCAAGGTGGTGGCCGAGAACATGACCGCCGACCGCACCCTCATCATCTCCACCCATCAGGTGCACGACGTGGAGCAGCTGCTCGACCACGTGCTCTTCCTCTCTGAGCGCTCGCTGCTCATGGACACGTCGATGGCCGACATCACTGAGCGCTTCGCCTTCGAGGTGCGCACGCCGCAGGAGATGGACGACACCGTCATCTACGCCGAGCCCTCGCTGCAGGGCAACATGGTGATGGCCCGCCGCCAGGAAGGCCAGCCTGAGACACTTGTGAACCTGGAACTGTTGTTTAACGCCGTAACGAAAGGACTTGTAAAATGAAAACCAATGCATTCGATACCCGCCGCTTCTGGCAGACCCTGAAGTGGACCGTGCTCACTGAGAAGAAAAGCATCCTCACCGCCTTCGCCGCCTTCCTGGTGGCCTTCCTCGCCATCCAGCTGTTCTCGTGCTTCACCATCTTCGACATCTCGCATGGACTGGGTCCCGGTGCCACCTTCGCCGGCATGATGGTGTGCAACGTCATCATGGGCGTCATGATGCTCTATTATGCCAGTGGCATACTGGGCAATGCCAGGACCAGCCAGCAGCGCGTCACCGCACTGATGCTGCCCGCCTCGAACGTTGAGAAATTCCTGGCCCGACTCGTCTATTGCTGCATCCTCATGCCCGTGCTCATCTTTGCTGCCGCCTATGCCGCCACCGGTCTGCGCGTGCTTTTAGAGATGATTGCTGGCCACGACGACATCACCAAGGGCTTCTCGCTCATCTTGGGCGGTGGTATGGAAGAGATGGCCAAGACCCTGGTGTTCAGCACCTTCTTCGACATATCGCAGACATGCTTCAACTTCAGCATCTTTGTGCTCGGCGGCGTGTTCTTCCACCAGCGTCCCTTCGTCTGGACAACGGTAACGGTGGTGGCGGGCAGCATCCTGCTCTCCACACTGTTGTACTATATCGGCGTGATGATTGGCGAGGACAACTTGCAGGACTTCTTCCATCACTTCAAGGGCATGACGTTCGAGACCTTCGACCTCATCATGAGCATCGTCTTCACCGCGCTCACCATTCTCAACATCTGGCTCAGCTATTGGCTCTACCGTCGCTTGCAGGTGGTGCAGCATAAATGGTTCAATGTATGATGTTCACCAACGACAAACCCATCTTCCAGCAGATGGCCGACCGCCTGTGCGACGAGATTCTGGCTGGAACCTACAAGGACGACGACCGCATCCCCTCGGTACGCGAGTATGCCGTGGCGCTGGAGGTGAATGCCAACACTGCCGTGAAGGCCTACGAGCTGCTGGCCCGCGACAATATTATATATAACAGGCGCGGCATGGGCTACTTCGTCACCGCCGGTGCCCGCGAGCAGATTCTTCAGGAGCGCCGCAAGGCGTTCCTGGAGAAGACACTCCCCGAGGTGTTCCGCCAGATGCGGCTGCTCGGGCTGGGACTCGGCGACGTTAGTCAGGCATGGGAAAAGCAAGCGTAGAACACCGGCAGCTGACCGTTCTGCCGGGCAGAGAATGTAAATATGTCTAAAAAGTAGACATTATTCTTCTAATAATTCTAATTTCTTGTCTGGAAAGTATCAATGAGTAAGATTTTCTTCCTACCTTTGCACGCAAATCGTCAATCCGTCAATCGGTAAATCGTCAATCCGTAAATCGTCAATAAACTTGATTCACCTACAGGACATCAACAAGACCTATCAGGGTGCCCAGCCGCTGCACGTGCTGAAGGGCATCAACCTCGACATCGACGAGGGCGAGTTCGTCAGCATCATGGGCGCCAGCGGCTCGGGCAAGTCGACGCTGCTCAACATCCTGGGCATCCTCGACAACTACGACACGGGCGTCTACGAGCTGGGCGGCGTGCTCATCAAGAACCTCAGCGAGCGCCGAGCCGCCGAGTACCGCAACAAGATGATAGGCTTCATCTTCCAGAGCTTCAACCTCATCGGCTTCAAGACCGCCGTGGAGAACGTGGAGCTGCCCCTGTTCTACCAGGGCGTCAGCAGGAAGAAGCGCCACCAGCTGGCCCTGGAATACCTGGAGCGGCTGGGCCTGCTCGACTGGGCCACCCACTATCCCAACGAGCTGTCCGGCGGACAGAAGCAGCGCGTGGCCATCGCCAGGGCCCTCATCACGCGGCCGAAGCTCATCCTGGCCGACGAGCCCACCGGCGCCCTCGACTCGAAGACCTCGGTGGAGGTGATGCAGCTGCTGAAGGACCTCAACGCCCAGGAGCACATCACGCAGATTATCGTCACCCACGACCCGACGGTGGCACAGCAGACGAACAGGGTCATCAGGATTAAGGATGGAGTTATTGAATGAGATATGGCAGACGGCGCGGCGCAACAAGCTGCGCACCTCGCTGACGGGCTTCGCCGTGGCGTGGGGCATCTTCATGCTCATCGTGCTGCTCGGCGCCGGCAACGGGCTCATCAACGCGCAGCTGAAGCAGAGCGACCGCTTCCTCTCCAGCTCGATGGTAGTCTTCGGCGGAGAGACGTCGATGGCCTACCAGGGACTGCAGGAGGGGCGCTGGATTCGACTGCAGGAGCGCGACATCAAGACCACCGCCGCCCCGGAGTTCAGCAACCACGTCGACGAGGTGGGCGCGCAATATCGCACCATGGCCACCATCACCCTGGGCCAGCAGTACCTCTCCTCCGACATCTGCGGCGTCTACCCCAACCATACGAAGATAGACAAGGTGGAGATGCTCCACGGGCGCTTCATCAACGACATCGACATCCGCGAGAAGCGCAAGGTCCTCGTCCTGAGCAACAAGCAGGCCGAGGAGCTGCTGGCCGTTGGGCCTGTTGCTGTACCACAGCAACAAACGGGACGGCTCATCGGGCGCTACGTCAACGTGGGCAGCTTCGCCTTCCAGGTGGTGGGCATCTACAAGGAGAACGAGAACGGCCGTGCCGACGCCTTCTCGAGCTACACCGCCATCAAGAGCATCTACGGCGCCAACACCGACGACGCCGGACGCATCGAGTTCACCTTCCACGGCCTGCCCACCGAGGCCGCCAACGAGCAGTTCGAGGCCGACTACCGCCAGCGCCTGAACGCCAACCACCAGGCCCATCCCGACGACGAGAGCGCCGTGTGGCTCTGGAACCGTTTCACGCAGAACCTGCAGATGGAGACGGGCATCGGCATCATCCGCACCGCCCTCTGGATTGTGGGACTCTTCACGCTGCTCAGCGGCATCGTCGGCGTGTCGAACATCATGCTCATCACCGTGAAGGAGCGCACCCACGAGTTCGGAATAAGAAAAGCCATCGGCGCCAAGCCGTGGAACATCCTGCGCCTCATCATCGTCGAGAGCGTCATCATCACCACCTTCTTCGGCTACATCGGCATGGTGCTCGGCGTGGCCGCCAACGAGTGGATGGACGCCACGCTCGGCCACACCAAGGTGGATGCCGGCCTGTTCAAGGCCACCATGTTCGTTGACCCCACCGTGGGCATCGATGTCTGCATCGAGGCCACGCTGGTCATGGTCATCGCCGGCACCATCGCCGGACTCATCCCCGCCTACAAGGCATCGCGCATACGACCTATCGAAGCATTAAGAGCAGACTGACACCATGAGAATAGACTTAGACTCCTACCGCGAAATCCTCGACACGCTGACGAGGAACAAGAGCAGAAGCTTCCTCACGGGCTTCGGCGTCTTCTGGGGCGTGTTCATGCTCGTGGCGCTCATTGGCGGCGGCAACGGCATGAAGGAGATGCTGAACCAGAACTTCGAGGGCTTCGCCACCAACTCCGCCATGGTGTGGGCACAGCCCACGACGAAGGCCTACAAGGGCTTCCGCAAGGGCCGCATGTGGGAGATGAACTACAAGGACGTGGAGCGGCTGCGGCAGCGCATCCCCGAGCTCGACGTCATCTCGCCCGTGCTCTTCAGCAATGGCGGCACGGCCTACTACGGCGACCGCAAGAGCACCGTCGGCGTGAATGGCGTGCAGCCCGACTACCAGCGGGTGAACGAGCCGAAGATTCGCTATGGCCGCTTCCTCAACGAGATGGACCTGGCGCAGAAGCGCAAGGTGTGCGTCATCGGCAAGAAGACCTACAAGGACCTCTTCCCCGGTGGCGGCGACCCCTGCGGACGGTTCATCAGGGTCGACAGCATCTACTACCAGATTGTCGGCGTAGACTATAACGTGTCGAACATCAACTTCGGAGGCGAGGCGGGCACCACGATGCTGCTGCCCATCACGCTGATGCAGCAGGCTTACAACATGGGCAACGACGTGCACATGATAGCCGTCACTGGCCGCAAGGGCGTGGTGATGAGCAACGTGGCACCCCGCATCCGCGAGACCGTCGCCCGGGCACACAGCGTGGACCCGACCGACGAGCAGGGCCTGATGGTGTTCAACACCGAGGTGCTCTTCCAGCTGCTCGACAACCTCTTCAGCGGCGTCAACTTCCTCATCTGGCTCGTCGGCCTCGGCACGCTGCTGGCCGGTGCCATCGGCGTGTCGAACATCATGATGGTTACCGTGCGCGAACGCACCACCGAGATTGGCATCCGCCGTGCCATCGGCGCCACGCCGCGCAACATCCTTTCGCAAATCATCTCTGAGAGCATCGTCCTCACCCTCGTGGCGGGCATGAGCGGCATCCTCTTTGCCGTGGCCATCCTGCAGATGCTCGAGCTGTCGCAGACCGAGGACGGCATCGTCAGCGCCCACTTCCAGGTATCGTTCTGGACCGCCATCCTCGCCGCGCTCGTCATCAGCATCATGGGCGTCCTCGCCGGACTGGCCCCTGCCGCCCGTGCCATGAGCATCAAGCCCGTCGATGCCATGCGCGATGAGTAAACATAAAGAAGTATCGTGATAACGTAATAACGTGATAACGTAATAACGAAATAACGAAAAAAGATAATATGAAAAAGTACATTAAACTTGTAGTCGCAGCCATTGTGGCGCTGATCTTCATCGGCACCTTCGTCTTCCTCTGGCAGAAGAGCCAGCCCAAGGAGGTGAGTTACCAGGATCTGGCGGCCTCGCAGCAGGACATCCGCAAGACCACCATCATCACGGGCAAGATAGAGCCCCGCAACGAGGTGAACGTGAAGCCGCAAATCAGCGGCATCATCGCTGAGCTGATGAAGGAGCCGGGTCAGACCGTGCAGCAGGGCGAGGTCATTGCCCGCGTGAAAGTCATCCCCGACATGGGGCAGCTCTCTTCCGCTGAGAGCCGAGTGCGACTGGCCGACATCAACCTGCGGCAGGTGGAGGCCGACTATGCCCGCACCGAGCAGCTGCATCGCCAGCAGCTGGTGAGCGACGAGGACTTCGAGAAGGCCCGCCAGCAGCTGCACCAGGCCCAGGAGGAGAAGGCCGCTGCCGTGGATGCCCTGCAAGTGGTGCGCGACGGCGTGTCGAAGTCGAACGCCTCGGCATCGTCGACGCTCATCCGCAGCACCATCAGCGGCGTCATCCTCGACATCCCCGTGAAGGTGGGCAACTCGGTCATCAACTCGAACACCTTCAACGACGGTACCACCATCGCCACCGTGGCCAACATGCAGGACCTCATCTTCCGCGGCAACATCGACGAGACTGAGGTGGGACAGCTCATCATCGGCATCCCGATGAAGATTACCATCGGCGCCCTGCAGGACCTTTCCTTCGACGCTACGCTGGAATACATCTCGCCGAAGGCCACCGAGAGCAACGGCGCCAACCAGTTCGAGATCAAGGCCGCCGTGGCCATCCCCACGGATAGCCTGTCGGGCGGTGCTGCCAGTGGAAGGACGCTCCGTGCCGGCTACTCTGCCAACGCCGAGATCGTCCTCGCACAGGTGACGCAGGTGCTCAGCGTCCCTGAGAGCGCCATCGAGTTCGAGGGCGACAGCACCTTCGTCTATGTCCTGACAGGCACCTCCACGAAGCAGACGCCCCAGTACGAGCGCCGACCCGTGGTCACCGGCCTCTCCGACGGCGTGAACATCGAAATCCGCTCCGGCCTCACCGCCAAGGACCACGTGCGCGGCCCGCAAATCATCACCGACGATAACTCCAACGAATAGCCCCATGAAAAAGCTGCTTATATCATTTATCATTTTCCATTTATCATTCTGCCCCGCAGGGGCGCAGGAGCCGTGGTCGCTGGAGCGCTGCATCGACTATGCCGTGAGCCACAACATCAGCATCGAGCAGTATCGCCTGCGACTGGAGCAGCAGCAGATACAGCTCTCCAACGCCCGCAACCAGCGCCTCCCCGACCTGAATGCCTCGGCCAGCCAGAACTTCTCTTTCGGTCGAGGTCTCACCGCCGAGAACACCTATACGAACACCAACACCTCGTCGACCTCCTTCTCCGTAGGCACTGGCGTCCCCCTCTTCACCGGCTTTCAGATTCCGAACCAGATTAAGCTGAGTCGGCTGAACCTTGAGGCCGCCACGCAGGACCTGGAGAAGGCGAAGAACGACATCCGCACGCAGGTGGCCCAGCAGTATGTGCAGGCACTCTACGACATGGAGTTGCTCGGCGTGGCCCGTCGCCAGGTCAGCATCGACAGTGCGCAGGTGGCCCGTCTGCAGGCCCTGCTCGACGTGGGGCGTGCCTCGCGTGCCGAGCTCTCGCAGCAGCAGGCCACCCTCGCCCAGAGCCAGCTCACCGTCACCCAGGCCGACAACAACCTGCGCCTGGCCCTGCTCAGCCTCAGTCAGCTGCTGGAGCTGGACAGCCCCGAGGGATTTACCGTCGAGGCCCCGGCCAACCTTTCCCAACTGGGGGAGACGGTCCCCTCCAACCTCCCCCAACTGGGAGAGGCTTTAGAAGTTACCTCTGCCGCAGGGGCTGTTCCTTCCAGTTGGGGGAGGTTGGAGGGGGCCTTGCGCCCCGAGGTGCAGGCCGAGGAAATCCGCCTGCGTGCCACCGAGAACAGCATCAAGATTGCGCAGGCAGGCCTCTATCCCACGCTTAGCTTCAGCGCCGGTCTCGGCACGAACTACTACACCACATCCGGCTTCCGCTCCGACCCCTTCGGCAAGCAGCTCAAGAACAACTTCAGCCAGTACCTGGGTCTGAACCTTTCCATCCCCATCTTCAACCGCTTCCAGACGCGCAACAGCATCCGTCAGGCCAAGCTGGAGCGCGTGAACCAGCAGCTGCAGCTCGACCAGACGAAGAAGACGGTCTATAAGGAGATTCAGACGGCCTACTACAACACCGTGGCGGCACAGGAGAAGCTGCGCAGCAGCGACGAGGCCCGGCGCGCCAGCGAAGACGCCTTCCAGCTCGTGCAGGCTAAGTACGAGCAGGGCAAGGCCACCATCACGGAGTTCAACGAGGCGAAGAACAACTACCTGAAGACCGAGAGCGACCTCACGCAGGCCCGCTACGAATACCTCTACCAGCGTGCCCTGCTGCGGTTCTACCAGGGCGAGCCACTGCGCTTTTAGCCACGGTTTTGCACGGTTGAAAACGGGCGGTGCTAAAGATAGTCGTAGTGGCCTGAGATTTTCCTCAGGCGCTGCTTGACGGCTTGGCCGATGTTCCGGAAGCAGCCATAGCGCAGGTTGCGAAACAGCTCCTCTACAGAGCGGCAAAGCTTTATCCACGGGTGTTCCCATGCCATGATGCGGAACACCCGTTTTTTGTAGTCCACGTCCTCCATCACGAAGTGCGGATGCCGCAGGGGGAAGGCCTGCTCGTGGGCAGGCATCGTCAGCAGCTGCTGCATGCGGCGGGGCAGCGTCTTCAGCTCCGCCTGATAGTGGGCCGACTCGGCCGAGACGGCTGCGTTGTGTATCTGGTTCTGCGTCGGCACGATGGTCAGGCCGCTGTTCAGCGTGATGGCCGACCAGAACACCGTCTCGTAGATGGGCCTCCCCGCGCTGCGGTGCCGTCGCATCTTCTTCACCATCTCCTTCCAGCCCTGCGGGCGGTGGCCCACGTAGGCCTCCAGCTGGTGCAGGTTGAACGGGTCGTCGAGCACGCTGTATTGCTCGTCCCACTGGCTGACGACGCGCCGCCACGATGCCCAGCCCCAGATGGGGAAGACGGTGGTGAACATATAGTCGAAGGGCGAGGCCGTGAGCTCCTCGTGGTTGAAGCCCGCAATCATCCAGATGCGCTGGTCGTCGGCATAGCGCTCCAGCAGCTCCTCGCAGAAGCGGAAGAACGAGAGGGCGGGCGTGGAGTCGTCCTCGAGCACGATGCAGCGGTCGCTGAGGCTGAAGGCCCACCGCTGGGCATCGTAGGTAGAGGCCCAGGCGCCGCTGTTCGTGTAGTGGTAGCTGCGGCGCACGTCGCACTGCCAGTCTATCTGCTCGTCGGCCACTATCTGCCGTGCGGCCTCTATCTTGCTGAGTTCGTCAGCGCTGCGTGGCCCGTCCTGATAGAGAAACAGACGGGCAGGACGTGCCCGGCGTATGACGTCGAACGTCTGCCGCAGCGTCTCTGTGCGGGTGAAGAACGTCAGCAGCACCGCCACGTTGGTTGCTGCTGGCGCTAAGTTTTCTTTCTGCATCTTTTGGCTGTTTGCTATCTGTCAAGATGCAAACAGCCCCCTGATGACTGCACGCGCCAACAATCTTTAACGCGGTGCGGCAGTGCTGGCAGTGATGCTGATGCTGGCTTCGGCCAGTGCTTCCGAGGTGCACGTCAGCGCGATGTCGCCCGCAGTGTGTCCGCTCTGTATCAGCACCTGAGCCCGTCCGTTGAAGGCGGGGATGCTGAACTCCCGGCAGTCCTTCTGCTTCGGATGGTCCTCGCCGAGGTAGGCAGGGTCGCCATTGCCACAGCCGAGGATTCGCCCATCGCCTTCAAGGCGGAAGGTCAGCACGGGGCAGGCATCGGGCACGAAGCGGCCCTTGCCGTCCTGTATCTCGATGTTCACCACGGCCACGTCGCGTCCGTCGGCGGCTATCGTCCGTCGGTCAGCGTTCAGCACCATCTTCGAGGCCGCCTTGGTGGTCTCTATGACCTCGGTCAGGATGCGCTTGCCGTTCTTGTAGCCCGTCGCCACGACCTTGCCCGGCTGGTAGACGGCCTTCCACTTCAGGTGTCCGTTGCGGGGCATCTGCTGCCGTCCGAGTTTCTTGCCGTTCACCGTCAGCTCCACCTCGTCGCAGTTGCTGTAGGCCCAGAGGTCTATCTCCTCGCCCTCGTGTCCCTGCAGGTTCCAGTGGGGGAAGACGTGCAGCGTGGGCTCGTCGGTCCACCACGACTTCAGATACCAGGCTTCGTCTTTCCAGAAGCCGCAGTAGTCGAGCAGTCCAAACTCCGACTCATGGGCAGGGTAGGCCAGCGGGTTAGGCTCTCCGCGATAGTCGAAGCCCGTCCAGTAGAAGAGTCCTGCTGCCCAGGGGCGGTCGGCATAGAACTGCCAGCCGCGCTCGATGCGGTTCTCCGTGCCATCCTTGTCGGGGGCGAGATTCATGGAGCGCATGTGGCCGCGGTCGTCGGGGGAGTCGAAGTAGACGCCTCGCGTGCCACAGCCCGTCGTCTCCTCGGTGCCCACAATCTTCCACGTCGGATGAGCCTTCTTGCGGTTGTCCACATCGTTCTGGAGGATATAGTTGAAGCCCACCACGTCGAGGCCCTTGATCATCTCGGCGCCACCGGCATTGGCGATGGTCGACGAGCGCGTCGGGTCGAGCAGCCGGGCATATTCGCACATGGCGGCGGCGATGCGCCTGCCCTGCACGGTGTTCTCCATTCCCCACTCCTCGTTGCCGTTGCTCCAGAGGATGACGCTGGGGTGGTTGCGGTCGCGCTTAATCATCCGCTCCAGCAGTCGCAGATGCTCGTCGTTGATGCCCGTGAGGCGGTTCTCGTCGATGACGAGGATGCCCTCGCGGTCGCAGATGTCGAGCAGCACAGGCGTCATCGGGTTGTGCGACGAGCGGTAGGCGTTGCAGCCCAGCGCCTTCAGCTGCCTGATGCGCCACGCCAGCAGCGCCTCGGGGATGGCAGCCCCCACGCCGGCATGGTCCTGGTGCATGTTCACGCCCTTCAGCTTCAGCGGCTCGCCGTTCAGCAGGAAGCCACGGTCGGCATCGAAGACACAGTCACGGATTCCCGTGGTGGTCTCGTAGACATCGGTCACCTGTCCGCCAACCTTCACCGTCGTCTGCACCTTATATAGATAGGGGTCAGTGGTGCTCCACAGATGGGGATTGTCTAAGTGAAGCGTGAAAAGTGAAGAGTGAAGCGTTTGCTTCGCCTTCAGGGTGAGGGTCGAGGGTGCCGACTTGGCGACCTCCTGGCCGCTGGCATCGAGCAGGCGGTGACTGACTTCACACTGTTGCGTGGTCAGCGAGTGGTTGCTCACCTCCGTCTCCACATGGATGGTGGCCTGGTCGTAAGGCGCCTTCAGGTCGGCATAGACGAACGTGCCGAAGGGAGCCACGCTGACGGCCGCCGTCTTCACCAGCCATGCGTCGCGGTAGATGCCAGCACCCTCGTAGAACCAGCCCTCCTCGAGCGTCGCGTCAGCCCGCACGCATATCAGGTTCTCGCCGCCATAGTTGGCATATTCCGTCACGTCGTACACCTGCGTGGCATAGCCGCTCGGCTCCTCGCCCATCCAGAACCCGTTGAACCACACCTGCGCATGGCGGAAGATGCCGTCGAACTGCAGATAGAGGTGCTTGCCCAGGTCCTCGGCGGGGATGGTGATGACCTTCCTGTACCAGCCGACGCTCGTCTCGGGGTATTTGTAGCCCACGGTCTTGTAGCCGTGCGAGTGGCTGGCCTGGCTGGCGAAGGGCAGCGTCGTCACCCAGTCGTGTGGCACGCTGACGTGCTGCCATCCATCGTCGTTGAACTTCATCGCGTAGGGGCCCTCGTTGTGGATGGAGTTAGCCTTCGTCAGGTAGTTAAAGTACTCCGTGCCGCAGCCGAAGTCCTTCTTCGGGTCGGCGGCGTGTCCGAGTGCGAACTTCCAGCCCTCGTCAAGCCGTGTCACCTCGCGTACGCCGTCCGCGTGGCTGACGTTGTCGCTGGCAGTGGCGGGATGACCGTTGTTAAGTGCCGACACGTTTAGCAGGCTGGCGGTCAGCAGGCAAAGGAAAAATAGGTTCTTTTTCATGTTTTCTGTAGTTTGTTATCGGAATATGGTTGCAAAGGTACGAAATAAAGAGAAAAAACGAAGAAAAAATGTCTATAAAAATCTTGTGGCTTTCATAATATTATCGTAATTTTGCAGTATATTCAAAAAACTAAAAGGCTTCATGGAGGACAACAATGAGAAAAATTGAAGGATATAGTATTGAGTACGATTTTAGCAGTTTCAAAAAGATTGCTGATTTGCTCTATTTCGATGGCCCTTTCCTGTCACACTATGTCAGCGGGAAGGGTGATGACTACCTTTTTTATTGGGCAGACCGCGACGACCAAGACAACCGTTGGCTGGTGCTTCGTGTCAGTCTGTCAAGCCTCCAGAAATATGTTGGAAAGGAACTAACTCTTCTTGAACTCATCAAGAATCCTAATGACGGGTATCTTTATTCGGTGGATGTGGATAGCGATTTGCACTATCACAACATAAAGCTTGTTCAGCCTTCAGCCATTCCTGTCGATTATCTGCCCGATGCTGATTCATACTACGAGTTTGAACCCGTTCCAGCTGAAGATGCAGAAGAACTGATGACCTACGAGCTGACAATCCCTTATAAGGAACGAAATCGGTTTGAAGAGTTTCTCCACAAAATTGGCATTCCTGTCTCAGCCTTGAAAAAGGTTGTCAATCATGCGGCGGTGTTCTAATTCCCTGCATTTGTCAAAATATTTCACAAAAAATTTAGCTCACGGCGACGAAGCATTCTGGAGTGAAAAATGGGCGATTTCGGGCCTTGGGGAGGCGTTGCCCGATGAAAAATTGGGCCGCAAACGACGAAATTTTGCACACATCCCCTACTTTTGTGCACGTTTTTCTCGCAATTTTTGCTCCTTTTCGCGTTTCTGCAAGCACGCCAAAAAAATAAAAAGTCAACGCCAAATTTTTCTGCGGCGTTGACTTTTGAAAACCAGCGAACGCCAATTTTGGCCAAAATTGGCTCAAACACCTGATACACAACTATTTATCTAACCCTCTCAAAATTGGCTATTTTTCGTCCAAAAGTTCTTTCGCGCAGAATTTTCGAAATATGGAGGCCTAAAACGGCCATTTTGTCAAAATCTTTCAAAAAAAGCATAGCCCCGTTCAGACAATTTAGTTCCCTTTTAAGCAATTATTAAAGGCAATGAAATAGCAGTGTCACTCGTATCCATCTACCGGGGGTACTATATACCCTCGGCTATTGAAAGGAGACGCTTTCAGCGTCTTTTCAACCGTACACGTCGAAAAATTTTGCTCCCCTTTTAGGCATTATCAGATTATCTTCGTATCTTTGTCGCTGATTACCTAAAAAAATGCCTTTAGGGGTGATGATTTCCTTTGCTCATCTGTATAGATAAGTAGAAACAACCCAAAAAATGCAAGACAGCGCAATCGGCACAAAGACACTCGCCTGGCGAGAACAGCAATTCAAGGAGCTCTTCCTTTCGGAGTATGGCAGGATGTACAAGGCAGCCTACATCCTGCTTGGCGACGAGGACGAGGCCAAGGATGCTGTGCAGGATGTCTTTGCTATGCTATGGGCGGGTGGCACCCTGCTGCGCGAAGAGGGTCGGCGCACCTTCCTGCTCACTTGCGTCCGTAACCGCTGTCTCAACATCATCGCTCGAAAACGTGAGGAGCTGAAGGTGAAGCATGAAAAAACTTCGATGGCGAATGCCGATTCTTCGTTCTTCACGCTTCATCCTTCGCTTACTGACGAAGAGATTATTGATGCTGTGAACCGCTATGTTGACGAAAGACTAACGCCCCAGACCAGTCGCATCATCAAGATGCATTTCGACGAGGACCGGTCGTACAAGGAAATCTCGGGGAAGCTGGGCATCAGCCTTTCAGCCGTCAACAAGCACATCGTGCAGGGGTTGAAGAAACTACGTTCCACTTTTCAAAACAGAGAGGCATGAGGAGAGAAGACCAAATCAGGATGCTGCTGCATCCGGAGGAATATGGCGAAGAGCAAGTCGGCCAGATGTTGGACGAGGCGAACATACCCGCCCCTGATGCGGACGAGGCATGGGCGAGATGGAGCAAACGGACAAGGGGCGACAGTGTTTCCACGCTTCGTCCTTTGCTAAAAAAGCTGGCCGCCATGTTTGCTGGGGTGCTGATGCTGTCGGGTATCGCATACGCCGCCTATCATCTAGTGCAGGGTGGCAGCGTTGGGGACGATTTGCAATCGCCGCCTCAGGCGGTACGCGTGCCCAGTTCGCACGAACAGGCTGCCGTTGAGACTCCCCAAGACAGCACCTTGTGGAAACCCGTGGTCTATGAGAATGCGGAACTGGCAACGATTCTGGATGATATCGCCGCGTTCCATCGCGTTGAGACGGTCTATAGAAGCGAGGCCACGAAGCACGTTCGCCTCTACTTCACCTGGGACAAGGCCGCCAAGCTGAACGATGTCATCAGCACTTTCAACAAGTTCGACCGCATCCACATAGCGCAGGAGAACCAGAAACTGATTGTAGAATAATCCTAAAGGCTTCCTAACATGAAGAAGATTCTATTCACAACACTGCTCTGTTGTGGTCTGACGCTGTGTGTGCATGCTCAGAAGATAACCCGCAACTATCAGAACGAGTCGCTATCGAGAGTTCTCGAGGACCTAAATGGCGCCACCAGCGAAAAGACCGTCTATTTCATCTACGACGAGCTGGAAGACTTCACGGTGACCAGCAACTTCAGCAACCTGTCCATTGAAGAGGCCATACGCGAGGTGATTGGCTTCTATCCGATGAAGGTGACCTACGACGATGACCGCATCTTCATCGAGTGCACGCAGAAAGAGGACACGAAGGTCATAGGGCGCATCGTCGATGATAGCGGCTCGCCCGTTGCGTTCGCCAACGTCGCGCTGCTGAAGGATGATGCCTTTGTCAACGGTGGCGTGAGCAATGAGAACGGCGACTTCGTCATCCCCTGCAGCCTGCAGCACGTCGTCGTCAAGGTGTCGTACGTCGGCTACAGGACAGTGACAAGAGCCGTCAGCGTAGGCCACGTCGGCACCATTACCCTCCAGCCTGAGACCTACACCGTGGAAGGCATTGAGGTGAAGGGGCAGATTCCGCAGTACAAGATGGTGCAGGGCGGCCTGACGGTGGATGTGGAGCACTCCATCCTGCACGACGTAGGAACGGCCAACGACCTGCTCGCAATGATACCGATGGTGCAGTTGGGCAGCGATGGCCAATTCAACGTGCTGGCCAAGGGTGAGCCCGAAATCTATATCAATAATAAAAAGGTACGCGATGCGAGCGAGCTGAAGCGGCTGAAATCGGTTGACATCAAAAGCGTGGATGTCATCACGTCGCCTGGTGCCAAGTATAGTGCCGAGGTGAATGCCGTCATACGCATCAGGACGCTGAAGCCTCAGGGCGACGGATTCAGCCTGATGGTCACCAGTCAGATGTGGAAGAACAACAAGTGGAACAACTACGACGACCTGACGCTGAAATATCGCGTGGGCGGGCTTGAAGCTTTTGCCAACGTGGCTCTCGACAATGGGCATTACAGCACCGACCAGGAACTGGAGCAGGAGCTGCATATCAAGAAAGATCGGTTCCATATTTTAGCTGAGCTACCCAATAGGAGCAGTTGGACGGAACTTCTGTACCAGGCCGGTCTGAGCTACGACTTCAATGCCGACCATTCCGTCGGCGTGAGTGTCTCGTCGCAAAGCTTGCTGTATAGCTTTTACCAGTCTGAAATGATGCAGGACTATCAAAAGAACGGAGCCTATTACGGCAATGTCCGTCTGAAGACAGACAACGACGAGCCCGACAAACCTGTATGGGAACTCAACACGTATTATGTGGGTAAGGCAGGCAAACTGGGTATCGACCTGAACGCCACCATGCTGCGACGCGAGTCGGAAAACCATCTTGACCAGACAGAACAAAGCAAGGAACTGGGCGACCGTACCATCACCACCCTCAATAATGATGACCGCAGGATGATAGCCGGCAAGCTGGTGCTGACTTATCCCGTGTGGAAAGGTGTGCTGAGTGGAGGTTCGGAAGCCACAAGTACGAAGAGCTATGGTTGCAATGTCAATCAGGAAGGCATCATTCCTGAATCTGACAACGAGATGAAAGAAAAGAATACCGCCGGCTTTGCTGAATACGAAATGCTGTTGGGACAGTGGCGTCTGAATGCCGGACTGCGCTATGAACACGTAGCTGCCGACTACTATTCGTTTGGCGTCAGGCAGGAAGAACCCAGCCGCACCTATAACGACTGGTTCCCCAACCTGTCAGCAGCATGGCAGAAGGGCAAGTGGAGCGCACAGCTCAGTTACGGCAAGCGTATCACCCGTCCGCCCTATCGCATGCTGACTTCAATAATTGTCTACGACAGCCGCATGCTCTACGAAGGGGGTAACCCGCTGTTGCGCCCATCGGTACGTCAGAGCATCGACCTCCATCTGACCTACTCGTGGCTGACTTTCGTCGCTGGCTTTACCCGCGAGAACGACCTGTTCACCCACATTGGAAGGGTGTATGATGAAGAGAAGGAAATCGCCATCTTCCAGCCCGTCAACTTCGACCATCAAGACCGCGTCTATGCCACACTCGTAGCGTCGCCGAAGTTAGGCTTCTGGCAACCCAACGTCACACTGCACTACTACCAACAGAAATTTGATGCAGAGAAATATGGCGCGCCAAAGAAACTGAACAAGCCCGAATTCAGCTTCGACTTGAAGAGCTGGTTCGTCATCGACCCAACTACGAAAGCGCTGGTGCAGGCCAGTTACACGGGTAGCAACCACTGGGGATTCATGTATCGCGGCAGCAGCTTTGCGCTGAATGCCCGACTGCAGAAGAGTTTCTTGAAAGAGCAGCTGACGGCTACGCTCTATGCCAACGACATCTTACGCACGGCGAATAGCGATATGACCACCTACTATGCCATCGGCCAGACAGCTCAGGATGTCTATAGCTTTACCCAGTGCGTGGGAGTGACGCTCAGCTACAACTTCAACATCAGCAGTTCGAAGTATAAGGGTGTTGGTGCCGGTAACGACGAGAAGAGCCGACTCTGACAAGTTAAATAGTCCTAAAAATGGAGTTCGCCATGCAGTCTTTTGCCCTTTCTTCGTATCTTTACATTTATGAACACGACGAAACGACTGCTGGCGCTGGTCGCCCTCTGTCTGGTCATCGGGCTGTGCTGCGCCGAGGCGGCGGTCTATGCCGTCGTCATCAGCGGCGGGCGCAGCAAGATGTACAACCACGAGCGCTACTGGAACGACTGCGCCTTTCTCTACCGCACGCTGCGCCACGACTATGCCCTCCCGGCAGAGCGCATCACCCTGCTGATGGCCGACGGCGACGACCCCGCCACCGACCTGCTGCTCGACGGGGCCACGGGCTTTGCCTCGTCATCCACCGACCTCGATGGCGACGGACAGCCCGACCTGCACCTTGCCTGCACACGCCAGAACCTTGATGACACTTTCCAACGGCTGGCCAGCGGCCTCACCGCCGCCGACCAGATGCTGCTGTTTGTGGTGAACCATGCCGAGCTCGACGAGCGTGGCGAGGCCTTCCTCTGGCTGTGGCGCGGCGAGCGGCTGCTGGCCACAGAGCTGGCGGCGCTGCTCGGCACGGTGCAGGCCGGCTCGGTGGCCGTGGTGCTGGGGCCGTGCTATGCCGGAGCCTTCGCCGAGGCGCTGCAGGGCGAGGGCCGCGTGGTGATGGCGGCCTGCGGGCCCACTCAGCTGTCGTGGCGCTGTGCCGAACGGCCCTACGACGAGTTCGTCTACCACTGGACCTGCGCCGTGGCCCGCCACGACGAGCGGGGACTGCCCGTGGCCTCCGATGCCGATGGCGACGGGCGCGTCAGCATGGCCGAGGCCTTCAGCTATGCCCGCCAGCACGACCGTCGGCCCGAGACGCCCATGCTCCTTTCCTGCCCCGAAACACTCGCTGCCCAGCTGACGCTGAGCGGTGCTGGTACGCCATCAGCCATCGGCACCGTCGGCGCTGATGCCGTGCCCCTCGGCCCCGTCTTCGACCTCCGGGGACGGCGCCTGGGCCCGTATTTTTTTTCCGCCCCGTGCAGTCATCGCCCCTGCCCGTGCATCTATTAATATGTAACCAAACTGAAAACAGATATGAAGAAGAAACTGCTACTCTGCTGCCTCGCCCTGCTACTGGGGCTGGTGGCGCGTGCTGCCGGTCCGCTGCGGGTGGACTCCATCAGCATCAACGGCAATGGCATGGCCATGCTGACGCAGCATGCCATCGTAGATTTCATGAACCCCACGAGCGAAGCCTTCGAGGGACGCGTCTTCCTGCTGGCCCACGATGCAGACACGGGTGCGCTGACCTTCAGGGCCGACACGCTCATCAGCGCTCCAGCCGCCAATGGCACCAACGTCTGCTTTGACTATCAGCTGCCAGAGGGGCGCCACCTGCTGACGGCGGCTACCGATGCCGAGGGCCGCGAGCCGCTCTGCACCCGCGAGGTGACCATCCTGCCGCTCCGCAAGCTCGACTTCACCGCCACCTTCGCCCTCGACATGCTGAGCGAGGAGGCCGACGGCAACGTGCTCTATGGCAGCCGGGTCTGCGGAAGCGTCCTCGTCAGGAGTCAGGATGAGGCCTACTTCGGCGCTGGCGGCGAGCGCGACGACGACGGCATCGTCGTCTTGCTGGAGGATGAGGACAGCGGCCAGCAGCTCTACCATGAGGTGGTGGCTACTCAGTTGCTGTTCCACCACTATTTTACTGCCATGTTCAGCCACGATGCCGCGTTCCGCGATGGCGGGCGCTACGTTCTCCGCGTGGGCTATGCCGTGCCCGGTGGCCGCGAGGTCATCGCGTCGCTCCGCTTCACCATGCGCTCCGGCGCCGGCACCTACTGGACGGCTGACGGCCGCGTGCTGCCCCTGCCCGTGGGCGACGATGCCCGTCTGACGGTGCCCGCCGAGGCTGTGGCCGTCGACCTGCGCGGACAGGGGGCACCCGCTGCCGCCCTCGACGTGAGCGGGGCCAACCCCAACTGCCTCTACTACCTCGACCTGCTGGCCTCTCTGCCGCAGGGCCTCAGCGACGACCAGAACGTCATTCGAGGCCTGCAGGCTGGGCGCATCCGCCTTGCTGAGGGTCACGACTACTTCTGTCCGCTGGCCTTCCAGGCGCAGTTCATCTCCTATCTGCTGACGCCAGTCTACGACAGCACCGACGACCTGCTGGTGGGACGGGGCTACTCTGAGACCATCGTCCTGCCCTTCGACGTGAGCCAGGCCTGCCTCTACGACGTCAACGGCGACGAGGGCGAGATGATTCACGGCGACATGCTGAAAGTGCTGCAATACGGAGGTCATGTGGGCGACTCGCTCGTGGTCAGCCAGATTAGCTCTCCACAGGAGATGAGGGCCTACACCCCCTACGTGCTGGGCGTCTTCGTGGGCTCCAGCCTTCTCTTCATGGGCGAGAACACCGTGGTGCCCGCCACCCACGCCGCCGAGAGCCTCGGCACCGACTTCCACTTCGTGGGCACCACCGTGGAGCGCCGCCTGCCTGCCGGGTCCTACGTCTACCATCCCGCCGACAACAGCTTCTATGCCGCTCAGGACGAGGTGCTCATCGCGCCCTTCCACGCCTATATCGATGGCAGCGGCGACTACGACCGGCTGAACATATCGGTCACCGCCTGGGGAGGGCAGGGCAATCCCAGCGACGCCACGGCCATCGAGACGCTGCCGTCTTCGGCCTCGCGCTATCCGACTGCTAAGGTGAGCGACCTCACGGGCCGCAGGGTGGACAGCCGACAGCTGCCGAAGGGTATCTACATCGTGGGAGGTCGCAAGGTCATCGTGAAGTAAAGAAGGGATGATGCATCTGCAGCAGATTGCTGAACGCTGTCAGCAGGGCGACCGCGATGCCTTCGCCCTGCTCTATACGGCCAGTCATGATCGGCTGCGGTCGCTCTGCCTGCGCTATGTGGGCAGCGAGACCGTGGCCGATGATCTGCTGCACGATGCCTTCGTCCTCATCCTGACGCGCATCGGCGAACTGAAGCACACGGAGCGCGTGGAGGCCTGGATGCAGCGGGTGGTGCGCAACGTGGCGCTGGTCTACCTGCGGCAGCAGAAGCAGTGGCGGCAGGTGCCCGTGGAGGCTGCCGAGGCCGTGCCGGCGGCATCCTCGTCGGCGTTGGCCTACGACGAGCTGTTGTCGGTTGTCAACGCGCTACCCGACGGCTATCGGCAAGTGTTCCGCCTGTCGGTGTTCGAGGGCATGAGCCACCAGCAGATTGCTGCGCTGCTCGGCATCGAGCCGCACAGCTCCTCCTCGCAGCTCTTCCGGGCCAGGATGCTGCTGCGCCGGTGGCTACGGCCCGTGTTGCTCCTCGTCGTCGTCATCGGTGCCTCCTATTTCCTCCTCTCCCCCGAAGAGGCCCGCCACGGACTTCCACGGTCTTCTTCTGCCACGGTTTCTCACGGTTCTGCACGGTCTTCTGCTACCGATGACCACGAGGTTGAACAGACGAAGAATAAGGGAGAAGAGGGCCGCCACGGTCGATGCCTGTCTGTGCCTGTGACACAACACTGTTGCGTCATAGAGGACAGGAGGGAGACGATAGCCCAAAAAGAAGACCATGACGGTCCGTCAAAGCCCGTTGAAAAAGAAAACCGTGAAAAACCGTGGGAAACCGTGGCTAAGAAAGAAGACCGTGAAGAACCGTGGGAAACCGTGGCTAAGAAAGAAGACCGTGAAGAACCGTGGAAAACCGTGGCAGAAGATGGCCGTGGCTGGGGGATGGCCGTGGCCTACAGCGGCATGAGCAACGGTGGCCCCGGACGGCTGCCCTATGGCGACGGCTCGACCAGCGAGACCACCTACGACTCCATCAGCCACCACAGGCTGCCGCTCACCGTGGCCCTCTCGCTGCGCTATGGCCTCGACCGCCACTGGCAGGTGGGGGTAGGCGTGCAGTACACCCGCCTGACGTCGGAGCTGCTGTCGGGCAACACGTATGTGTCGTTGCAGCAGCACCAGACCGTGCAGTACCTCGGCCTGCCCGTCAGCCTGTCGTGGCGCACGCAGCTGCTCCCCCGCCTCGATGGCTACGCCTCGGCCAGCGTCAGCGTGCAGCTGCCCCTGCGCTCCACGCTCTCCAGCCACTATTTGCTGCCCGGCGGCACCGTGGCCGAGCCCACAACGGAGCGCCTCCATCCCGGCGTGCAGTGGTCGGCAGGCGTTGGCCTCGGCGTGCAGTACAACCTCGCGCCCCATGTCAGCTTCTTCGTGGAGCCGTCGCTGCAGCACTATTTCCGTAACGGCAGCACCGTCAGCACCTGGAACACCGAGCACCCCTTCGTCCTCAGCGTTCCTTTCGGCCTGCGCATATCGTTCTGATTCAGTCCGTAAGCCAGTTCCGTTAGGGAACCGTTAATCCGATGACTGCGGACTTCTGCGGACGATGGGCTGGGAAAGGAAAGGCGAGGCGCTGTCAGTACTCTACGTAGGGCCGCAGGCGCTCGATGGCCTCCGACGGGAAATCGGGCAGCAGACGCAGGTCGCTGAGGTCGCTGATGGCACCGTGCTGGCGCCGGAAGTCGGTGATGGCACGGGCCTGATAGAAATTGATGTAGGGGTGGCGCTTCAGCTCGTTGAGCGAAAGCGTGTTGACGTTCAGACGGCGCACGACGGTGTTGCTGAGCGTCAGATAGGGGAGGGCTTCCTGCGGGAAGTCCTCTATCTCGTTGAGCTGGCTGAGGCTGACGTAGCCGCCGAGGCGGTCGCGGTAGTCGGCGATGCGCCGGGCGTAGTAGGAGCCGATGCCGGGGATGCGCTTCAGGTCGGCGGTGTCGGCGGTGCTGAGGTCGATGGTCTCGCCGGGGGAGAGCTTGTAGGCCCGGCCGTGGGAATCGGCTGGCGTGACCGCCGACTGGCCGACGGGTGCAGGCTCAGAGGCCGGCGCAGCGCTTTCAGCAGAGGGACGAGAGGGGGAAAAGAGCGAGGCGGCTGGCTGGTAGTCGGCGGAAATATGGATGTAAGGCTCCAGCTCGCGGTACTGTTTCACGGTGAGGCCATAGAGGCGGGCGAAGTCCTCCTTCTTACGGTAGATGCCCCCTCGGGCGCGGTATTTGTAGATGTTCTGAACCTGCCACGGCTGAAGGCCGAGGCGCAGCAGGGCGGTGCTGTCGGCGGTGTTCGGGTCGAAGGCGAAGCGCTCAGGGCGCGCCTCGGGCTGGGCATAGTAGGGGGAAGGCGACGAGGGGGGAGCCGCTGAGGGCGCTGAGGGGGCGATGGCATCGCCCCATACTCCAACAGAAGATACTGGAGCCTCGGAATCGCCGCCGCCCACCAGCGTGATGGCGACGACGGCCACCACCGCCACCGTCAGCAGCGCCAGGATGACGCGGCGGTCGCTCTTGTGCATGTAGAAAAACTCCCGAAACATCGCCAGCGGTCTATAGTCTGAAGTCTAAGGTCTATGGTCAAATCACCCCGAACTGATTGAGGAAGATGAGCAGGATGCACAGCGGACAGACGAAGCGCACGCAGAACAGATAGGCGCTGAAGAAGCGTCCGCGCAGCGTGCCCTGGTTGGTGAACTCCTCGTGGAGAATCTTCTTCGGCACATACCAGCCCACGAACAGGCAGGTGAGGAAACCGCCCACGGGCAGGAAAACCTGACCCGTGACGAAGTCGAACAGGTCGAAGAGCGTCAGCCCGAAGAGCGAGATGTCGCTGTTGTAGAACGACAGCGAGCAGAACACGCCGATAATGGAGCAGAGCACGGTGACGATGGTGGCTCCCCGCTGGCGCGAGATGTTCAGCTCCTCGTGGAAGAAGGCCGTGCTCACCTCGTGCAGCGAGATGAGCGACGTGAGCGCTGCCATCGACAGCAGGGCGTAGAACAGCAGGGCGATGACGTGGCCCACGAGCGGCATGGCCGAGAACGCCTGGTTGAAGACGTTTGGCAGCGTGATGAACACCAGCGAGGCTCCGGCGTCGACCTTTCCGCCCACGCTGAACACGGCGGGGAAAATCATCAGTCCGGCAAGGATGGCGATGAGCGTGTCGATGGAGACAATCTGCACGGCCGACTTCGTCAGGTGGGTGTCACGGCTGAAATAGCTGGCGTAGGTACACAGGCAGCCCATGCCCAATGAGAGCGAATAGAACGCCTGCCCCAGGGCGCCGAGCAGCGTGCTGGAGTCGACCTTCGAGAAGTCGGGGCTGAACAGGAACGAGATGCCGCGACTGGCATCGGGCAGCAGGCACGCTGCCACGGCGATGACGATGAGCAGGATGAAGAGCAGCGGCATCATCAGCTTCGACGCCCGCTCGATGCCCTTCTCCACACCGCGCACGATGACCACGTGGGTGATGAGCATGAAGGCGAGCATCGTCACGATGGGCTTCCACGGGTTCGACGAGAACTCCTCGAAATAGCCCGCCACCGCCTCGGGACTGCCGTCGAGCTGCCCCGTGAGCGAAGTGAAGGTGTACTGCATGCACCAGCCGGCCACCACCACGTAGTAGCCCGTGATGAGGAAGCCGGTGAAGACGCCGAAATAGCCGATGAAGCGCCACGGCGTGTTGCCGGCCAGTCGCTCGTAGGCCCGTGCCGTGTTGGCCTGCGCCCGCCGGCCGATGATGAACTCGTTGAGCATGCAGGGCACGCCGAGCAGCAGCACGCACACCACATATATCAGGATGAAGGCGGCACCGCCATGCTCGCCCGTCATCGTGGGGAAGCGCCACACGTTGCCCAGTCCCACGGCCGAACCTGCCGTGGCCAGCACGATGCCTAAGCGGCTTCCGAAATTGGCTCTCTCTGTCTGTTTCATGTCGATAGTTCCTGTTGTTTGGCTGCAAAATTACTATTTTTTTTCCTTTTAGTGTTAAAAGTACAGAAAAAATTTGGCCATTTCGCTTTTAGTTCCATATAATTTTGTAACTTTGCACCGTATTTTTGCTTCCGAAGCACCTAACAACGCCAGTTATACATCAACAACATGCTGAAAAACTTCAAGAAAATCGCTCTGATGGCCCTCTCGCTGATGGCAATGATGCCCGCTTCTGCCCAAGACCTGCTGGCCAATCAGGCACCCATCGACCGCAAGATGCGCGCAGTAGACTCCATCCAGTTGCACCAGATGCTGGAAAGCGAAATGATGCAACCCTCAGCAGCCTCGCAGCTCTACGACGACTGGAACAACATGTACGCACACAAGCAGACCACGCTGCCCGACAGCTTCCTCATAGACCTGCGCGGCTTCGCCATGCCCACGCCGAGCAGGCAGATTACCTCGAACTTCGGTGCCCGCTGGGGCCGCCAGCACAAGGGCTTGGACATCAAGCTGAACACCGGCGACACCATCTACGCTGCCTTCAACGGCAAGGTGCGCATCGTGCGCTACGAGCCGAAGGGATATGGTAAGTATGTGGTCATCCGCCACGACAACGGCCTGGAGACCATCTATGGCCACATGTCGAAGCACCTCTGCCAGGAGAACCAGGACATCCGCGCCGGCGAGCCCATCGGTCTGGGTGGCTCCACGGGTCGCAGCACCGGTTCGCACCTGCACTTCGAGACACGCCTCTGCGGCACGGCCCTGAACCCCGCACTGATGTTCGACTTCTACAATCAGGACGTCGTGGGCGACTACTACATGTTCCGCAAGGCTACCTACAACCAGGAGAGCATCGTGGCCACCCGCCTGCGCGGCGTTGGCGGTCAGGGCGGTGAGGACAACACCGACTATGCCCAGCTGGCACAGAAGAAGCAGACGCAGCCAAAGGCTCAGCAGCAGACCAAGCGCACCTCGCGTCGCCAGCAGGCCCAGGGTTCGGGTGGCTATCACAAGGTGCAGAGCGGCGAGACCCTCTCGGCCATCGCCCGCAAGCACGGCACCACCGTCTCGGCCATCTGCCGTCTGAACCGCATCCGCCAGAACTCGACGATTCGTCCCGGACAGATTCTGCGCTACAACTAAGCCTCTTGAATTGATTTCCCCCCCGTTCTATTCTTATAGAACCCCGCAGATGAATGGACATCCCCTTCCGTTCATCTGCTTTTTTTGGCGGTAATGAGATATAGCAGTTGACCCTGTCGCTTTCTATTTTCATCTTCTTTTTTTTGAACAAAATTGACAAAATGGCCATTTTTGGCCTCCATATTTTGAAAATTCTCCACGAAAACAACTTTTGGACGAAAAAACGCCTGTTTTAAAAAACGCCTGTTTTTTTGAGGGTTTGCTAAATCGTTGGCTGTCAGCGGATTGGCTTGATTTTGGCAAAAAAGGGGCTTCGTTGAGAAAAAAAAGTCAACGACTTTTGAAAATTTGGCGTTGACTTTTGAAAATTTCGCGTGCTTACAAAAACGCGAAAAGGGGCAAAATTTGAGCAAAAAACGTGCACAAAAGTAGGGTATGTGTGCAAAACTTCGTCGTTTGCGGCCCGATTTTTCATCGGGCAACGCCTCCCCAAGGCTCGAAAACGGGCATTTTTCACTCAAAACTGCTTCGCCACCGTGAACAAAATTTTCTGTGAAATATTTTGACATTTTTTTAAGAAAAAGCCCCCTCAAGCCCCTCCAGCCTCACCCCCGACCCCTCTCCAACTGGAGAGGGGAGCATATATAGACCTGAAGGATGAGAGGAAAGTGAAATGGAAAATGAGAAATGAGAAATGAGAAATGGATAGACTTGTCTCGCAGGTTCTTCGCCCGTAGGCTCGGGTCTATCCATTTCTCATTTTCCATTTCTCATTTCTCATCCCTCATCCCTCATTTCTTACTCTCCCCTCCCTTGGGAGAGGCTGGGAGTGGCCGGGGCTGGGCTTTACATGTAGCCCAGCCAGCGGAGGATGTCGTTGAGGTTGGCCACCACCATGAGCAGGATGAGGATGCCGAAGCCCACATATTCAGCGCGAATCATGAACTGGTCAGAGGGCTTGCGGCGCGTAATCATCTCGTAGAGAAGGAAGAGCACGTGGCCGCCGTCGAGTGCCGGGATGGGCAGGATGTTCATGAAGGCAAGAATGATGCTCAGGAAGGCCGTCATCTCCCAGAAGCGGTGCCAGTCCCACACCTCGGGGAAGAGGCTGCCGATGGCCCCGAAGCCACCGAGCGACTTGGCGCCCTCGCTGGTGAAGACATACTTCATGTCGCTGACGTAGCCCGAGAGCTTGTGCCATCCGTAGCTGATGCCGGCGGGGATGCTTTCGAGGAAGCCGTAGCGGAACGTGGTGGGCTCGTACTTCGACATGGTGACGAAGCCCAGCTGCAGCTCAGGCGTGAGGACGGCCTGCAGGGTGTCACCCACGTAGGGCACGCTGTCGGTGGCCAGTGCAGCTTGTTCGGCTCGCCAGATGACAAGGTCGATGCTGCGCACCTTCAGGCTGTCGGCAGCGGTCTTCGCCGTGGCGAGCACGTCGCTGAGGCGCTCAATCTCGTAGGTAAACTCGTTGTGCGAGTCTACGGTCTTGCCGTTGATGGCCAGGATGGAGTCGCCAGGCTGCAGGCCAATCTCGGCGGCCGGGGTGCCGGGCATCACGCTGTCGACAACGGCAGGCAGGAAGGGGCGCATGAACATGGGCGTGGCCTTGAACATGTTGAGCAGGTTCAGGTCGGCCGACTCGGGGATGTTGATGGTGAAGGGCTGTCCCTGGCGGATGACGTTCACCTGCCGGGCCTTCGACACCTGGCGGAAGAGGTCGTCGTCGAACTTCTTCAGCGGGCCGCGGTCGGTGCTGACGAGGATGTCGTGGTCCTCGAAGCCCAGCGCCTTCGCCTCGGCGTTGAACTTCATGCCGTCGGTCATCTTCTCCACGGGGATGTAGGTCTCGCCCCAGTGGAAGAGAATCATCGAGTAGATGAACAGGGCCAGCAGGAAGTTCACCAGCACGCCGCCAATCATGATGAGCAGGCGCTGCCACGTGGGCTTCGTGCGGAACTCCCAGGGATGCGTCTCCTCCGAGAGCTTCTGGTTGGTCTCGTCGATCATGCCGTCGATGGCGCAGTAGCCGCCCAGCGGCAGCCAGCCGAGGCCATACTCCGTGCCGACATATTCTTTCACGGTCTCCTTCTTGGGTTCCTCGCCCTCCTTCTGCTCCACCGTCACTTCCTTGGTGGGCACCACTTCGGGCTTCATCTTGAACAGGCGGCGCACCCACGTGTCGTAGGTGCTGAGGATGTGGAACTTCGGGTTGAAGAAGAGATAGAACTTGGTGACGCGCACCTTGAAGATTTTGGCGAAGGTGAAGTGGCCAAGCTCGTGGAGCAGCACCAGCAGCGAGATGGCCAGCAGGAACTGCAGCAGTCTTATCAGAAATACTTCCATTGTTGATTAATTATTCTTTTTTTTCGTTATCTCGTTATGACGTTATGACGTTATTTCGTTATAACGCTGTTTCGCTATGATGTTATCTCGTTATAACGCTGTTTCGCTATGCAATAGCTCTCCGGCGATGCGGCGGGCTTCATGGTCGGTCTGCACGTAGACGTCGTAGTCGGGCGTGGCCGAGAAGGTGGCGCGCTGCATGGTCTGGGCAATAACGTCGGCCATCTGGGGGAACGAGCAGTGGTCCTCGAGGAAGGCACGGTTGACGATTTCGTTGGCCGCATTGACGATGCAGGGCATGTTGCCGCCTCGGTGGATGGCCTCGAAGGCCAGGGCCAGACAGCGGAACTTCCCGAGGTCGGGCTCGAAGAACTCCAGGTGCTGCGCCTTGAACAGGTCGAGACGCTCGCCGCTGAGGGGCAGGCGCCGGGGGAAGGAGAGGGCATACTGGATGGGCAGCCGCATGTCGGGCACGCCGAGCTGGGCCTTCACGCTACCGTCGGCAAACTGCACGGCGCTGTGGACGATGCTCTGCGGGTGCACCAGCACCTGAATCTGCTCGGCGCTGACACCGAAGAGCCACTTCGCCTCGATGACCTCGAAGCCCTTGTTCATCATCGTGGCCGAGTCGATGGTGATTTTCGCACCCATGTCCCACGTGGGGTGGCGCAGGGCGTCGGCCTTCGTCACCGTGGCCAGCTGCTCTTGTGGCATCAGGCGGAAGGGGCCTCCGCTGGCCGTGAGCAGAATCTTGTCGATGGGGTTCTGGTCCTCGCCGACGAGGCTCTGGAAGATGGCAGAGTGCTCGCTGTCGACGGGCAGGATGGGCACGTGGTACTGCTGGGCGAGCTGCAGGATGAGCTCGCCGGCCACCACGAGCGTCTCCTTGTTGGCCAGGGCGATGGCCTTGCGGGCCTTGATGGCGTGGATGGTGGGTGAGAGTCCGGCGAAGCCCACCATGGCGGTGAGCACCATGTCGATGGGCCCGGCCTCCACAATCTCGTCGAGGGCACGCGCTCCGGCATATACCTTCACGTCGGGCAGGTCGGCCATCAGGCTTTTCAGCTCGTCGTAGCGGCGCTCGTCGGCAATGACCACGGCGGCGGGCTTGAACTTGTGGGCCTGCTCGGCCAGCAGCTGCGTGCGGGTGTTGGCGGTGAGGCAATAGACCTCGAAGAGGTCGCTGTGCTCCTCGATGACCTGCAGGGCCTGTGTGCCGATGCTCCCCGTGGAGCCGAGGATGGCTATTTGTCGTTTTGGCATGTTGACTTTAGTTGTTTTGACTTCAGGTCTTAGACTTTAGAGGGGCGATGGTCAGAGGTCTAAGAGTCCTTCAGGGAGAGTCATTCGTATCTGTTTCTTTTCATTGTCTATGTCTGCAATCAGCTCCTCGGCGGCGGGGATGAGACGGCCGTCGCTGAGTTCAAAGAGAATGTTGCTGGTGCTGTCGTCGACGGCGGCGATGGTGCCGACGGTGGTGCCGGTGGTGGCTTCTACGATGGTGAAGCCCACGAGGTAGGCCCAGGTGTAGTCGCCTTCAGCATCGTCATCGGCCATGCTGCGGAGGAAGAACACCTCGGTGTTGGTCAGCTCACGGGCTTGCTCCACGGTGTCCACGTCCTCGAACTTGATGAGGGCAGTGGTATCAGAGCGGAAGCGGTATTCCTCCATGTAGAAGGGCACGAGGATGCCGTCGACCTTGAGGATAAGGAAGTCAGCCTCCACGCGGTCGAACACGTCGTCGTCGACCTGCATCGAGATCTCGCCCTTCACGCCGTGGGGCTTCCCCAGACGGCCAATCTTGTAGACTTCGTCGTCGCGTATCATGGTGTGTTAAGTCATTCGGGTGATGTGTGCGCCGAGGGCATTGAGGCGGTGCTCGATGTTCTCGTAGCCACGGTCAATCTGCTCGATGTTGTCGATGCGGCTGGTGCCGCGGGCGCTGAGGGCCGCGATGAGCAGGGCAATGCCGGCGCGGATGTCGGGGCTCGACATGCGCCCACCGCGCAGCTGCAGCTTGCGGTCGTGGCCCACGACGACGGCCCGGTGGGGGTCGCAGAGGATAATCTGTGCACCCATGTCGATGAGCTTGTCGACGAAGAACAGCCGGCTCTCGAACATCTTCTGGTGGAAGAGCACCGAGCCGCGGGCCTGCGTGGCCACGGTGATGAGCACCGAGAGCAGGTCGGGCGTCAGGCCCGGCCACGGCGCGTCGGCCAGCGTCATGATGGTGCCGTCGATGAACGACTGTATCTCGTAGTGGCGCATGCGGGGGATGAAGAGGTCGTCGCCCTCCTCCTTCACCTTGATGCCCATGCGGCGGAAGGTGTTGGGGATGATGCCCAAGTTCCTGAGCGACACGTCCTTGATGCGGATGCCGTCGCCCACCATGGCCGCCATGCCGATGAACGAGCCCACCTCGATCATGTCGGGCAGGATGCGGTGCGTGGTGCCGTGCAGGCTGTCGACGCCCTCGATGGTGAGCAGGTTCGAGGCGATGCCGCTGATGCGTGCGCCCATGTTGTTGAGCATGAGGCAGAGCTGCTGCACGTAGGGCTCGCAGGCGGCGTTGTAGATGGTGGTGGTGCCCTTGGCCATCACGGCGGCCATCACGATGTTGGCCGTGCCGGTGACGCTGGCCTCGTCGAGCAGCATGTAGCTGCCCTTGAGGCGCTGGGCCGACAGCTCGTAGACGCCGCGCTCAGGCACGTGGCCGAAGTGGGCCCCGAGGCGCTCGAAGCCCAGGAAATGGGTGTCCAGGCGCCGGCGTCCAATCTTGTCGCCGCCAGGCTTAGCCACGACGGCCTTGCCCATGCGCGTCAGCAGCGGGCCAATCATCATCACCGAGCCGCGCAGCTGTGCGCACTTCTTCACGAACTCGTCGCTCTGCAGATAGTCGAGGTTCAGCTCGTCGGCCTGGAAGGTAGCTCCCCTCAATTCCCCCCACTGGGGGGAAGTCTCCGCCGCAGGAGCCTCTCCCAGTCGGGGGAGGTTAGAGGGGGCTGTCACTTTCACCCCGATGTCGCGGAGCAGGCTGATGAGGTTGTTGACGTCGCGGATGTTGGGAATGTTGCTGATGGTGACAGGCTCGGCAGTGAGCAGCGTGGCACAGATGACCTGCAGGGCCTCGTTCTTCGCTCCCTGCGGCGTGATGGTTCCACTAAGCTGGTGTCCGCCTTCGATGATAAATGCAGCCATGGTGTAGCCCCCTATCTTTTCTTCTTCATGCGCTTCTGCGGCATCTCGTCGGTAGGAACGAAGCGCTCAAACGAGAACTTGTTCAGGTTCAGCTGTACCTTGCCGTCGGTGAAGCGTGCCAGGTCGTCGGCCACCTTCTCGTCGTCGATGGAGCCGTGCCCCCAGAGGATGAGGTCGCGCTTCATCTGGTTGGCCGTCTGGCGCGTCAGCTCGTCGCGCTCCGGGCCTTCGGGCATGGTCTTCAGCCGTTCCCACAGCTCCTCCACCAGTCGGCCGTAGTGGCGCAGCCCGATGCTGTTCGACGGGCGCGGCATGGGCTGTGGCTTGGCGTGAATGCGCTCGGCGTTGTTCACGTCGAAGGGCCAGTCGATGTCGAGCTGCTTGCCGCTCATCAAGTAGAGGTGGTCCCAGAGCGTCTGCTGGTAGTTGGCGTTGTCACGAATCTGGGGCACCTTCGTCTCCATCAGCTTCACGATGGTCTTGGCGCAGCGCAGTCGCTCCTCGCGGTCGGGCAGGCTCACGGCGTGGTCAATCATCTTCTGTATCTCCCGTCCGTATTCGGGCAGCAGCAGCTTCTGGCGCTGGGTGTTGTAGTCTAATCCTTTTATTTCCACTATATTCAGTTTTAACGGTTTAACGATTCAGCAGGTCGCGCGGCATCTTCGCTACGAAGTCCTTCAGGTAGAACGGCTCATAGTAGGCCACGTCCTCGGTCTCTCCGCGCAGTAGCCTTCGCTCGGCCAGCGGCTGCATCCAGCGCGCCAGCGGCTCGATGCCCTCCAGCAGGTGGGCGTTGGGGTGGTCGATGACGCTGATGCACTTGGCTGCGCCGGGTCCGAAGAAGTAGACGGGGCGCTCGTCGAGCCACTGCCGGTAGGTGTCGCCGTCCACCACGTCGGCCTGCGTCTGGCGAACGGTCTTCAGTCCGCGGTCGAAGATGGCTGCATAGACCTCCATGCGGCGGGCGTCGAGCATCGGGCAGAGCAGTGCGCCCTCGGGCACCTTCTCGCCCAGCAGCACCGGCACGCAGAGCACCTCGAGCGTGGGCACGCTGATGAGCTTCAGGTCACGCCCGTAACAGATGCCCTTCGCCATCGACACGCCGATGCGCAGACCCGTGTAAGAGCCGGGACCACCGCTGACGGCCACCGCGTCGAAGGGGATGGCATGGCTGTCGGTGAACGACAGCGCCTCGTCGACCAGCGTTCCCAGCTGTTCGGCGCTGCTGCCCTTGTGGTCGTTCTGTCGTTCTTCGTGAAAAATCACCTGCGAGTCCTCGCTCACAGCCACCGAGCACACCTGCGTGCTCGTCTCAATATGCAGTATGCAAGCCATTTGCTTTCACATTATCTATAAATAGGGTGCAAAGTTACGAAAAAACGAGGGAAATGCAAAAGGAAAACCAGTTTTTCTTTTGCATTTCCGATGGTGAATGAATTTTGAGAGCAATAGAAATGCGAGAACCATGTTAGGAAAAACGCAGGGACGGCAGTGTTCAAAATTTCCTCGAATTTTGGGCCTTTTTCGGCCGTTAACCCCCTCCAAAACTCGAAAATTTTGCGCGAAGAATTTTTTTCGTGAAAATGAGCGAATTTTGAGCGATTTTAGCAATGTGCTGATTGTTAGGGTGTTAACGAAAATTTTGAAGAAAAACGCGGCGGCGGGCTTTCAAAAGTCAACGCCGCAGAAAAATTTGGCGTTGACTTTTGAAAATTTGGCGTGCTTACAGCGAGCGCATTTGGCGCAAAATTTGGGCAAAAAATGTGCACAAAAGCCCCTCTTGTGTGCAAAAAAGAGCTTTTTGGGCACTTTTTCCCGTTCGCCAACGTTGCACAAATAGCAAGAAATGTGCAGATTTTGCTTCCAATTCGTTCCAGAAAGAGAAATTTTCCCTGCAAAAATTTTACCCCCCCCAACGCACTTTTTTGGCGACATTTTGAACACTCGTTTCTGATGGGTTTCAAGAGAAAAAACAATCGCATTTGTTTTGTTCTTCGCTCGTTTTTTCGTAACTTTGCGCCCTGTAGACAACTAACACCTAAAACATGATACGACAAATGATTGCAGCAACACTCTTGGCCGCCTCGACCCCTGCCGTGGCGCAAGACCGTCTGGCCCAGCTGGAGGAGCAGGCCGACAACCTGATAGCACAGATGACGCTGGAGGAGAAGTTCTCGCAGCTGATGAACGAGACGCCCGGCATTCCCCGCTTAGGCATCGAGCCCTACGACTGGTGGAACGAGGGCCTGCACGGCGTGGGCCGCAGCGGACGCGCCACCGTCTTCCCCCAGCCCATCGGCCTGGCCGCCACGTTCGACACCGAGGCGGTGCAGCAGATTGGCGACGCCATTGCCACCGAGGCGCGAGCCAAGTATGTGGTGGCCCGCCGCAACAAGAACTACTCGCGCTATACGGGCCTTACGTTCTGGAGCCCGAACGTGAACATCTTCCGCGACCCGCGCTGGGGGCGTGGCATGGAGACCTGGGGCGAGGACCCCTTCCTCACCGGCACCATGGGCAGCGCCTTCGTGCGCGGCATGCAGGGCGATGACCCCGTCTACCTGAAGGTGGCGGCCTGCGGCAAGCACTACGCCGTGCACAGCGGACCGGAGGCCACGCGCCACGAGGCCAATGTGGAGCCTTCGAAGCACGACCTCTGGGAGACCTACCTGCCTGCCTTCGAGATGCTGGTGAAGGAGGCGAAGGTGGAAATCATCATGGGGGCCTACAACCGCGTCTACGGCGAGAGCGCCTCGGGCAGCAAGCTGCTGCTCACCGACATCCTGCGCCAGCAGTGGGGCTTCAAGGGGCACATCGTCTCCGACTGCGGCGCCGTCACCGACATCTACTACGGCCACAAGATAGCGAAGAGCGAGGCCGAGGCCTGCGCCATCGCCATCAAGGCGGGCCTGAACGTGGAGTGCGGCACCACCTTCCGCGCCCTGAAGGACGCCCTCAGCCAGCAGCTGCTCACCGAGGACGACATCAACCGCGCCCTGAAGCCGCTGATGATGACGCGCCTGAAGCTGGGCATCATCAACGACGACCCGCAGTGCCCCTACAACCACGTGGGCGAGGAGCAGATAGGCTCCGAGGAGCACATCGCCCTGGCCCGCCGCGCCGCCCAGGAGGGCATGGTGCTGCTGAAGAACGAGCGCGGCGCACTGCCCATCGACAAGAACATCCACACGCTCTTCGTCAGCGGTGCCGGCGCTGCCGACGCCTTCTGGCTGATGGGCAACTACTTCGGCATCAGCGACCGCTACTGCACCTACCTGCAGGGCATCGTGTCGAAGGTGTCTAACGGCACCGCGGTGAACTATCGGCCCGGCGTACTGGAGAACGCTCCCACGCGCAACGCCATCAACTGGGCCGTCGACGAGGCCGCCGGGGCCGAGAAGAGCATCATCGTGATGGGCAACAACGGCAACCTGGAGGGCGAAGAGGGCGAGGCCATCGACAGCGAGCGCGGCGACCGCTCGGACATCAGCATCCCCGAGAGCCAGATGAACTTCCTGCGCCAGGTGTGCCGCCGCAAGAAGCAGGGCGTCATCGTGGTGCTCACCGGCGGCAGCCCCGTCGACGTGCGCGAGGTGTGCCAGCTGGCCGACGCCGTGGTCATGGCCTGGTATCCCGGTCAGGAGGGCGGCTACGCCCTGGCCGACGTGCTCTTCGGCGACGCCAACTTCTCGGGCCGTCTGCCGGTCACCTTCCCCGAGGACGGCAACCGCCTGCCCCCCTTCGACGACTATTCCATGCGCGGACGCACCTATAAATATATGGTGGACAACATCTACTTCCCCTTCGGCTTCGGACTGAGCTATGGCCACGTGGGCTACTCTGGCCTGAGCGTGAAGGCCGACAAGAAGACGGGTGCCACGGTGACCCTGCAGCTGACCAACGAGGGCGACCGCGCCATCACCGAGACGCCGCAGGTCTACGTGACGCCTCCGGCCCCCTCCAACCTCCCCCAACAGGGGAAGGCTTCCCACGCGGAGAATCCCGGCGCTGCCACCCCCTCCAGCTGGAGGGGACAGGGGGAGGCCCTCCTGCAGCAGCTGGTGGCCTTCCGCCGCGTCACGGTGGCTCCCGGCGAGACGGTCACCGTCAGCTTCGACATCCCCGTGGAGCGACTGATGACCGTGCAGGACGACGGCTCGCGGAAGCTGGTCAAGGGCGAGTACACCATCAGCGCCGCCAGCGCAGCACCCTCGCCCCGCAGCGAGGCCCTCGGCGTGCAGGTGCTGTCGGCCAAGGTGAAACTATAAAAATCAGGAGGGCGCATCGCTGCGGCCTCCTGATGATCCCGGGCTATTTACTAACTTTACTCGAGTTTCGCTTATGGGGGGAGTTAAAGGAGTTCAGGAAGCTCCTTTAACTCCTTTTTCCATACTCCTACTTGAACAGGCTCTGCTTGATGCTCTGCTGAATGTCGGCAGGCACATCCCTGTATTTGCAGCAGTTCACGATGTACTGCACCACCTTGTCGGGCAGGGCCACCTTTTTCCAAATGTCGTGGCGGTTCATCCAGCGGCCCTTGAATGTGGTGGCATCCACGAGCATCATTTCATCGGGCTTCACGGCCGGGCGACCCATCTCGCTGTACACCCCGTTCTTGAAGGTGTACGTGCCGTACTCATGAGGCATCACCACAATCTTCCCCTCCTTCGACAGGACAAGCTCGGCACAGGCATACTCGCCGTCGGCACCATAGTACTTGAACTGGCCGTAGCCACTTTCCTTGCCGCACACCACTTTCTTCTCGCCTTCAAACTGCATCGACTCCATCATCCATGCACCGATGAGTTCCTTGTCGGCCACCTTCGTGGTCTGCGCACTCAGCTGAACGGCGCTCATGAGCGCCACAGCCATCACCAACAATGCTTTCTTCATAGTTTTACGTTTTGTTTTGTAGGGTTAGACATTTGTTTGAATTGTCGGTGCAAAGTTACGGGCTTTCTGCCTCACCGCCAAGAAAACGGCTTTGCATTTCCTTTGCATTTGCGGTGCAAACCGTTTGCAAACTCCGCAGCCTACACGCCGATGGAGAGGACGAAGTCGTCCCACTCCTTCGTTCCGCCCTTGCGGCCGAACACCTTCTTGTAGAGTCGGCTGCGCACGGTGCTGATGGTGCTGGTGTCGCGGGCCAGCACGGCGGCGATGTCCTTCGGCTGTATGCGCAGCTTGATGAGCAGGCACACCTGATACTCCAGCTCCGACATGGGATAGAGGCTACGCAACTGACTGGCGAAGCCGGGGTAGACGGCCATCAGCTGCCGCTCCACCTGCTGCCAGTCGTCCTCATCCAGCCGCTGTCCGCTGGCAACGCGTCGCCGCAGGGCGGCATAGTCGTCGGAGGCGAAGTAGTCGTTCTCCACCGTGGCCACGGCCTGGCGCACGCTGGGCTGACGGTTGGCCTGCACCTCCTGAATCTGCTGCAGCTGCAGCTGCAACTGCCTCTTCGCCCGTCGGTAGCCGATGGCCAGATAGACCACGAGCAGCAGGATGACGACGATGGAAGCGGAGAAATAGCCATACCACATGATGGTCTTCTCCTGCTGCCGCTCCTTCTCCGAGAGCACGAAGCGGTCGCCGCTATGTCGGTCGGCCTCACGGCTGATGATGGTCGTCAGCTCGGCTCCCCACTGGCGATAGAGGTCGTCGGCCCGCCGATAGTAATAGTGCGAGCCCATGCGCTGGATGACGATGGCCGAGTCGCCCTCGATGGTGAGCGGATGGGGGTCGTCGCCCTCTAAGTAGAGCCGTTCGCCGCCGCCCTTGTCAATGAGCGTCACGCCGGCCTTCTCCGTCGGGATGAGCACCAGGCCCGTGGGCGTCGTGGCGAGGTGGCATCCATAGAGGGTGCTGTCGCGGTCGTAGAGCAGGCAGTAGGTGCCGTCGCCCTCCATAGCATAATCATAGCGACTGCCGCCGGGATAGACACGGTGCTCCAACAGCCATGCTCCCTGCAGCGGGAAAGAGGGCCGCTCCTCCTGTTGCCGCTCGCCGCAGGCTGCCAGCAGGAGCACCAGCATCGATAGTGTCATCAGTTTCTTCATCATTGCTTTTCCATTTTGCTGCAAAGTTACGGTTTTCCTGGCAAAAAAGGCTGTAAACTGAGTTTGCAAATTGTTTGCAACCTGTTTTCTGGCATATTTTGCACAGCATTTTTGAACATTTGCGCAATAAAACGAGCCTTCCAGACGACAGCCAAAACAATTAAAGAGCGCTTAAAAATGCAAACGAACGCTAAAATAATTTTCTTGATTTTTTACAAAAAAAATTTCAATTTAGAACGAGAAAATGCACATTTCCGCCCGTTTGTGCAGCTTTTTGCGATGATGCGAAAACGGTTCCCGACGCGAAAACTGCACAAACAAGGTGGTTTTGTGCAGGATTTTGGCCGATTTTGGCAAAATTTTGCGCGATTTTTGGGTCGTTTTCCGTTTCTGTAAGCACGCCAAATTTTCAAAAGTCAACTCCAAATTTTTCTGCGGCGTTGACTTTTTCAAGCCATCGAAGGGCTATTTTCGCCGATTTAGCGATAAACTACTGAGTATCAGCACTTTGGCAAACCCTCTCAAAACTCGCGTATTTTCGTCCAAAAGTTTTTTCGTGCAGAATTTTTAAAATATGAGGCCCTTTAACACTTTTTAATCCCCTCCTGATTTAACATATTTTTATCCTTTGTGCCTCCTCCAGTAACTACTCAGTTGCCACAAGTAGAGACGCAGAGGGCGCAGCGTCTCAGCGCGAGTCCAAAGGTGGCCACCTCCAACCTCCCCCAACTGGGGGAGGCTTTAGAAGTTACTTCCAGCCGCGGAATCCGGCGCAGCCACTCCCCCCCTGTTGGGGGATTGAGGGGGCCCGTAAGTCTATAGAAAACGTGGGGGCAACCGCAACAGCTTGAACTTTTTCCTGCAAAGCATATCGGAATATCAGAAAAAAGTTGTAACTTTGCAACCGAACTAATCGAAACAAACAAAATATGAAAACCAACTATGAACTGCGCTATGCCGCACATCCCGACGATGCACGCCACTACGACACTGGGCGCCTGCGCCGCGACTTCCTGATAGAACGGTTGTTCGTGGCCGACGAGGTGCAGATGGTGTACTCGATGTACGACCGCATGGTCGTGGGCGGCGCCATGCCCGTCGGCGAGGAGCTGCCCTTAGAGGCCATCGACCCGCTGAAGGCCCCCTACTTCACCACGCGCCGCGAGGTGGGCATCTACAACGTCGGCGGTTCGGGCCGCGTCATCGTGGGTGACGAGACCTTCGAGCTCGACTACAAGGAGGCGCTCTACATCGGACGTGGCGACCGCGAGGTGGTCTTCGTGAGCAACGATGCCGCCCACCCCGCCAAGTTCTATTTCAACTCATGCACCGCCCACGCCGCCTACCCCTGCCGGAAGGTGACGAAGGAGGATGCCGTGGTGGCCCACATGGGTAGTCTGGAGATGTCGAACGAGCGCAACATCAACAAGATGCTGGTCAACCAGGTGCTGCCCACCTGCCAGTTGCAGATGGGCATGACCGAGCTGGCGCCCGGCTCCGTGTGGAACACCATGCCGGCACACACCCACAGCCGCCGCATGGAGGCCTACTTCTACTTCGAGCTGCCCCAGGACCAGGCCGTATGCCACTTCATGGGCCAGCCGCAGGAGACGCGCCACCTCTGGCTCCACAACGACCAGGCCGTCCTCTCGCCCGAATGGAGCATCCACAGCGCCGCCGCCACCCACAACTACACCTTCATCTGGGGCATGGGCGGCGAGAACCTCGACTACGGCGACCAGGACTTCTACGACATCAAGGACCTGAAGTAGGTGAATTGTCTTGCCTGCGGCGCTACATGTAATTTACACGAATGGCCCATGTAATGATTCATATAATAATCAATATTACGTTAGGACATACTACTATATCCAGATAATCATATTACCTACGTCTTACCAAGCGCCCTATAGGTTTACTCATCAACTTCGGAACAGAAAAACTGCAAGGTGAACGGTATGTATATAGAAGAAACAAACGAGTGTGTACTCCTTAATAGAAATATGGACATTATCTATGAGCCCATAGACTGGAGTCCTTAAGGAATAATGATTACATGAGACATTACATGGACCATTCATGGATATTACATGTAGCGTCGCAGACATATAAAAAAACAACATCATTTAGGTATTTATTAACCCAATAAAATCAATTAACGTATTATGGCAAATTTATTTTCATTAGAGGGCAAAAACGCCTGGATCACCGGCGCCAGCTACGGCATCGGCTTCAACATCGCCAAGGCATTCGTGGCCGCTGGTGCTAAGACCATCATCTTCAACGACATCAACGAGGCTGCCCTGCAGCGCGGACTGGACAACTACCGCGAGGCCGGCATCGAGAACGTGAAGGGCTACGTGTGCGACGTCACCGACGAGGTGGCCGTGAAAGCCCTCGTGGAGACCATCCACAAGGAGGTGGGCCAGATTGACATCCTGGTGAACAACGCCGGCATCATCAAGCGCATCCCCATGCACGAGATGAAGCGCCAGGAGTTCCAGCAGGTCATCGACATCGACCTCGTGGGACCGTTCATCTGCAGCAGCGCCGTCATCCCCGAGATGATGGAGCGCCGCGAGGGCAAGATCATCAACATCTGCTCGATGATGAGCGAGCTGGGCCGCGAGACCGTCTCGGCCTACGCCGCCGCCAAGGGTGGCCTGAAGATGCTCACCCGCAACATCTGCTCGGAGTATGGCGAGTACAACATCCAGTGCAACGGCATCGGCCCGGGATACATCGCCACACCCCAGACGGCACCCCTGCGCGAGCGCCAGCCCGACGGCAGCCGCCACCCCTTCGACTCGTTCATCTGCGCCAAGACGCCTGCCGGACGCTGGCTCGACCCCAGCGAGCTGGGTGGACCCGCCGTGTTCCTGGCATCGCATGCCTCTGATGCCGTCAACGGCCACGTGCTCTATGTCGACGGTGGCATCCTCGCCTACATCGGCAAGCAGCCCAAGTAAGCAACCCCTTCTTTTCCCCCCACAAGGCATCAAGGCACCCGCGTCTTGATGCCTTTTCTTTGCATTTCATACAATAAACCGCGGGGTTCATACAACACGGCGTTTTTTCCTTTGCCACATCGGGGGAAACCCCTACCTTTGCAACAGATTTGCGACCTGAGTCGTCAAAAAGCCATTATTCATTAACCCATTAAGACAAATTTATGAAAAAATTATTTTTAGTACTGGTACTCGCAATTGCACTCTGTGCATATGGAAAAGCCGAGCGCGTTTGCCCCCAGAGGGCAAAGCGATGTTGACCCCCGAAAACTTTTTTATTTTGACCCCTCTAAAGTCCTGACTGGCGGGGTCATTTTTATTTTACCCTGTTTACTTCTTG
>CACYME010000020.1 GCA_902775475.1 uncultured Prevotellaceae bacterium
AGCATCTTCAAGATACTCGACCGCTTGCATCCTCGGAAGATAGTAATGGTGAGCAGTTCGCCACAGATTCGCTACCCCGACTACTATGGCATCGACATGTCGCGGCTGGAAGAGCTGTGCGCCTTCCGGGCTGCCATCGAGCTAGTGAAGGAAAGGGGAATGCAGCAAGTGATAGCAGACACTTACAGGATGTGCAAGACAGACCCTTTGGCTGCTAATCACGTCCGACGAATCTATGCCTGTTCACCGCCCGAGGACATCAACCGCAAAATCGTTGAGATGCTTCGCCCGGAAGGGATGCTGACTCCCGTCGAGCTGGTGTTTCAGAGCATAGAGGGCCTGCACAAGGCTTGCCCCAACCACCCTGGCGACTGGTACTTTACGGGCCATTATCCTACGCCCGGCGGCATCCGCCTTTGCAACGAGGCTTTTGTAAACTATGTAGAGAACGTATTGAATTTTCAGTTATGAGAGCAGCGAGCGCCATCAAGCACGCTTGAATGGACGGGTCGTGATAATAATCGATGAAATCAACTATCATGAGAGAAGCAAAACTGATACTCGAAGACGGAACTGTGTTCTGTGGCTGGTCGTTCGGCTATGCCGGCGATGGCCAATCCCCGGCAACGACCGTTGGCGAGGTGGTGTTCAACACGGCAATGATGGGCTACCCGGAAAGTCTGACTGACCCCAGCTATGCAGGGCAGATACTGGTGATGACCTATCCTCTGGTAGGTAATTATGGGGTGCCAAGCCTCATCGCTGACCCCTCTTGCGGGAGTGCGGCTCTTCCTGTTTTGGAGAGTGAGCGCATTCATGTCAAAGCCTTGGTGGTGGCAGACTATAGCGAATGCTTCTCGCATTGGAATGCAAAAGAATCGTTGGCGGCTTGGTTGAGACGAGAAAAGGTGCCTGCCATTACTGGTATCGACACTCGCAGACTGACGAAGGTGCTCCGTGAGCATGGCGTAATGATGGGGAAGATTGAGATGGAGGGGGCTGCGACGATGTCGCAGCTTACAGGACAGGAGGATTACGGAAGCGTGAACTGGGTGGAGAAGGTGTCGTGCAAGGAGGTCGTTACCTATAACAAAGGTGCTGGGAAGCGCGTGGTGCTGGTGGACTGCGGCGTGAAGGCCAACATCATCCGTTGTCTGATACGTCGCGGCCTTGAGGTGGTTCGTGTGCCTTGGGACTACGATTTTAACCAGCTGGAGTTTGACGGCTTGTTTTTGGCTAATGGCCCAGGCGACCCCGAGCAATGCAGCAAGACGGTGGAGCATATCCGCATGTTCTTGGAAAATAAGACTGTCCGTCCGTGTATGGGCATCTGTCTGGGTAATCAGCTGCTGGCCCGTGCGGCAGGGGCTAAGACCTACAAACTGAAATACGGCCATCGCTCACACAACCAGCCTGTGCAGCAAGTGGGCACGACACGGTGCTTCATTACTTCCCAGAATCACGGTTATGCTGTGGACGATATAACCTTGCCAGTCGACTGGGAGCCGCTCTTCGTGAACATGAACGATGGCTCGAACGAGGGCATCCGCCATAAGACGCATCCCTGGTTCTCGGCTCAGTTCCATCCTGAAGCCTGCAGCGGCCCCACGGATACAGAGTGGATGTTTGATGAGTTTGTTTCTCACCTCTCACCCCTCACCTCTTTCAAGAAGGTTTTGCTATTAGGCTCTGGCGCACTGAAAATCGGTCAGGCCGGAGAGTTTGACTATAGTGGCGCACAGGCACTAAAAGCACTGAAGGAGGAGGGCATCCACTCCGTGCTCATCAATCCGAACATCGCTACAGTACAGACCTCCAAAGATGTGGCTGACACCGTCTATTTCCAGCCAGTGACGCCCGATTTTGTGGAGCGTGTTATCAAGAAAGAGCGCCCCGACGGCATTTTGCTCTCGTTTGGCGGACAGACAGCACTGAACTGTGGCGTTGAGCTATACAAAAGAGGTGTGTTAGAGAAATACGGCGTGCAGGTGCTGGGCACTCCCATACAGGCCATCATCGACACTGAAGACCGCGACCTCTTCGTGAAGCGCCTCGATGAGATTGGCGTGAAGACCATCAAGAGCGAGGCCTGCTCTACGGTCGAGGAGGTGCAGCGTGCAGCCCACGAACTGGGATTCCCCGTCATATTGCGTGCCGCCTACGCACTTGGGGGGCTGGGCAGCGGCTTCTGCGACAACGACGACGAGCTGCTGGCACAGGCCGAGGAGGCTTTCTCGTTCTCGCCGCAGGTGCTGGTGGAGAAGTCGCTGCGTGGTTGGAAAGAGATTGAGTATGAGGTGGTGCGCGACCGCTACGACAACTGCATCACCGTGTGTAACATGGAGAACTTCGACCCGCTGGGCATCCATACCGGCGAGTCGATAGTGGTGGCTCCGTCGCAGACGCTCAGCAACAGTGAATACCACAAGCTCCGGGCGCTGGCCATCAAGATTATCCGCCACATCGGCATCGTGGGAGAGTGCAACGTGCAGTACGCCCTCGACCCCAACAGCGAGGACTACCGCGTCATCGAGGTCAATGCCCGGCTGTCGCGCTCGTCGGCGCTGGCCTCGAAGGCTACGGGCTATCCCCTGGCTTTTGTCGCTGCCAAGCTGGGCTTGGGCTATGGGCTCTTCGAACTGAAGAACTCAGTCACCAAGACCACCTCGGCCTTCTTCGAGCCAGCTCTCGACTACGTGGTCGTAAAGATTCCCCGCTGGGACCTGACGAAGTTCCGCGGCGTGAAGCGCGAACTTGGTTCTTCGATGAAGAGCGTTGGTGAGGTGATGGCTATCGGCCGCACGTTTGAAGAAGCCCTGCAAAAGGGACTGCGCATGATAGGGCAGGGCATGCACGGATTCGTGGAGAATAAAAGCCTCACCCCCAGCCCCTCTCCGACTGGAGAGGGGAGTGGTTGCACTCAGGGCGAAGAAGACACTGACGATTCAGGAGCAGATCTATCTACTCCCCTCTCCAGTCGGAGAGGGAGCAGGGGTGAGGCTTCTCTTGTACCTACGGACACCCGCATCTTTGCCATCTCTGAGGCCCTTCAGTTGGGTTTCAGCGTAGAGCAGATACACCAGCAGACCAAGATTGACCGCTGGTTCCTGCAGAAGCTGAAGCACATCGTCGACTTAGACCTGCAACTGAAAGAGCTGTCGCTCCTTTCGGAGATTGCTGGGTGGATGGAATACAGCGAATTCATGGAATACCTGCGTTCGCCCGAAATCTTTCCTCTTTTACGCGCCGCCAAGGTCTACGGCTTCTCCGACTTTCAGATTGCCCGGGCCATTGGCTTTGAGCGGCAGATGAAAATGGAACAGGCTGGCCTCACCGTCCGTAAGTGGCGCAAAGAACTCGGCCTCTTGCCTGTCGTCAACCAGATTGATACCCTTGCTGCGGAATATCCCGCTCAAACCAATTACCTGTATTTGTCGTACCTTTAACAAAAGAATCAGATTATGTGTGGAATAGTAGCCATATTGAATGTAAAGGAGCAGACGCATGAACTGCGTGAGAAAGCTTTGAAGATGAGTCAGAAAATCCGCCATCGCGGACCTGACTGGAGTGGAATATACTGCGGCGGCACTGCCATCCTCGCCCATGAGCGGCTGAGCATCGTTGACCCTGAAAGCGGCGGACAACCCCTTTACAGCTCTGACCGCAAGCAGGTGCTGGCCGTTAACGGCGAAATCTATAACCATCAGGAAATTCGCCGCCGGTACGCTGGCAAGTATGAATTTCAGACGGGCAGCGACTGTGAGGTCATCCTCGCGCTCTATCGTGAGAAGGGTATCGACTTCCTCGAAGACCTGAGCGGTATTTTCGCTTTTGTACTCTACGACGAGGAGCGCGATGAGTTCTTGATTGCCCGCGACCCCATCGGCGTCATACCTCTTTATATTGGCTTCGACAGCGACGGCACCATCTATGTAGCCTCCGAGCTGAAAGCTCTCGAAGGCCAGTGCGAACAGTACGAGCCGTTCCTGCCTGGCCACTACTATTGGAGCCGCGAGTCCTGTATGCGGCGATATTATCGCCGCGACTGGATGCAGTACGATGCCGTTAAGGATAACCCCGCCTCAGTCGAGGCTATCCGCGACGGTCTCACCGCTGCCGTCAAGCGCCAGCTGATGTCCGACGTGCCTTACGGCGTGCTCCTCTCCGGCGGCCTCGACAGCAGCGTCATCTCCGCTCTCGCCGAGAAGTTCTCAGAACACCGCATTGAGGATGATTCTAAGACCAAAGCCTACTGGCCCCGTCTGCACTCGTTTGCCGTTGGTCTTAAAGGTGCTCCCGACTTGGCAAAAGCCCGCCTTGTTGCCGACCATATCGGCACCGTCCACCACGAAATCAACTATACCATCCAAGAGGGTCTCGATGCCATCCGCGATGTCATCTACTTCATCGAGACCTACGATGTCACCACCGTCCGCGCCTCCACACCGATGTACCTGCTGGCCCGCGTCATCAAGTCGATGGGTATCAAGATGGTACTCTCGGGCGAGGGTGCCGACGAAATCTTTGGCGGCTACCTCTATTTCCACAAAGCCCCGTCGGCCCGTGACTTCCATGAGGAGACGGTGCGCAAGCTCTCCAAGCTACACCTCTACGACTGCCTTCGCGCCAACAAGAGCCTGTCGGCCTGGGGCGTCGAGGGCCGCGTGCCTTTCCTCGACAAGGAGTTCCTCGATGTCGCCATGCGCACCAATCCCGAAGCCAAGATGTGCCCCGGTACGACCATCGAGAAGAAGATAGTCCGCGAGGCCTTTGCCCACCTGCTGCCCGAGGCAGTGGCCTGGCGACAGAAGGAACAGTTCTCCGATGGTGTTGGCTATTCGTGGATTGACACCCTCAAAGACATCACCTCCAAAGCCGTTACAGACGAGCAGATGGCTCACGCTTCAGAACGATTTCCCATCAATCCGCCGAAGAACAAGGAGGAATATTACTATCGCAGTATTTTCGCAGAGCATTTCCCTTCTGAATCTGCTGCTTGCAGTGTGCCTTCAGAGGCCAGCGTTGCCTGTTCTACAGCCATCGCCCTCGAATGGGATGCCGCCTTCCGAAATATGAACGACCCCAGTGGCCGAGCCGTCAAGGGCGTGCATGAAATGGCGTATTAAGTAGCTGTAGCCATGATGAAAGATTGAGAAAGAAAAAACGGCTGCTTCCACGAGGGAGGCAGCCGCCAAAAATTATTGAGTTGTTCTTTTAGAGGCCAAGATCAAGATCGTCTTCGTCCTCCTCCTCTTCCCACAGCTTGTTATGGTTGCGGGTGAGAACCGTGTTGCCTCCGTACTGGCCCAGTCCTAAAGACTCGGCAATCATCTGCTGCAGTTCAACGTTGGCCACCTGTGTGGCGGGGCTTACATATTCTTTTTTCATAATCGAGTTCTTTTTTTTTGGATTTGTAGATTCGATGGTTCTTTTCGCTTACTTCAGCACCTTCTTGCCGTTCACGATGTAGAGACCCTTCACGGCCTTCTCCACGCGCTGGCCCTGCAGGTTGTAGACCTCGCCCTGCTGCTGCATAGCGTTCACGTTGCTGATGCCTGTAGTGGTGTTGTCGAACACGATGGCCAGGCGGCCCTCAGCAGGCTCTTCGTCAGCTGCGGGTGCTTCGACCTTCAGGTAAGCCTTTCCTGCGGGAACTACCGCACCCTGATTGGTCAGCACCTGGAACTCGGCAACGTTATCGTTGTTGAAGGAAAGCACGTAGAGGTATTCGCTTGCTTCGAGTTCGGTCTCCTTCAGGCAGCCTACGAGCAGGTTGCCCTCGATGGCATCACCAGCCTCGGCGATGGGGATGGTGACCTCGCCCTCAGTGCCCACGAGCACCAGTCCGGTGCAGGGAGCGACGGTGCCTTCAGCCTTGGTCAGGGTGACGCTCGTCTCGTTGACGGCCGATGCGTAGTAGGCATCGATGCCAGTTACGTCGAGTGCGTAGGGGCTGGCGAAGGTGGCGTAGCCGTAGCTGGTGATGGCTGCGGTGGTCTCTGTGGGTGCGTCGCCGGTCTTACGTGCAATGACGTAGTCGATGGCGATGTTTTAGTTGTACTCGGTAGCGTTGACGATGGCGATGGATGCGCCAGTGGGTACCTCAATGCCGGTAAAGGAGCCCACGATGTTGTTGGAGCTTCCAACGACGAACTGGTTGTCAGTAACGATGATAGTGCCGTCGGCAAGGCGCACGGCGATGTCCAGCGAAGCCTCGCTACTGCCCTGATTGCGCCCGCTCACCTCGAAGCTGTAGGTGCCAGCCTCTAAGGGAGCCGTCCAAAGCTGCGAGTTGGCATACATACGCTGCCAGTTGCCGCCGGATGCGCGTTCCGCTGCTGCGCCTTGAGCGGCGAAGCTGCGCGACTTGCTGAGTTCGCTCTCCTCGGCATAGTAACTGATGGTCTCGTCGAGGGTGTAGGTGATGTTGATGTCCTCATCACCGTAGGCCATGCTGCGACCATAGTTCACGGTGTTGGCGTTGGCGGCGGGCATGGTGTAGTACTGTCCGCCGAATTCCACGGCTCGGGTGTAGAACGCCGTCTTGGCATCTTCGCCCTCTGTGCGCTCTTCGGAGAATGTCTTCAGCACATTGCCCTCGCCATCGACAGCGTTGATGTTTACGAAGCCTGTGAGAGCCTGTCGCACATCGACGTCGAGAGTGTTCTCCTCGCCAGCAACAAGCACCAGACTGGTGGTTGCTTCGTCAGTAGCGTAATACTTCACGTCGTCCACGGTGATTTGCGTTTCAGCGTCGATGGTCTTGCCGATGAGGCCTTGACCAGTGACGGTCTTGATGGTCTCGCCTTCGAAGACGTAGTTGATGGTGTAGCTGGCAAAGTCGTCAGCGGAGATGCCGCCAGTCTTCACAATGTAGAACCAGTCCAGACCGCTTGCGCTTGAACCTTCACAGGCCAAAGCCAGGGTGGAGGCTGTTACGGCGAACTCCTCAGAACTGCCAGTATTGTTTGTACCATTGGGGATGCTGCCCGTATAGACGACTTGGTCATCTACCTTAAAGTTGAACGTTCTGGCACTGGAGTTGCCATTCAAGCCACGCCAGAATATCTGATACTTGCCAGCCTCCAGCGTTGTAACGTCCTTGTAAGACTCAGCTCCACCCGTATGGCCCATTTTTCCATTTGAGGCACGTGCCCCATTATCTCCCGTTGAAATACCGCTGATGTTTTCTGCTTCGGTGAAGAACATGACGTTCTCAATGATAGCTTTGTTGTAGACGATATCGAAAATCTGGTTGTCTTCCGTGGGAGTAACTATTGTGTTAAACCAGTTGCCAGAGTTGTTGGCGGATGTTTCGTAGAGGCTGGTGCCGTCGAGGAAGAGCTGAGAATAGAAGATGTCTCTCGATGCCTCGCCTTCAGCGACAGAACCTTCTGCAATGGTTCCATTGGTGAAACCCTCGCCAGCTTCCTTGCATGCACGAAGAATATAGTTGAAGATATATGCTTTTCTGACAGCGACGTTCAGGACGTTCTCCCCAGCAGCAATTGTCATTGAGGTTGTCTCACCGTCCTTAACAAAGAACTTCGTCTCTTCGCCATCCACAGTGGCCGTGAAAGATGCCTTTGCTTCTACGGTGTTTCCAACAACGGTCTGGCCCGTCTCGCTGAACACAATGTCGTCGTTGAATAGGTAGTTGATGGTGTAGTCGGCTGTCTGCACGGTCTGTGTCTCTTCGGTTACCTCGATTGCGCTCAGCAGAACCGTCGTCTCGTAATTTTCGCGTCCGCCTCTGTTGTGGCCTACTTTTACCTCGGTAACAGCCGTGTTCGACGTGGCAGTTCCCGACCCAGAAGTAGCGCCTGTCACCTCATAGTTGATTTCTCCAGATGCTTGGTTAACGGTGAAGGTGACGTTGTAGGTGCCTCCACGCTGGAATCCGGAGAGACTGGTTGTCGCGCCGTCGATAGCGATGCTTGCAGCTTGATTCTGTCCATTCAATCGCAGCTCCACGCCGCCGATGGTGATATAGTCATAAGAGCTGTCGCGTCCTGGGGCAGTGCCAGCTGTGAGCGTAGCCTTCAGCGTTACAATGGAGTTTGCTGTGGTAGAGAGTGCTTTTGTGGCACTATAGCCAGCGTTGGTACCTACCTGCTTCAGTCCACCGTCGATGGTGGTGCTGGTTGCCGTAACGAGCGTCCAGTCGGCCAGGTCGCTTGTATCCCAGGCTGTTGCGTTGCCACGCTCATATAGTGTGGTGACGTCACCAGCCCACGCATTTGCTCCCACGCACAGCGCTGCTGCGACGAGGAGCGACTTAAGTAATTGTTTTTTTCTCATGTTTGTTTTAGTTTTAAGAAAAGTGGTTATTAATGTAAATTGTAGTTAATTAGCGCAAAGATAGTGAAAATCTCTGAGCCGAGCAAGGAAAAATCAAAAAAAAAGGTGTTTAGTGCAAAAAATAGGGCAGAATGGTGGCGGTAAGCCGCAAAGATAATGAAAAAGAGCCGAAAGATTTTCCTTCGGCTCTTTTCCCTATCGCAACTAATTATCAATCAAGACCGAAGAGGACGCGCAGGCCTCCGTCAACGCCAGAGAAGCCCATGAAGGCGAGGCTGAGCAACCCTGCCGAGACGAGCACGATGGCCATGCCGCGCATGCCCTTGGGAACATTGGTGAGTTCCAGCTGCTCGCGCATGCCGGCGAAGACGGTGAGTGCCAGTCCGAAACCAATGGCGGTGCTGAAGGCATACATGATACTCTCGGCCAGCGAGTAGTCCTTCTGAATGACGAGGATGGCCACGCCGAGCACGGCGCAGTTGGTGGTGATGAGCGGCAGGAAGATGCCCAGTGCCTGATAGAGGGCGGGCGACACCTTCTTCAACACTATTTCCACCATCTGTACCAGCGATGCGATGACGAGTATGAAGGCGATGGTCTGCAGGTAGCCCAGGCCGTTGGGGTCGAGCACATATTTCTGCACTAACCACGTGACGATGGTGGCCAGCGTGAGCACGAAGGCCACGGCAGCCGACATGCCGAGCGACGTGTCAATCTTCTTCGATACGCCGAGGAAGGGGCAGATGCCGAGGAACTGCGCCAGCACAATGTTGTTGACGAAGATGGCGCTGATGAATATGAGGATGTATTCCATATTGTTGTCGTTTTTTTTCGTTATGACGTTATTTCGTTATGACGTTATAACGTTATTTCGTTATTCCGAAGTTATGAAGTTACGAATTGCTGCGCAACTTGTTCACAATCGCAATCAGGAAGCCCAGGGTGATGAAGGCTCCCGGCGGGAGAATGAACAGCAGAATGTTGTAGGTCTCAGGCACCAGCGCCAGTCCGAAGATGGAACCGGCTCCAAGCAACTCGCGCACGATACCGAGCAGTGTCAGCGCCAGCGTGAAGCCCAGACCTATGCCGATGCCGTCAAACAGGCTGGCAACGGGGCTGTTCTTGGCGGCGAAAGCCTCGGCACGTCCCAGGATGATGCAGTTCACCACGATGAGGGGGATGAAGAGGCCCAGTGCCTTGTCAATGTCGGGCAGAAACGCCTTAATGACCATCTGCAGGATGGTGACGAAGGCGGCAATGACCACGATGAAGACGGGAATGCGCACCTTGTCGGGGGTGAGGCTCTTCAGCAGCGAGATGACGAAGTTCGTACAGATGAGCACCACCATCGTGGCCAGACCCATTGACAGGCCGTTGATGGCCGAGGTCGTCGTGGCCAGGGTGGGGCACATGCCCAGCATCAGCACGAAGGTGGGATTCTCCTTGACGATGCCGTTCTTAATGATATTTGCGTAACTCATAGTTTATTCCTCCTTATGTTGTTTTGAAGCTCCCGTCTGGGTGTCGGTGGCTTTGCCCTTGTAGGCGTTGTAGGCATTGTTCACAGCCAGCAGGAAAGCGCGGCTGGTGATGGTCGAGGCGGTGATGGCGTCCACCTGTCCGCCGTCCTTGCTGACGGTGAGCGGCTCAGCCGGGTTCTTGCCGATGATGTTGCCTTTCTGGCCCTGCTGGAACCACTGGTCGGCCTTGGCACCGAGGCCCGGCGTCTCCTGGTGTTCCAGCAGCGTGTAGCCCAGGATGTTGCCTTCCTGGTCGAAACCCACCAGCACTTTCAGTTCGCCGCCGAAGCCCATCGTCGAACTCTGAACGGCAGCTCCTTTCTCATTGTTATAAACGATAAACACCTGCTCCTTACCCTTGGCGTCGGTGTTGCGGATGGTGTCGGTGCTGGCCACGCTGAGCTGGTTGGCCTGCATCACGGCCTTGATGCCGCTCTCCAGTGCCAGCTGCTTCTGTGCTTCGATGGGGCCACTCGTCAGGTGGTTCACCCACGCCAGCACGCCCCCCATGAGCACGGCAACGCAGGTGAGCACACAAACCATGTTTGTCAATGATGACTCAAGTTTTTTCATTGTCTGGGTCCTCCTTTCTTTATTGCTTGGCAGGCACTTCACCGAAGCGCTTGGGTTTGACGTAGTTGTTGATGAGCGGCGTGAAGGCGTTCATGATGAGGATGGCGAACGACATGCCTTCAGGGTAGCTGCCCCAGTTGCGGATGACGATGGTGAGCAGACCGATGCACACGCCGTAGATAATTTGTCCCTTCGGCGTCATGGGCGAGGTGACATAGTCGGTGGCCATGAAGATGGCGCCGAGCATCAGTCCACCGCTGAGGATGACGGCCAGCGGGTTCGCATAGACGGTGGGGTTGGTCAGGTGCATGATGCCGCTGAAGACGAACACCGTTCCGATGATGCTGACGGGAATGTGCCAGGTGATAATCTTCTTCCAGAGCATATAGGCCAGGCCGATGAGCAGAGCCAGTGCACAGACCTCGCCGATGGCACCAGCGCCGCCGGCCAGCGAGTGGTCGCCCAGCAGCAGCGACAGCGAGTCGGGCAGACGGTCCAGAGCCGACGGGTCGCCCTTGATGGCCTGCTTCATCAGGCTCAGCGGCGTGGCGCCGGTCTCTGCGTCGAGATAGCTCAGGTGCTGTCCGGCCACGGGCCATACGGTCATCTGTGCGGGGAAGGCCACCAGCAGGGCGCAGCGTCCTACGAGGGCTGGGTTGAAGATGTTGCAGCCCAGTCCGCCGAAGGTCATCTTGCCAACGCCGATGGCGAAGAGCGCACCGATGAGGATAATCCAGATGGGCAGGTTTGAGGGCAGGTTCATGCCCAGGAGCAGACCCGTCAGTGCGGCCGAGCCGTCGGCGATGGTCAGCTGCGGGTTCTTCAGCAGGTATTTGTTGATGGCCCACTCCAGCAGGACGCAGGCCGCCACGCTGGTTAGGCAGACGATGGCCGAGCCAATGCCGAAGTAGTAGAACGACACGAGCAGGGCCGGCAGCAGGGCGATGATGACGCCGCGCATGTTGCGCTCCACCGAGTCGGTGCCGTGGGCGTGGGGGGATAGTGATACGATTAGTTTATTCATCGTTTGATTGACGATTTACGGGATTGACGATTGACTATTTTTTAGCTGAGCGGGCACGGATGATGCCCATGACGGTCTGTTTGCCCTGGCGGATGTTGTCGAGCAGCGGACGATGGGCCGGACAGGTAAACTGGCACGAGCCGCACTCAATGCAGCTGACGATGTCTTCGTGCTCGGCTTTCTCCCAGTTCTTGAATGCCGACAGCTTTGCCAGCAGATAAGGCTCCAGGCCCATGGGGCATACGCTGACGCACTTGGCGCAGCGGATGCATGGCTGCGGCTCCTTGCGACGGGCGTCTTCACCAGAGAGGATGGTCACGGAGTTGGTGCCTTTGCAGACGGGCACCTCAGTAGTGGTGAGAGCCTTGCCCATCATCGGGCCTCCGGCCAGCAGTTTGTTGTCGCCTTCGGGCATGCCGCCGCAGAGTTCTATGAGGTCGCTCATCGGCGTTCCCATGCGAACGAGGTAGTTGCCTGGGTCCTTCAGCTTCTTGCCCGTCACGGTGGTATAGCGCTCGAAGAGCGGCTTGTGCTTCATAACTGCCTCATAGACAGCGAAAGCCGTTCCGACGTTTTGAACTATTGCTCCAACGTTGACGGGGATGGCTGGCGGGGCAGGCACCTGTCGGCGAATCACGGCATCGACGAGCTGTTTCTCGCCTCCCTGCGGGTAGCGCTGCTTCAGGGGAACCACCTCGACATGGTATGCTGAGGCACCGAACGCTTTGGCGGCTTTCTGGGTCAGCAGTTCGATGGCGCGGGGCTTGTTGGTCTCTATGCCGATGTAGCCCGTGGTCACCTTGGCGGCCTTCATCAGCAGTTCCAGACCCACCAGAATCTCGTCGGCGTGCTCCATCATCAGCCGGTAGTCAGCCGTGATGTAGGGCTCGCACTCCACGGCGTTGATGATGACGCACTCGGCCTTGGCCGTGGGCGGTGGGGTGAGCTTGATGAAGGTGGGGAAACCGGCTCCACCCATGCCGACGATGCCGGCATCCTTCACGCGGTTCACGATTTCCTCGGGTGTCAGCTCAGGATGGTCTTTCACCAGTTCCAGTTTCTTGGAGCGGTCGATGGTCTCTTCCCACTCGTCGCCCTCAACGCTGACGATGATGACGGGCTTGCGGTAGCCGGTGGCGTCGACGGCGGTGTCAATCTTGAGCACCGTTCCGCTGACCGACGAGTAGATGGGTGCCGACACGAAGCTGCCTGCCTCTGCCAGCAGCGTGCCCACTTTCACCTTGTCGCCTTTCTGCACGATGGGGCGTGCCGGGGCACCGATGTGCTGACTCAGGGGGAATGTGGCCTGCTTGGGCAGCGGAGCCACCTTTGTCTCCACTTCGTGCGTCAGCTTGTTCTCTTCTGGATGAATGCCGCCAATGCGGAATGTACGAATGTTCATGCGGTGGCCTCCTTTCTGGTGGGTTCTGAGGGTGTGGTAGGTGTGGTAGATGTGGTAGGTGCTGTAGGTTTTGGCAACGGGAAGTTCACGGCGCGGATGGCGTGGGTGGGGCATGCCTCGACGCACTTGCGGCAGAGGCGGCACTTCTCTGAGTCGATGTAGGAGAGGTTCTGTCCCAGCGTGATGGCTTCGAACTTGCACTCCCTGACGCACTTGCCACATCCGATGCAGCTCACCTTGCACGCCTTCATCGACACGGCGCCCTTGTCCTTGTTCACGCACGAGACGAACACACGGCGGTTCTTCGGGCCCTTCTTGCGCAACTCGATGATGGCACGTGGACAAGCCTTCGTGCAGGCGCCGCAGGCGGTGCACTTCTCGTCGTCAACTTCGGGCAGCTGCGTCTCGGGGTTGATGTGGATGGCGTCGAACTGACAGGCAACCACACAGTCGCCGCAGCCAAGACAGCCGAAGCCGCACCCCGTCTCGCCAGCGCCGGTGGCATTCATGGCGGCGCAAGTGCGCAAGCCGTTGTATTCGCTGATGCGTGGTCGGTGTTCGCATGAACCGCCACAGCGCACCACGGCAACTTTGGGCTCGCCGTTGGCAACGGCCATGCCCAGCAGGTCGGCCACGCGGCCCATCACCTCACTGCCACCAACGGGGCAGTTCAGCCCCTCGATGCTGCCAGCGTCGGCACCTTTCACCAGCGCGTCGGCCATGCCGCCACAGCCAGCAAAGCCGCACCCGCCGCAGTTGGCGCCAGGCAACAGCTCGTTCACCTGGGCGATGCGTGGGTCTTCGTAAACAGCAAACCGCTTGGAGCATACATAGAGCACAAGTGCTGCTATGAGGGCTATGGCTCCAAGTACAATTACTGCAATCAGGATGAAATTCATAAATAGTTTTTTTGTTTGTTTGATTAGTTTTTTTCCTGTTCTTCCAGCTGGAATGAAATCACCCTGGCGATGCGGTTGCGCAGCAGTCCTATTATCATATAATAAGGTACGAGCGAACCGAGCATCATCAGTGCCGCAGCCCCTTCGCTGCATCCCGCAGCCGTGGCCGCCACCATCACCAGCAGCATCAGCACCAGCGGCAGTCCAAAGCCCAGCATCAGTGCCTTTCCGGCCATAGAGCTCTGGGTGGTGACCACTACCTGCTGACCAACATGCCAGCGGCTTTCCTGGCCCGTAGCCACCGCCACGTCGATGAGCTTCTCGCGCGCCTCAGCCGTTGCGCAGCGCGATGCCACCTTGCAGCCTGCACAGGCAGAAGTCTGCATGATGCGCACCTGCACGTGGCCGCGTTCTATGGTCTCTATGATGCCGTCATGGCGAATAGGTTTCTCCATTCCGCCTGCAAAGTTACAATTAAATTTGAAAACAAACGAAGAAATGGAAGCTTTTTCTTAAAATAATTAAAATGAACCGTCAGAATAGTGTTCAAAATTTCCACTAAAAAAAAGTTCGTCCTGAAGAGTCATTCTGGCTCGAAAAACGCCCATTTTTTGCCCTCAAGAAGCGATTTCGCCACTTTGACGGCGATTAAAAAAAGTTAAATTTTGCACACCGAACCCTATTCTGCGCAATTTTTGGGCGTTTTTGGGGCGATTTTTTGCCTCGACTCCCTCTTCTGTAAGCACGCCAAATTTTCAAAAGTCAACGCCTTTTGAAAATTTGGCGTTGACTTTTTTCAGCCTCCCGCCCCCTTTTTCTCATCAAAATAGACGTAAACGTCTATATTCCAGCTGTTTAGTAAACCCCTCAAAATTCGCGTTTTTTTCGTCCAAAAACTTTCTCGCGCAGATTTTTCAAAATTCAGAGGGGGTCGAGTGTTCATTTTCGGAACAAAATTAACAAAAATTTATAAACTGATTTGGGAATATGCTTGCGGATAATCAAGCTAACGTCACTCATGATTTTCGTTTTTGTGAAGCGAAAAACGGGATTTTGGCCACGAGGGCCGAAAAAAATATTCGCTTTCGCTTGCAGATACGAATCCTTTTTGCTAATTTTGCATTTTAATAAACACAACAGAGAAAGAACGATGAAAGCAACAGAGCAGACCATCCAGCAGATTGACAGAGCCTTGCGCAAGACGGCGGAGAAGTTTCCCGCCTCGAAAGAGGCTTCGTTGATGACCGATATCCATGTGCGCGTGACGCAGGAGAGCGGTGAACTGCTGACCTACGACGATGACGACCATGAACTGACTCGCTGCGTTGTGGAGCAATGGATAGACAACAAAGACGACGACTTCTACGAGCAGGTGGCTGCCGACGTGAAAGCCTCTATCGTGAGGTTGAAGGACGTGCTTGAGAACCTCTCCATTCTGAAGCCATATTCCTTTGTGCTTGAGGACGATGACCGCGATGCACTTGAGGAACTGTATGTCGTCGACGACGATATTGCCATCATCGACCCGCTGTCGCTTGACACCTTCGAAGGCGACCTCGACGACTTTCTCGAAAACCTGCTCAAGTCCTGACGCGTAGCGATGAAGCCAAAGGCCATCATCTCCTTCATCTCGCGCATTGACTCCTGGCGTGCCACCCATGTCAGCGAGCGCATGTTTGTGCTCATTCTGGCATTCTTGGTAGGCCTGCTCTCTGCCGTGGCGGCCTTCGTTCTCCACTGGCTCATCAACCAGATTGTGGCGTTGCTCACCGGCGGATTCGATGCCACCTCGTTCAACCTGCTCTATCTCGTCTACCCCATGGTGGGCATCCTGCTGACGATGCTCTTTGTGCGCTATGTGGTGAAGGACAACATTTCCCACGGCATCACGCGCATTCTCTATGCCATTTCCCAGAACCGTTCGCGCCTGAAGATTCACAACACGTGGAGCAGTGTGGTGGCCTCGGCCATCACCATCGGCTTCGGCGGTTCGGTGGGAGCCGAGGCTCCCATCGTGCTCACGGGCTCGGCCATCGGCTCCAACCTTGGTAAGCTGTTCCGCATGGACAGCCGCACGCTGATGCTGCTGGTGGGCTGTGGTGCCGCTGGCGCCATTGCCGGCATCTTCAAGGCTCCCATTGCCGGACTGGTCTTTACGCTCGAGGTGCTGATGATCGACCTCACGATGGCCTCGCTGATGCCCATCCTTGTCAGCTGCGTCACCGCCACCTGCTTCACCTATATATTCAGTGGCGACGCAGCTCTGTTCACCTTCCATCTTGACGACTCGTGGACCGTGCAGCGCATACCGGCCTGCATCTTCCTGGGCATCTTCTGCGGGCTGGTCAGCCTCTACTTCGTGCGCACGATGGGCTTCTGCGAAGACCTTTTTGCCAGGCTGAAGAAGCATCCCTACGTGCGCTGGGTGGTGGGTGGCTCGCTGCTGGCCGTGCTCATCTTCCTGTTCCCTTCGCTCTATGGCGAAGGCTACAGCAGCATCAACCTGCTGCTGAACGGACAGGGCGAGAGCGACTGGAGCCAGATTCTGAACAACTCGCTCTTTGCCGGCGAGGAGCGCCTGCTGGTGCTCTACGTCTTCTTAGTGCTGCTGACGAAGGTCTTCGCTACGAGTGCCACTAACGGTGGTGGCGGTTGTGGCGGTACGTTTGCCCCCTCGCTCTTCATTGGCTGCTTTGCCGGGTTCTTCTTCTCTCGCGTGTGGAACATTTATGATGTGGGCGTCTACGTGCCTGAAAAGAATTTTGCCCTGATGGGCATGGCCGGTGTGATGTCGGGGGTGATGCACGCCCCGCTGACGGGCATTTTCCTCATCGCCGAGCTGACTGGTGGCTATAGCCTGTTCCTTCCGCTGATGATTGTTTCCGTGAGTTCCTTCCTGACCATTAACATCTTTGAGCCTCATAGCATCTACGGCTCCCGGCTGGCCAAGGAGGGCAAGCTCATCACCCATCATACCGACCATGCCGTGCTGACGCTGATGCAGCTCGACAGCGTCATCGACCGCGACTATGTCTTTGTTGGACCCGACACCGAGCTGGCCAGCATCGTGCACAAGATCAGCAACTCAAAAGGCAGCGTCCTGCCCGTACTCGATGCCGCCGGCTCGCTGCTTGGCGAGATTGACATCAAGAAGATTCGCCACGTGGTGTTCCGCATAGAGTTGTATCATCACTTCACTGCCAGCCAGCTGATGCAGGAACCGCCAGCCGTGCTGGCCGACAGCCTGCCCATGACGGCGGTGATGCGCACTTTTGATGCTACCCGTGCCGACTATCTGCCTGTGCTCGACCGTGACGGTCATCTGAAGGGCTATCTCTCCCGCGAGCATGTCTTTACGCAGTACCGGAAGATGGTGGCCGACATGTCTGAGGAATGACACGAATTGCTGCGCGTCGCTATTCATTCGTGAAATTCGTGTAATTTGTATCAATTCGTTGTTAAAAAAGACGATGTTTGCGTAAACTAAATTTAATTGGTTACTTATGACGAAAGAAGACCTGAGAATAGTGTTCATGGGCACGCCGGAGTTTGCGGTGGAGACCCTGAAAGCCATTGTTGATAACGGCTACCAGGTGGTGGGCGTAGTGACGCAGCCCGACAAGCCCGTGGGGCGTCATGGCTCTGTGCTTCAGGCCCCTGCCGTGAAGCAGTTTGCCCTGGAACATGGCCTGCCCGTGCTACAGCCCGAGAAGATGAAAGACCCCGCGTTTGTGGAGCAGCTCCGCAGCTGGCAAGCCAACCTGCAAGTGGTCGTGGCCTTCCGCATGCTGCCCGAGATGGTTTGGGCCATGCCCGAATATGGCACGTTCAACGTGCATGCCGCCCTGCTGCCCGACTATCGTGGAGCCGCTCCCATCAACTGGGCCGTCATCAACGGCGAGCGTCAGACGGGTGTCACCACCTTCTTTCTCGACCAGCATATTGACACGGGACGCATCATTGGGCAGAGAACTTTTGATGTTCCCGACGATGCCGATGTGGAGTATGTCTACGATGGACTGATGCACCTAGGGGCGCAGCTCTGCCTTGAGACGCTCGATGCCATCGTGGCTGCCGACGGCCATCCCGCCTCGCTGCCGCAGGACGATGCCAAGGCAGTGCATCCCGCCCCGAAGCTCTTTAAGGAAAACACACGGATAGAGTGGGGGCGCCTGACCGCCAAGCAGGCCCACGATTTCGTGCGAGGCCTTAGTCCTGTCCCCGGGGCCTGGACGATGTTAAAGGGACCCGATGGCAAGGAAACGGTGATGAAAATCTATTCGGCCCGTCCCGCATCCGAGCCGATGCCCAGCCATGAACACTGCGTGGCAGGCACGCTCCTCCGCAACAAGAAGCACCTCTATGCCGTCTGCACCGACGGGCTGCTGCAGATAGACAGCCTTCAGCTGGCTGGCAAGAAGCGCATGGATGCCTCCGCTTTCATGAATGGTATGGCCGATATTGAAAAATATTCTGTGATTTGAATAATAATTGCCGAGTCACAGCGTTAGTTATATGTAAAATCTAACAAAACGCTGTGCCTATGCAAATATTTACTCATGAAGAAATGACCCCCAGTGAAAAGGTGGTGAAGTTAATTCGACAGATTGCCTATACCTATCGTGTGGCAAACGGACAGGCCTATTGCCTGAATTAAGCCTGGCGAAGGTGGCGCTGATTCCTGTTTTATCGTAATATCGTAATGTCGTGATTACGAGAGTTGTTAATCCTTAAATCCGCAAACCGAATATGACACTGGTTTCCCCTTCACTGCTCGCGGCCGACTTCTTGCATCTCGACCGCGAGATTGACATGATTAACCGCAGCGAGGCCGACTGGCTCCATCTCGACGTGATGGACGGCTCGTTTGTTCCCAACATTTCATTTGGCTTCCCCGTGCTGGAGGCCGTGGCCAAGGTCTGCCGCAAGCCCCTTGACGTGCACTACATGATAGATCGCCCCGAGCGCTATGTTGAGCAGACCGCCCGCCTGGGGGCCATGATGATGAACGTGCACCAGGAGGCCACGGTGCACCTGCACCGCACGGTTCAGGAGATTCACGCCGCTGGCATGAAGGCCGGCGTGACGCTGAACCCCTCAACGCCCGTCGGCGTGCTGGAGGACATCATCGGCGACGTCGACATGGTGCTGCTCATGAGCGTTAATCCCGGCTTCGGCGGACAGCGGTTCATCGAGAACACCATTAAGAAGGTGCAGCGGCTGCGCCGTCTCATCGCCGATAGTGGCAGCAGTGCCCTCATCGAGGTGGACGGTGGCGTTCAGGCAGAGACGGCTCCACGCCTGGTAGCGGCTGGCGTCGACGTGCTGGTCAGCGGCAGCTATGTCTTCAAGGCCAAGGAGCCCGAAGCCGTCATCCATTCGCTGAAAATGCTGAAATAGTCTTTTTGGAGAAGAAAAACCCGCTCAAGCTAAGCAAAGAGTAAGCTAAATCAAGATTTGGCTTACTTTTTGCAAAATATATCTTCTATTTTGTTAGCATTTTAATTTTTTATTTGTATCTTTGCGGCGCAAAACTGAAAAATGCTATTGAATCAACAAGGTAAGAAGATATGAGCAAAGTCATTCAACCCATCAACTACGAGCGACTGCTCGACATGCGCCAGACGGAGCAGGGCATCAAGCTCATCAAGGAGTTCTTTCAGCAGAACCTAAGTACCGAACTGCGCCTGCGCCGTGTGACGGCTCCGCTGTTCGTGCTGAAAGGACTGGGCATCAACGACGACCTGAACGGCGTGGAGCGCCCCGTGAGCTTTCCCATCAAGGACTTGGACGATGCCCGTGCCGAAGTGGTGCACTCGCTGGCCAAGTGGAAACGGCTGACGCTGGCCGAATATGCCATCGAGCCGGGCTATGGCGTCTATACCGACATGAACGCCATCCGCGCCGATGAGGAGCTGGACAACCTGCACTCGCTCTATGTTGACCAGTGGGACTGGGAGGCCGTCATCCGCCGCGAAGACCGCACCGTGCGATTCCTGAAAGACATCGTGGAGCGCATCTACGCAGCCATCCGCCGCACGGAGTATCTCGTCTGCGAGACCTACCCGCAGCTGAAGCCCTTCCTGCCGGAGAAGATACATTTCATCCACTCAGAGGAGCTGCTGCGCATGTATCCTGACAAGACCCCGAAGGAGCGCGAGGACGCCATCTGCGAGGCCTATGGTGCCGTGTTCATCATTGGCATCGGCGGTAAGCTGTCGAACGGCGAGAAGCACGACGGGCGTGCACCCGACTATGACGACTGGTCGACGGTGGCCGAAGACGGTCGCCAGGGGCTGAACGGCGACATCCTCATCTGGTATCCCGTGCTGGGCCGCTCGTTCGAGCTTTCTTCAATGGGCATCCGAGTGGACAAGGAGAGTCTGCTGCGTCAGCTGAAGCTCGAAGGCGAGGAGGAGCGCGAACAACTCTACTTCCACCAGCAGCTGCTCAACGACCGCCTGCCGCTGAGCGTCGGCGGTGGCATCGGCCAGAGCCGCCTGTGCATGGTGATGCTGCATAAGGCCCACATCGGCGAGATTCAGGCCAGCATCTGGCCCGACGACATGCGCGAGGAGTGCCGCCGGCTGGGCATGCCGCTCATTTAGTAATCCATCCGACGTGGGCGGACAATAATCCGTGGTTGGTGGACAAAAATCCGCTCACCGCGGATTTTTCACGTGTGAAGGAGGTTGCTGGCGCAAAAAATGAGGGCGATTGTTTGCCCATTCCGATTTTTATGCTTAATTTTGCGCAAATTTTCAATCAACCTATATATTATATATAATGAGAAGCAGAACAGCAAACTGGTTTGAGTGCCGCATCAAGTACGAGAAGACTCAGGAAGACGGCATGCAAAAGAAAGTAACAGAATCCTATGTCGTCGACGCCCTGAGCTTCACCGAGGCCGAGCAGCGCATCATGGAGGAGATGTCGTCGTACATCAGCGGCGAGTTCGAGGTGAGCGACATCAAGAAAGCAACCTACAAGGAAATCTTCTTCAGCGACGAGGAGATGGCCGACCGCTGGTACAAGGCCAAGCTGCAGTTTATCACCATCGACGAGATAACCGAGAAGGAGAAGCGCTCGAACGTGAACTACCTGGTGCAGGCAGGCACGCTGAACGGTGCCGTGAAGAACCTCGACGAGGTGATGGGTGGCACGATGATTGACTATGTCATAGCCGCCGTGGCCGAGACCACGCTGATGGACGTCTTCGAGTATAAGAAGAAGGAGAAAGAGGACAAGCCCGAATACGAACAATAGACCGATGTACCCCGTTAAGGAAAATCTGCACCGCGTGCTCGACACACTGCCTGCCGAGGGCGTCCTCCTGGTGGCCATCAGCAAGTATCACCCGGCTGACTACGTGATGGCCGCCTATGAGGAGGGCCAGCGCGTGTTCGGCGAGAGCCACGAACAGGAAATCCGCGAGAAGCACGCCCTGCTGCCAAAGGACATTGAGTGGCACTTCATCGGCCACCTGCAGACCAACAAGGTGAAGTACATCGTGCCCTACATCTCGATGATTGAGGCGGTGGATTCGCTGAAGCTGCTGCGCGAAATAGAGAAGCAGGCCGCCAAGGCCGACAGGGTGGTGAAGGTGCTGCTGGAGCTGCACATCGCCGAGGAGGCCACCAAGTATGGGCTCACGCTGACGGCCTGCCGCGAGCTGCTCGATGGCGGCGAGTGGCGGCAGATGAGCCATGTGCAGATTTGCGGACTGATGATGATGGCCTCGAATACCGACGACGAGGCACAGATAGCGCAGGAGTTCCAGCAGGCAGCCGATTTCTTCGACGAAGTGAAGGCCCGCTATTTTGCTGATGACGACCACTTCTGCGAGCGTTCCTGGGGAATGAGCGACGACTATCCCATAGCCCTGCGCCATCGTTCTACGATGGTGCGCATCGGGACGGCCATCTTCGGCCCCAGGGTATATTGACCATTGAAACGATAGACGATGAACGGCCCTGTATACATTATTGAGGAGAAGAAGCTGCGCCGCAACTTGCAGCTCATTGCCGACGTGGCCCGGAAGGCCGATGTGGAGATTATCCTGGCCTTCAAGGCCTTCGCCTTGTGGAAGACATTCCCTATCTTCAGGGAATATATCAAGTCGACGACGGCCAGCTCGCTCAGCGAGGCAAGGCTGGCCATGGAGGAGTTTGGCGCTCCGGCCCATACCTTCTCGCCTGCCTACACCGATGATGAGATTGACCAGATGGTGGCTTGTTCCAGCCACCTGACGTTCAACTCGCTGTCGCAGTATGAGCGCTACCACGAGAGGGTGGGGGACAGCGTCAGCATCGGACTACGCGTCAATCCGGAATATAGCGAGGTGGAGACGCTGCTCTATAATCCCTGCGCTCCCGGCACCCGTTTCGGCGTCACTGCCGACAAGCTGCCTGAGCAGCTGCCTGCCGACATTGAGGGATTCCACTGCCATTGCCACTGCGAGAGCGGGGCCGACGTGCTGCAGCGCACGCTGGTGCACATCGAGGAGAAGTTCGCCCGGTGGTTCCCGCAGCTGAAGTGGCTCAACCTGGGTGGCGGACATCTGATGACGCGCAAGGACTACGACGTGCCTCTCCTTATTCATCTGTTAAAGGGACTGCATGAGCGCTATCCCTGGCTGAAGATTATCCTGGAGCCGGGCAGTGCCTTCGCCTGGCAGACGGGACCGCTGGTGAGCCATGTGGTGGACATTGTAGAGGACAAAGGCATCAGCACCGCCATCCTCGACGTGAGTTTCACCTGCCACATGCCTGATTGTCTGGAGATGCCCTATTTCCCCGAGGTACGTGGTGCCCGACACGTCGACGAGGAGGAAGCATCCTCCCTGCTCTCTACTCCCTCCGTTCCCCTCTACCGTCTGGGAGGCAACAGCTGCCTGAGCGGTGACTTCATGGCAGCGTGGGCGTTCGATAAGCCGTTGAGGGTGGGCGACGAGGTCGTCTTCGAAGACATGATTCACTACACTACCGTGAAGACAAACATGTTCAATGGCATCTCCCATCCGTCCATTGCCATGCTGCACGAGGACGGCCAGCTGGAGCTGCTGAGGGAGTACACCTACGAGGACTATCGTGCCCGAATGGACTGATTTGATGCCCAGAAACCACAAAATTTGCTTTTTTTTTGAAAAAAAGTGGCGAAAAGTTTTGTCGGTTCCGAAAAATGTATTACCTTTGCACCCGCAATCGAGAGAGATGCTTCTTGAAAAAGGAAACAAGCGGAAATAGCTCAGTTGGTAGAGCACAACCTTGCCAAGGTTGGGGTCGCGGGTCCGAGTCCCGTTTTCCGCTCAACATTCTGAACAAAAAGAGCGATAGGAGAAGGCTCCTTTCGGAAAAATGCCCAGGTGGCGGAATTGGTAGACGCGCACGTTTCAGGTGCGTGTGCCGCGAGGCGTGCAGGTTCGAGTCCTGTTCTGGGCACTCTTTTTATTCGGGGTGATTAACATGTTGGAGAGGTGGCGGAATTGGTAGACGCGCTACTTTGAGGGGGTAGTGTCAATTGCGACGTGGGAGTTCGAGTCTCCTCCTCTTCACATATGTATTTTGGCACTCTTTTTTTTAATTACGCGGAAATAGCTCAGTTGGTAGAGCACAACCTTGCCAAGGTTGGGGTCGCGGGTCCGAGTCCCGTTTTCCGCTCTTTTTTGTTTTAGGAAAACTACCATTCAAATGAATTTATATTTAAGATACTTCGATAAGGAGACGCTTGTTACAAACGTCGACGATGCCATAACTTTCTTGAAGAATATCGATGAGATTGGAATGAACCCAGTGCTGGAGTCCGACATCCGTGATTATGTGGCCAGCGATGTGTTCTATCCGAAACGCTATAAGATTCGTCCTCGTGTGTACTTTATCATTATAAAGACCGAGGCAGCCACCATGCAGGACTTTAAGGAGAAGAAGGCTGTGCGCAGCCATGCCGATGAGGGGGCGTCCATGAAGGAGCGCCCTGCATCGAGTGTGCTGATGAAGCTGAACGAGGAGCGCTATGGCTGGTATGAAGGCTCGATGGACTTCAAACGCGTTCTGATGGTGCCAGGAACAGGCAAGTTCCAGTATCGTGATACGCACTTTGTGGCACAGGTGAAGGCCGCTTCGCCAATGGACTGCTACAACCGCATCGTGGAGCACCTGCGTGGCCGTGTCGATGAGCGCAGCCAGTTCCCCTCAGCAAAGGGAAAGAACTTCAAATATCGCTTCCTCGGTACTGCCAAGCAGTAAGCCTCCTCCGTTTCGTGTCTGCAAGTCTCTTTGAGCGATGAACAAGGTAATGCTGATTGGCAATGTGGGTAAGGCCCCCGAGGTGCGCTATGTGGACCAGGGGCAGGCCGTGGCTCGCATCACGCTGGCAACAACGGAGCGCGGCTACACCCTGCAGAACGGCACCCAGGTGCCCGACCGTACTGAGTGGCACAACGTCATCTTGTGGCGGAAGCTGGCTGAAATCGTTGAGCGCTATGTGCACAAGGGCGACAAGCTCTACATTGAAGGCCGCATACACTATGCCTCTTACGATGACAAGCAGGGCAAGCGCCAGTACTATACTGAAATATGGGCTGACAACATGGAACTGCTCACTCCCAAGGCTGCTGCACAGCCGGGTCCATCGAATTCGTAATTCCTACTTCAGGGTTCGCAATCATCAGCAATGGACTATTTTCAACAACTATTCAGTAGCGTAGAATTGTTTCCTCCTACAGCAGGGGCCGTCTTTGCCATCGTTCTGGCTGCTTTGCTGCTGATAGCTTCGGGCTTTGCCTCCGGTTCTGAAATAGCATTCTTTTCACTCTCGCCGTCCGATCTGAACGAGCTGGATGAAGAAAAGAATGATGTCGACGGAACCATTCAGCGACTCCGCAACGATTCTGAGCGGACACTGGCCACCATCCTGATTACTAATAACTTGGTCAACGTGACCATCATCATGCTGTGCAATTATTTCTTTGCACATGTCATCAGCTTTGGCAATGCCGTGTGGCTGCAGTTCGTGGTGGTCACCGTGTTGCTCACGTTCCTGCTCCTGCTCTTTGGCGAAATCATCCCGAAGGTCTACTGCGGTCAGCATGCGCTGGCTGTCTGCCGTCGGTTTGCGCCTGTCATCTCGGTCCTCAGCCGATTCTTTCATCCGCTTGCCAGCGTGCTCATGCGCTCTGGTGCACTGGCCGGAAAGGTGGTGCAGAAGGAGAACCACGTGCTCAGCGTGGACGACCTGGAGCAGGCGCTGGAGCTGACCGACAAGGACGACATCAAGGAGGAACAGAACATGCTGGAGGGCATCGTCCGCTTTGGCGATGAGACAGCCAAGGAGGTGATGACCAGTCGTCAGGATGTGGTAGACCTCGACTTCCGCTCGTCGTTCCCCGATGTCATCAAGTGCATCGTCGAGAACAACTACTCGCGCATCCCCGTCTATCAGGGCTCCATCGACAACATCAGGGGCATCCTCTACATCAAGGATCTGCTGCCCCATCTGTCGAAGCCTGCCACGTTCCGCTGGCAGTCGCTCATCAGGCCTCCTTACTTCGTGCCAGAGACCAAGAAAATCGATGACCTGCTGCGTGACTTTCAGGAGAACAAGGTGCACATAGCCATTGTGGTCGATGAATTTGGCGGCACCAGTGGACTGATAACGCTCGAGGATATTCTGGAGGAGATCGTGGGCGAAATCAATGATGAGTACGATGAGGACGAGAAGAACTACGTGCGCATCAACGCCAACACCTACATCTTTGAGGGCAAGACGCTGCTGACCGACTTCTACAGAATACTGAAGCTCGACGACGACGTGTTCGAGGAGGTGGAGGGCGATGCCGACACGCTGGCTGGCCTGCTGCTGGAGCTGAAGGGCGACTTTCCCAAGCCTCATGAGCGCATTGACTATCATCATTTCAAGTTCGAGATTGTGGAACTCGACGGTCATCGCATTGCCAAGATTAAGGTGATTGTAGGCAATAGCCCTGTTCCGGCGGAAAAGAAGGAGGGCTGAATGGCGCTGCTGGAGATTCGTCGGCTTTCGCCCTTTACCCGTCTGGGCTTGTGGCGCATGGAGCATGACGGCACGCAGAGCGAGTCGCCCAGGCAGATGGAGCGGAGGAATGTTCAGCTGTTGCTGAACGCGATGATGGGCGATGGAGCTGGCTTTGCTATCGGCCATGAAGCCTCTGGAAAACCTTTCGTTGCAGCAAGAACCCCCGGCGGCGATGTCCGTTTGCCGCAATGGCGCATCAGCATCAGCCACACGCGAGGCTTTGCCACCGTGCTGCTTTCCACCTCTGAGCAAGTGGGGCTTGACATTGAGTATCGGTCGGACCGCGTGGAGCGCATTGCCTCGCGCTTCATCCGGCCTGACGAAATGGCTGATACCATCGACAAGAAACTGCTGCTCTGGTCGGCCAAGGAGGCTGTCTACAAGCTTTTCTCAGAAGATAATTTGCTATTCTTCGATATGCGTGCCACCGCTATTGGCAACGGGCAACTGCGGTTGGAGAACCTGAAAAGAAACATAGTCGTCGATGTCTGCTATGAGTTCACCGACGACTATGTGTTAACTTACGTCTTGATGCCAGGCGAAGCATGAGCCAGTCTACCAGCCCAGGTCCTTTAGGCCGGCGGCTGAGTACCACTGCATCCGGCTGATACGCTCGTTCTGGTGTTTCTTCTTGTCTTCTTGGCTGTTCTGCGGTACGAACATGTTGACGCCGCCGTAGCGTTCTTCCGTCACTTCAAAGTCGCGGAATGATGTCTTAGTCCACGAGTCGAGATAGGCCACGTGGTTGGCCATCCATACGGTGGTCATCTGCTTGAACGGCACGGCAGCGTCGAACGTGCGCTTCCAGGTGGCGTAGTCGTTGGCGTCAGCAATGCGGAGGATGAAGTCGTTCATGTCGAAGAGTGTCTGGTCGAAGTAGTAAATCAGCTCGCTGACGTCGGGATAGCCCGAACCGTCGCTGCCGATGGGCTGCAGGCTCTGGGCCAGCACGGTGCGGGTGGCCTGTGCCAGGTTCTCCATCTCGCTGGTCTTCACTACGGACATCGGCTCCAGGTAGCCCATCGACTCCTGCTGGCAGTAGGCCTTGGCGGCTATCTCGTAGAAGTCGTCGCGCTGGCTGAACAGGGCGGGAATCACCGTCTGATAAGGAGCACCCTCACCGGGAATCTCGGCTGGCGAGGCAATGATGTAGTCGGTGACTTGGCGCAGCTCGTAGGCCGACTCCACGCTCTGGAAGCAGCAGCAGTCGGCAAAGATGAAGCGCAGATGGGGCAGGGTAGACAGGGCTTGGGCCATGTCGGGAATGTTCATCCACTGCCTGATCCCATTGTCGTCCATCCCGTAGGCTCGCCTGGGTGAGCGGCTGGCAGCAGTTTCCTGCCAGATGGTCCAGCCGTCAGCATGACCCCATAGCACCAGACCGTAGCTCTGGGCTTCATAGTTTTCCATCGTCCAGCTGAGTGCCATTTTCAGCGTGGCGGCATCGGAGGACCTCAGCTCCTGTTCGCAAGTCTTCAGCCGGATGGTGTCGCCATTCTCCACTTTCAGGAAGTAGGGGGTGGCATCTAACCTGTCGACAAAGAGAATCAGGTTGTTGCCTTTGCTGAGTTCCTGACTGCCCGCCATCATCTGACTGATGTCGCTTCTGATGAACGAAGTCAGGTTGTTGTCGCCAGCTATATATACCAGCACCGTCTCAATGTCGGGCTGCTTCTTCTCGTGCTTGTCGCTGTGGCAGGCCGTCAGCAGCAGCATCGATGCCAGCACGAAGGCTGTGGAGTAGAGTTTTTTCATTCTGTCGGGAAAATTTTCTGCAAAGGTACAAAATAATTTGTAATTCTTTCTTTTTCATCAGATAAATTTAGGTAATGATATAGCAGTTGACCTGTTTGTGCGTAGCTCGAAAGACCTCTCGCTTCCCCACAACAGCAGGGATGAGAGGAAAAAAGCGGCGACAAATGGGGACCAGGCCACGCTGGAGTGGGAAAAAGGCCTTGCCTTTTCCGTTGGCAGCGGACGGGGACGATATTGGCAGCGGCCGCTGCCAATAATGGCAGCGGGCGGGAAAAACAATGGCAGCGCCCGCTGCCTTCCCATATTTATCCAGCGGCGAAGAATGCTTCTATTTGCTCATGTCCTTTTGCTAACGCACCGTCATCGTTTGCTAACGCACCCGTTTTCCGCCGTAAACGAACCGTTTTTGAAAATCCGCAGTTGTCGTATTTTTTCCCAATGACCGCAGATTTTTTGTTAATCTTCCCAAATCGCTTTGCCACTTCGGTAATAATTTGTATCTTTGCATTCACAATTTGATTTCAATGAAAAAGATTACCATATTTCTGCTGATATGTCTTTTGGTGGGTATCGTCTGCGATGCTGCTCCGCGTCGTCGTAAGACCGTACGCCGCAAAGCTGCCCCTCGCCGCACCGTGAAGGTGGCCCCGAAACCCGTGAAGCTCACCGTGCACGATGCCGACCCCTTCCATGCCTGCGAAGACACCTGCTCGCATGTGCATGGCATCGACGTGAGCCACTATCAGAACGAGGTGTTCTGGAATGCCGTGGGTGACGACACGAACATGGCCTATGTCTACCTGAAATGCACCGAGGGCAGCGACAACCAGGACCCCCTCTACCTGCGTAACATCGAGCTGGCCCACAGCCACGACCTGAAGGTGGGAAGCTATCACTTCTTCCGCCCGAAAGTGAGCCTCAGCCAGCAGATTCGTAATTTCAAGGCCCAGTGTCTGCCTGCCGAGCAAGACCTCATTCCCATGCTCGACGTGGAGACCGACGCTGGCCTGCCCACGGAGCAGTTCTGCGATTCGCTGCAGAAGATGCTCCGGCTCATGGAGGACACCTACCACCAGAAGCCGCTCGTCTATACCTATCGCAATTTCTACAACAAGCACCTGCAGGGGCGCCTCGACGGCTATCCGCTGATGATTGCCATGTACAGCAGCGAGAAGCCAGAGCTGGCCGACGGCCGCGACTACATCATCTGGCAGTACACCTGCAAGGGACGCCTCTCGGGCGTGAAGGGCGAGGTGGACAAGAGCCGCATCATGGGAAACCACTCTTTAAGGGAAATCTACTATGTCAGATAAACGTGCATCACTCACCCCCATCATCGTGGGGGCTGTCATTGGATTGCTGGGCATCTTGGTGGGGCTCTACATCGCCGACAATGCCCGCGAGCAGCTGGCTGCCGTGCAGGCCCAGTCGGCTGCAGAACAGCAGGAAGAGGCAGGGGCGGCAACGACGAGCCTACCTGTCGCGGAAGAGCAGCCTGCCTTGCAGGAGCTTCCTCCTCTGGAGCCAATGGTGCAGGAGCCGGAGGTGCTGCCAGTAGAGGAAGAGCAGCCTGCTGAAAAAGAAGAACTGAAGGACACTACTGACCAGACAGAAGTGGCTGTCCCCGAAGAGCCTGTGAAGGTGGAGGAAGAAGTGGAACCCGTTGAAGGGGAGATTGACGAATTCGAGGAAGTTCCCTTGGAAGATATTAACAACTAACTTATTAAAATAAAGCAATTATGAAAAACATTCGTTCAGGGCTACTATTAGCCCTATGTTTGGCGTGTAGTTACAGCGGCTGGGCCGATAGTGGTGCCCAAGACCGCAGCAACGCCTTTGGCTATCAGTTTAACCAACAGGAACTCGACAGTTTCCCGCAGAAAACCAATCTGCCAACGGTCTATCTGCAAATCTACCAAACCCAATACGATGCCGCTACCGACAAGACATCGCTTCAACTCACGTGGGATGGGAAACCGCAGTATGCCGCCATCTGGGATGTCTTTGGCGAAAAGCACGACTGGTACTACATCTCTAAGATTGTCATCCGCGACGACTACGGCACCATCAAGGAGCGCAACGAGTGGCTGGGCGTGCGCGGGCGTGGCAACTCCACGTGGTACAACGAGGGCAGCAACAACAAGCCGCTGCGATTGAAATTCAACAAGAAAGCCGACCTGCTGACGCGCATGGAGAACGGCGTGGAGGTAAACGACTATGCCACCGATAAAAACTGGACACTACTGGCCAACCACTATGACGCCACGCGCATACGCAATGCCTTGGCCATCGAGTTGGAGAAGCGCATGGGAATGGCGTTCGTACCAGCCTGTAAGTTCGTGGACTTGGTGGTGATGATGAGAGGGTATAATCAAAATCACATATACCACTACATGGGTACTTATCAAATTTCCGACCACGTGAACGTGGCCGACCACCGCGTGCCTATTGACAAGAAAACAGGCTATTTCCTGGAGGGAAATATTAAAGACCCTAACAACCGATTCCAGGAAGATCCCTACATCGAAGTGCCCTTCGGCGAAGAAAAATTGCTGGTGAACGTGAAGGAGCCCGAACCCGACGTGGCCACGCCGGGCGGACCCTCAACCGACCCCAAATACGACGCGATAAAGGCGAAGCTGACCACAGTGGCGCAGCTGCTTTACAACCGTGACCCGGCATGGCGCAAGTACGTCGACCTGAAGTCGGCCGTCGATGCCTTCCTCGTCAACGAGATTTGTGCCAACTACGACGGAGCCTACGCCAACAACTATTGCTACCTGAGCAACATCGACGGGAAGATTGTCTTCGGACCCGTGTGGGACCTCGACCTCACCTTCAACTACAACACGGAGAAAGACATCACCGACCAGCACTTCTGGCAGTTCAAGGACTCTCCCTTTGCCAAGCTCTGTGAGAAGGCCTGGGCTGACCCATTCTTCATGAAAGCCGTCTACGAACGATTCCAGGAGCTGCAGCAGGGAAGCTTGCAGGAGTTTCTGAAGGCGAAGGCCACCGAGCTGAGGGAGTCTATCAGCCAGTCGATAGCCTATAACTTCGGGGCAGAGCAGTGGCAGGGTGACCGAAACGTGGGCGGTGCCAATAATAGTTTGAATCCCAGCGACTGGGCCGACCTGAACGGCTACTCATCGGTGGAAGATGCCTATCAGGTGATGAACTCGTTCATCCCCAACCGCACGGCATTCGTGGAAACAACATTCCAGAAGCAGTATGTAGCCCTGGACTGCGAACATGCCGTGTGTACCGACCACGACTATAACGGCTGCACCTTTGCCCAGCAGACCAACGGCACTTACCGCCGCGTGTGCAACATTTGCTCGGAGGCGGAGGCCGAGGGCGACGCTTACTACTACTTCACCGTCTATCCTGAGAGCAACGTCAGCGAGAGCTTCTACGCCACCAGCTGGACTCCCGACAAGGGGACACCCAACGCCATCGCCGTCGTCGACGTGGATGCCAGTGCCGTGCCCGAGGGCTACAACATCGTGAACGCCAGGAAGGATGCTGCCGGCAACAAGACGTGTGCCGACTTCCGACTCGTCGACGGCCATCCGTTCTATAGCGATGACAAGTTCGTGGCTACAAAGGCAACGTATTCACGTAGCGTCACCAACACGTGGGGCACCATGATTCTGCCTTTCAAGTATCAGCAGGCAGAGACCGAGACGGCACGCTTCTTCCACATAGGCTCTGTTGAAGAGGATTCCGAAGGGAGGACCACACTTGTCATGACCCCCATAGATCCTTCTGTAGAAGGCAATGCCAGTGCCTATGTGCCTGTTGTGTTCATGGCCATAGACAATGCTAAAGAGGTTGAAGTTACGGGCGAGAATGTCACCGTGAAGAAAGTTGGCAAGAATACCAGCTGGGCTGATAGCACCGTTGAAGGCATTGCAGACGGCTGGACGCTGACGGGTGTGATGGAGAGTACGGTTATTGAAAATGTTACTGCTGATGAAAGCTATGCCTATTATTACATTTCAAAGGACCAGTTCTGGCATGCCACGGGTAAGTTGACCACGAATCCCTTCCGTGCTTATCTGACTACGGCCAAGAGTAATGACGCACGCTCCCTCCGCCTTGCTACTGATGATGAACCCTCGATGGTGAAGTCGCTAAGCGCAGACGACTGCCTGGCCCTCTTCGCCAGTAGAGGACAGCTTACGGTGGTGGCTCCGCAGGCAATGGACATCACCGTCAGCAACCTCGGTGGCTCTGTTGTCTGCCGCAAGCAGGTACAGGCTGGCCAGCGCCTCGACTTGCAACTGCCGAAGGGCGTCTATGTCGTGAATGGTGTTATAGTAATCGTGAAATAAAAGCAAGGAGGAAACAGAATATGAATAAGAAAGTTTATTTGGCTCCACTGATGGAGACCGTCAGCCTAAAGTATGAATCGCATTTGCTCACCAGTTCTGGTGGTGATGAACCCGAACAGCGTTATTCCGTCAGTTTTAGTGGCGATGATGGAGGCGAAGGCGAGAGCGAATAACGCATAACAAGCCGTAACATGAAAGGCGCGAAGCAAATTCTGCTTCGCGCCTTTCATGTTACTTACAGTGACTCGTCGTCGGGGCGCTGGGGCTTACGCTTCAGCGGTGGCAGGTGCCGCTGGCGTCGCAGGAAGGCCTCGCGGCGTGCTTCATAGTCCTGCTGGCGCTTTTCCAGGAATCCATCGGCCATGAGCTTATCTGAATTTAGCGTAGACGATGCTGATGCGTATCGGCTCGTTGGGGTTGTCGGGGCCTCCCACCAGGCGGGTGCTCGTCAGCGACATGTCGTGGTGGATGCTGGTGGGCGTGGTGCTGCTCGTCGTCGTGGTGTAGGTGATGGGCACCAGCACCATCTTGTTCCAGTTGGGGTGATTGGCTTCCCAGTTGGGGTCGCTCTTCATGCCTTGCGTGCGCATCTGCCAGAGCGTTGTGACAAGCGATGACAAGTTGTTGAACGTGTAGGTGTTGTCGGTGGTGGTGGCTGTGGTGTAGTACGACTTGATGTTGTCGGGCACGCTGCCATTCTCGAAGTAGTTCTTCAGACTGTCCTTCTGTACGAGCAGCAATGCCGAGGGAAGTCCCAGCAGGCGGCTGTCGGATGACTGGTAGTTGAGCCGCTGGAAAGTGAGCTTTGCCGACAGCAGCGAGTCACCGTCGTGTCCCTGTTTGATGTCGCTCACGGGCAGTGTCACCTCGGTGAAGAGTCCGGCGGGCGTTTTCAGATAGGTGTGCTGCGTCTCGGCAGCCATAGCCTTCAGCGCATTCTCATCGTTGGTGATGTGCGTGGTTTGCAGCACTTCGCGCGTTCCAGCCAGCACCAGTCGCCCGTTGACGATGGAGGTGTCGCCCTGTGCGCGGTAGAACAGCCGCAAGCCAATGTTAGAAACTTTTGAGTGGAAGCCCAGCCCGTCGGTAATCTGGAAGTAGAAGCCGGGGCAGACATTGTGCGTGAACAGATACGAGTTCCTGAAATACTCAGGGTGGTCATAATACTGGCGCATGATGTAGGTGCCATAGTTCTCATACTGCTTTCCGTCGGGTGCGGTGTAGGGTTGGTTCAGCGCGATGCGTATGGCGGGAATGTAACTTTTGCTGCTGCGCTCAGTATCAGTCTCTCCCAGGTTGTTATAGCTGAATACCGATCCTTTACTGATGCCTCCCTGGCGGATGATACCAGCCTTGGCGGGACTGAAGTTTGAATAGTATCGCTGACCTTCTTCTAGCGGCGTTGCCAGTTCTGAGGTGCGCATCTTCATAGCAATGAGGCCGTCGTCCTGGCTGGAGGGAGAGTCGAGGTAGAGCACCAGGTCGCACGAGTCGGCGACCGCCCTTCCTTCTGCGTTCTTCCCTATCACGTCCTTTTCTGGCGACACATACATTTCTTCAAGGATGTGGAACTGCGTGGTGAACTCGCTGGTGACGTCGGCTCCCGTCTCCGGGTCTCTTACGCGCCCAAAGTAGCAGTCGGCAGCCAGCGACAGCACCGAGTCGGCCAGGATGGTGCGCGTGGTGACGTCGTAGCTGGCGGTGGTCACCGTCAGCTTGTCGCTTTCGTTTGTCAGCGACTGGCCTATGTTCAGATCATCGTTCTCACAAGAAGAAATGGCTACTTGCATCAGTGCAGCAGCAGCCATTACGTTGAGTGTTTTGAGTGACATTCGTCTCATTTCTATTGCTTAAATCTTATCGTAGAATTCTTCGTAGGCGGTGGCAAAGTCCTCCGTGTACTTCAGCAAGGGCAGCCCTTTTTCCTTGACGTGCTTCAGCAGCGCGTTGTTCACCGACTTGTCAGCCAGGATGATACCGTCGCTGTAGTCGATGGCCAGCTTGCCCAGTTCGTCGATGTCGAAGTTGTCATTGTAGGGCGTGAGCAACTCTGGCTTGGCGTCGCGGAAGGCGAGACACTGCTTGAACTTGTTGCCCAGGTCCTTGCTGAGGCTACGCGTGAAGAGCGACGTGACCACCTTCGTGTCGGCAAACGAGGGCTCGTCGCGGTAGGCCGTCTTCACGTAGAGGGGCACCACGGCGCTCATCCATCCCTGACAGTGAATCACGTCGGGCACCCAGCGCAGCTTCTTCACCGTCTCCAGCACACCGCGCGCAAAAAAGATGGCGCGCTCGCCGTTGTCGGGGTAGTCCTCGCCGCTCTCGTCGGTGGCCATCTGGCGCTTCGAGAAGTAGTCGTCGTTGTCGATGAAGTAGACGGCAACGCGCGATGACTGTATGCTGGCCACCTTGATGATTAGCGGGTGGTCGGTATCGTCGATAATCAGGTTCATCCCCGAGAGGCGCTGCACCTCGTGCAGCTGTCCGCGACGCTCGTTGATGGTGCCCCACTTAGGCATGAAGGTACGTATCTCGTGCCCCAGTTCCTGCATGGCACGTGGCAACTCGCGCCCCATCACCGACAAGTCGTTATCGGGAACGTAGGGGGAAATCTCTTGATTGATAAATAGAATCTTCTTTTTCGTCATCGCTCTTCGTTCAGTTTCGGTTATTTTCCTTTGCAAAGGTACTATTTTTTTTGCATAAAAACGAATATTGTGTGCAATTTTAGGAAAAAGTGACATTTTATAGGTTTATTTTTAGTCTTTTTTTTCCTTATTCGCAAAAAATGTTGTTATTTTGCACCCGCTTAGCGAGCAATCGCATATTTTAACTGGTTAAATCGTAAATTTAATTGATGAAAGTATTCAGCAAGATTGTTGACCTGCAGAATGCGCTCTTCGACGAGCGCAAGGCAGGCCGTAGCGTGGGCTTGGTTCCCACGATGGGTGCGCTTCACGAGGGTCATGCCTCGCTGGTGCGCCGCTCGGTGGCCGAGAACGCCGTCACTGTGGTGTCGGTGTTTGTCAACCCTACACAGTTCAACGACAAGAATGACCTGAAGAACTATCCCCGCAATCTCGATGCCGACTGCGAACTGCTGGAGGCTTGCGGTGCCAACTATGTGCTGGCTCCATCGGTGGAGGAGATGTACCCCACACCCGACCGTCGCCAGTTTGAATATCCCCCCGTGTCGACCGTGATGGAGGGTGCTCATCGCCCCGGACACTTCAATGGCGTCTGCCAGGTGGTGAGCCGCCTGTTCTACATTGTGCGCCCCGACCGTGCCTACTTTGGCGAGAAAGACTGGCAGCAGATAGCCGTGGTGAAGGCTATGGTGCGCCATCTGCAGCTGCCTGTGCAGATTGTGGAATGCCCCATCGTGCGCGAAGCCGACGGACTGGCCAAGTCGAGCCGTAACACCCTGCTTGCTCCCGACGAGCGTGCCATCGCCCCCACCATCTACAAGGCCTTGAAGGAGAGCGTGGAATATGCTAAGAGCCACACACTTAAAGAAACCCACGACAAGGTGGTGGCCGACATTAACGCCGTTAAGGGACTCGATGTGGAATACTTCTCCATCGTCGACGGCAACACCTTGCAGGACATCGACAGCTGGCAGGACTCCGACTATGTCGTTGGCTGCATCACCGTCTATTGCGGCAAGACTCCTATTCGCCTGATTGACCACATCAAGTATTGTTTTTAAGGTAATACGGCAATGATGATTGAAGTGATGAAGTCGAAGCTGCATTGCGTGCAGGTGACTGAGGCAAACTTGAACTATATGGGAAGCATCACCATCGACGAGGACTTGATGGATGCTGCCAACCTGATTGCTGGCGAGAAGGTGCAGATTGTGGATAACAATAATGGCGAGCGCTTCGAGACCTACATCATCCGTGGCGAGCGCGGCAGCGGTTGCATCTGCCTGAACGGTGCCGCTGCCCGCAAGGTGCAGGTGGGCGATACCGTCATCATCATCTCCTATGCACTGATGGACTTCGAGGAGGCAAAGACATTCCGCCCGTCGGTGGTCTTCCCGCGCAACAACAAGTTGGTGGAAGGCTGACCTCTGCCAGCGTTCTGCCCGTCCGTAAGAATCCGTCCGCTTCGGATTTTTGTCCGCGAATTGCGGGCGAAAATCTGAGGCGGGCGGATTCTTTTGTACTAGCCTGTTTTTTGCGCTTAGGGCAGCTGCTGTGCGATGAACTTCTGTAGCTCTTCGCCACGCAAGCCTTTCTGCAGAATCTTTCCCTCGCTGTCGACGATGAGCATGAAGGGGATGGAATTGACGCTGAAGGTTTTGGCGGGAGCGGCATTCCAGCCTTTCAGGTCGCTGATTTGCGGCCACTCCAGCTTCAGGTCGGTGATGGCACGGTTCCAGTCGGCTGCACTCTCGTCGAGCGAGATGCCCACGATGCCCAGGCCTTTGGCGTGGAAGTCGGCGTAGAGCTTCTTCATGAAAGGCATCTCCTTACGGCAGGGGCCGCACCACGAAGCCCAGAAGTCGAGAATCGTCACCTTGTTCTTCTTCACCTCGCTCATTACGCTCAGCGGTGTGCCGTCGGGGGTGTCAAGGGTGAAGTCGGCAATCTTCTGTCCCACCGAAGTGGCTTCCTGTGCCTTCAATGTGTTCTTCAGGGCTTCCACCTGGGGGCGCTGGCTGAAGCGGGTGGGCAGTCTGTCGATGAGGCTGCGCACCAGTTCGGTATTCTCTTCGGGGTCGATGTAGCTCACCAGCAGGTTGAAGCCCAGCTCGTTGCCGATGTTCTTCTCGGCAGCCTCGTTGAAGCGCTTGTTGATTTCGCTCACCAGCTGGTTGTAGCGCTCCATGAGCGCCCACTGGTCGTAGCTCTTCGTGGTGTCGCTGTAGACGAGGCTCTCCAGTTCGTGAATCTTCTCGTAGAAGGGGTTCACCTCTTCGTTGAGCTTCTGGATGGCGTCGTTAGCTTCCGTGCCGGCCACGGTGGCCGTGCCGGCCTCGCTGCCGAAGGTAATCTTGATGTCGCCAGGCTCGGTGAAGAAGCTCACGGCGTTCATGCCGTCGTTCTCTACTGCCAGCGTGCAGAGCAGCACGCTGTCGGCAGCTCCCTCGTAGCTGAATTTTCCGCCACTTACGGTGATGGTGTCGATGGGCATGCCGTCGTTGTTGATGAGCAGCAGATGGGTGCCGTCGGCCAGTGCCTGGGCTGTGCCCTCGATGGTGAACGACGATTTTTGGGCTTCCTGCTTGCAGGAGGCTGCCAGCAGCACAAGCATGGAGGCAGCAAAGATTTTCAGTTTGTAAGTCATGTTTTATACTAAGTATTGGTCGCTGATGCTTTCGTTGTTGATGACGCGGCGGATGGTCTCGGCAAACATGTCGGCCACGCTGATTTGCTTCACCTTGGCGCAGCGCTGGGTGTAGGGGATGCTGTCGGTGAAGACGATCTCCTCGAGTGCCGACATCTGCACGCGGTCGCTGGCGGGTCCGCTCATCACGCAGTGGCTGGCGCAGGCACGCACGCTCTTGGCTCCCGAGGCCATCATCAGGTCGGCGGCCTTCGTGATGGTGCCGGCGGTGTCGACCATGTCGTCGATGATGACGACATTCTTACCCTCCACCTCGCCAATAATCTGCATGGTGGCCACCACGTTGGCGCGGGCACGCGTCTTGTTGCACAGCACGAGCGGGCAACCCAGATACTTGGCATAGGTGTTGGCGCGCTTCGAGCCGCCTACGTCGGGCGAGGCGATGACCATGTCTTCGAGCTTCAGGCTCTGCAGATAGGGCAGGATGACGCCCGAGGCATAGAGGTGGTCAACGGGAACGTCGAAGAAGCCCTGAATCTGGTCGGCATGCAGGTCCATGGTGATGACGCGGTTCACGCCGGCCACGCTCAGCAGGTCGGCCACGAGCTTGGCGCCGATGCTGACGCGGGGCTTGTCCTTGCGGTCCTGGCGTGCCCAGCCGAAATAAGGCATCACGGCGTTGATGGTGCGTGCCGATGCGCGCTTGGCAGCGTCAATCATCAGCAGCAACTCCATCAGGTTGTCGCTGCTGGGGAAGGTGCTCTGCACCAGGAACACGTCGCGGCCGCGCACTGACTCTTCATAGCTGACGGCGAACTCTCCATCAGAGAACTTCGTCATCTGCATCTTGCCCAGCGGGCATCCCAGACTCTGGCAAATTCTTTCGGCCAAATACCTCGTGGCTGTGCCCGAGAAGACCATGTAGGAACTATCCATTATTGTTTAGTGTTTATGGTTTATTGTTGAGTGTTTATTGTTGAGTGACTATATCACGAGACGGCCTTCTGGAGCTTCTTGAAATGGGCGATAAGCTCCTTGAAATCCTGCCCCTGGTGGATGTTGAAGCGGTTCCACAGGTCACCACACACCACAACGCCGCCAAAGCCCAGGTCGGCCAGCTGGCGGATGTTGTCGAGGTTCACGCCGCCGAGGGCATAGACGTGTCGGTCGATGAGTCCCTGCTTCGAGGCTGCCTTTAGCTCTTCTGCTGTAAACGACTGACGGTCATTGGGGTTGCTCTGACTGTCGAAAATGGTTTTCAGGAAGACGTAGCTGGATTGTTTCTTTGCCTGCTTCAGCTGGTCGATGGCCGTACAGGTGCGGCTGACGTTGCCGCGGTAGCCATAGGGCAGCTCCGTGTCGGGCATCTCTAAATGGATGCCGCGCAAGCCGTATTCCTCGCGCAGGTAGAAATGATGGTGAACGGTGATTCGCCTGTAGTAGTCGTCGGGTAGAAGCGTCAGCAGGCGTTCTGAGTAGACAGGTTCTGACGCAGGCTTAAACAAGTGCATACTCTCCATTCCCTCCTCGAAGAGGGCGGTGAGGATGATATTTTCTTCCACGAAGAACGTGGCTTTGGTCATGATGATAAGTTTCATCTCTGCTAAAGTGCCTTTTCGACTGCAAAGTTACAAAAGAGTTAGGAGTTAGGAGTAGCGAACAGCGAGTTTTTACTGTGCTGTTAATCTTTTTTAACTCCTATCTCCTTGTGCATAGCCCTTCCGATTGTTCAATTTTTCAAGCTGCTTGGTTGCCTCAAAGTTTTTGTAAGACCACTTCCTCGCTGACAGGGGCATTTCTTTAAGTAATGATATTGCAATTGACCTGTTTGTGCGTAGCCCTGCCTGACTTTGGACTCGCACAGAGTAATGATTTAATAGCATTAAATTGAAGTCAATATATAACCATTTGGTATGTTTGCCCCAGCGGGGCAAGATAGTGGTAGCCAGCCATACAGCTGCCCCGTTAGGGGCTGCGAAATGGCTGGTGTAGATGTTGCAAGCGTAAGCCTCTCTCTTAGAGAAAGATGTTCTCTGCGAGACACTGCGTCCTCTGCGTCTCTGCGCGGGAACAAATGAGATTTGCTGCTCGACAAAGACCTCACGCTTCCCCACAGCAGCAGTGATGAGGGGAAAAAGGCGGCGACAAATGGGGACCAGGCCACACCGGAGCGGGAAAAAGGCCACGCCTTTTCCGTTGGCAGCGGACGGGGACGATATTGGCAGCGGCCGCTGCCAATAATGGGGGAAGCTGCGCACAAATAGGTCAACTGCTATATCATTGCCTTTCCTTATTGTCCAAAGCACAGCTGGCGGTAGGGGCAGTTGACGCAACGCTGTTGGTCGGTGGTGGGCTCGAGCGGCGTGTCGGGGTCGAACATGCGCTCGATGGTTTCGCTCAGCAGCTGCATGAAGAGCGGAGCCAGCTCGCTGACATCGCTGATGGGCTGCTGCTTGCCCAGCTGCAGGATGGGGTCGTAGTCGTCGCCCTGAGCATGCTGGATGAAGAGCAGGGCTGGCGAGACGGGTGTCTGCGGATGTTCGCGGGCCACGATAATGGAGTAGAGCATCGTCTGCAGGTAGTAGTCGGAGTGGTTCTTCAGGCTCTCCTGGGCGAAGATGGCCTCCACGTCGGCCAGCGGCTTCAGGCGGTGGGCACCGGTCTTGTAGTCGATGACGCGGATGTGCTGCCGTCCGTCTCGGTCGGTAATCATGTCGAGGCGGTCGATGCGTCCGCCGATGGTTGCCTTCTGCGGGCCTTTGGCTCCACTGAGGGGCAGTTCCATGCTGACCAGCCCTTCGAGGTCGAGGATGGTGAAGGGTGCCAGCTGGCGGTCGATGGTGAGCAGCTGCCGCAGGTAGTGAATGATGACCTGGCGGTTGATGAGCTGCAGGCCGTTCAGGCGTGGATGGAAGTTGGGGCGGTCGTCGCGTATCTGGAACAGTTCGGTGCGGAAGGCCTCGTCAACGGCGCGCTCTATGTCGGCTTTCGTCTTCAGCAGGTGGTCGATGTCGCGGGCCAGTATCTGGTGGCTCTGGTTCATCAGACGGGTGTAGATGATGCGCGAAGCCTCGTGGAAGATGTTGCCGAAGATGCGGTTGTCGATGGTGTCGTCGTCAGTCTCGTCGGGTTCGCGCAGCTTCTCCACATAGTAGTAGTGGAACTGTAGCGGACAGCGCAGATAGCGGTTGATGGCCGTCGGCGTGAGCAGCTCGGGCAGCTGGGCACGGTTCTCCACGGCCTGTGGCTGGCGCTTCTGGCTGTCCTGTCCGCCTTGCAGCGTGAGGTAGTTGATGCGATGGGGGCATTCCACCATCAGCTGTAGCAGGAAACGGCTCATCTCGCCCTTTTGTCCGTCGGCGGTGGAGTTGTTGTAGACGATGGTCACGTCGTCGGCACGCTGCAGCAGGCGGTGGAAGTAGTAGCTGTAGATGGCCACCTGGTGGTCGGGCGTGGTCAGGCCGTAGGCTTTGCGCAGGCTGTAGGGGATGAACGAGGTGTCGCTTGCGCCCCGTGGCATGTTGCCCTCGCTGGCCGAGAGGATGAGCAGGTGGCGGAAGTCGAGGTTGCGCGTCTCCAGCAGTCCCATCACCTGCAGGCCTTCGGCGGGCTCGCCGTGGAAGGGCACGGTGGTTGTCTGCATCAGCTGGTTGATGAGGCGTCCGAGCGTGATGCTGTCGGTGATGAGGTCGCCACTCTCGGCCAGGTTCTGCAGACGGTTCAGCAGCATCCAGGCGCGGAAGATGCATTCCTGGAGCAGCACGTCCTCTTGAATGTTGAGCGTTGAGTGTTGAGCGTTGAGTGCTGAGTGCAGGGTGCTGAATGACGTGGCTACCAGCTGGAGCACGTCGCAGAGCCAGCTGAGCAGTTCTCCGTTCTGATGCTGAGGCGCAAATGGGCGGAAGAGCTGGGTTGTGAGCTCGTCAACTTGCAGCTGTTGTCGGGTGGGGAAGTAGTTCTTCTCCTCGCGCAGCTGCTTCAGCAAGGCAGATACCTGCGGCGAGGCACTCATCAGATAGGGATGGCGTAGCAGGGCGCTCACCTGTCGCAGGCGGAAGTGCTCGCGCTGGTGGTCGTAGCCATCGCGGCGCAGGGTGACAAGCTGGTTGACAAGCGATGCCACTGGCGAGAGCGAAAGGGGATAGCCGGTGGTGATGTTCACGTTGTCCACATTGTCGGGCAGACAGTGGGTGATGGCGGGCAGCAGACCCTCGTTGCACAGCACGACGGCGGTGCTGCTGGTGGCCTCGTGCCCCTTCAGCCACTGGGCGGCATAGCGGGCCTGGATGTTCTCTGTCGATGCCGAGACGATGCTGATGTGCTTTGGCTGGGCGAAGTTATTATAGATGTGCTCGTCGTCGATGTCCAGCTCGTTGGGGAAGTCGGCCTGGTACTGGCTAATGAAGTGGCCGGTCTCGTTGTCTTTCATGTAATAGCGGTCGAAGTCCCAGTAGAAGCGTGCCTTTCCCTCGCGGCGTAGCAGGGTGAAGAGGCGCTGCTCCACTTGCAGCAGCACGTTGAAGCCTACGAAGATGTAGTTGTCGTAGGCAAAGTTGATGCCAGGGGCTGTCACCACTTCTTTATATAGCGAGCCCTCATAGGCCAGCCCCTGCTCCGCCAGACGCTGGTTGAAATCGTGGTAGATGGCTCCCATGCGGTTCCACAGGCGCAGGAAGCGTTGCTTCAGCTCGCTGTTGTGCTCGTCGCTGAAATTGCTGAAGAAGCGCCGCAGCACCTGCCGCTGCTCGTCGGTCAGGAAGCTGTCGTCGTCCATCTCGTGCAGGTCGCTGAGGTTGGCCAGCACGCGGTCGGCATCGGCCATCTGCTTGTCGAGGTCGTCGAAGTCGGCGAGCAACAGCTGCCCCCACCCGTAAAAGTGGTCGAGCGTCTCGTCGATGCCCGTCTGTGCGGTAAAACTCTTATGCAGGTCGCACACCAGCTTGATGGGGTCGGCCACCTGCCGCTCAGAGTGCTGACGGAACAGCTCGCTAATGGTGATGTAGGCAGGACTCCAGATGGGCCGCCCGGCCTTGCGTGCCAACAGCTCGTTGAGGAAGAGCGAGGCTCGCTTGTTGGGGAAGACGACCGCCACACGCGACAGGTCGTTGCCGTACTTGCTTAGAATATCATCAGCCACATAGGAAAGGAAACCCTCGTGACTGCCCATCATGGGCTCCTCCCCAACGGATGGAAGTTGGTAGCTAAGCCCCTCCCTTGGGGAAGGGTTGGGGTGGGCTGAGAGGTTGGTCAGGTCCGTAGGCTTTACCTCGATAATCTTATTGCTATAGACCAGCCATAAGTAGCCCGTCACGTTCTGGTGTCCCATGTCGCTGAGCAGTTGCATGTAGTTGCGCACCTGCTTATGATATTCCTCGCGCTCACGTCCAAACTTGAAGTCGACGACGATGGTCTGCTTGCCGTCGGCCATCACGCGGTCTGGTCGGTGCTCTACCACGCGTCCCGACTTTGGGTCGATGCTCAGGATGGTACACTCGTTGAACAGCTGCCAGCGTCCGGGCTTGAACCATTCAGCCACACGAGGGCTCGACAGCCGTTTGCGCAGCAGGTCGAGCAGATGGGGGCGAGTCAGTTCGCCATCGTAGAGGATTCCCTCCTGCTCCAGTTGCTGAAGCACCGAGTCGACGTCATCGGTGGAGCGTATGGAGGAGAGGACGCTGTGCATGACGCTACCCAGCTGGATGTACTGCATCTGGAGGCTCTGCTCGTCCTCATCGGCGTCGGGCTTGGAGAACTCGATGCTTTTCTTGCTCTGCTTGAAGTTGACCTTCGTGTCGAAGGTCTCGATGCCCACCTTCACGGGTGTGCTTTCCTGCAGGAAGGGGTTTGAGGTTTGAGATTTGAGGCTTGAGGCTTGAGGTTTGGGATTGGCTGCTTGCGGCTTGTAGGTAAAGACGATGGGGGCGCTCTCGTCTTCCTGTCCAGTCAGGGAGGCTCCGTCGAGGCCTTCTGTAATCTCAGGGAGCACCTTCTCGATGAGTGCCGAGCGCGACAGGGCGGTGCTCTTCCGCTTTCCATAGACATAGAGGCGCTTCGAGGCACGGGTGAAGGCCACGTAGAGCAGGTTCAGGTTGTCCACGATGTTCTGCTGATGCTCCTCCTTGTAGTTGCTGTCGTAGATGGTGCCCTTCATGCCCTTCTGGCTGAAGTCGATGGGAGCCAGCGGCAAGCGGTTGAAGGGTGCTTCGCCAGGCGTGCACCACAGCACGTCGGGCATCTCTAATCGCCAGTCGCAGAAAGGTACGAGCACATGGTGGAACTCCAGTCCCTTCGACTTGTGGATGGAGATGATACGCAGGCCGTCGGTCTCCGGGCTTTGGATGGTCTTGGCGCCGATGCTTTCGTCCCATTCCCGCAGGAACCCGTCAATGTCAGAGCCGTTGTCGGCGGCGTAGGCGGTCACCTGGTCGAAGAAGGCGCAGAGATAGGCGCTCTGGTTGCCCATGCGGTCGAGCTGCAACAGGCTGTAGAGCTGTTCCGTCAGCTCATAGAGGGGCAGTTGCAGGAGTGCCAGGATGGCGTCCTCGGCAAAGAACTGCTCGGGTGTGGAAGAATGTATCTCCTCGAGACTTGCCTTGGCTATTGCGTCGTCGGGATGGCTGAGGTGACGCAGTGCCGTGACGATGGCCATCACGGCCGACGAGGCATCTAAGCGGAAAGCCTCGTCGCTGACCACCTTCAGGTCGGGCAGTTGCTCGTTCAGATGCTTGGCAATGAGGGGGATGTAGCTGTTGGTACGCACCAGGATGGCGATGTCAGAAGCCTTTGCCCCTTCGCTGAGCAGTTCTTCTATCTGTGTGGTCAGTGCCGTCAGCGTCTTGCTTTCATAGTCGGCAGCGGGAAACAGGGTAACGCTCACCTGACCCTCGCAGGGCTTGCCGTCGGGCACCTTCTGCTTCACGTCGCCGTAGGCCGTCACCTCCTCCTGCTTGGCCGCTTCGATGAAGAAGGCGTTATTGAAATTGACGATGCTGGGTGCCGAGCGGCGGTTGGTGTCGAGCGTGTCTACATAGACCATCTGCTGTGCATTGGGAAACTCGTCCGTGATGCCAGCCAGCAGGCGCCAGTCGCCGCTACGCCAGCGGTAGATGCTCTGCTTCACGTCGCCCACGATGAGGTTCTCCGACCCCTTGTGACTCATGGTTTCCTGGAGCAGAATCTTGAAGTTCTGCCACTGTACGGTCGATGTGTCCTGGAACTCGTCGATCATGATGTGCTCCAGGTGGGTGCCAATCTTCTCGAAGATGAAGGGCGTGTCGCTGCCGTCGATGAGCTCGTGGAGCAGCTGCTGCGTGTCGCTGAGCAGGAAGCGGTTCTGCTCGTCGTTCAGCTGGCGCATCTTCTGCTCGATGTTGCCCAGCAGGCGCAGCTGCGACAGGTGGCGCAGCGTCAGGTCTGCACTCTTGTAGAGCTTCCATTGGCGTGGCTGCTCCTCGATGGCCTGGCTCAGCAGGCTACCCAGAGAGGTGCTGGCAAGGTGGTAGATGAGGTCGCGGCGCTGATGGTTTTTCTTGCACCATTTCTCGGGCTGGCCGTTGCAGTCGAGGGCGCGGCTGGTGAGCACCGACTCGTCGAACACGCCGTTGCGCAGCTTCACGAACAGGCTGGCTACGCCGGTGTTGCCGTAGCTCAGGTCGCTGATGTCGAGGCCCTCGTCCTCTAAGACGGCGAAGAAGGCGTTGCCGATGTCCTGCATGCGCTTCATGGCCTCACTGCGCATGCGGCGCAGCTCCTCCTGATAGTCGCTGAAGAAGTCCTTCTTCTGCATCAGTGCCGTCAGCTCCTGGCTGTGGGCCTTGTAGTAGTCGCGGAAGATGGTTCGCCCAAATTTCTTGATTTGCCCGATGACATTCCAGGAGCGGTCGTCGCTGATGTTGTCCATAATGTAGGTCATCAGCCATTGAAGCATCAGGTCGGTGGCCGAGAGCGAGTCGATGAGCTGGTCGACGGCGGCCTCCTCCATCTGCACGTCGTTCAGTCCTACGCGCAGGTTGGCCGTCAGGTTCAGCTCGCGGGCCAGGTTGCGCATGACGCTCTGGAAGAACGAGTCGATGGTCTCCACGTGGAAGTAGCTGTAGTTGTGGAGCAGCAGGTGCAGCGCCTGCCCTGCCCGTTCGGCTATCTGCTGGGGCGAGAGCTCGCCCTTTAAGGCTTCGCTCACTTTCTCCTGATAGGACTTGGAATCGGGCAACTCTCGCCAGATGCCATAGAGCTGGCTCAGGATGCGCATCTTCATTTCCTCGGTGGCCTTGTTGGTGAAGGTGACGGCCAGTATCTGCCGATAGTTCAGCGGATTGCGAATCAGTAGTTTAATGTATTCTGTGGCCAGGGTAAACGTCTTTCCGCTGCCGGCACTGGCTTTGTAGACGGTGAGGGGGATGGGGGTGGTCTTCTGGTTGATTGTATTCATCGTTTTTGTTCTTGTCCTATGAGAAATGGAAAATGAGAAATGGATAGACACAAGGCATGGAGTTACCATCTTCTGAAAAGTTCGAAGGTGAATTTGGCGCCGCACTCCTGGAACTGGGTGCTCAGGAAGCTGGCGAAGGCTCCCACAGAGAAGTAGCGGCAGGTGAAGCCGTAGCCCAGCTCGCTATAGAGGCGTGTGTGGGCGATGGCAAGCGAGCTGAGGTAGACGCGCTCAGACTCCACGTAGCGCCCCACCAGGGGCACGAAACAGGCAGCGAGCAAGGGCGACTCGAACGAGATGTTTCCCCTCAGGTAGTAGTTGCTCTGGTTGTAGAGGCGTGAGCTCAGCAGCTGGAAATTGCCCGACCAGTCGTCGTCCCAGCCTTCGGGCAGGTTCTCGTCGCGGAAGTTCGAGTAGTCCATGAAGAAGTTCTTGTCGCGCTTGGTGTAGAAGCCTGCTCCCACGCGCATGTTCAGCGTCTGCAGCCGTTGCATGCGGTGCTTCAGCGAGGCATCCATTTCCCAGCGCTCGTAGGTCAGGTCGTTCTTCTTGTCCTTCAGTCCGCGCTCGTAGTCGATGGTCAGCAGGGGACCTTTTCGCCAGGGGCGCGTCTTCACCGAGAGCATGGGGGCCAGGCTGCGGTATTTGTCGGGCATGCCCAGGGCTGCCATCTGGCGGTGGTTCACGGCCTTGCGCTGGTGGAACACCAGACCGGCCTCCACGGCCAGGCGGTTGTTCAGCGGCAGCACGTTGAGCACGCGCAGGTTCAGGTCGTCGAACTGGTCAAGCCACATCTCGTCGAATTCGGGCAAGTCGCCCTGCAGGCGTTTCAGCTCGTCGATGACGGTGGAGTTGTAGATGCGGTTGCCGTTGGCCCATGCCACTTCGGCATAGGCATCGCGGTCGCGGTAGGAGTAGTCGAGGCGGATGGGCAGGTTGAAGTAGAAGCGGCGCTGCTTGAAGTTGTAGCCCAGGCGGGTATTCATGCCTATCGACATGTTGTCGGTCAGGTTCAGTTTGGCACCCAGCTTGATGCGGTAGCTCAAGCCCTTGCGGTGGCTGTAGCTGATGTATTGTGGGTTGAGGATGGGCGACAGTCTGACGAAGCCTGCCTCGGAGCTGGCGCGGAGGCTGCGGATGAGGCTCTCGCCCACCATGTCCCAGCCAATCTCCTTCCAGTAATTGTGCTTGCGCTTCTTGGGCTGTTGCTGCAGGGAGGTGTCAATGGCTATGGTGTCGGGCTGCTGACGTCTGGCGCGGATGGAGTCGCGGTAGTGGTAGATGGCCTGCTCGGCTGGTGAGAGGCTGTAGGGGCGCACGGAGTCTATCAGGTGGCGGTCGCCCTTGATGCTGACGGAGTCGGGCAGGGTGATGGGGCAGTCGAAGGCAGCCTCGAAGGCCGAGGAGATGTGGTTGCCCAGGAACTTGAAGTTCACCCGCGTCTGGCACAGCTTGGGCAGTAGGGCCCGTACGCCGTCGTCGCCCTGCATGGTCATGGTCTTGAAGTGCAGCATGTCGAATTCGCCGTTCATCTCGGCGTCGATGATGCGCCCACTGGCGGCGTCGATGGTGGCCACGCCGCTCACCAGCTGGGTGTTGCTCACATAGCGTGGACGGAAGTAGATGCGTGCCCGGTGGCTGTCGATGCGGCTGCTGGAGTAGCGGTAGAAGACGCGGTTGGGCCGGAAGAAGGGCGAGAGGATGTGGTCGCCGTAGAGCGTCTCGCTGTAGAGGCGTGGCGTGACGAACTCGAGCAGCGTAGGCATGGTGCGCCGGTTGTGGGGGATGGTGGTATAGTACACCTGCCGCAGGTTGTCGTAGTCGCCGTTCTCCTTAAAGGTGAGCTTGCTGTACTGCTCGCTGACGAACGAGCGCTGCCCCCTGGCGATGGCATACATCGACGGGACGACCCAGAGCGTGAAGTTGCGGCGGTGGGTCTGGTAGAGGTGCTTCACGTAGACGTTCGACTGCATGCCGCTGATGTTGTTGTCCTGCTGCTGGGCGTAGCTGAACATGTGGCTGAGCAGCGTGTCGGTCGTCTCCGTCTGTGCCGCTGAGGGCAGGAAGGAAAGGGAGAGAAGGCACAAAAGAAATGAGAAATGAGGGATGAGAAATGAGAAATGGTCACCTTTGCCCCGGACTTGGTGCCCGTGGCAACGCTGGCCTGAACCTATCAATTTCTCATTTCTCATTTCTCACTCCTCATTTATTCTTCTACGTTTTCCAGCGAATGCGTGATGTTGGCCACCATGCTTGAGAGGCTTTCACCCGGACTGAAGCGGATGTAGCGGCTGGGCGACTGCACGTGCAGCAGTTCGTTGGCCAGCCGGTCAGACTCGTCGTCGGCGGGCTGCATGAAGGGCACCTCGTCGGCCGTGAAGCCGAGCAGACTGGTGAGCACCGTGCCAGCCAGCTGAGCCATGCGAGTGAAGTGCAGGCGCTCCATCCACGTCTGCAGCTTCACGAAGTCCACGCGGTCGCCCTGCTGGCGCAGCTGCTGCCCCAGGTCGATGAGTTGCCACAGGGGCAGTCCCTCGCGGAGCGTCGTCTTGAAGATGCCGAGCAGGCTGATGAGCATGGTCAGCGTGGGTGCCACGGTCTCTATGCGCTGGTGGGCTATGTTGACGTGGCTCGTTCCGCCCTCCAGCCATTCCTTCTCCATGATGCCGTGCAGCGTCATGTTGTTCAGCTTGTTGCTCAGCGTCATCATGCGGTGGCAATGCTCCACGCCGATGCTCTGCCAGCGGTAGTGTAGCGTGTGCTTATTAGGGCTGTCGGCGTCGGTGCCGTTGGCCCTGGCCCAGTCGTCGGCCTTCCGGCCCTGTGTGGCGAAGGGGAAGAAGATGTTCACCATGCCCGTGCGGCGATGGCTGGGGGTGGGGTAGAGGCAGCTGCTGGTCCACGGCTCCAGCAGGATGGGGCGCAGCTGCTGCTCGCCGAGCAGTGCCAGCAGGGCGGCCACGTCGGCGCTGGCCTGCTGGTAGCGTCGTTCGGCCTTCCGGGTGTCCTGTTCCCATTGCTGCTGCTGTTCGTCGGTCAGCCTCATGAAGAACTGGCCGCGGCAGGCCACGATGCCGTCGTGGAGCAGGGGCACCAGGCCGAGGCGCTGGGCGTGGAGCAGCACCTGCTGCCATTTCCAGGCCGACATGGGTTCTATCTGCTCTTCCTGTCCGTAGGCTCCGGCTCGCAGCAGTCGGAAGAAGTTTCGTTCGATGATGGGCATGAGTGAGGAGTGATGAGTGATAAGTGATGAGTGATAAGTGATGAGTGATGAGTGATAAGTGATGAGTGATGAGTGATAAGTGATAAGTGATGAGTGATGAGTGATGAGGCTCGGAGGTAAAGTCTCTCAACTCTTAACTCTTAACTCTCAACACTCAATTCCCTGAGTAGCGCCGTGGATAGCGCAGCAGGATGGCCAGCAGGGCGGCGATGCCGATGGCAACCGGATAGCACAGCGCCGGGAGTATCTCGATGGGGTTGATGGCTGCCAGCCCGGCTGCCATGAGCACCTGAGCGCCGTAGGGGATGAGGCCCTGGACGGTGCACGAGAAGGTGTCGAGCAGCGAGGCGCACTTGCGGGGGTCGAGGCCGTACTTCTCGCCTATCTGGTGGGCAATGCCGCCCACGGTGATGATGCTCACCGTGTTGTTGGCCGTGCAGAGGTTGACGATGCTCACCAGCGCGGCTATCGACAGCTCGGCACCGCGCTTGCCGCTGATGTGGCGCGTCAGCAGGCGGATGATGCAGTCGATGCCGCCGCCAGCCTTGATGGTCTCCAGCAGCCCTCCGGCCAGCATGGTGATGACGATGAGCTCGCCCATGCCCACGATGCCGTCGCCCATCGACTGCATCCAGGCGAAGGCGTCGGCAAAGCCGCCCGTGAGCAGGCCGATGGCGCCCGTCAGCACGATGCCGAGGGTGAGCACGGCCATGACGTTCAGGCCGAAGATGGCCGTCACGAGCACCACCAGATAGGGCAGCACCTTCACCGGCTCCACGGCGGGCAGCTGGCTGGGCGAGCTGATGCCCTGGCCCATGAAGAGGTAGAGCACGAGCACGACGACGGCGGCAGGCACGACGATGAACGAGTTCACGCGGAACTTGTCGCTCAGCTTGCAGCCCTGCGTCTGCGTGGCAATGATGGTGGTGTCGCTGATGAACGAGAGGTTGTCGCCGAAGAACGAGCCGCCCACCACCGCCGCCACGAGCACCGCCACCGAGGCACCCGTCTGGGCGGCCACGCCGGCAGCGATGGGTGTCAGGGCGACGATGGTCCCCACGCTGGTGCCGATGCTGAGCGAGATGAAGCAGGCGGCCAGGAACAGGCCCGCAAGCATCATCTGCCCCGGCAGCAGCGACAGCGCCAGGTTCACCGTGGCGTCGATCGACCCCATCATCTTCGCCGAGTGGGCGAAGGCGCCTGCCAGCACGAAAATCCAGATCATGAGCATCATCTGCGGCGTGCCGGCACCGCGGCTGAACACGTCGATGCGATGCCGCAGCGGCCCCTTGCCGATGGCCACGGCATAGACCGACGCCGCCAGGAAGGCCACCGTGATGGGCACCTTGTAGAAGTCGCCGCACACTATGCTCGTCAGCAGGTACAACGTCACGAACACCAGCAGCGGCGACAGCGAAAACAGACCGTTCTTCATTCGTTGTTTGTTAGCTCCGTGTCCAATCACAGGGTGACCCCGTTCTTGAAGATGGCTATTTCGCGGTAGTCGTTCTCCTCGTTGCGGGCCAGTTCGCCGCTGGCCACGCTGAGCACCTTGTCGATGAACTCGGGCAGCAGTTCCTCCATCGTGCGGCCCTCGATGAGCTGACCCGCCGAGAAGTCCACCCACTGCGGCTTGCGCTGTGCCAGCACCGGGTTCGTGGCAATCTTCATCGTGGGCACGAAGGTGCCGAAGGGCGTGCCGCGGCCCGTGGTGAAGAGCACCAGATGGCAGCCGCAGGCAGCCAGCGCCGTGGCCGCCACCAGGTCGTTGCCCGGGGCCGAGAGCAGGTTCAGGCCGCGAGCCTCCAGGCGGTCGCCATACTCCATCACGCCGCTCACCGGGGCCCTGCCGCACTTCTGCGTGCAGCCCAGCGCCTTGTCCTCCAGCGTCGAGATGCCCCCCGCCTTGTTGCCCGGCGAGGGGTTCTCGCCCACCGGCTCGCCGTGGCTGAGGAAATACTCCTTGAAGCTGTTAATCATCGACACCGTCTTCCGGAAGAGCTCAGGCGTCTCGCAGCGGTTCATCAGGATCGTCTCGGCGCCGAACATCTCGGGCACCTCGGTGAGCACGCTCGTGCCCCCCTGGGCCACCAGCCAGTCGCTCAGCTCGCCCACCAGCGGGTTGGCCGTGATGCCGCTGAAGCCGTCGCTGCCGCCGCACTTCAGGCCCACCCTCAGCTCGCTCACCGGCACCTCCTCGCGTCGGTCCTCGCGGGCCCTGGCATAGAGCTTGCGCAGCACCTCCATGCCCGCCTCCACCTCGTCGCCGTCGACGCGCTGCGTCACCAGCAGGCTGATGCGCTCGCGGTCATAGTCGCCCAGCAGCTCCATGAAGTTGTCGGGCTGGTTGTTCTCGCAGCCCAGGGCCAGCACCAGCACGGCGCCAGCGTTCGGGTGGAGCACAATGTCGCGCAGCACCTTGCGCGTGTTCTCGTGGTCGCCCGAGAGCTGCGAGCAGCCGTAGTTGTGGTGCCAGCAGCAGATGCCGTCGATGCCCTCGCAGCCCGTTTCCTGCCGCAGCTGGCGAGCCAGCCGCTCGCCGATGCCGTTCACGCAGCCCACCGTGGGCACTATCCACAACTCGTTGCGAACGCCAACCAGTCCGCTCCGGCGGCGGTAGCCCCTGAACGTGCGCCCCTCGCGGGCTATCGGCAGCCGCTCGCCCACTGGCTCGTAGGTGTACTCCAGCGTGCCCTTCAGGTTCGTCTGCAGGTTCGTCTCGTTCACCCAGTCGCCAGCCCTCATCGCATGGCGGGCATGGCCGATGGGGTAGCCATATTTAATGATGTCCTCGCCCGCCGCCACGTCTCTGATGAGCACCTTGTGACCCGCTGGCGTGTCCTGGTTCACCACGATGTCGCGCCCGTCGAGGCTGATCACGTCGCCCCTACGCTTCGGCTGAAGGCAAACCACCACCGTGTCGGCCCCGTTGATTCTGATGAAAGTTGATTGTTCCATGATTCTCTTTTTGTCTGTTTTTTTATATAGTTGTTTATTAACATGCAAAGTTACGAAAAAATCGGCGAATAGGCGAAAGAAAAAGGGTGAGAATTGGGGACTATAGGAGTTAAAAGGAGTTAAAGGAGCGGGCTTAGCAGCACGTCGGCCAGGTCGAATATGTACTGGGCCTGCGTATTGGCAGATCCATCTTTTTTTTTGAACAATCTTGACAAAATAGCCATTTTTGGCCTCCATATTTTGAAAATTCTTCACGAAAAAACTTTTGGGCGAAAAAAAGCCTGTTTTTTTGAAGGTTTGCTAAATGGTTGATTGTCAGCCTGTTGGTTTGATTTTTGCAAAATAAGGCGTTCGTTGAGAAAAAAAGTCAACGCCTTTTGAAAATTTGGCGTTGACTTTTGAAAATTTGGCGTGCTTACAGAAACGCGAAAAGTAGCAAAATTTGAGCAAAAAACGTGTCGAGGGGTCAAAACGGCCATTTTTCGCTCCAGAATGCTTTGTCGCCGTGAAGCAAATTTTCTGTGAAAAATTTTGACATTTTCTCTGCGGTTCGTTGATTATAAGTGGAACAACAATTAGAAGTCTTCGTTCCCTTTCCATGCAACATACAGGATGGTGTTCTTGTCGTCCTTAAAGGCTGTAATGTAGTTGTCGTCAGAAACCACCCAGTTGAGAACCGTACCATCAACGAGTGTACATTTCGAAATCTCCCATTTTACACTGATGGTCTTTACGGCGTTCGCATCATAATACCATCCAGAATAGCCTGGCAGAGTAGAAAGGCCGGTCATGCCATAGAGGTCAAACTCTAAATGCATGAAGAATGGCGTGGCCATCCTTATGCACTTACCTGAGGGGCGAGCGTAGGAAATGGAACCCCTTCAACGATATAAGAATGCTCCACGCCACATGGGGCGTGTGCATAGCTACATTCGTTGAAGGAAAACCACTTCTGCGGTCATTCCCCTTTGCTTCTTAAATCGAACTATTCCAGAATTAGTTTCCTACGCTACTTCGGTAAGTGCGAAATAATCAGCTATTGCATCTTCGGTTCGGGATGTCTCCCCCGATACCAGCTACAAAGGTAAGTATATATTATGAACTAACAAAAAAAAGAAGAAAATATTTAACATAAATTATTTTGGGAGGAACGTTTCTGAAACGTTGCACAGGTGTGTTACGCGGGACTCGTTAGACATTGTTCATGCCGTGCATACACAAAAAAAGGGGCTGTGTCAAAACGAAATAATGGCCCGATATATTTCGTACATCGCCCTTGTACCATTCGTACATCGGCCATGTACGAAACTTCCTGTTTTGACACAGCAGCCCCTTGTGTTGGGTATTCCCCCGTTGCCTTAGAATGCGGCACTCACTCCGATGGAGAATGCGCTTTTCTTCATAAAGTCCTGCTGCTCCTTCTGCACAGCCCATCGGTACTTGTAAGTGGCTCTGAGTGCAAAATAGCTGTACTCGAGGGTGATGCCGCTGCCCAGCTGACCCGTGACGCCCCCCCTGGGTTACACCTCGATGTCCATGCGCCTGCGCAACGGCGAGGCTCGGCTCTCGAACGAGAAGACCAAGTATCTCGAAGACACCGCCGCAGGGGGATAACCTCGTCTTGAGAGGAAAGGAGGGCAGGCTTCAAACCGAAGCCTGCCCTTCTTGCGGATGTTCTTTCCGGGGCTCAGTAGAACTTGAAGTATCGTCGTGCGTTGTTGTAGGAGATGTCTTCGACCATGCGTCCGAGCAGCTCGCGGTCGTCGGGCAGCAGTCCGCGCTCCACGTCGTTGCCCAGCAGGTTGCAGAGGATGCGGCGGAAGTACTCATGGCGCGGATAGCTGAGGAAGGAGCGGCTGTCGGTGAGCATGCCGACGAAGCGGCTGAGTAGGCCGAGGACGGAGAGGGCGTTCATCTGCCTGACCATGCCGTCCATCTGGTCGTTGAACCACCATCCGGAGCCGAACTGAATCTTTCCGGGCTCAGAGCCGTCCTGGAAGTTGCCGAGCATGGTGGCGATGACCTCGTTGGCGCAGGGGTTGAGGGTGTAGATGATGGTGCGGGTGAGCTTGCCCTTCATGTTGAGCTTGTTGAGGAAGGTTGACATGGCGCGTGCGGTGCTGAACTCGCCGATGGAGTCGAAGCCGGTGTCGGGTCCGAGCTGCTCGTACATGCGGGTGTTGTTGTCGCGGATGGCCCCGTAGTGGAACTGCTGCGTCCAGCCGGCGTCGGCGTCCATCTCGGCCATGAGGGTGAGGAAGCAGTTCTTATACTGGCGCACTTCGTGGGCAGGCAGCTGCTGGCCCCGCATGGCTTTCTCGAAGATGGTCTCTATCTGCGAGTCGGTGTACTCCTCGTCGTAGAACTCTTCGATGCCGTGGTCGCTGAGCTTGCATCCGCTGGCGGCGAAGAAGTCGTGGCGCTTCTTCAGGGCGTCGACCATGTCGGCAAAGCGGCCGATGGTGACGCCGCTGACCTGCTCGAGCTTCCTGACGTAGTCGGCAAAGCCGGGCTTCTCGATGTTCATGGCCTTGTCGGGGCGCCAGGCGGGAATCATGATGGGGTCGTCGGCGGCCTTGTGGGCGGCGTACTCGATGTGGCTGTGCAGGTCGTCGACGGGGTCGTCGGTGGTGCACACGCACTCCACGTGGTAGTGCTTCATGAGGCCGCGAGCGGAGAACTGGGGGAGCCTGAGCTTCTCGTTGCACTCGTCGAAGATTTCGCGTGCGGTCTTCGGCGAGAGGAGCTTCTCGATGCCGAAGGCGGTCTTCAGCTCCAGGTGGGTCCAGTGGTAGAGGGGGTTGCGGAGGGTGTAGGGCACGGTCTCGGCCCACTTCTCGAACTTCTCCCAGTCGGTGGTGTCCTTGCCGGTGCAGTAGCGCTCGTCGACGCCGTTGGTGCGCATGGCGCGCCACTTGTAGTGGTCGCCGCCGAGCCATAGCTCGGTGATGCTCTTGAAGCGGTGGTCGTTGGCCACCATCTCGGGGTTGAGGTGGCAGTGGTAGTCGATGATGGGCATCTTGGCCGCATGGTTGTGGTACAGGTCCTGGGCGACCTCGGTCTCCAGCACGAAGTTCTTGTCGTTGAATGCTTTCATGTTTTTTAGTTTTTAAGTTATGAGGCTTTCGTTTTTTTTATGCTTAGGGCTTTGTTCGCTTCTCGCGGATGAGCCTGACTTGCCGTAGCAACTCGTCGTAGTGGAGGGTGCTGATGCTGCCAGCCTCGCCGCGCTGGCTCTGGCAGAAGAGCTCGATCTGGTCGAGCTGGCGGAGCACGTAGAGCAGGGCGTCGCGGCTGTCGATGAGCGAGGCGAAGGAGGCATTGGCTGCGGGGTTGAGCAGGCGGTCGAGCTGCAGCAGGCAGGCCCTCTGCAGGTGGCGGCGCTCCTGCTGCTGCCACTGGCTTCCGCTGGCGGGCTTCCACACCTGGGCGAAGAGGTCGTCGAGGTATTCACTGACGGGGTAGTGGCCCTGGTCGCTGAGCGAGTTGAGGGTGGAGGCGCTGAGGAGCTGGTTGATGAGAGCCTCCTGCATGGCGTTCTGCGTGCTCGTGGGGTTGACGCCCACCTTGTTGATGATGTTCTCGGGGTAGAGCCATTCGGGGGCGGTGAAGACGTTGCGCCCCAGATAGTCGAGGGCTTCCTGTTGGCGCTCCTTCGGGGTGAAGGCGAGGGGCTCGAGGCCAGGCATGTTGTTGTCCTCGCGTCCGGCGATGTTGCGGAGCACGTGGCCCCGGTAGCGGTTGAACTGGTCGGTGACGGCGCGGTACATCTCGCGCAGGTCGTCGTACTGGTCGTTGTCCTCATGCGTCCACTGGGGCAGGCTCTCCATGACGCGGCGTAGGTTCTTCAGGCCGTATTCCGATGCCTTCACCGAGTTGTCGCCCAGGTCCTCGGTCTGCGAACGGGGGTCGTTGCCGTAGCCCTCGCCGCCGAACCAGAGGCGGCTGTTGCCGCGCAGGGCCTTGGTGGTCTCGGCCATGAGCTTCTCCTTCTCCTCGTATTCGTCCTTGAACTCAGGGCGCCACTGGTAGCCCCACTTGATGGCCCACTTGTCGTAGTCGTTGATGCGGGGGAAGAGGCCCTTGGGCGAGATGTGGTCCTCGGGCTGGGCCACGTAGTTGAAGCGGGCGTAGTCCATGATGGAGGCGGTGTGGCCGTGCTGCTCCACCCACTGCTTGTCGCGCAGCTTCTCCACGGGCGTGGCCGACGAGGCTCCCATGTTGTGGCGCAGGCCGAGGGTGTGGCCCACCTCGTGGGAGGAGACGAAGCGGATGAGCTCGCCCATGAGCTTGTCGTCGAACTTCATCGTCTGCGCCCGCTTGTCCAGCGGTCCGCATTGCACCATGTACCACTTCGTGAGCAGGTTCATCACGTTGTGATACCAGCAGACGTGGGCCTCGATGATTTCGCCCGAGCGTGGGTCAACGATGTGGGGGCCGTAGGCGTTCTCGGTCTCTGAGGGCAGATAGCGGATGGCGGAGTAGCGGGCATCCTCGAGGCTGATGCTGCCGTCCTGGGGCAGCTCCTTGGCCACGATGGCGTTTTTGAAGCCGGCGGCCTCGAAGGCCACGTTCCAGTCGTTGACGCCCTGGATGAGGTAGGGCACCCACTGCCTGGGCGTGGCGGGGTCGATGTAGTAGACAATCTGCTTCACGGGCTCGGTGAGCTCGCCGCGCAGGTATTTCTTCTTGTCCTTGGGCTCCAGGCGGTAGCGGGCCACGATGGACTCGTGCTCGGTCTTGTGCTGGTCGTCGCTGAAGCGCACGAAGTTGTCGACGAAGTAGCCCACGCGCTTGTCCCAGAGGCGCTTGCGCATCGGCTCCTCGGGCAGCAGCACGATGCTGGTGTTGAAGCCCATGGTCATGGCCCCCGTCTGTGCGGCGGGTGCGGAGCCTTGCTGGGCGCCATAGGTGCGGGTGGCCACCACCTCGATGTTGGTGGGGAACACCTTCATGGTGTCCACGAACGAGCGGTCGGCCTGCAGGCCCCCAATCTTCATGGAGGTCTTCGCGTTGCCCGAAAGGGAGGTCAGCTGGTTGTCGCCCTTGAAGAGCCCTGTCACCTCGACGAGGCTGCTGTTCTTCTCCTTGTCGCGCCCGATGATCTTGAAGGCCATGACCATCGGGTCGACGGTAGACTGGAGGAGCGTGCGGGTAATCTGGTCGCCGGGGTCGCTCAGATGGCTCTGGACATACTGGCGCAGGAGGAGCTGGGTGGTGTCGCGCCGCTCGAAGTAGACGGCTCCCTCGCTCACCTCCTCACCGGCAAACTTGCCCAGGCCCTGGGGAACGGCGGTGAAGCGCGTCACGCAGAGCAGCATACGCCCCAGTAGCTCGTCGGGCACCTCGAAGTAGTATTTGTCCTCGATGTGGCGAACGGTGAACAGGCCCTCGGTGGTGACGCCGCCCTTCTTCAGCAGCTTCTCGTACTCTGTCTCTTTCTTCTCGGGCTTCTTCTCGCCGGTCTTCACAGAGTCGGCCTGGGCGGCCTTCACGCTGTCGGCGGGAATGCTGTCGGAGGGGGTGGGCGTCTGTGCCTGCACGCCAAGCGTCATCAGGCAGCCCAGTAGTAAAGAGGTCTTTTTCATAGAATCTGCTGAAGCTCGCTGACGTTCTTCTCAATCATCTCGTCGCTGACGGAGTAGTTCTGCAGGTCGCCGTTGATGTACTGGTCGTAGCTGGGCATGTCGATGAGCCCGTGGCCGGAGAGGTTGAAGAGGATGACCTTCTCCTCGCCCGTTTCCTTGCACTTCAGCGCCTCGCGGATGGTGGCGGCAATGGCGTGGCAGCTCTCTGGGGCAGGGATGATGCCCTCGGTGCGCGAGAAGAGCATGCCGGCATCGAACGACTCCAGCTGGGGAATGTCTACGCCGTGCATCATGCCGTCCTTGATGAGCTGGCTGACAATCATGCCTGCTCCGTGGTAGCGCAGGCCTCCGGCGTGGATGTTCGACGGCTTGAACTGGTGGCCCAGGGTGAACATGGGCAGCAGGGGGGTGTAGCCCGCCTCGTCGCCGAAGTCGTACTGGAACTTACCGCGCGTCAGCTTCGGGCAGCTCTCCGGCTCGGCGGCTATGAACTCGGTGGTCTTGCCGTCCTTGATGTTGTGGCGCATGAAGGGGAAGGCGATGCCGCCGAAGTTGGAGCCTCCGCCGAAGCAGGCAATCACCATGTCGGGGTATTCGCCCGCCATCGCCATCTGCTTCTCGGCCTCCAGGCCGATGATGCTCTGGTGCAGGGCCACGTGGTTGAGCACCGAGCCCAGGGTGTACTTACAGTTGGGCGTCGTCCTGGCCAGCTCCACGGCCTCGCTGATGGCCGTTCCTAAGGAGCCAGAGTGGGTGGGGTCGATGGTGAGGATGTCCTTGCCGGCACGTGTAGACATCGAGGGAGAGCCCGTCACGGCGGCGCCGAAGGTGCGCATGGCAATGGAGCGGTAGGGCTTCTGCTGCATGGTAATCTTCACCTGGTAGACGGCGCAGTCGAGGCCGTAGAGCTTGGCGGCATAGCTCAGCGCCATGCCCCACTGGCCTGCTCCCGTCTCGGTGGTCACGTTGGTGGTGCCCTCCTGCTTGGCGTAGTAGCACTGGGGCAGGGCCGAGTTAATCTTGTGCGAGCCCAGCGGGTTCGTAGACTCGTTCTTGAAATAGATGTGCGCCGGTGTGCCCAGGGCCTCCTCCAGCGCATAGGCACGGACGAGGGGGGTGGACCGGTAGAACTTGTACTTCTCAAGCACCTCCTCGGGGATGTCAATCCACGCATGCTCGGTGTCGAGCTCCTGCACGCAGCACTCACGGGGGAAGATGTGTGCCAGGTCGTCAACGCCCAGCGGCTCGTGGGTGGCGGGATGGATGGGAGGCAGCGGCTTGTTGGGCATGTCGGCCTGAATGTTGTACCACTGCGTAGGAATCTCACTCTCCTGAAGGATAAATTTCTTTTGTCTGCTCATACTTTTAGTTCTTGGGTTTAAGTAATTGCGGCACAAAGGTACAACATTTATGGGAGTTAAAGGAGTTAAAGAAGTTAAAAGGAGTTAAAGGTTGGCAGATTTGCCCGCCCTCAACTCCTTCAACCTGCCTAAAAGCAGTACCTTTGCACCCATGATTGTTTTGATGACCCTTTTCGCCTATTTCGGCGTGCTGTTCACCATGAGCCGTCTGACCAGCCGCCATGCTACCAACGACACCTTCTTCAGAGCCGAGCGCCGCTCGCCGTGGCGCATGGTGGCCTTCGGCATGATTGGCGCGTCGGTCTCGGGGGTCACCTTCGTCAGCGTGCCGGGCATGGTGCTCACCAGCGGCATGACCTACCTGCAGCTCTGCCTTGGCTTCATCCTGGGCTATCTGGCCGTTGCCTTTGTCCTGCTCCCCGTCTACTACCGGCTGAACCTCACGTCCATCTATGCCTATCTGGGGCAGCGCCTGGGGGCGAGGAGCTATCTCAGTGGCGCCGCCTTCTTCCTGCTTTCGAAGATGATGGGCACGGCGGTGAAGTTCTACGTGGCTTGCCTCGTCCTCCAGCAGTTCGTCATGCAGCCTCTGGGCTTGCCCTTCCCCCTCACCGTCGTCATGCTGGTGCTCATCGTGTGGCTCTATACGCGTCGTGGGGGTGTGCGCACGCTGGTGTTCACCGACGTCGTGCAGACGCTCTGCCTCTTCATTACCCTCGTACTTATTATATATATAGTGATGCAATGCCTTGGTTTCTCGTTCAGCCAGGCCATCAGTGCCATAGCAGCCGACGAGCGTAGCCACGTCTTTGAGTTCGACGACTGGGGCAGCCCCCAGCACTTCTGGAAGCAGCTGCTTAGCGGGGCCTTCATCGTGGTGGTGATGACGGGCCTCGACCAGGACATGATGCAGAAGAACCTCACCTGCCGCACCCTTCGCGAGGCCCAGAAGAACATGTGCAGCTATGGGGTCTGCTTCCTGCCCGCCAACCTGCTCTTCCTCTGCCTCGGGGTGCTCCTGGCCCAGCTCTTCCAGCGTCAGGGCGTGCCCCTGCCTGCTCACGGCGACCAGCTGCTCCCCCTTTTCGTTCAGCAGGGTGGGGGGCACTCTCCGCTCTCCTCACTCCTCACGCCGCTCTTCTCCCTCGGCATTGTGGCGGCCTCGTTCTCCAGTGCCGATTCGGCCCTCACCGCCCTTACCACCAGCTACTGCTACGACCTGCGTCACCGTCCTGACGACGAGGGGTTGCGCCGTCGGACCCATCTGGCCATGTGCATGCTGCTGGCAGGAGCCATCCTTCTTATCCATGCCGTCAACTCCACGTCGCTCATCGATGCCATCTACACCATCGTCTCCTACACCTATGGCCCCCTGCTTGGTCTTTTCGCCTTCGGCCTGTTCACCAACTGTCAGGTAAACGACCGCCTCGTGCCGCTGATTTGTGTGGCCTCGCCGCTGCTCACCTTTGCCGTCAGCTTTTCCGCCCAGCATCTGCTGGGCTATCGGTTCGGCTACGAGCTGCTCATGCTCAACGGGCTGTTCACCTTTTCCGGGCTATGGATGACCAGGGCAAGGACGGCTCACCTCAAAAATAGTGTTCAAAATTACCACTAAAAAAGGGTTCGTCCTGAGGAGTGATTCTGGCTCGAATAACGGACTTTTTCGACCATTCGAAAGCGAATTCGCCGCTCTGGTGATGGTTAACGTAGGTTAATTTTTGCGCACCTATACCCATTTTGTGCAAATTTTTAGCGATTTTTTGCCATTATTTTGCCTCGAATCCTGCTTCTGTAAGCACGCCAAATTTTCAAAAGTCAACGCCTTTTGAAAATTTGGCGTTGACTTTTTTCAGCCTCCCGTTGCCTTTTTCTCATCAAAATAGGTATAAACGTCTATATTCCAGCCATTTAGCAAAATCTCTCAAAATTCGCTTATTTTCAGCCAAAATTTTTCTCGCGCAGAATTTTCAAAAATTTTGAGGGGTCGAGTGTTCATTTTCGGAACAAAATTAACAGAAATTTAGAGACGATTATGTTGCCCTTCCCCGCATGTTTTTCAATCGACAAATGCAGATTTAGGTTCGCTTTTTTGGTTTGTTCGCATAAAACCATTACCTTTGCAGTCACAAGTAGAGACGCCACAATGTGACATCTCTACGCAAACGCATAATAACTATAGTTATTTAGAAGCTGCAAATGGCTACAAGACGACTTAAACACGGCTATATAGAGACCTTCGGCATTGTGGTGATGCTGCTGGCGTTGGTGCGCTGTGCCTTCCCCGGCATTGCAACGGTGGAGGGGGTGGAGACGGAAGCTACGGTGGCGGAAACGAAGGAAAAAACGAGTGAGGAAACGGCTCGCAGAAGTGCTACAGTGGATAGCTTCCAAACTCCTGAACCTCAGCGTGCTAATACTACTACGTTGTATGTCAACGATGGAGGAAAACCACACCCCATTCGTAGCGTACCCAGCTACGCCGATTGTTTCCCCGATAGCAACCACGTGCAGCTGAAGGCTGCCAAGCACTGGGGCGTCCCTCCGGTGAAGAACCGCTCTGACGCTGAGGCTCGCAAGAGTGAGGTGGTGTACATGGGACTTTCGCCCTATTATGCCCTGGCTCACCTGGATGCGAGCATCCCGTATCTGGTGCCTCGTGCTGCCATCTTGCTCGAGGACATCGGACGCAGTTTTCTTGACAGCCTGCAGGTGAAGGGGCTGCCGCTTCATCGCGTGGTGGTGAGCAGTGTGCTTCGTAGTGAGGACGATGTGGCCCGCCTGCGTCGTTCGAACAAGAATGCCACAGAGCAGTCGTGTCACCTCTATGGCACTACGTTCGACATCAACTACAACGTCTACGAACCTGTTGACACCCGAAGGAGTGTGCCCGATGACAAGCTGAAGTTCGTGCTCAGCGAGGTGTTGCGCGACATGCGCAGCCAGGGGCGATGCTACATCAAGTACGAGGTGAAGCAGCCCTGCTTCCACATCACTGTGAGATAAGTGATGGGCGAAACGTGAAAAGCAGGGCTTGAAACGTGAAAAGTGAGGAGCGAAAAGTGAAAAAAACACAAGGAAGCACAATTTATTTCGCTTCACTTATCGCTTGTCACTTCTTTTTTGTACCTTTGCACTTTGTTAATACGTATTGATAGATTTTGTTATGGGATTGTTTGGATTTTTCAGCAAGAAGAAGAAGGAAACGCTCGACAAAGGCTTAGAGAAGACGAAGACCAGCGTGTTTGACAAGCTGGCACGAGCCGTGGCGGGCAAATCGAAGGTTGACGACGATGTGCTCGACAATCTGGAGGAGGTGCTTATCACCAGCGATGTAGGCGTGGACACCACGTTGAAAATCATCGAGCGCATTGAGCAGCGCGTGGCCCGCGACAAATATGTGTCTACGAGTGAGTTGAACGGTATTCTGCGCGATGAAATCGCCTCGTTGCTGGCAGAGAACAACACTGCCGACAACAGCAACTGGGACCTGCCCACCGACCACCGTCCCTATGTCATTCTCGTGGTGGGCGTGAACGGCGTTGGCAAGACGACCACGATAGGCAAGCTGGCCTGGCAGTTCAAGCAGGCTGGCAAGAAAGTCTATCTGGGTGCCGCCGACACCTTCCGGGCAGCTGCCGTGGAGCAGATTAGCATCTGGGGCGAGCGCGTGGGCGTGCCCGTGGTGAAGCAGCAGATGGGAAGCGACCCTGCCAGCGTGGCCTTCGATACGCTGCAAAGTGCCAAGGCCAACGGCGCCGACGTGGTGCTCATCGATACTGCCGGACGTCTGCACAACAAGGTGGGACTGATGAATGAGCTGAAGAAAATCAAGGACGTGATGAAGAAAGTGCTGCCCGAGGCACCCGACGAGGTGATGCTGGTGCTCGACGGCTCGACCGGGCAGAATGCCTTCGAGCAGGCACGCCAGTTTGCCGCCGTGACGCAGATATCAAGCCTTGCCATCACCAAGCTCGACGGAACGGCCAAGGGGGGAGTCGTCATCGGCATCAGCGACCAGCTGAAGGTACCCGTGAAATACATCGGACTGGGCGAGGGCATGGAGGACCTGCAGCTCTTCGACCGCCGAGAGTTTGTCAATTCATTATTCGAGGCTTGAGATTTTGAAAACCATAGACTTCATTTCCCTGGGATGCTCGAAGAATCTGGTCGATTCCGAGATGCTGATGGGCCTTTTCAAGGCACATGGATACCATGTGACCCACGACAGCGACAACCCGAAGGGGCAGATTGCCGTGGTGAACACCTGTGGCTTTATTGCCGATGCCAAGGAAGAGAGCATCAACACCATCCTGGAACTGGTGCAGGCAAAGGAAGAAGGAAGACTCGAACGCCTCTACGTAATGGGGTGTCTGTCAGAACGCTATCTGGCTGACCTTGAAGCTGAGATTCCCGAGGTAGATGGTTGGTATGGGAAGTTCAACTACCGTCAGCTGCTCAATGACCTGGGAGAAGCACCGAAAGCGAAAGGGGAAGACTATTGCAGGCAATTGACCACCCCCTCGCACTATGCCTACCTGAAAATCAGCGAGGGGTGCGACCGCCACTGTGCCTATTGTGCCATACCGCTCATCACGGGTCGTCACCAGAGTCGGCCCATGGAGGAAATCCTCGACGAGTTGCGCTGGCTCGTTGGCCGGGGGGTGAAGGAGATTCAGGTCATTGCACAGGAACTGACCTACTATGGAGAGGACCTCTACGGTGAGCAGCGCATTGCTCAGCTGGTGGAGCAGATGGCCCGGATAGAGGGCGTGGAGTGGATTCGCCTGCATTATGCCTATCCCACACATTTCCCCTGGGAGCTGTGCCGCGTGATGCGCGAGAACGACAATGTTTGTAACTACCTTGACGTGGCCCTTCAGCACATCAGCGATTCCGTGCTGAAGCGCATGCAAAGGCACATCACCAAGCAGGAAACCATCGACTTCATAGAACGTCTGAGGCGCGAGGTGCCCGGTATCCACCTGCGTACAACGCTCATGGTGGGATTCCCAGGTGAGACTGAGGCCGACTTCAACGAGCTACTCGACTTCACACGGTGGGCACGCTTCGAGCGAATGGGGGCCTTTGCCTATAGCGAGGAAGACGGCACCTATGCCGCCAACCACTATCCTGATGATGTGCCGGAGGAAGTGAAGAAACGGCGCCTCGCCAAGCTGATGAGAGTGCAACAGAACATCAGCGCCGAGATAGAAGAGGCCAAGGTGGGGCAGACACTCAAAGTCATCATAGACCGCCAGGAGGGCGATTACTTCGTTGGCAGGACAGAGTATTGCTCACCAGAAGTAGACCCCGAGGTGCTCATCAGGGCAGACCATCTGAAGGAAGGCTCGTTCTACCAAGTGAAGATAACGGGGGCCGAGGAATTTGACCTCTATGGAGAAATTAATGACACACTGAAAGATGAACAATAAGGAGTTTATAGCCGAGTTGGCGCGTGCTACCAACATGAAGGCCCAGGACGCACAGAAGCTGGTGAACGCCATGCTCGACGCTATGGGCGACCAGTTCATGGAAGGCAACGCCGTGCAGCTGGCAAACCTGGGTGCCTTTGAGGTGAAGAAGAAGATGGAACGAGTCATCGTCAACCCCACCACAGGACAGCGCATGCTCGTACCACCCAAGCTGACGCTCGCCTTTAAGCCCAATAATACGCTGAGAGACAAGATCAAGAAAGGAGGTACGGGCAATGGGTAAAATCTACCAGGGTGAACTGGCTGCTCTGCTCGTGGAGAAATGCGAGTTGGAGCAGAAGAAGGCCCAGCACTTTGTCACCGCCTTCGTGAAGGCCATTCAGCTGGGACTTGAGGCTGACCGGATGGTGAAAATCAGAGGCTTCGGCACTTTCAAGGTCGTTGACGTGGGCTCCCGCGAGAGCATCAACGTGAATACTGGCGAACGGGTTGTCATCGAAGGCCACTCGAAGCTCACTTTCCTGCCCGACAACGCCATGAAGGATCTCGTGAACCGTCCCTTCTCACAGTTTGATACAGTGATACTTAATGATGGCGTAGACTTCAGCGACTTGGATTCGGCAGAAGTGGAAGAGGAACAGGTTCTTCCTTCAGAAGAAGAGGTCGTTCTGTCACCAGAGGAAGACTTGGCTTCGCCCTCGGACGAAGAGCCTGTATCGTCGTCAGAAGAAGAGCTGGGGCCGACCTCGGAAGAAGAGGCTGCTCCTTCCTTGGAGGAAGAGAACCCTTCAGAGCTGCTTGATAAAATGGAGGCAATTCCAACAGATTCCTCCGATGAAAGCGAGGATATTAATATTCCTGTTTCTGTAGAAGAGGTCGTTTCTGTTAAGCCTTCGGCAACACTTACAGAACCTACAACACCTACAACACCTACAGAACCTACATCTTCTACGGAATCATCTGCTATTCCTGAAGCCCCCCTGCCATCGCCTGAGCGTAACTGGCGTAAATATCTTTTGGTATCAGTCATTGCTCTTGCTCTGGGCTTTGGTGGAGGCTATCTGGTGGGCAGACAGTCGTTGGCTGTTCCTGTCGCTCAGGAGGAGAAAGCGCCTATCCCCAAGCAAGAGACTACTGCTCAGCAGGCAGTTGTAGTAGCTGATGCTCCCTTGGTACAGGAAGAACCAGTCGAAACTCCATCTGCTCAGCCTTCACAGGATGCGCCAACCAGTGAAGAGCCCATATGGGAGAAATATAACAATATGGACCGTCGCACCCATGACGGCTTCTACTATATTATGGGCCTTGACCGGGTGGAGAAAGCCCGACAGGGCGATACACCAGGACGTATTGCCAAGCGCGTCTTCGGCGCTTCGGAAATGGCCTGCTACATAGAGGTGTTCAATGGCTTCGACGGTCAGACCATACTTGAGGAGGGCACAGAGGTGAGAATACCCAAGGTGGAACCGAAGAAAACCGTAAGAAAAAGACTACAACAACAACAAAATAATCAATAACAAATCATGGCAGAGAATATTGATATTCGTGAACTCAACATCAGGATTGAGCAGCAAAGCTCGTTCATCACTAACCTTACCACCGGCATGGACCGGGTCATTGTCGGCCAAAAACATCTGGTCGACTCGCTCCTCATCGGATTGCTCAGCGACGGAAATATCCTTCTGGAAGGCGTGCCGGGACTGGCTAAGACACTGGCCATCAATACGCTGGCAAAACTCATCGACGCCAGCTTCAGTCGCATACAGTTCACTCCCGATCTGCTGCCTGCCGACGTGACGGGCACGATGATTTATTCGCAGAAGGACGAGAAGTTCCTGGTGAAGAAAGGCCCCATCTTTGCCAACTTCGTGCTGGCCGACGAAATCAACCGTGCTCCGGCAAAGGTGCAGAGCGCACTGCTTGAGGCCATGCAGGAGAAACAGGTGACCATAGGCAGCCAGACCTTCGACCTGCCAAGCCCCTTCATGGTGATGGCCACGCAGAACCCTATTGAGCAGGAAGGCACCTATCCGCTTCCCGAAGCTCAGGTGGACCGCTTCATGCTGAAGGTCGTCATCGACTATCCTACGCTGGAGGAAGAGAAGAAAATCATCCGTGAGAATATTGCTGGCGAGGGACTGCCACAGGTGAAGCCCGTGACTACTATCGACGAGATCCTCCGGGCCCGCAAGGTGGTGAACGAGGTCTACATTGACGAGAAGATAGAGCAGTACGTGGCTGATATTGTCTTCGCCACACGCTATCCCGAGCGCTATGGTCTGAAAGACCTGAAGGAGATGATTGCATTCGGTGGCTCACCACGTGCCAGCATCAATCTGGCCAAGGCGGCCAGGGCATTTGCCTTCATCAAGCGCCGTGGCTATGTGGTGCCTGAAGATGTGCGTGCCGTGGCTCATGATGTGCTGCGCCATCGAATCGGATTGACCTACGAAGCCGAGGCCAGTAGCGTCACCAGCGAGGAAATAGTCTCGAAGATTATCAATAAGGTTGAAGTGCCCTGATCGGCTCTAGAGAATCTAGAACGTCTAGAAAATCTAGATATAGGAATGGAAACAAGCGAGATCATAAAGAAAGTCAGGAAGATTGAGATTAAGACCCGTGGCTTGAGCTCAAACATCTTTGCAGGCCAGTATCACACCGCCTTCAAGGGGCGTGGTATGGCTTTTTCAGAGGTGCGCGAGTATCAGTACGGCGATGATGTGCGCGATATTGACTGGAATGTTACAGCCCGCTTTAACCGCCCATACGTGAAGGTGTTTGAGGAGGAGCGCGAGCTCACCGTGATGTTGCTCATCGATGTCAGCGGCTCGCTGGACTTCGGCACACGCCAGCAGATGAAGCGCGACATGGCCGTGGAGATAGCTGCCACACTGGCATTCTCGGCCATCGAGAATAACGATAAGATTGGCGTGGTGTTCTTCTCGGACAAGATAGAGAAATACATTCCGCCAAAGAAGGGCCGCAAGCACATATTATATATAATACGTGAGATGCTCGACTTTCATCCAGAGAGCCTTCGTACAGACGTAGCCGCTGCACTGGAGTTCCTGACCAGCGTCTCTAAGCGTCGCTGTACAGCGTTTGTGCTCAGTGACTTTTATGTGCAACAGAACTTCATGCAGCAGCTCAACATAGCTAACAGGAAGCATGACGTCTGTGCCATTCAGGTCTATGACAGAAGGGCGATGGAGTTGCCTAAGATAGGTTTGATGAAAGTGGTTGATGCCGAAACGGGATATGAGCAGTATGTTGACACTTCGAGCCGGATGGTTCGGGAAACCTACCGCCGCTACTGGAATGAACGGCAGCGCGACCTGAAGGAGGTATTCGCCAAAAGCGGTGTGGACAATATCAGTATTGCCACTGACGATGATTATGTAAAACAGTTGCTCCTGCTGTTCAACAGAAGGAACCGGTCATAAATGTAGTGAAGAAATGAAAAGAACTGTTTGTAGCAGATGGATGATGGTGTTCCTCGTGGCGTCACTCGTTGGTGCTGCGTCCTGGAGCCACCTGTCTGCACAGAGCGTGGAGTCGAAAATAAGTTCGATGGAAATGCTCGTAGGCGAACAGGTGGCCATCACCGTGACGGCACATGCCAAGGACACGGCACGCGTTGACTTTCCCCGAAGCCTGCTCGTTCCCAACGGGATAGAAGTGCTGGAGGCCGTAGAGGAAACGCCAGTCAGCGAGGGTAACGGCATGATGCGGCATCAAGTGAACTATATTCTCACATCGTTCACTGACACCGTCTATCCGCTACCTCCCATTCCTGTCAGAATCAGCGGAAAGGAGTATCCCACCCGTCAGCTTGCCCTTCAGGTATATACTGTTGACGTGGACACCACTAACTACGAAAAGTATTATGGGCCGAAGGATGTGCAGGAACTGCCAATGAGCTGGAAGGATGACGAGTGGGGCAAGGCGCTTGGGCTTAGTTTCCTGGCTGTCATCCTGCTGTTAGTGTGCATCTGGCTAATAGTTCGCCTGAAGAGTAATAAGCCCATCATTGCCCACATTAGAATCATCAAGCGTGTTCCCCCTCATCAGAAAGCCATGAAGGCTATTGATGAAATCAAGGCCGAGCACATGGTGATGGCAGAAAACCCGAAGGAATATTACACCAAGTTGACGGACACACTGCGCCAGTATATCAACGAGCGTTATGGCTTTAATGCTATGGAGATGACCAGCAGTGAGATTATTGAGCGACTGACGAATACAGATGACCCGAAATCGCTCGACGAGTTGCGCCAGTTGTTTACTACTGCCGATCTGGTGAAGTTTGCCAAGTACTCTACGCTTATTAATGAGAATGATGCGAACCTGGTGAGTGCCATCGACTTCATCAACCAGACGAAGCAGGAGAATGTGCCAACGGAAGAGATAGTGAAACCAGAACTGACCGAAGAACAAGTGCAGTCGCGGAAGATGCGCAAGGTGCTCATTGTCCTCATTGCCTTGTTGGCTGTTTCTGTAGTGGCGCTCTTTTCCTATATTGCCTGGTTTATGTACGACCTACTTTTTTATTAGGATATGGATATAGTATTTGCAAATAAAGAGTATCTGTTCCTGCTGCTGCTCATCATACCCTATCTGTTATGGTATGTGATGTTCCGTAAGAAGACAGAACCTACTATACGGATGGCCGACACTCATGCCCTTCAGCGTGCGCAGCGAACGTGGCGTGTGAGGCTTATGCCCATTCAGGCCGTTCTGCGTGTGATTGCCTTCTCGCTGTTGGTTGTAGCTATGGCCCGTCCACAAACTCATAATTCATGGGAAGAGGAGACCATTGAAGGCATTGACATCATGCTGGCAATGGACGTCTCGTCGTCTATGCTGTCGGATGACATACGGCCAAATCGCATTGAGGCTGCCAAGAAAGTGGCTGCTGAGTTCATCTCGGATAGAACTAATGACAATATTGGTCTAACCATTTTTGCGGGAGAGGCATTTACGCAGTGTCCAATGACTATTGACCACTCATCGCTGCTGGCGCTGTTGCAGAACTCCAGCCAGTACGTTGGAAGCGGAGCAATCATCGACATGACAGCCATAGGCATGGGTCTGACTAATGCGGTGAGCCGTCTCAAGGATTCAAAGGCCAAGAGCCGAGTAATCATCCTGCTCACCGATGGCAGCAACAACTATGGTGAGATATCGCCGCTAACAGCCGCCGACATGGCTCGTGGACTTGGCATCCGCGTTTATACTATTGGCGTGGGAATAGATGGCTCTTCTATGCGTCCTGTGACCGTTGGCGGAACCACCCAGCAGTTGCTTCTGCCTAACGACCTCGACGAGGAGACGCTCTCAAAGATTGCCAAGGCCACGAATGGCCGCTACTACAGGGCTACCAATGCCGAGGAGCTGCGTCAGATTTATAGTGACATTGACAAACTGGAGAAATCAAAACTCGACGTGCAGCGTTACAGCAAGGTGTACGACGTCTACCAGTACTTCGTCCTGGGCGCCATTATCGCTCTGCTGCTCGAAATCCTGCTCAGAATAACCGTGTTTAGGAGGATACCGTAATGTTCAGATTTGAAGACCCGAAATATCTCTATCTGCTTGTGGTGGTGGCTGTGCTGGCCATTATCCGCTATCTCACTTATAGAAACCAGAAGAAGCGGCTACGAAAGTTTGGCGACCCACAGCTGGTCCGACAGCTTATGCCGCTTGTCTCCCGCTGGCGCCCTGGGGTGAAGTTCTGGCTGCTGGAAGGTGTGCTGGCATTGCTCATCGTGATGCTGGCTCGTCCTCAGTTTGGTAAGAGCATCAGCCAGAAACAGAAGGCTGGAATTGAAGCAGTCATCGCCATTGACGTCAGTAACTCGATGCTTGCTGTTGATAGGGCAAGCGATGGAGAACTCAGCCGAATGGAACGCGCAAAGATGATTGTCAGCAAACTCATCGACAAGTTCTCAAACGACAAAATCGGGTTGGTGGTTTTTGCTGGTGACGCATTCATTCAGCTGCCCATAACAAGCGACTTCGTTTCAGCCAAGATGTTCCTCAATAGCATTGCACCCTCCATGATTCGCAATCAGGGCACCGATATTGCAGCAGCTATACGTACCTCAAGCATGTGTTTTACTCAGCGTGAACATGTGGGAAAGGCCATCATTGTCATTACCGATGGTGAGGACCACGAGGGTGAGGCCGTTGAGGCTGCTAAACAGGCCCATGATGAAGAGGGACGCAACGTCTACGTACTGGGCATCGGATCGCCGAAGGGAGCGCTGGTGCCTGATCCCAATGGCCGTGGCTATATGATTGACAACATGGGACAGCAGGTGATGTCGTGCCTGAACGAACAGATGTGCAGCGAGGTGGCTCAAGCTGGTGGCGGTGCCTATATCCATGTGGAAAACAATGCCACGGCACAGAAGCAGTTGGAAGAAGCACTTGACAAGCTGGAAAAGGCAGAGTCGAGGGTGTATAGCGACTTTGACGAACAATTTCAGGCTGTGGGCATTATCGCTCTCCTGCTGCTCATCCTCGAAGTTTGTATTTTAGACCGCCAGAACCCGACGCTGAGAAAACTAAAACTTTTCAAACGATGAAACTAAAGATTATCATAACTTGTCTGCTCTTTTTTGGATGTCTTTCTGTTGTGCAGGCCCAAAGCGTGAAGGATGTGCGCCGCTACGTCAAGCGGGGCAACCGTATGATACACATGGGACAGCGCGACAAGGCATTCGAACAATACAAGAAAGCCCATCAAGCCGATAGTATTAATACGCTGGTGAACTACAACCTGGCTACTTCGATGTTTCCCAACGAGTGGAAACTGATGAAGCCCGACACCATCCGTGATAAGGAGATGATGCAGTATTTCATGCAGGCAGGTAATGAACGCTCTGAAGACAATCCTGCACGCCGTTCACTGGCCTATCATAATCTTGGTGTTATGCATCAGGTGAGGGCTAATCAGAGTGGTGACGACCAGCAGAAATACCAGCAGCTCCAGCAGGCTATAGAGGCCTACAAGCAGGCCCTGCGCAATAATCCTCACGATGATGAGGCTCGCTATAACCTTGTGCTGTGTCAGCGACAGTTGCCGAAGGGAGGTGGCCAAGGGCAGCAAGACCAGAATGGCGACCAGCAGCAGGAGGACAAGAAAGACGAACAACAGCAACAACAACAGCAACAACAAGACCAGCAGCAACAGCCCCAGCAGGAGCAGCAACAACAGCAGAACCAGGAATGGATAGAGCAGATGCTCAATGCTGCTGAACAACACGAGAAACAAGTGCGTCGCCGTCTGGACGAGAAGCAGCAATACCAGCAAAAACGCCGTACAAACGAGAAAAACTGGTAAGAAACGGAAGAAAATAGTAATAAGATGAACCGCAAGCTTTACATAGTGTGGATGTGCCTCATGGCTACGATGGCCACGATGGCGCAGAACTATACGCTGAAGGGTGAAGTGGAACCTGTTGTGCATGTAGGCGAAAACTTCAAGCTACGCTACGTGCTTAATACCACTGACGGCAGTAACTTTACCCTTGGCACTATTCCTGATGCCTTCGATGTGCTTATCGGCCCTAATCAATCGACCAGTATCAGTACGGTCATTGTGAATGGTAACACGAAAACTACTCGCACGCTTACACTGACCTATGTGCTCACTGCCAATAAGACGGGCAAGTTCACTATTCCTCCAGCCAGTGTGAAGGTTTCAGGACAAACGCTGAAGTCAGACCCCTTAACAGTGCAGGTCATAGCTGGTAATGGACAGAACAACAGCACTTCGCATTCAGCGATGCCGACAGGAAATGCAAACGAGTTCTTCGTCATGGCTGTGGCAAGCAAAAAGCATGTGAAGGAGTACGAGCCTTTCCTGCTTACCTATAAAGTATGTTGGCATCCCGACCTGCCTGTCATTAATCTTGACCCCATCAGCTTGGAGCTGCAAGGGGTCTATATGCAACCTTACAATGACACTCAGCAAAAGAGCAAGAAAGTGGAGACCATTAATGGTCGCGTGCTTGTGACCGTCGACTGGCAGCAGTACGTCGTCTATCCGCAGAAAGCTGGTCATCTGCAGATTCCCAGCATGAAGCTGACTGGCTATGTGCGTCAGGACTTGCCCTACGATCCCTTCGATCCCTTCTCGGCAGGCTATCGTGAAGTGCCGCGTCAGCTTTCCACACCTGCTGTTGACATACAAGTTGACGAACTCAGTGATAAGCCTGCAGATTTTTCAGGCGGGGTGGGGCGCTTCACCATTTCTGCCCAGTTGGAAAATGACCAAGTAAAAGAGAACACACCTATCAATATTGCCGTCAAAGTTAGTGGTAGGGGTAACTTGAATATGCTGAAAGAGCCCTCTATCATTTTCCCACGTGGCTTTGATACCTACGATACCAAGCAGACAGAAGATTTCCAGCTCACTGCCGAAGGACTCAATGGTAGTATCAGCTATGAGTACGTAGCCGTACCCCAGCGGAAGGGCCGTTTTGTCATTCCGCCAGCAAAGCTTACCTATTATGATACAGACAGTCATAGTTACAAGACAGTGCAGACCGACTCCTTCCGCCTGGAAGTGCTTAAAGGGGATGGAAGTAGCGGTGCCATTCGTGACTATTCTGGGCAGACCGACCAAGGCCTGACTGATATCCATGCCATCAAGACAGGTGTAGAGAAGCCCTCGCAGGGACACCACTTCTTCGCATCAGGTCTCTACTTCGTCTTCATCGGTCTTTTGCTAATAGCGTTTGTCGTTGTCTTCGTATGGTTACGTCAGCGTGTCAACGGTCAAGCTGATGTGGTAAAGACTCGTGGAAAACGCGCCAACAAAGTTGCTGTGCGCAAATTACGTAAGGCAGCCAAGCTGATGCGTGAGAATAAGCCTGGTGAGTTCTATGACGAAACGCTTCGTGCCCTCTGGGGCTATGTGGGCGATAAGCTGAATATTCCCGTTAGCCAGCTCTCACGTGAGAACATCAGTCAGCGCCTTCTGGAGCGTGGCGTCGATGAGCAGACCACGAGCCGTTTCATTGAGGCAATCGACGAATGCGAGTTCGTGCGCTATGCACCAGGTGATCCACAGGGAAATATGAACAAAGTCTATGAAAAGTCAATAACAGCTATTGAACAGATTGAAAATGTGAAGCATCGCGTGAAAAAGAGTAGTCGTAGTTTTTCCTTCCTGCTTTTGGCGTTCATCCTTTGTGCTTTTTCTTTTGACAACGTAACAGCACAGACCAAGATACAGGCTGATGAGCTGTACAGTCAGGAAGAATACGAACAGGCCATCGAGATTTATGAAAAGCTTGCTGCGCGTGGTGGCAGTGCCGAGGTTTATTATAACATGGGCAATGCCTACTATCGTCTTGACAGCATCGCCCGGGCCATCCTCTGCTACGAGCGTGCTTTGCGACTGCAGCCCAGTGACGATGACACTCGTTTCAACCTGCAACTGGCTCGAGCAAAGACGACAGACAAAATAATGCCTGAACGCGAGATGTTCTTCGTCACGTGGTATTATTCGTTGGTTGGTCTTTTCAGTGTCGATACATGGGCATATATAGCCCTGTTGACTTTGGCTGTTTCCTTAGCTCTGCTGTTGGCCTACTTCTTTGCAGAAGATGAACGTGTACGCCGTCTGTCGTTCTTCATGTCACTCTTCTTGCTGGCCATCTGTTTGCTGGGCCATCTGTTTGCATGGCAGCAGAAGAAGCAACTTTCCGACCATCGTTCAGCTGTGGTGATGTATGAAAGTGTTCCCGTGAAGAACATTCCTTCCCCCAATGGCAATGACGAATTCACCATTCATGCAGGAACTAAAGTGAATATTACAGACGATACGATGGCTGACTGGAAACAGATTGCATTGCCCGACGGCCGTGTAGGCTGGGTAAGTCCTTCTGCTATTGAGAAAATCTAAGCATGTAAGCGTATGGACCTGACAGGATTGGATAAACAATGGCTTCTGGCCCTGAATGGCAGCGACTCGGCATTTCTCGATTCGCTCGTCAAAACCCTCACCACGGCTACGACTTGGATTCCCCTTTATATAGCCCTCATTTATATTGTTATCAAGAATAGCGACAATATGAAACGGGTGCTGCTCATTGTGGGCTGTGCTGTGCTTTGCGTCATTCTTGCCGGCAGCATTGACGACCTCATCGTCAAGCCTCTCGTTGGACGCTGGCGTCCCACACGTGACCCAGAGATAGGAATAGGTGTTGACATTGTGAATGGCTACCGTGGAGGACGCTTTGGCTTCTTCTCCGCTCATGCGTCTAACACGTTCAGTATCGCCATTTTCCTCACCCTCGTCATCCGTAGCCGTCTGCTCGGTATAGCTCTTGTGCTATGGTCACTGCTCAATTGTTGGACACGCGTCTACTTGGGCGTACACTATCCCGGTGACATCCTTGTCGGGCTCCTTTGGGGAGGCTTTGTCGGAACGTTGGTGTGGTATCTCTACACACAAATTGAGAAGCAGAACGAGCATCCGGCAAACTTCATATCTTCGCAATACACGAAGACGGGCTATCAGCACGAGCACATCCATGTGGCCGTCAGTGTTCTCGCCTTCACCCTTGTCTACGCTATCATCAAGGCGTGCTTCTCCCTATACATATAGTTATTTATGGATACAAAGCAAATTAGCATCAGCGACTATAATTATGAGCTCCCCGATGAGCGCATTGCCACATTTCCCGTTACCCCCCGTGACCAGTCTCGGCTGTTAGTCTATGACAAAGGCCAGATTTCTGACGACCGTTTTCGTCATCTGGCCAGTCATCTGCCACAGGGGACACTGATGGTGTTCAATAACACGAAAGTCATACAGGCGCGAATGCTTTTCCACAAGACAACAGGGGCGCTCATCGAAGTGTTTCTCCTGGAGCCCCATTTCCCCGCAGACTATGAGCAGATGTTCCTCACTCGGGGGCATTGCACGTGGCTTTGCATGGTGGGCAACCTGAAAAAGTGGAAGGAGGGTACGTTGGAACGACAGCTGACGATAGATGGACGGTTGCTTTCTCTCAAGGCCACACGCCGAGGCGAACAGGGAACCAGCCATATCATCGACTTCGAATGGGATATTCCCGTCTCCTTTGCAGAAATACTCGATGCCGCAGGCGAACTGCCTATACCGCCCTATCTGAACCGCGAGACGCAGCAGAGCGATCTCACGACCTATCAGACCGTCTATTCCAAAATTAAAGGCAGTGTTGCAGCTCCTACGGCAGGCCTCCATTTCACCCCGGAAGTGCTGGCGGACATTGACGCGAGGGGCATCGACCGCGAGGAATTGACGCTCCATGTTGGTGCAGGTACTTTCAAACCTGTGAAGAGTGAGCACATGGGAGGTCATGAGATGCACACTGAGCACATCTGCGTCACCCGACAGACTTTGCAAAAACTGCTTGACCACCAGTGCCGTGCCACGGCAGTGGGGACAACGAGTGTGCGTACGTTGGAGAGCCTCTATTACATGGGATTGAAGATAATGGCCAGTCCGCAGCTACAGGAGCACCAGCTTCACGTCGACCAGTGGGAACCCTACGACTTGCCTGCCAGCACGATGAATCCTTCGCGCCAGGATGTAGCCGCTGCCCTTGCCGCCCTCGTTGCCTGGCTCGACAAGTCTGGATTGCAGGCCCTTCACGCCTCTACGCAAATCATCATTGCTCCGGGCTATGAGTTCAAGATTGTAGAGCGACTTGTCACCAATTTCCATCAGCCTCAGTCTACGTTGCTGCTCCTGGTAAGCGCTTTCACTCGAGGGCACTGGCGAGAGATTTACGACCATGCCCTCAGCCATGACTACCGCTTCCTCAGCTATGGCGATAGCTCACTGCTTGTACCTATGCCATAATCCATGTTTTGTAACTTTGCCATTCAAGATATGCAGGAACTCATAAAACTATATCGTCAATGGAGTGGGGCAGACCCCGTTCAGACAGAGAAACTACCCGGTGCTGGCAGCAATCGTGCCTATTACCGTATGCAGGGCACCGATGGTCGTACTGTCATCGGTTGTGTGGGTACAAGCGTTGAAGAAAACAATGCCTTCGTAGCTATAGCCAGACATTTTCGACAACAGCAGCTCCCTGTTCCTACGATACTGGCTGTCAGCGCAGATGGCTTGCGCTATCTGCAAACCGACCTTGGCTCTTTGTCTTTGTTCGATGCCATACGTCGTGGGCGCGAGGCTGGCGGACGTTACGATGAGGAGGAAAAGGCACTGCTTCGGCAGACCATTGAACAGTTACCGCGCCTGCAGTTCGAGGGTGCCCGTGGTTTCGACTTCTCGGTGTGCTATCCCCAGCCCCAGTTCGACGAGACGGGGGTGATGTTCGATTTGAACTATTTCAAGTATTGCTATCTGAAGGCTACCGGTATTGACTTTCATGAGCTGCGCCTTGAAGAGGACTTCCGTCGCCTGGCCCATGACCTGACGGAGCAACCGTCTGACTGTGCTTTTCTCTATCGTGATTTCCAGGCCCGCAATGTGATGATAGTGGCCCCCTCCAACCTCCTGACCCCCTTCTTCATCGATTTCCAGGGTGGGCGCCGAGGTCCGTTCTACTATGACTTGGCTTCGTTCCTATGGCAGGCGTCAGCGCGATATCCTGCTGAGCTTCGCCGTGAACTGCTTGACGTTTATTATGCTCAGGCACAGCGCTATGCTCCCATGCCACCTCGTGAAGAGTTCGATGCCCGCCTGCGCCTGTTTGTGCTCTTCCGCCTTCTGCAAGTGCTGGGCGCTTATGGCTTCCGTGGCTATTTTGAGCGTAAGCAGCACTTCCTGCAGTCCATTCCCCCTGCTTTGCAGAGCCTGCGAGAGTTGATTGGCGATGGCAGCGAATTCCCCTATCCGCACCTGATGGATGTCTTATTGCGACTGACGAAGCCTCGCTTCGTGGTGCGCATCTTCAGCTTCTCTTATAAGAAGGGCATTCCGCAGGATGAGAGCGGAAATGGTGGAGGCTACGTGTTCGACTGCCGCGGTACGCACAACCCAGGACGCTATGAGCAGTACAAACGGCTTACAGGGTTAGACCAGCCCGTGGTGAAATTCCTTGAGGATGACGGCGAGATACTCGCTTTCCTCGATTCCATTTACAAGCTCGCCGATGCTCATGTGCAACGCTATATCGACCGTGGCTTCACGTCGCTCATGTTTGCCTTTGGCTGTACAGGCGGTCAGCATCGCAGTGTCTATTCTGCCCAGCATCTGGCAGAGCATCTTCACAACCGTTTTCCGAGTGTAGAGGTGCGCGTCTGCCATCGTGAGCAGGGCATTTCTCAAGTCTTTGAACCAAATAGAACTTAACGACCATGAAGCAGGCCATGATTTTTGCAGCGGGATTGGGAACCCGTCTCCGTCCACTCACTGACACGATGCCGAAGGCTCTGGTTTCCGTGGGCGGTCAACCGCTCATCGACATTGTCATCGGGCGCCTTCAGGCCTATGGCTATTCCCGATTCGTTGTCAATGTTCACCACTTTGCACAACAGATTATCGACTATGTGGCTTCTCGCCCCTATGCTCCGCTGGTGCAGTTCAGTGATGAGCGTCAGCAGCTGCTCGAGACGGGTGGGGGATTGAAACACGCCGCTTCCCTTTTCCTTGATGACGAACCGATCCTGATACACAATGTCGACATCCTTGACAACGTTGACTACAACTGGTTCCGCCGCCAGCATCTGCCCCAGGAAGATGCGGTGCTGCTGGTGAGCCGGCGCACCACGAAGCGCTATCTGCTTTTCGATAATGCGATGCGCCTGATGGGGTGGAAGAACGTAGAGACGGGCGAGGTGAAAAGCCCCTATGAATACGTGAGGCGTACGGGCCTCTCTCAGCATGGCGAGCCGCTCAATATGTTCGCCTTCTCTGGCATCCACTCTTTCTCGCCACGCCTTTTCCCGCTTATGGACCGTTTCCCCGAGCGTTTCCCTATCATCGACTTCTACCTCAGCATCTGCCATCGTTCCCACATCGTGGGATGTCTAAAGGACGACTTGCGGCTGATGGACGTGGGCAAAATCAGCACACTGCAAGAGGCCGACGCCTTTATCAATACGCTATCAACTTCAATATAATAAGTAAATGTTTATATCAACAACGAATTTAACGAATGACACGAATTGCTGCGTGTTACGATTCGTACAATTCGTAAAAAAACATGCAATTCGTCTAATTCGTCTAATTCGTCTAAATTCGTTGTTTAGAAAAAAGTTGTTTGTATAAGCCAAATACGATTAGTTATTTATTAAAAACATAATAGAAATGCAACAGAAGATCATCATCCTCGATTTTGGTTCGCAGACCACACAGCTCATTGGCCGCCGGGTGCGCGAATTAGACACCTTCTGCGAGATTCTGCCCTACAACAAGTTCCCCAAGGACGACCCCAGCGTCATCGGCGTAATCTTGTCGGGCTCTCCTTTCTCCGTGCATGATCCCGATGCCTTCAAGGTTGACCTCTCGCAATTCGTGGGGCGAATACCTGTGCTTGGCATTTGCTATGGCGCCCAGTTCATCTCGCATTCGATGGGTGGCAGGGTAGAGAAGGCTGATTCGCGCGAGTATGGCCGTGCCAATCTACAGTCCGTCGATACTGCCAATCCGCTCTTTCGCGGCTTTGACCAGCACTCGCAGGTGTGGATGAGCCATGGCGACACGATCACTGCCATTCCCGAAGGATTCAAGGTCATTGCCTCGACCAAGGACGTGAAGAATGCGGCTTTCTACTGCCCTGCAGAGAAAATCGTAAATGGTAAATCGTCAAATAGTAAATCCGTCTGGGCTGTTCAGTTCCACCCCGAAGTGTTCCACAGCCTTCAGGGCACGCTGCTCCTGAAGAATTTCGTGGTCGACATTTGTGGTTCGCGCCAGGAGTGGTCAGCGGCATCGTTCGTCGACACCACTGTGGCAGAGCTGAAAGAACAGCTGGGTAGCGACCGCGTCATTCTCGGACTCTCGGGCGGCGTTGATTCCTCTGTAGCTGCCGTGCTCCTGAACCGTGCCATCGGCAACCGGCTGACTTGCATTTTTGTTGACCATGGCATGCTGCGGAAGAACGAGTTCCAGCAGGTGATGGAGGACTATCAGGGATTGGGGCTCAACGTCATTGGTGTTGATGCCAGCAAGAAGTTCTTCGCCGACCTGGCAGGAGTGACAGAGCCGGAGCAGAAACGCAAAATCATCGGTCGTGATTTTATAGAGGTGTTCAATGAAGAAGCCAAACGACTAATAGAAGCCCCCTCGGGGGCCGTAGGGGGGGGCTATCGTTGGCTGGCTCAGGGCACCATCTACCCCGATCGCATTGAGAGCCTGAACATTACGGGTAAAGTCATCAAAAGCCACCATAACGTGGGTGGACTGCCCAAGGAGATGAATTTGCAACTGTGCGAGCCGTTGAAGTGGCTGTTCAAGGACGAGGTGCGACGCGTGGGCCGGCAGCTGGGCATGCCCGAACACCTCATCACCCGTCATCCCTTCCCAGGTCCAGGACTTGCAGTACGCATCCTTGGCGACATCACTCCCGAGAAAGTCCGTGTGCTGCAGGAAGCTGACGATATTTATATTAGAGGTCTGCGCGAGTACAAGGTGAAACTCTCTGGTGAAGAGGCTCGCAAGGTCCTGGCTGCCGGCATACCCGCTGACATGAAGGACGGCACCATCGAGGTCTCGCTTTATGACCAGATATGGCAGGCAGGAGCCATCCTGCTTTCCACCGTCCGCTCGGTAGGTGTGATGGGCGACGAACGTACCTACGAGAACCCTGTGGCACTGCGTGCCGTCACCAGTAGCGATGCCATGACGGCCGACTGGGCTCACCTGCCTTACGACTTCCTGGCCAAGGTCTCCAACGAAATTATCAATAAGGTGCGTGGTGTCAACCGCGTCTGCTACGACATCTCCTCAAAGCCACCTGCAACGATAGAGTGGGAGTAAAAAAAAGGGCTAATTTGACATCTCAAATGTCAAAATCTTTCACAAAAAAATTGCTTCACGGCGGCGAAGCATTCTGGAGTGAAAAATGGCCGTTTTCGAGCCTTGGGGAGGTGTCGCCCGATGAAAAATCGGGCCGCAAAAGACGAAGATTTGCACACTTTCCCCACTTTTGTGCACGTTTTTTGCTCCAATTTTGCCCCTTTTCGTGTTTTTGTAAGCACGCCAAATTTTCAAAAGTCAACGCCAAATTTTCAAAAGGCGTTGACTTTTTTTTCTCAACGAAGCCCCTTTTATGCCAAAATCAAATCAACCAACTGACAATCAGCGATTTAGTAAACCCTCAAAAAACAGGCGTTTTTTCGTCCAAAAGTTGTTTTCGTGGAGAATTCTCGAAATATGGAGGCCTAAAATGGCCATTTTGTCAAAATTGTTCAAAAAAAATGAGAGGTGTGTCTACTCACTTTACTGATTGGATTTTTCGGCGCTATAACACTATGCCGACAATTTCCAAAAAACATTAAATGTGAACGAGTTTTTGAACTTTTTTCGAGGGAAATCATTATATTTGCGTTCAAAACCAATAAAACAGATCGAATGAAGGATTTGAACCGTATGACCTCTACACACTGGAGCAGATAGCAATGCTGCTGGAAGTGGACGTGAAGGACCTGCTAAACTCGACACGCAACGACATCATGTATATACCAGTGCCGAAACAACAAATACAAGAACAACAATGATTACAGGCGAGATAAAAGCGAAGATAGACCTGATATGGGAAGACTTCTGGACGGGAGGCATCACCAACAGCATCAGTGTGCTGGAGCAGATGACCTACCTCTTCTTCATGAAACTGCTTGACGACGGTCAGCAAAAGGCAGAGAGCAATGCGAACCTCTTGGGCGCTTTCCCACCTGGCGAGTCGTGGCACAACCCTGAGACCGACCAGAACGTGCCGTATGAACGGCTGCGCTGGCATGTGTTCCGCCACGATGACGGGGCGACGATGTTTCAGAACATCCGCATGAACGTCTTTCCGTTCATCAAGAACCTCAACGCCGGGCGCGAGTCGGCCTACAGTCGTTTCATGGAGAATGCCACGTTCCTCATTCCCAACGCCCGAACACTGCTGAAGGTTGTCGAGGGTGTTGACGGTCTCGACATGAACAACCGCGACACCATGGGCGATGCCTATGAGTATGTACTCGGAAAGATGGCAGCATCGGGCACCAACGGCCAGTTTCGCACACCTCGCCACATTATCGCCATGATGGTGGAACTGATGAAACCTACCATCAAGGACACCATCTGCGACCCGGCTATGGGCAGTGCGGGCTTCATCGTGGAGAGTGCGAAGTATGTCAAGGCGCATTATGCCGACGAGCTGATGAAGCGCGAGAACCAGGAACACTACCGTAACCGCATGTTCCATGGCTTTGACACCGACCAGACCATGCTGCGCATCGGTGCCATGAACCTGATGCTGCACAGCGTGGACAATCCCGACATAGAATATAAGGACTCGCTGTCAACCGACAATACCGACAGCGACCGTTATACGCTCTGCTTAGCCAATCCGCCATTTGCCGGAAGCATCGACAAGGAGGTCATTGCCAAGTCGCTGACGGCCATAGCCTCGACAAAGAAGACGGAACTGCTCTTCGTGGCACTCTTCACCCGCATGCTGGAGCTGGGCGGACGCTGCGCCTCCATCGTTCCCGACGGTGTGCTGTTCGGCACGTCAGCAGGGCACAAGGCCATCCGCCGTGAGCTTGTTGACCACCAGCGGCTGCAGGCCGTCATCTCCATGCCCAGCGGCGTGTTCAAGCCCTACGCAGGTGTGAGCACCGCCATCCTCATCTTCACCAAGACCAATAGCGGTGGCACTGACCGTGTGTGGTTCTACGACATGCGGGCCGACGGCTTTTCGCTTGACGACAAGCGAAACCCCGTCAGCGAGAACGACATCCCCGACATCATCCACCGCTACGAGCACTTGGATGAGGAAGAGATGCGGAGCCGCAAGGAGCAGAGCTTCTTCGTTCCTGCCGACGAGATACGCCAGAACGACTACGACCTCTCCATCAATAAATATAAAGAGGTGGAGCGTGAGCGTGTAGACTACGAGCCGGTCAAGGATATTCTCGCTAGATTGAAGAATACAGAGGAACAGATATGCTCAAACCTTAATACACTAAAGAGTTTGTTGCAATCAAGCTAAATTCTAGAAAATCTAGAAAATCTAGAAAAACTAGAAAGCCTACCCCCCAAAAAACAGAAAAAAAATGGAGCAAGAAGCAAAAAAAATAGAAACCGTCCTCCGCAAGCAAACCAACTGGAAGCAACTCTGGTTCTACCAGAAGACCGTGGTGCTCTACCAACTCACCTACGTCTTTACCCGCCGCTTTCTCCCAGCCTACGGCGACCGCACCATTGACCAGATGGTACAGGCGGCGCGCTCCGGCAAACAGAACATCGTGGAAGGCTCTGCTGATGGCGTGACATCCATGGAGCTGGAACTGAAACTGCTCAATGTGGCTCGTTCCAGCATTCAGGAACTTCTGGAGGACTATGAGGACTATCTGCCATCGCATAAACTGACAAAATGGACGCAAGGGCACCCGCGCTTCGATACCATGCTCAAATACTGCCGCTCACATAATTTCGTAGCCGACTATGAACGGTTCTTCAACAAATGGACTGACGAGGAGGCTGCTAACACAGCCATCACGCTCTGCCGAATGGTGGACAAGATGATGATGAGTTATCAGAAAAAGAAAGAAGCGGAGTTTATTACTGAGGGCGGTATCCGCGAGCGCATGACCGCCGCACGACTGAACTACAGAACCAACCAACGGGAGGCTATTGACGCCCTACAGCGTCAGGTGCAACAACTCATTACCGAAAACAATCTGCTAAAAGCGGAAATCAGCAGAATCAAGGAGGAAAACAAATGAGAGAGGGATGGACATATAAGACATTTGGAGATGTCGGCTCGTTCCTTCGTGGTAAGAGCATACAAAAGGCAGACTTTGTGGAGAAAGGTTTGCCATGCATACATTATGGACAGATTCACACAAAGTTTGGTGTATCTGTTGATAAACATCTTACTGAAATACCTTCGGACATCTATGAGAAATCTATCATTGCTTCTCCTGGTGACGTTATTATTGCAATTACGAGTGAAGACCTGGAAGGTTCCTGTAAGTCAACTGCATGGCTTGGCGACTATGACGTTGCTGTGAGTGCTCATGCAGCTGTGTATAAGCATAATCTCAATCCCAAATACATTGTCTATTACTTACGTTCAAACAGTTTTTATGTAGAGAAGGAGAAATATGCCCGTGGATTCAAAGTGATGGAGATTAAGCCTACAGATATTGCACGGATTCTTATACCCATTCCACCCATAAGCATCCAGCAATCTATCGTTGCGGAACTTGACAAGATAAACGAGTTGATTGGGCTGAAGAAGTCGCAGTTGAATGACCTCGACAGCCTGGCGCAGAGTATATTCTATGACATGTTCGGTGACCCTGTGGAGAATGAAAAGGGATGGGAGGTGAAGAAGATGGAGGATATATGTACTAATATTGTTGATTGTCCTCATTCGACACCGAGAAAATCAGATTCTGTCACAGATTATCCCTGCATTAGAACCTCTGAACTAAAAGGAGGCGCTATAAGTTGGGACACGATGCAATATTTAGAGAAAGAAGAATACGAAATAAGAATAGCGAGACTAAAGCCAGAGGCTGGTGACATTGTATTTGGTAGAGAAGGAACTATCGGTGATGCGGTCATCCTGCCAAAAGGCTACAACTTTTGTTTGGGACAAAGAACGATGTTGTTACGTGCCAACACGGAAATCATCTCGAACATTTTCTTGCATAGGGTTATTTTGTCAGAGTGGATAAAGCAACAGATTGAGTATGTAAATGTGAGTAGTACTGTGGCTCACGTTAACATTAAAGATTTCAAACAGTTTCCTGTTCCCCTTCCCCCTCTCCCCCTCCAGCAAACCTTCGCCACTCGCATCACCGCCATTGAGCAGCAGAAGCAGCGGATAAGTGCATCGATAAAAGACCTTGAAACCCTGCTGTCATCGCGGATGCAGTATTGGTTTGACTAAAAACATAAAACGACGATATGGGAAACTTTGATTTCATCAAGCAGATACCATTGACTGAGGAGCTGCAGGAATACTGCAAGCAGGCCGAAAGGACGCAGAAGATGTCGCCCAAGTTGAGCGTGCTGAATTGTCGCTTGGCCTTGGAGTGGACGATGCTTCAGGTGTTTGCCATGAAGCACATCAATGCCGATGGGCTGTCATTGTCGCAGATGGTGGACCACGATGAGTTCCGTATGTTCATCGGTGCCGACCCTATCTTCTGGCGCAACATACGCTATGTGCGGACGATGGGCAACCGTGGTGCACACATAGAGCTGACACCCGACAAGCGCATCACCGAGCAACAGGCCATGTACACGCTGATAGACCTGCACTACGTGCTGGGCTACATCTTCCAGTCGCTGCGCTTGGTGAACCGTATCAAGCCCTTCGACCGTGAGATAGTGGGCAAGCGTGAGCGCATCACCGTGGTGCAGCCCGTGCGCCAGCCGGAACCCAATCCGGCCTTTGTGCAACAGGTGCCTGCAGACAATGTGGCTGTGCCGAGAGAGCGTGTCACGATGCCAGAGAGCCCGCTGACGGAGGCAGAGACACGTCACCAGTTCATCGACATGCTGCTGACAGAAGCAGGATGGGAGGTGCAGCAGGAGAAGGGCGTGCTGAAACCCAGCAGTGCCTGCATAGAGGTGGAGGTGCAGGGGATGCCCGACGGCAAGAAAGGCTATGTGGACTATGTGCTGTTCGATGCCGCCCTGAAACCCGTTGCACTGATAGAGGCTAAGCGTACCGCCGTCAGCATTGAGGCCGGACGGCAGCAGGCAAAGCTCTATGCCGACTGCCTGGAGCGCCGTTATGGCGTGCGACCTGTCATCTACCTGAGCAATGGCTATAACACGGAGGTCATCGACGGGCTGGGCTATCCCTCACGTCAGCTTTATGGCTTCCACTCGGAGGAGGACTTGCAGGTGCTGCACCTGCGCCGTCGTGAGCGTGGCACCAACAGCGACCTGAGTGTGCGCGACGAGATTACCAACCGCGAATACCAGAAACGCGCCATCCGTGCCGTCTGCGACCATCTGGCACGGATGCACCGCTCGTCGCTCATCATCATGGCAACGGGCACGGGCAAGACCCGTGTGGCCGTGTCGCTGACTGATGTGCTGATGCGCAACCGCTGGGTGAAGAACGTGCTGTTCCTGGCCGACCGCACCTCATTGGTAAAACAGGCAAAAGTGAAGGGCTTTGCTAAGTACCTCAGCGATGCCACCTTCTGCGAGTTGAACGACATGGGAGCCGTCGGCGATGCCGAGAAGCGCAAGCAGGCCCTGGAGGCCCGCGTGGTGCTGAGTACCTACCAGACGATGATTAACTACGTGGAGGCTGATGACAAGCTCTTCTCCATCGGACACTTCGACCTCATCATCATCGACGAGGCACACCGCTCGGTGTTCGGCAAGTATGGAGCCATCTTCGACTACTTCGACTCGTTCCTGATTGGCCTGACGGCCACGCCGCGCGACGAAGTGGCCCGCTCGACGTTCAACCTGTTGCAGATGGATCCAGAACAGACTTTTGCATACGAATACGAGGAAGCCATCAGCGACGGCTACCTGGTTCCCTATCACGGCTTTGTGCGCAAGAGCCAGGTGATGGAGCAGGGTTTCCGTGTGGCCACGATGGCTGTCGAAGACCGAGAGCAGCTGCAGCCCGTGTTCGACTACGAGAAGACAAAGTACGACCTTGACCCGTCGGAGGACTACGAACGTGACATCGAGGGCAGCGAGATATTCAGCTACATCTTTAATATAGACACCATCGACAAGATGCTGCAGGACTTGATGGAGCATGGTCTGCGGGTGCAGAGCGGCAACGTCATCGGCAAGAGTATCATCTTCTGCTATAACCACCAGCATGCCGAGCTGGTGGTAGAACGGTTCAAAGTGCTCTATCCTGAGTTAGGTGATGATTTCTGCGCTCTCATAGACAACTACGTGAACTATGCCCAAACGCTCATAGACAATTTTGAGAAGCGCGACGAAATGCCACAGGTGGCCGTGTCGGTATATATGCTCGACACGGGTATCGACGTGCCCGACATCCTGAACCTCGTGTTCTTCAAGCCCGTGGTCAGCAGCATCCGCTTCAAGCAGATGATTGGCCGCGGCACCCGGCTCTCGGAAAACATCTTCGGCTACGGACAAAACAAGACTGAGTTCTACATCTTCGACTGGTGTAACAACTTTGAATACTTCAAGCAGAACCCCAGCGGCACAGAGGCCGCCGTGGCACAGTCACTGGCCGAACGGCTCTTCTGCATCCGCACGGACATTGCCTTTGCCCTGCAAGCGGCTGAACGCCAGGAGAACGAAGAAGAGAAGGCACTGCATGACGAGTTGAAGCAACGGTTGATGGCGCAGGTAGCCGAAATCAAGGACACGATGATTAGCACCCGCCGCGTGTGGCCGACGGTGACGAAGTTCCGCGATGCTAACAGCTGGATGAGCCTGTCGGCCCTTGACGTACAGGAACTGAAGGACATTATTTCGCCGCTCATCGTCAGAAAACTGACGGACGAGAGTGCCGAGAAGTTCGACCTGATGATGCTGAACATAGAACTGGGCAAGTTGTGCGAAGAGGTAGACACCATTCTTCCCGAGAACCGTGTGTTTATGATTTGCAAGAAGTTGGAGGAGAAAGCCACCGTTCCAGTCATAGCCCAGCACCTGCAAACCATCCGCGACGTTCAGAAGCGTGGATTCTTTGAAGATGCTTCGTTACGACTGTTGGAGGACACCCGCAAGGAACTGCGTGAACTGGTGAAGCACCTGGAAAGCGTGCAGTCGAAGAAATTCACCTTGAACATAGAGGACATCGTTACCGATGGTGGCCAGACAGAGACCGTCAGCCTGAGTGGCAACACCTATCGCCAACGCGTCATTGACTACATCAGTGAGCATCGCAACGATGAGTTGTTCTGCAAGATCTTCCGACTGGAACAGCTTACGCCGGATGACATCAGCCAACTGGAGCATGTCATGTGGGAAGAGCTGGGCACCCGTGAGGACTATAACCGTTACACGCAGTCGGATTCGATGAACGTGGCGATGTTCATCCGCTCGGTCATCAAGGTTGACCGTCAGGTAGCCTTGGAGAAGTTCACTCATTTCCTGAACGGATCCACGCTGAACGCCCGCCAGATGGAGTATCTGAAGAGTATCATCGCCTACGTCTGCGAGAACGGTGACATCGAGCCGCAGACGCTGATGAGTGTGTCGCCCTTCAATGACATCAACATCATCGACCTCTTCGACGACAAGGCCGTCCACGTCGGAAAATACGTGAATATGTTACATTCATTGATAACAGCTTAATAATAGTTTGTTGGTTACAAGAAAAAAGAAAGTAATTTGGAGCTAATTTTCATTATTGTTATAATCCTCATCTTCATAGTGGCCTTCGGTTCATCAAAAACGAAAGATGAAAAAAAGGAAAGAAATGAGAGAGTGGCAGAACTCTTAACGCGCGAATACAAAAAGAAAGAGGAGGAACTGACAGCAAAACGTGATGCCATATTAGAGAAGACGGAAACCATGAAAAAGGCTGAGAACGATGCCTTCCAGCCTATTGCCGACAGCGACATGCTGATAACGAAGGGCACCTTTGAAGAAATGTGCCAACTGCTGAAGAACACATGCAACATGGTGATGGACGCTTGCAGGGAAAGCGAATTCCAGAAATATGTGTTGGGCATCAAGGAGGGTAATGACAATATAGATACCAGTCAGGAGATGTTCGCCAGTCTGAAGTTTTTCATTATGAAAGATGTACTGCGAAACTATGGACGTCTCGGTCATAGATACTATTCCAGTGGCGGTGGCGGAAAGAAAATATGCACAATCAATTATGAAACCCCTGAAGGGCAGCTGCTGTTCGGCATCGTAATGCAAATGATGAGGCTCGACGATAACAAACAATACCCATGGGAGGAGTGCAAGACCGACATAAAATCGCGTTATCAATACACTTGCGAGATAAGAACCATCGCTACAAAAGCACTGAATGAATACGCCAACGCCAATGTCAAAGCAACGGCCAGCAACGGATTGGATGATTTTGCATTCTGCTTCATCTTTCATAATTACCGTAAGGAGTACGAAACCGCTTATAGAAAGAAGATGCTCCGCATGGCTACTGTTATTGCCAATGCTGACGGAAAGGTGAGCAGCGTGGAAAACGAATGGCTTGACAGCATCATGAATCCTTACGGGAGTGATGACTCGTCGGATGCAAAAAAGGAAATAGAGAATCAGTTCCAACATCGGTTTCATGTCGGCATCAGGCAGGGACTGGCTGTGCCGTAAGAAACATCTTGAATTACTGGTCTGTGCATTTGGTGGTTTGCAAAAAAAATCCTATCTTTGTGGGCGCATAATGAACTAAACGGGGAAGGATATGATGGGAAAGAGAGTTATATTGGTCTTTCTGATGGCTGTGGTGACCTTGAGCGTCTATGGTCAGAAGGTGACTGTGAGTGGCCTGGTGACGAGCCTGGGTGACGGGCGGAGCATCAGTGGCGCAAGCGTCGCTGCGGAGGGCTGCGGCGTGATGGTGGTGACAAACGGCGATGGATTCTTCACGCTGAAGACCGACAGTTTGCCAAGGGCGGTTGTGGTGTCGCATCTGGGCTATGAGTCACGACGGGTGGAGCTGGGCAATAGCCTTGACGGACCGCTGAAGATTAGCCTGAAGCCAACGGCCATTCTGCTGAGCGAGGTATTGGTGGTGGCCAATGACCCGCGCGAACTGGTGATGGCTGCCATTAGGAAGATTCCAAAGAACTATAGTCTGCAGCCAGAACTGCATCGTTGCTTCTACCGCGAGACGGCCATGAAGCGCCAGCACTACATCTGCGTGGCCGAAGGGGTGGTTGACATGTATAAGACGGCCTACGGTCATGGCACGGGGCGCGACCGCGTGGCTATTCGCAAAGGCCGACGCCTGCTAAGCCCACGACAGACCGATACGCTGAGTGTAAAGGTGATGGGCGGACCTGTTGGGCCCGTGCAGCTGGATATGGTGAAGAACCTCGAACTGCTGTTCAACACTGATGAGCTGGACCTTTATGAACTGAAGATGGAACTGCCCGAAATGATTGCTGACCGCCAGCAATACGTGGTCAGCATGGCGCCGAGGGCTACGGTGGAGTGGCCACTCTATTTCGGAAAACTATATATCGACCGGGAAACCCTGGCCTTCTCGCGCATTGACTTGTCACTGGATATGAGCGACCGCGAAAAAGCCACCCGCATGATGCTGGTGAAGAAACCGGCGGGAGTGCGCTTCCGGCCAAAGGAGCTGTCGCTGCTGATTGACTATCGCCTGGGCGACGACGACCTGTCACGAATCAGCTATGTGCGCACCACTTTCCGCTTTAACTGCGACTGGCGCCGACGGCTGTTTGCCACGTCGTTCACTGCCGTCTGCGAGATGGTGGTCACGAACACTCAGGGCGGCCCCGACGTACAGCCTATTCGTGGTCGTGAGTCGTTTGACCAGCGCGATGCCTTCTTCGATCAGGTGGCTTTTTTCCGCGACCCGGCTTTCTGGCAAGATTATAATATCATAGAGCCGACAGAGTCGCTCGACCGTGCGATTGAGCGCATCGTCAAGAAATACTGATGGTCAGTGGTATGCCAATGCAGCACCAATAGCCGTACAGTACTCAGAGTACTTGGGGATATGGAAGCGCACGCCGTAGAGCTTTTCTAAGGCGGGGAATATCTCCTTGCATTGCGGTAGCAGCGAGAGGTTGCCGATGAGCACCATGTCGCGGCAGTCGGTGCCCTGTGCTGCGAGAACGGCGGCAGAGCCTATCGACTGCAGTACCATGGAGATGATGCCGCAGGCGATGTCCTCCTTCGACGCATCGTTGTGGGCCCGGGCAAAGATGCTGGCCGTGGCCTCCATCGGCAGACCGGGCAGCGGCTGAGCTGAGATGTCGCCGATGAGCAGGTTGATGTTCTTGATGTCGCCCTGCATGGCCAGTGCCGACACCTGCTTGATGTCGCTGGTGTTCAGCATGATGCGTGACAAGCCCTGAAGTGTTCCTCCACCGATGCCAATGCCTCCGATGTGGTAGATGTCATTGCCGTTGCACATGACGAAGCTCGTTCCTGTGCCCATCGAGACCACGATGACGTGGTCGAGCTTCGACTCGTAGCGAGCCCCCAGTGCGTCGGCCATGAACTCGTCGCAGCGGCTGGTCTGCACGCCGTAGACATCATTCTTCACGTATGCGGCGCCTACGCCTGTCAGCATCACGTGCTCCACGTCGCTGAGCTGGATGTTGTTGTCGTGAAGATACTTGCCGAAAGCCCCGTAGAGCGAGGTGATGGGGTCGGCGGCGGTGATGCGAATGGGGGCTGTGGGCTTGCCGTCGCGCAGACCCACGATTTTCGTAGTTGATATACCTACGTCAATTCCAATAATGATTCCCATAGAGGAGTGATAAGTGATGAGTGATAAGTGAGGAGTGATTATAGTTTACCTTGGTCACCCAGATAAGAGTCCTTGAATCCGAGGAAGTAGAGCACGCCGTCCAGGCCGAGGCTTGAGATGCTCTGCTTCGCGTTGGCCACGACGCGGGGCTTGGCGTGGAAGGCGATGCCGAGGCCTGCCTCACTAATCATGGGCAAGTCGTTGGCACCGTCGCCGACGGCAATGGTCTGTGCAAGGTTCACCTTCTCCACCTGCGCGATGAGCTTTAGCAGTTCGGCCTTGCGATGTCCATCCACGATTTCTCCCACATAGTGTCCAGTGAGCTTGCCGTCCTCGTCGACCTCCAGCTCGTTGGCATAGACATAGTCGATGCCATAGCGGCGCTGCAGGTATTCGCCGAAATAGGTGAATCCACCGCTCAGAATGGCAATCTTGTAGCCACAACGCTTCAGGATGGTCATCAGGCGGTCGGTGCCCTCGGTGATGGGCAGGTGCTCGGCAATGTCCTGCATGACGCTGACGTCGAGCCCCTTCAGCAGACTGACACGGCGGGTGAAGCTCTCCTTGAAGTCGATTTCCCCGCGCATGGCACTTTCCGTGATGGCGCGTACCTCGGCTCCCACGCCGGCACGCTCGGCCAGCTCATCAATACACTCGGTCTGAATGAGTGTGGAGTCCATATCAAAGCAGATGAGGCGGCGCATACGACGGAACATGTCGTCTTTCTGGAAGGAGAAGTCGATTTCCATCTCAGACGAGAGCTTCAGGAACTGGCGCTGCATTTCCTGACGGTCTGCAGGCTCGCCACGTAGTGAGAATTCAATGCAGGCACGTACGTGCTTGGCGGGGTTCTTGATACTTTTGCGACCCGTCATGCGGCGTATGGCATCGATGTTCAGACCCTGATCGGCAATGACGCGCGTAGCTGCCTCTATCTGGCGAGCGTCCAGTTCACGTCCCATCACCATCAGTATGTAGCGATTCTTTCCCTGATGGCCCACCCAGTCTTCGTACTCGTCGTCACCAATGGGCGAAAAGCCGATGTTCACGCCCAGTTCAGTGGCCTTGAACAGCAGTTCTTTCATGACCTGTCCGCTGTTTGGCTCGTCCATGCGGATGAGGATGCCCAGCGATAGGGTGGAGTGGATGTCGGCCTGGCCGATGTCGAGAATCTGCACACCGTATTGGGCGAGGATGCCCATCACGGATGCCGTCAGTCCAGGACGGTCTTGTCCGGTGATGCGCACGAGTATCTGTTCCTTGCGTGTGTTGTCTGCCATTTTCAGTATAGTTTGATGGTTGGTTTCCTATTTCAGCAGGTCAGGGCGCAGACGGCGGGTTCGTTCGAGCGCCTGCTCCAGTTCCCAGTTGCGTATTTTTGCCTCGTTGCCACTGAGCAGAATCTCTGGTACCTTCCAGCCCTTGTAGTCGGCAGGGCGGGTGTAGATAGGCGCTGCCAGCAGGTCGTCCTGGAAGCAGTCGGAGAGTGCACTCTGTTCGTCGCCGATGACGCCGGGCACCACGCGCACGATGGCATCGGCCATGATGGCTGCGGCCAGCTCGCCGCCAGTGAGCACATAGTCGCCGATGGAAATCTCGCGGGTGATGAGGTGGTCGCGAATGCGCTGGTCGATTCCCTTGTAGTGGCCACAGAGAATAATGATGTTGCCCAACAGCGACAGCTCATTGGCCACGTGCTGGTTGAACTGTTCGCCGTCAGGCGATGTGAAGATGACCTCGTCATAGTCGCGCTCTGCCTTCAGCGCTGTGATGCAGCGGTCAATAGGCTCGCACTGCATCACCATGCCGGCCGAACCGCCGTAGGGGTAGTCATCAACGCGACGCCACTTGTCGAGCGTGTAGTCGCGCAGGTTGTGCAGGCGTATTTCTGCCAGTCCTTTCTTCTCAGCACGTGCCAGGATGCTTTCGTGCACGAAGCCCTCAATCATTTCGGGCAGGACGGTGATAATGTCAATTCTCATGTTTATTGTATAAAAAACAACTTGAACAACCGAGGACAACAAGCCTCTGGGGCTGATGTTGGGTGTTGTCCTTGGTTGTTCAAGTTGTCTATGGGTAATCGCTTGTATTGGTAATGAGAACTATCCCAGATATTTCATCAGGATTTTGGCGTTGCCCGAGTCGCGCAGCTTGGCGATGCTTTTCTCGCGTATTTGGCGCACACGCTCACGGGTGAGGCCCAGCTGGTCGCCAATCTCTTCGAGACCCTTCTCGTGGCACCCGATACCAAAGCACTCGCGGATGATGGTAATCTCTCGCTCCTTTAGCACCTTGGTGAGCACGGCGTTCAGCTCCTGAGCCATCGACTCATGGTCTACCAGACGGTCGGTGCGGCTGTCCTCACCGCTGGGCATCACGTCGAGCATGCAGTTGTCTTCTCCGTCCTGGAAGGGGGCGTCGATGCTGACGTGGTGACCGTCGGCCATCATCGACTGGCCGATTTTCTCCTCGTCCATGTCGGTGGCCTCGGCCAGCTCGCTCACCGATGGATGGCGCTGGTTCTCTTGTTCAAACTTATTAATCTCGTGGCTGATTTTATTCAGTGAGCCAACTTGGTTCAGAGGTAGACGCACGATGCGGCTCTGCTCGGCGATGGCCTGCAGAATGCTTTGGCGAATCCACCACACGGCGTAGGAAATGAACTTGAAGCCGCGAGTCTCGTCGAATTTCTGCGCTGCCTTGATGAGGCCGATGTTTCCCTCGTCAATGAGGTCGGTCAGCGTCAGCCCCTGGTGCTGATACTGCTTAGCTACAGACACGACGAAACGCAGGTTTGCTGTCACCAGTTTGTCCTTTGCGCGCTCCCCCTCGGGACCTCCCTTACGAATCTTCTGGGCCAGCTCAATCTCCTCATCAATACTGATAAGGGGAGCACGGCCTATTTCAACAAGGTACTTGTCGAGTGCTTCGCTCGAACGATTGGTGATACTCTTCTGAATTTTAAGCTGTCTCATCCTTTCTTCTCCTTAATAAACTTCTCTTAACTTCCTGAATTTTAGACTTATACGTACAATGTCCTATAAAATGCGGTGCAAAGTTACAAAAAAATATGCAATGCTATACATTTTTATGCAACTTTTTTGTGTTAAATAATCAAAAACAGCCTTACAGGTGGATGCTGTGTGTCATGCACCTGGGTAGTTCTTCTTCATAGTGGGTTACCATGATGAGCGTCTTGTCAGTTTGCTGGCAGAAGGCTTCGATGATGCGTTTCACCAGTTGCTGGCGCTGTAGGTCGAGGCCGTGCATGGGCTCGTCGAGGATGAGCAGGTCGGGATTCTTCACAAATGCACGACAGACGAGGACGAGACGCTGCTCGCCGCTGGAGAGCTGCATGAAAGAGCGGCTGGCCAGCTGGCCGATGCCGAAGCGGTCCATCCAACACTGGCACTGCTGGCGCTCCTGGGCAGTGGGGCGGGCATAGAGGCCCACGGTGTCTTTCAGTCCGCTGGCTACTATATGTAGTGCGGGTAGGTTGCGTAGATAAGAGCGGTGCATCTCTGGCGAGACGTAGCCGATGCGGCGCTTGATGTCCCAGATGCTTTCGCCGCTGCCAAGCTTTTTGCCAAAGAGAGCAATGTCGCAGGCATAGGATTGCGGGTTGTCGGCACAGATGAGTGATAGTAGGGTAGACTTCCCGCTGCCGTTTCGGCCTGAGAGTGCCCAGCGCTCCCCCCTGCGCACCGTCCATGTGAGGGGGCCGAGGATGCGCCGGTGGCCGTAGCTGACGCTAACGTCGTGCATCTCAATGATGGTCTCGCCATCGGTTTCGTTGCCGTTTTGCTCCGTTGAATGAGACGTAATTGTTTTCTCCTTTTGGGTTGGTTGCGACTCAGTCGCAACAGACGGTGAAACTGGCAGCAGGGGGAGACCGTCGGGCTGGGGGGAGAGCGTGTGGCTACTATCGCGGAATGTTGCTTCTGGCGTGGTCCAGATAATCTCATCGGTGAAGTCGGGAATCTCGCTGGGGCGCGCTACGATGAGATAGAGCGTCATGCCCTCCTGCCTGAGTCGCAGCAGCTGATGGGTAAGCATCGTCCTGGCTTCGGCGTCGAGCCCGATGAAGGGATTGTCGAGGATAAGCGTCTTCGGCTGGGCCATGAGTGTCTTTACTAGGTGCATCTTGCGCAGCTCACCGCTACTGAGCGAGATGACATATTTGTCGAGCAGCGGCTCCATACCCATCAGCCTGTAGAGGTGGGCCTGAAGCTGGCGACGCTCAGTTGTATCGCTGCCAGAGAGGTTGAACGAGCGCTCCAGCGCAGCAGCCACGGTGGGCGTCTCGGAGTCGATGTCATGCTGGTTCCAGCGCTGCTGCAGATAGTAGCTGCGGTCGGTAGCTGTGCCATAGGTGTCGCAGAATGCTACGTAGCGCACGCTGTCGCTTTTCATGTCACGGCGCATGCGCTCAGCCAGCAGCGTCTTGCCACTGGCGTTCAGCCCGGCAATAGTTATCACTTTGGCTTCCATACCTTTGACTGATTTTTATTCACGAAATCCTTCCAGCCCTTATAGTGCGGTGCATCGCTATCTGGGCGGCCCATTTGCAAATAGTGGCAATAGGCAGCCGCCAGGGCGTCGGTGGCATCCATGAAGCGCCCCATCTCCTCCTGTGGAATCTTCAGCAGGCGCTGCAGCATGCCGGCAACCTGCTCTTTCGAAGCACCACCATTGCCTGTCAGGGCCATCTTTATTTTCATGGGGGCATACTCGTGGATGGGCACCCCTCGTTCGATAGCGGCTGCGATGGCCACCCCCTGAGCCCGCCCCAGCTTCAGCATAGACTGCACGTTCTTGCCGAAGAAGGGGGCTTCGATGGCCATCTCATCGGGCAGGTACGACTTGATGATACCCGTCACCCGCTCGAAGATGTGTCCCAGCTTCAAGTAGCCATCCTCAAACTTGCGGAGGTCGATGATGCCCATCGTCACCATCTGTGTCTGCTGACCCATGCTGCGCGTTCCTGGCAGACCGCTGTCAACGCGAAGCACGCCGTAGCCCATGATATTGGTTCCAGGGTCGATGCCCAAAATGATTTTCTCCATAATTTGCCTGCAAAGGTAAGCATTTTTCCGCAGCTTTGGAAATATCTGTTCCAATAATTTGTTTCCCATGACTCGCATTTATTTGCGTTTATTTGCCACAGAATTACTAAAAATTGCTCACGAGCTGTTTATTTAGACGATTTTTAGGCGATAATCTAAAGAAAAACGAGTAATTTTGTAGCCAAAATGGATTATACATCTAATGTAATATGATTATTATGAAGAGTTTTGGATCGAAACCGTGGATTCTTCCACAACCCGTGCTGATTATTGGCACTTACGACAAAGAAGGCAGGCCCAACGCCATGAATGCTGCCTGGGGTGGCCAGTGGGACATGCATGAGATTATTATCTCGCTAAGTTCCCATCAGACTACTGACAACCTTGCCGCGAATCAGGAGTTCACAGTCACTTTTGCAACTGCAGAGACGTTGGTGGCAGCTGACTATGTAGGTATTGTTAGTGGACGAAACACACCAGACAAAATGCAGAAGACCGGCTGGACTATAGAGAAGGCTCCCAACGTGAATGCCCCTGTGTTCCGCGATTTCCCGATGACGCTTGAATGTCGGGTAAAGCAAAAGATTGATGAGTCTGAGACAGGCTATTACCTCATCGGTGAAATTGTTAACATCCTCTGCAACGAGCAGTATCTGGGCGAGGATGGTAATCCCGATGTAGAAGCAATGGCCCTGATTACCTACGACCCCGTTCATCACACCTATATCCGACTGGGACAGACGGCAGGAAAGGCATTCTCTGATGGCAAGCAGTTGAAATGACAACGATTGCTATAGGGCTGCTGATTCCGCTGCTGGGCACCATGCTCGGCTCCGCCTTTGTCTTCCTGATGAAGGATGAGATGTCGGTGCGGCTGCAGAAGTCATTGCTGGGCTTTGCCTCGGGCGTGATGGTGGCAGCTTCGGTATGGTCGCTGCTCATTCCGGCTATGGAAATGGAGGCAGGGAAAGGAGCCTGGTCTGTGTTCCCTGCCGCCTTTGGATTCCTGTTGGGAATGGGTTTCCTGCTACTGATAGACGGGCTGACCCCACATTTGCATATCGGCACGGATCAACCAGAGGGCATACGCTCCCATCTGTCAAAGACGGCCATGCTTGCCTTGGCAGTCACCATCCACAATCTGCCTGAGGGGATGGCCGTCGGAGTGGTTTTTGCCGGGGCTGAGAGTGATACGGCTCAAATATCGTTGGCCAGTGCCGTTGCCGTCTCGTTGGGCATTGCCATTCAGAATGTTCCGGAAGGAGCCATCATCTCTATGCCGATGCGTGCTGCAGGGAATAGCCGCTGGCGGTCGTTCTTGATAGGTTCATTGAGTGGAGCCGTCGAGCCTGTAGGCGCCGTTGCCGTTCTGTTGCTGGCCTCGCTGCTCTTGCCGGTCCTACCTTATATGCTGGCCTTTGCCGCAGGAGCCATGTTCTATGTCGTGGTGGAGGAACTCATACCCGAAGCCTCCAATGGCCAGCACTCGAATCTAAGTACCATAGGCTTTGCGATTGGGTTTGTCTTGATGATGGTACTTGATGTCGTCATGGGATAGTCATTCCTTGTTCTGGCAGAGGCTATCCTTGACTTTTGGTGTTGGTTAAGTCTGCAAGGGCGAAGACGCCTCTCTTTGAGATGTGCCGTTGGGAATTGACGACGTGGCGGAAAGCAATTTCAACTATTTTTATTGGAATTTGATGCGTTTTTACGAGAAATTGAAAAATTTCGAGTAAATTTGCAGTCGTTAAAGACGTGAGCAGAATAGAACGAGAGAAACAGACCGTCCGAAAAATGATTGGGCTCTATTGCCGCCATCATCTGAGACATGACATGATGCCAGAGGATTATAGACTTCTGGCCGATTATGCCTGTCAGCGTCTTGACCATTGCCCGTTTGGGGAAAAGAAGAAAACATGTAGGAAATGTCTGGTTCATTGTTATGCTCCCAAAGAACGGCAGCAGATACGTGAGGTGATGAGATGGGCTGGCCCAAGAATGATATGGTATGCCCCAAAAGAGGCCATTGTTCATGTCTGGCATCAGCTGAAATCATGGTTGCAGTCCCTCTCTTTCAGGACTGGAGTCATCGTCCTGCTATGTTGCATCCCCTTCTATATTCTGTCCTTTGCTCAAATGCTACTCCCAATAAGCACAGCTGCAAAGGGCGTGCTATGGACAGTCCTCTTTGGACTGGCTAAAACCTGTCAGTATGGAGGCCTTACGATTCTGGGCGTTGAAGGGTATCAGCGCCTGAAGAGCTGGATTAAACGAAAGAAAGGATGAGCGATGGCCTGGAAACGGAAATGCCGATGCACAACGTGTGGATATGAAGCCGAAGTGTATGAAGGACGAGGGTTGTTCCGACAGCAGATAACTGCCATGTCATGCCCCGACTGCAAGTCCATCCAGAATATTGTCGTGGGTGGTATCATTGCTGATGTGGCACCTTCCTATAGAAGCGAGGTGGGCCGTCTGTGCCTACAATGTGGCAGCGATCATATCCGGATATGGGATATGCGAACCTGTCCTAAGTGCCAGGGAGAAATGGAGAGAACAGGAGAACAGTAAGCATCCTTAGAAGTACACGTTGTAACAGTTTTAGATTGTTAGTACCTTTGCCCCGCAATAGTGCAACAACTACAACTGTTATAGTGTTATGACCAAAGAATAATTCTTGACCTTGCAACAGAAGTTGCATGAGAGCGGCAAGCCGCTGATGAGTTACCTGCATGATGCGTGCATCAATTACTCGACCTACACCTACTGGCGCAGGAAACTGGAGCAAGACTCCATCCCTCAGCCGGAGATGGCACCGATCAGTTTGCGCCAGTCCACACCGGATACGGTATTTACCGGTGCCGTTCCCTCCGGTGCCACCCTTCTGTTTCCCAACGGTCTGCGGGCCCACTTCTGCTGCGGCACCGAGGAATTGCTCCGTGATTTGTTGAACAAGAGCCTTGTGAGCCATGTTCTGCCTGAATGACACGATGCGCTACTACCTGTGCCCCGGTAGGACAGACATGCGCAAGGGCATCAGCTCGCTGTGCGGAGTTGTACATGGGAAGATGAAGAGTGACGTGCGCAACGGCGACGTATTCATCTTCATCGGCTCCGGCCGCCGTCTGATGAAGCTGCTCCATGCCGAGGACGGGGGCATGGTGATGTATGTGAAGCGTCTGGAGGCCGGGCGCTTCAAACTGCCGGAGTATGACGAGAGCACACGGAGCTACCCGATGGAGTGGCGCGACCTGGTAGTGATGGTGGAGGGCATACAGGAGTCTCCCGAGCTGCGCCTGAGACGGCTTCGGGCACAGCGCAGGGAGTATGTTGTGTAGGCAACAATAAGTTATACATATATTACTGATTGTTAGTAATTTATAGCACAAAACATTTGGCAGTCTCAGAATTTTTCCGTACCTTTGTACCATAATTAAGACGGTACGGACAATGACAGAAAACAAGATGCTCAGACAGGCGATAGGGGGCCAGCAGGCCACTATCGCCTCATTGTCCGAAGCCCACAAAAAGGAGGTGGATGCCCTCAATGCCCGCATCAAGGAGCTGACGGCCCAGGTCGCATGGCTGAACCGCCAGCTCTACGGACGCAAGTCTGAGAAACTTCCCGTCTACGACCCCAACTATCCCGACCTCTTTGCCGACCAGTTCGGTGACCTGCTCAGGGCAGCGGAGGAGAAGCGCGACGAGGCCGTGGAGCAGCTTCCGAAGGAGGAGAAGCAGGCTCCGAAGCAGAAGCGGCAGGTGCGCCGCAAGCTGGAAGACCTTCCCGTGCTGGAGACGGTACGCCTTGGAAAAGCCGAGCGCGTTTGACCCCGAGGGCAAAGCGATGTTGACCCCCGAAAACTTTTTTATTTTGACCCCTCTGAAGTCCTGACTGGCGGGGTCATTTTTATTTTACCCTGTTTACTT
>CACYME010000021.1 GCA_902775475.1 uncultured Prevotellaceae bacterium
CGAGGAGCTGCTGGCCGGTGTGCCGGGGGTACACGTCCATGCCCAGCCCGATAACGGCGACTACGATTCGAACTACTGGCTGTGCACCATCACCATCGATGAAAGCGTGAAGGTGAAGGGACAGGAGAATGCCTACAAGACCATCGTGACGGGTGCCGTTGGCGGTGCCGCCGGCGTGATTCACGTTGCCTCGTCGGCCACGACGGACTGCCAGCCGAACGATAACGTGGAGGCTTTGCGCGTAGCTCTCGACAAGGCTCAAATCGAGGCGCGTCCTGTGTGGAAGCCGATGCACAAACAGCCCGTGTACAAGGATGCACCAGCCTACGTCAATGGTGTCAGCGAGGCCATCTTCAAGGTGGGCATGTGTCTGCCGGCCGGGCCATATGTCTCGGATGATGACGTGCGCTACATCGCGGAGACCATTAAGGCGAACATTTTATAAGCTATGAAAGCTTTTCAATACCACATTTTTGCTCCTTACAGGGTATGTCCGTTGGGGGCGCATGTTGACCACCAGCATGGGCTGGTGACGGGGTTTGCCATCGACAAGGGCGTGGACCTTTGGTTTAACGTAAGGGAGGACAGCATTGTCAAGCTGACATCACGAACGTTTGAGGGCGACGTGGTGTTTGAGATAGACAAGCCATCGCAGGTCCGCGAGGGCCACTGGGGCGACTATGCCCGTGGTGCGAAGTATGCGCTGCGAAAGCGATTCGAGCTGAAGCGTGGCATCGAAGGCGTGATACAGGGAAGCCTGCCCGTGGGTGGGCTGTCGTCGTCGGCGGCTGTACTGATAGCTTACGTGATGGCTTTTGCGAAAGCAAACGACATCACCCTACAGCCCTTTGAGGTGGTGAAGATTGCCTCGGAGGCGGAACGGGAGTACATCGGACTGAACAACGGTCTGCTCGACCAGGCGTGCATCGCCCTGGGCAAGAAGGACGGCCTGTTGTTCCTGGACTGCGACTCGAACGACTGGCGCATCATCAGGCGGAATCCCGACATGCCGGAGTTTGAGATTGGCATCTTCTTCTCCGGGCTGACACGCAGTCTGGTGAACTCGGACTATAACCTGCGGGTGTTTGAATGCAAGACGGCGGCATGGAACATGCTGGCCTATACGGAGCAGCCGCTGAAGACATTTGACAAGACGTTCCTGCGCGATATCCCCAAGGCGACGTTCGAGAAGACACGCATCGCCATGCCAGCAAGGTTTGCCCGGCGAGCGGAGCACTTCTACAGCGAATACCGCCGTGTGCGGCAGGGCGTGACAGCCTGGGAGACGGGCAACCTGAAGCTCTTTGGCAAGCTGTCGTTCGACTCGTGTGAGAGCAGCATCCACAACTATGAGTGTGGCTCGCCAGAGCTGATAGCCATATACGAAATTATGCGCCAGCTGCCTGGTGTCTATGGTGGCCGCTTCTCGGGTGCCGGATTCAAGGGAGCCTGCATTGCACTGGTGGACCCAGCCTATAAGGAGGACATACAGAAGGTGCTCACAGAGAAGTATCTAGCGCAGTTCCCGGAATATGAGAGAACGTTCCAGGTGTTCTGGGTGAAGCCTGACGACGGGGCGAGGTTCGTTGAAAATGAAGAGTGAAGATAAATGAAAAACATTGTTATAGCTGCTGGATATGCCACACGGCTGGGGGAACTGACGAAGAACTTTCCAAAGCCGCTGCTGAAGATTGGGGAGAATAGTATCCTCGGAAGGATGCTCGACGATATCGACCGCATCGCTGACATCGACGAGCACATCATCATCACCAACCATCGGTTCACGCCTATCTTCGAACAGTGGAAGGAAAGCACTCAGTATAACAAGCCCATCACCATCGTTGACGACGGCACCGAGACGAACGACACGCGCTTGGGTGCCGTTTGCGACTTGCTGTATGCAATGGACAGGCTACAAATAGACGATGACCTGCTGGTGGTTGCCGCCGACAACCTGCTGTTCTTCTCGTTCCAGGAGTTTGTGGACTTTGCGAAGGAGAAGCAGACGAGCTGCATCATGTGCCATGAGCAGCCATCGATAGAGAAGCTGCAAAGGACGGGCGTGGTGGAGTTGGACGAACGCCACCAGGTTCTGGCCATGGAGGAGAAGCCGCAAGTGCCGAAGAGCCACTGGGCCGTGCCGCCGTTCTACATCTATCTGAAGCAGGACCTCGACCTTGTGCGTCACTCCGTTGAGGACGGCTGTGGCAAGGATGCCCCTGGCAACCTGGCCCACTACATGGTGGAGCATACCACGATGCATGCCTGGCCCATGAGTGCCGGACGGTTCGATATCGGTAGTTTGGATACTTATTATGAGGCAGTGGAAAGATATGGAAAGAATTGACTTGAACAACAAAACGATACTCGTGACAGGAGCCGCCGGGTTCATCGGCTCGAATCTGGTGAAGCGGCTCTTCAGGGACGTGAAGGGTGCCACTATCATCGGCATCGATAACATGAACGACTACTATGACGTGGCCCTGAAGGAGTTCCGACTGAAGGAGCTGAATGCCAGCGTTCCTGAGGGCACGACATGGAAATTCGTCAAGGGGGACATAGCCGACAAGGCCACCATTGACGACATCTTCGAGGAGCACAGGCCGCAGGTGGTAGTGAATCTCGCGGCACAGGCTGGCGTGAGGTATAGCATCACCAACCCCGATGCCTACATTCAGAGCAACCTCATCGGCTTCTACAACATCCTGGAGGCCTGCCGCCACTCCTACGACGGAGCGGGAGCAGGCGTAGAACATCTGGTGTACGCTTCTTCGTCGAGCGTGTATGGCTCCAATAAGAAAGTGCCGTACTCTACGGATGACAAGGTGGATAACCCGGTGAGCCTCTATGCCGCCACGAAGAAGAGCAACGAGCTGATGGCCCATGCCTACTCGAAACTCTACAACATCCCCTCCACGGGACTGCGGTTCTTCACCGTCTATGGTCCCGCCGGGCGGCCCGACATGGCTTACTTCGGATTCACCGACAAGCTACGCAAGGGCGAGGCCATCCAGATATTCAACTACGGCAATTGCATGCGCGACTTCACCTACGTCGACGACATCGTGGAGGGCGTGGTGCGCATCATGCAGGGTGCACCAGAGAAGAGAAACGGTGAGGACGGCCTACCTATTCCGCCATACGCCGTATATAATATAGGTAATAACCAACCGGAGAACCTGCTGAACTTCGTAGACATCCTGCAACAGGAACTCATCCGCGCCAAAGTGCTGCCCGAAGACTACGACTTCGAAGCCCACAAGCGGCTTGTGCCCATGCAGCCCGGCGACGTGCCCACGACCTATGCCGACACCTCCGCACTGGAGCGCGACTATAGCTTTAAGCCAAGCACAAGCCTGCGCGACGGCCTGCGTGCCTTTGCCGAGTGGTACAAGGAGTTCTATGGGTAAACAAGGGAACATATTATTTCCCAGACAGGGTCAGTTCCTGAAAATCCGCATTGAGCGGATTATTTTCTTCTGTCCACGGATTTTTGTCCGCCCAGGGCGGATTTTTGCGGAATGGAACTTGTACACCTTTTCGTAGGCTTTGCGGCAGCAAAACTCACATGAAAGCATATACTGAGCTGCGCGACTATCAGGCAGAGATGCTCTCCAGGCTGCAACAGGCATGGAGGCGGGCACGGAGCGTGCTAGTGCAGATGCCTACGGGTACAGGAAAGACGCATCTGCTCGCCGCGGTGATAAAGCGCCTCTTCCCCACCCTCTCCTCCGAAAAGGATGGGGGCAAGCTGAGCCGTGGGGTGCTGATAGTGGCTCATCGGCGGGAGCTGATTGAGCAAATCAAGGAGACGCTGGCGGCCTTTGGCATACGGACAGACGGCGAGGACTGCGCGGTCAGGGTGGAGAGTATTCAAAAACTGAGCCACGGACTGACACGGACTGACACGGACAGGAAGGAAAACACGCCGTTCTCACCGGAACTGGTGGTCGTGGACGAGGCTCACCATGCACTGGCAAAGACCTATAAGATGCTGTGGGAGTGGTGGCCGAAAGCTAAGTTCCTGGGGCTGACGGCAACGCCATGCCGACTGAGCGGGGAGGCGTTCACAGGGCTGTTCGACGTGCTGCTACAGTCGTGGACCATACAGGAATTTATCGACCAGGGGTGGCTGAGCGACTTCGAGTACGTGTCGGCGAGCCCAGAGAGCATGATGTACCGCCAGGTGGTCTCGCTGAGCAAGCGGGGCGCCGACGGCGACTACCAGACGAAGGAGGCAGCCATGGTGCTCGACTGCGAGGAGAGCATAGAGCACCTCTACAAGACCTATCGGCAGTTTGCCTGTGGAAAGAAGGGCATCGTCTATGCCATCGACCGCCAGCACGCGCAGCACATCGCCAAATACTACAAGGCCAATGGGGTAAGTTGCGCAGTCATCGATGCCAAGACACCTGCAGAAGAGAGAAAGAGGCTCATCGACGAATACAAGTCCCAGCCCCACACCGTCCTTATCAACGTAGACATCTTCTCCGAAGGCTTCGACTGCCCGGAGGTGGAGTTCATCCAGCTGGCCCGTCCCACGCTGTCGCTCAGCAAGTACCTGCAGCAGGTGGGGCGCGGCATGCGCATCAGCAAGGGGAAGGAAGCCGTGCTGATTCTCGACCAGGTGGGTGCCTACCAGACTTTTGGGCTCCCTACCGACGAGCGCGACTGGGAGATGACCTTCCGTGGCAGGCTGGCGGGCAAGGGCAACCAGGCCAACGTCAGGGGTATCGTCATCCGAGACGACCTGAACGACCGCGAGCTGATGAATCTGGAGATGGTGCGCATCAAGCGGCGTGGCGAGACGCGCAAGGGCGTGGAGATATTCGTCAAGGAGGGCAAGTATGGCATCATGAAGGACGGCCGCGTCACCTGCGCTGCCGAGTTTGAGAAAATCAGCCGCACGCAGGCACCCTATTTCGCCATGGGTGTCTACCCCTACTACGTGTTCAAGAACCGCACGACGCTGATAGACATGGAAGGCCGCGACCTGCGCCTCAAGATGTATGGCAGTCTGGAGTGGGAAGGAGAGGTGCTGAAAGGGCAGGACATCAACGACAGTGCCCTCTACTGGGACAGCAAGTACAACGCCTACTACCACGAGAAGCCCGAGTTCGAGGCGCTGGCCGGGGTGGAGATGGTGCACCTGAAGGACGGCTACGTGCTGCGACAGCTGCCCAACCTCTCAAAGCCGGCCAGGAAAGCCGACATCTACTACAACGAGCGACTGATATGGATGAACGACTGGCTGCTGCTGAAGCAGAAGGAGGGCGATGACAGCTACCGCTGCTCGCCCTTCAAGATACTGGCCTACGGCTTCCGCTGCTTCTATGTGAAGAGCAAGAGCACCGGCGGCCCGCCTGTCACCATCATCTACCGCGAGGGCGGCATCGGCGACCGCAAATGGGGTGTTCCGATTGACGACGACGCCAAGCTGCCCCCATGGAGGGACATACCACTCACCAACGCCTCAACAGGCAAAATGGAGCTTTCCAGACGGACACTCCCCTGATGATTGTCAAAGAATCATACAGGGGAGTGTCTAATTTTTAGACAATGTGCAGAGCAGAGGCCCGAAAAGTTTGGCCGATGGCGGGGAAAAGCGTAACTTTGCAACACGATAAACAACGACAAGCAGCATGAAGTCCTACCTGACATTCCTCTCGCGCAACAAGCTCTACACGGCGGTGAACGTGCTGGGGCTGAGCGTCTCGCTGATGTTCGTCATCCTCATGGGCGACTACACCTGGCGGCAATACAGCATCGACACTTGGCACGAGAACGCCGACCGCATCAGCCTGATGGGCAGCGAGAACATGTTCTTCATGTGGCCGCAGGTTGCCGACGACATCAAGCAGCTGTGCCCCGAGGTGGAACAGACCTGCTGCGTGATGAGCCAGAACGGAATAATCAAGAGCGGACAGCAGGGAGCACCGACAGTAACAGTGAAGAAAGGCGACGACGAGAACGGCATCATCATGCTCACCGACCCGTCGTTCTTCCAGCTGTTCGACTTCCCGCTCGTAGAGGGCGACCGCAAGACCTGCCTCGACGCGCCCGACAAGTGCGTGGTCAGCGAGCGGCTGGCCCGCAGCCTCTTCGGCGACCGCGAGGCCATCGGCCAGACGCTGCAGATTGTAGGCAGTCGCTACGCGTTCGTGGGCGACGAGGACCCCTACGACTCCACGCTGGTCTACACCGTGAGCGCCGTGATGCGCGACCTGGACCACACCGTGCTGCCCAACGAGACGCAGCTCATCGCCAGCATGGAGCGCTACCCGCAGGTGATAGGCTACAAACTGAACAACAACAGCATGGTCTACGGGTCAGCAGGACCCTGCAAGGTCTTCCTCATGACGCGTCCAGGCATGAGCCTCGACAGCAAGAAGGAACTCATCGGCAACTACCTTCATGAAAACTACAACAACGGCTGGGGAAAAGCCAAGCTGACCCTGACGCCGCTGAAGGACATCATGTTCGCCCCGCAGAACCTGGGCACCGGCATGCAGAAGGGCGACGCCTCGCGCCTGCGCATCCTGCTGGCTGCAGTGCTGGCCATTCTGTTCTTTGCCTTCAGCAACTACGTCAACCTGACTGTGGCCAACACGGGGTTCCGCGCCAAGGAGATGGCCACGCGACGGCTCTTCGGCAGCAGTCAGCTGCGCATCACGCTGAAGCTGATGGCCGAGTCGACGCTGATGGTGGCCCTGTGCTTCGCCATCGGCCTAGCCCTGGCCTGCTATTTCCAGGATGCCGCCGCCGAACTATTTAAGGGGAAGATTGCACTGCTGAACGACATCACGCCCACCACCGTCGTCGCCTGCCTGGCCTTCATCCTGCTCACCGGCGCCGTCTCGGCCATCCTGCCCTCCTGGCTCATCGCCCGCTTCCAGCCCATCGACATCGTGAAAGGCTCGTTCCGCTTCCGCTCGAAGATGGTGCTGGGCCGCCTGTTCATCATCGTGCAGAACATCATCACCGTCACCATGCTCACAGCAGCCCTCGTCATCTGGCTGCAAATACGCCACCTCATCAATGCCCCGTTAGGCTATCACACAGAAAACCTCTTCTACGTCTTTGCACCCGACGGCAAGGCGCAGACAGAGCGCAGCCTTTTAGAGAAGATGCCCTTCGTGGAGCAGATAGGCACCTGCCAGCACAGCACGCTGACAGATGGCAGTTCCAACATGCGCATCATCAAGCGCGAAGACAAACATGTGGTGCTCTTCATCACCGACATGGACTCGACGGCCTTCCGCCTACACGGGCTGGAAATCCTGCATGACTACGGCCCTACGAACGATGGCTACTACCTAACGGAGGAGGCCATGCGCCAGCTGGACTATGGCCCAGAAGAGCGCGAGACCCAGTGGGCCGACGACGAGAAATACCCTATAGCGGGCGTGCTGCGCGACTTCCACCGCCACAACGTACTGAACGGTGTGGAACCCTTCGCCATCCGCCTGCTGCGGCCGGAACAGATGGAGTACCCGTTCTTCCTGGTGAAGACCAACGGCGACAGGCAGGCCAGCGATGCCTTCAAGCAGATGCTCAGAAGACTGGGCTGTGACGAGACAGAGCTGAAGTGGTATGTCAACAATCTCGAGGAAAGCATTGCCGACACCTTCGAGGAGCAACAGAACACGCTGCACATCATCTCGCTCTTCACGCTCGTGGCCATCGTCATCTCGGTGATGGGTTTCCTCAGCCTGTCGCTCTTCTTCATCCGCCAGCGGCAGAAGGAGATTGCCATCCGCAAGGTGATGGGCTCCACGTCGGGCGAGGTGCTCTGGCTCATGCTGCGCACGTTCTGCGCCCCAGTGCTGTGGTCGCTGCTGGTGGCCGTGCCCCTGGCGTGGCACATCATGAGCGACTGGCTGTCCAGCTTCAGCTATCGCATCGCGCTCTCACCCTGGATTTTCGCCGCAGCAGGCCTCGGCTGTATGCTCGTGTCGGTGCTCACGGTGCTGGCGCAGAGCTGGCACGCCTCCAACGAGAACCCTGTCAAGAATATCAAGGCGGAGTAAATGTTGAGTGATGAGTGTTTAGTGTTGAGAGACTTTACAAACGAGCCTCTGTCGGCACAGAACCAAAGTCTCTCAACACTCAACTCTCAACAAGAAGGGAGGGGAGTAGAAATGAACAATGATAACGAATAAGAATAATAACAAATAAAGAATATGATTAGACTGGAGAACATTGAGAAGGTCTTCCGCACCGAGGAGGTGGAGACCGTGGCACTGGGCGGCGTTTCGCTCGAAGTGAAAGAAGGCGAGTTCGTGGCCATCATGGGGCCGTCGGGCTGCGGAAAGTCAACGCTGCTGAACATTCTGGGACTGCTCGACAACCCCACAGCGGGCACCTACATGCTCGACGGGCAGAACGTAGGACAGCTGAAGGAGAGCCAGCGCACCGCCGTCAGGAAGGGCGTGATAGGCTTCGTCTTCCAGAACTTCAACCTCATCGACGAGCTCGACGTCACGGAGAACGTGGAGCTGCCACTGGTCTACATGGGCGTGCCGAAGAAGGAACGGCGCAAGCGGGTGAGCGACCTGCTGCAGCGCATGGCCATCAGCCACCGTGCCCACCACTACCCGCAGCAGCTCTCCGGCGGACAGCAGCAGCGTGTGGCCATCGCCCGTGCCGTGGTGTCGAACCCGAAGCTCATCCTCGCCGACGAGCCAACTGGAAACCTCGACTCGAAGAACGGCCACGAGGTGATGCAGCTGCTCACCCAGCTGAATGCCGACAGCGGCACCACCGTCGTGATGGTGACCCACTCGCAGCACGATGCCAGTTTTGCCCAGCGCATCATCAGCCTCCTCGACGGACAGGTGGTGGAGCAAACCATCATGTAGATTTTTGTAATTTACGCCCCTTATCCTGCCACCTCAGAGAACATGGCCTTCGTGAGATAGAAATAACTCACGAAGGCCATGTCGTTTTATGCAAAAGACGATTACTTTCATTCACGGTCACTCCTGCGTTCCGAAGGCAATAGGTATTCACGTAGATTCGCATTTCATTCATAGAATTGGCGTTACGCTGCTGGCGGAAAAAGTCAAGATTTTCTCTTAATAAACATTAATTTAGTGGTAAAAATGAACACTCGACCCTTGAAAATACGCGAAAATTTCGCACGAGAAAACTTTTGGCTGAAAATAAGCGAAATTTGAGAGGATTTGCTAAATAGCTATGTGATAAGCAATTACGGAAAATTCAGCAAAATTTAGGGCTTTTTCATTTTCAAAAGTCAACGCCAAATTTTCAAAAGGCGTTGACTTTTGAAAATTTGGCGTGCTTAAAAACGCAGGGAAGAGGGCAAAAAAACGCGAAAAAAGCTGCTCAAATCAGCCCGTTTGTGCAATTTTCGGCCCTTTTTGCCCCTTTTTCGTCGGGCATCGAGTGGTAAAAACGGCTCAAGACGTCAAAAAAACGGCCATTTTTTGACGTAGAATGCGTCAAAATTCTGCACTTTTCCATGAAGAAAATTACTGGTAATTTTGAACACTCGAAACTACTCTTCCTGACCGTCTTCCGTCTTCAGGAGGATGCTGGTGGCACCGATGGTGAAGAGGGTGCCATTCTCAATGACGCGACGCTCACGGGGAGTGATTTCGGTGTTGTCGACAAAGGTGCCGGTGTTGCTGTTGGCATCGCGGAGGATATAGCGCAGGCGGCCCCGCTTGTCGCGGCTGACGTTGATGACGCAGTGGAGCAGGTCGACGCTGGGGTCGACGGTCTCGATGGGGGTGGTGATAGGGTTGCCCTTCTGATAGCGGCCAATGGTGTTGTCGCCCATCTTCAGGGGGAGAATCTGCTTGAAGTGGAAGACGTTCTCGATGACGACGATGGAGCCGAGGCTGGTGTCTTCGGGCTGTTCGGGATTGGCGTTTTCCTCGCGCTGGGTCTGGCGGAGCTTCGACACACCGATGCGGATGCCGAACTGCTTGCCGCACTCGGGGCACTGGAACACCAGCGACTGACCAGCCTCATACTGAGTCTCGTCGAAAGTGATGTAGTTATCGCACTTGGGACAGCGGACGCGCTTCACGGTGAGTTGATTGGAATTGAATGATTGAAGATTATTTCACCTCCAGAATCCAGGTGTTGCGGAAGAGGTGGCTCTCGCTGCGCAGCTGGCTGAGGGTGGCCGCGGCATCGCCCGCGGTCTCATAGGTGCCATAGACCACGCGGCGAATCTTCTTGCTGCCGCTGACGAGGACACGGGCATCAGTGAATCCCTTCTCTACCAGCTGGTCGACGAAGGCCTGGGCGTTGGACTCAGACACCTGACTGGCCAGGACGATGCAGAAGTAGTTCTCGTCGGCAGCGGGGAGCGAACCAGCAATGTCGATGGCAGGCACCGGCTCAAGGGCTTCCTCCTGGTCGACGCTGGGCGAAGGCATGGCGGCCTCCTGGGCTGCCGGGCGATGGTGTGAACCCACGCTGATGAATGCGCTCTGCTGCACTTCGGCCATCTTGTTGCTGTTGGTAATGGGCGTGCCAATCATGATAAAGGCGATAACGGCAGCGGCGGCGGCCACGACATTGCGCAGCCACGACATCTTGATGGTGATGCCTTTCTCCTCGGGCATCTCCGCCACGGTGTCGGCGTCGGCAGGCTCTTCCTGCTTCAGCGGTGTCATCTCGAAGGCCCCCAGGCCATAGAGCTCAGGGGTGAGGATGCCTGCCTCGCAGGGTTCAAACTCCAGCTTCCCCTCGTCGTTCATCTTCAGCAAGCCAATGCCGTTCAGCTCGTAGCTGCCAGCGCTTTCCAGGTGGGAGCGCAGCTCGGCCACCTCGCCCTCGATGCGGCGCAGGGCCTCGGGGTAGCTGATGTCGTAGGCCTCGATGTACGACTGCACCAGCAGGGAGTCGTTCATCTTCAGCTGCGGATTGAAGCCAAGTGTGCGGATGGGGGGAACGAACATGCCGTCGGTCTCATCGTAGCGGGCATCGACATGGTGGGCCATAAAACCTCCCAAGTCGGGCACGATGACACAGTCATTGCTCAACAAGAGTATCTCTATATGTCGGTCAAGTTCAATCACGAGTGCAAAGGTACAAAAAAGTTGGGAGTTGGTAGTCAGGAGTTGCGAGTTAGTTTTCTGCGCTTAACTTTTTTTCACAGAAGGCGGACAAAAAAACACCCGTCTCCCGACCCTTTGGCTTCGCCTTTGGTACTTTCGTTCGGAAAAGCAAATGAAAAAAATTCCCTTTTTCTTTTGCTTTTCGCTCACTTATTCGTACCTTTGCACCCACAACGTAACAAGAAGAAGAATGGATTATCAGGAAACCGATATTGTAGGGGTGTACGTCATTGAGCCCCGCGTATTCAGCGACAGCCGCGGCTACTTCATGGAGACATGGAAACAACAGGAATTCGAGGAGCACGTGGGGGCTGTGAAGTTCATCCAGGACAATGAGTCGAAGTCGTCGCGGGGTGTCCTGCGCGGACTGCACTATCAGAAGGGCGAATGGAGCCAGGCCAAGCTGGTGCGCGTCATCCAGGGCCGAGTGCTCGACGTGGCCGTCGACATCCGCCGCAGCTCACCCACCTTCGGACACCACGTCATGGTGGAGCTGAGCGAGGACAACAAGCGTCAGTTCTTCATTCCCCGCGGGTTTGCCCACGGCTTCCTGGTGCTCAGCGACGAGGCCATCTTCTCCTATAAAGTAGATAATGTGTATGCCCCGCAGGCCGAAGCCGGCATCTGCTGGAACGACCCGCAGCTGGGCATCGAGTGGCCCATCAGCCCCAGTGAGGTGCTGGCCAGCGAGAAAGACCTGAAGCAGCCGAAGCTGAGCGACGCATGGCTGTTTGATTAGGATTTTGATAAGTATATATATAAATAAGGTGATATGAATATCGCAATCGTAGGAACGGGCTACGTCGGTCTCGTGTCGGGTGCATGCTTCGCCGATACGGGCGTGAACGTGACGTGTGTAGATGTTGACGCAGCGAAGATAGAACGGCTGCAGCGCGGCGAAGTTCCCATCTACGAGCCTGGGCTGGACCAGTTAGTGAGCAAGAACGTGGCCGCTGGCCGACTGCAGTTCACCACCGACCTGGCCTCCATCCTGAACGAGCAGGAGATTGTCTTCTCAGCCGTGGGCACCCCACCCGACGAGGACGGCTCGGCCGACCTGAAATACGTGCTGCAAGTGGCCCGCACCATTGGGCAGAACATCAACAAATACATCGTCGTGGTGACCAAGTCGACCGTTCCCGTGGGCACGGCCAAGAAGGTGCACGACGCCATCAGCGAGGAGCTGCAGAAGCGCGGCGTCAGCGTGCCCTTCGACGTGGCCTCGAACCCCGAATTCCTGAAAGAGGGCAACGCCATCAAGGACTTCATGAGTCCCGACCGCGTGGTCGTAGGCGTGGAGAGCGAGAAGGCGAAGAAAGCCCTGTCGCGCCTCTACAAGCCGTTCATGATGAACAACTTCCGCGTCATCTTCATGGACATCCCCTCGGCAGAGATGACGAAATATGCCGCCAACTCGATGCTGGCCACACGCATCTCGTTCATGAACGACATTGCCAACCTCTGCGAGCGCGTGGGTGCCGACGTGAACATGGTGCGTGCAGGCATCGGCAGCGACACCCGCATCGGCCGCAAGTTCCTCTATGCCGGCTGCGGCTATGGTGGCTCGTGCTTCCCCAAGGACGTGAAGGCCCTCATCAAGACCGCCGACCAGAATGGCTATTCGATGGAGGTGCTGAAGGCCGTGGAGCACGTGAACGAGCGGCAGAAGAGCATCCTCTTCGAGAAGCTGCAGAAGGCCTTCGGCAACGAGAGTCTGCAGGGCAAGACCATCGCCATGTGGGGGCTGTCGTTCAAGCCCGAGACCGACGACATGCGCGAGTCGACGGCTCTGGTGATGATTGGCAAGCTGCTCGAAGCCTGCTGTATCGTCCGTGCCTACGACCCCATCGCCATGGACGAGTGCCGCCGACGCATTGGCGACCAGATTACCTACTGCCGCAACATGTACGACGCCGTGCTCGATGCCGACGCCCTGCTGCTGCTCACCGAGTGGAAGGAGTTCCGCCTGCCATCGTGGGGTGTCATCGCCAAGGCCATGAAAAAGCCGCTCGTCATCGACGGACGCAACATCTTCGACAGCGAGGAACTTGAGGAGTACGGATTTGAGTATCATTGCATCGGGAAATAACGAGGAATGGGAAATGAGGAATGAGAAACGGATAGTTCCGGGGCTGAAGAGCCTTGTGCGTCGCACCAAAAACCGGTGCGGCCATTGCTCTTTGCTCATTGCTCACTGCTCATTTATTATTATGTTGCTTCTTGCTTGGTCATGCGGCCAGCAGCAGCCCAAGCCTACCACCACCGCCAAGGTGCAGGAGAACCGCGAGGCCAAGGCGATGCTGCAAGGCGTGTGGCAGGATGCCGAGACCGACGAAGTGCTGTTCATGGCTGAGGGCGACACCGTCTACTTCGCCGACCCCACCAGCATGCCGGCCCGCTTCCGCATCGTGGGCGACAGCATCGAGCTGGGGCCCAACACCTACCGCATTTCTAAGCAGACGGCCCACAACTTCTGGTTCAAGAACCATGCGGGCGACGAGGTGAGGCTGGTGAAGCGCGACGAGGCCGACGACAGCGAAGAGCAGCCCGACCTCTCGGACCAGGAGCCGCAAATCATCAGCACCACGCAGGTGGTCAACCTCGACTCGGTGGTGATGTACGGCGGACAGCGCTACCACTGGTATGTCACCGTCAACCCCACGCGCTACCGCGTCACTCGCACCACCTACACCCCCGACGGCGTGGCTGTGGAGAACGTGTACTACGACAACATCATTCATGTCAGCGTCTTCAAGGGCAACCAGCGTCTCTACAGCCGCGACTTCAATAAAAAGGATTTTGCCAACAATGTGCCTGAAGACTTCCTGGCACAGTCTATCCTTGGCAACATCCGTTTTGACGGCGTCGATGCCAAGGGCTTCCACTTCAATGCCACCGTCTGCATTCCCGATGGCGAGAGCTGCTACATGGTCGAGACGCTTATCTCGCTCGACGGCCAGCTATCTATGAAACTTCTTGAATAGCCAGCCAGTCGTCAATGAGGCGTCGGGCGATGCTCAGCTTCTCAGGCAACTGGGGCAGATGGTCGCGGTGGAACCACGCCACGTTCTTCAGTTCCTCGCGCTGCACATGGATTTTCCCGCCAGCATAATCGGCGGTGAAGCCCACCATCAGCCCGCAGGGATAGGGCCAGGGCTGGGAGGCGAAATAGCGGATATTGCTCACCTCCAGTCCAGTCTCCTCGCGCACCTCGCGCCTGACGGCTTCCTCGAGCGTCTCGCCTGTTTCCACAAAGCCAGCTATCAGCCCGTAGAAATCGCCCCGGAAGTTGCGGGCACGAGCCATCAGTATCTCGTCATCGTCTCTTGTGATGCGCACGATGATGGCGGTGGCCAGCAGCGGCCACACCTCCTTGCCGCAGTGCTCGCAGCGCTTGCTGATGGCCGTATGCAGCTTCATCGGGCCACCGCAGACGCCGCAAAAGCGCGTGTTATGGTCCCAATAGAGCAGCTCGGCGCACTTGCCTGCCTTCAGATAGAGTTCCAAGGGCAGCTTATAATAGCTCTGGCGTAGGGGAATCCCGACAAATGGTGCAGTCAGAGGATGATCCACCTCGTATGTCACGACTTCCGTATCGCCCAGTGGGGTGACGGTGAGCATCGTCGTCCAGGGCTTCACCTCCGTTGGCGGCTCTTCGCCGAGGGGCACGCTGAAGGTGCCGTCGGGTTGCTGCTGCAGTAGCAGCTCATCTTTGCAGAAAACAAAATAATAGCGTTTCATCGGGTGGCAAAGTTACAAAACATTTTCCAAATGCCATTACTTTTGCAAGGATTTCTTTTTAAGTAACCATGCAAAAATAGTTTATACCATCTGTTTTTCTAAAACAACAGTTCATATCAACTAATTTTGATTAACTACTTATTAATACACTTTTTGAAGGCTGGCTCTTTTGTCCGAGGTGGTGATTGGAAGTGTAGAGCCTACTATGTGTCTTGTGCCTCTTGCGAAACACGATGCAAAAACACAAGAAATCTCCGCATTGCCACCGCTTTATATAAAAAAGTGCTAAACTTTATGCGATTTTAGCAGAAAAGTGGTTTCGATGGGTTACAATTGCCTGGAAAATTTGTATTTTTGCAGGGTAAACAGATGGAGAAAGGTCAGAAAAAAGACAGAAAAGCTAAAGATATGGCACACATCGACTTCAACGACGTAAATCGTCACAGTCCACTTTGCTTCAATGGGAATTGCCCGTCGCATGGCGAGTGCTTGCGCTACATGGCAGGCCAGCAGTCGCCAGAATCATTGCGCTATCACCTCTGCATAGTGCCGCAGGCCGTGCAGGGCAACCGCTGCGAATTGTTTCAGCCAGCGGAGCCTGTGCGGGTGGCCTACGGGTTCAGCCATAGTTACGATGACGTGCTGAAACAAGACTTCACGCCGATACGCAAAGAGCTGACGGCTTATCTCAGCAATAAGCGGGGCTATTATAAATACCTGCGTGGCGAGTGGCCGCTCATGCCTGAACAGCAGCAGTACGTCGAAGAGGTGTTCCGCCGCTATGGCTACGAAGGGAAAGTGGTGTACGACCGAACGGAATACGTGTTTATTCTTGAAGCCGTACCCTACTGACAACGTCCATCGGCCTCTTCCCATTTGGTATATGGCCGATATACCATCGGTATATTGGCGATATACCATCGGTATATCAACGATATACCAAATTTCTCGGCGTGTTCCCTTTTTACATGGAAACAAAGAAAATGGATGAAAAGTTAATTCTTTTTTGGCTTTTCTCCTTTTTTTTTGTACCTTTGCCGAATGAAACGCATTTTCGAAGGCAGCATCCTCATGCTGCTGTTGGCCACTACGATACGGGCACAAGATGTGGAGCCGTTGCTCCGCCAGTTCGACGCCCAGCCTGGCGCCAAAACCGCCAACCAGTTCTTTGCGGAGTTGCAGAACGCCGAGTTCCTCGACGAGCCTATCGTGTTCCCCGCCACCGCACCCGTCGACTCGCTGTGCCAGCAGGTGTGGTACTGGGCTGCAGAATGGTTCTACGACCAGCAGGCCTACGGACCCGCCGAGCAGTACGCCCGCCAGGCGCTGCCCCTCTATCACGGCGGCAACGACGAGCGCGCCGACTGTCTGAGCCTGCTGGGGCTTATCTACGTCAGACAGGGCGACATCGCCCAGGCCGCCCACTACGCCAAGCAGTGTCTGGAGATTGACCTGCGCAGCGGCGACGACGACCGCATCGCCTCGAGCATGAACACCGTGGCGGGCATCTACATGGCGGGCTATCAGGCCAGCGAGGCCGAGCAGTACATCCTCGGTGCGCTGGAGCACATCAACCGCGTCGACAACCCCGCACGCCGCGCCGTCATCCTCGGCATGGCATCGGAAATCTACCACACACTGGGCGACGACCAGAAGGCGCTGCCCTACGCCGAGGAGGCCTACCAGACCGACTCGCTGCTGGGCCGACAGCCACAGATGGCCGTACGCCTCTCGCAGAAAGGCTCCGCCCTGCTCGGTCTGCACCGCTATGCCGAGGCCGAGAGCATCTATAGGAAGGTGATTCCTCAGCTGAAGGCCACGGGCGACTACCACTCCTATGCCATCGCGCTGAACCGCATGGGCATGGCTCTGCTCTGTCAGGAACGGCAGCGCGAGGCCATACCTTATTATAAGGAGGCTGCCCAATGGTTCTCGCGGATGGGCGACCTCTACAACGAGATTCACGCCCACCGCGGGCTCTACGAGAGCTACTGGACGCTCAACCCCGACTCGGCCAAGATGGAGCTGGACCGCTTCGACCTGCTGAAGGACTCGCTCTACAAACACAGCACCGCCGACGCGCTGTCGCGCTACAACGCCGAGTTCGGCAACGAGCAGCTGCAGCAGGAGAACGCCACTATGCGCCAGGAGCACCAGCGCACCGTCATCGTCGGCATCATCGTCATCCTGCTTATTCTCCTCCTCGCCTTCCTCGCCATCCGCCAGATGAGGCGCCGTCAGCAGCAGCGCATCCAGGAGCTGGTGGAGGAGATAAGAAGCCTCACGCCCAATAGCCTCAACAGCCTCACCCCCGCCCCCTCTCCAGGGGGAGAGGGGAGTGGTTACACTCAGGGCGAAGAAAGTACCGACAATAGGACCGACGATTCAGGAGCAGGTCTATCTACTCCCCTCCCCTCCACGGGAGGCGCTGGGGGTGAGGCCGTTGAGGCCGTTGATGCTTCTTTCCTCCTCCGCGTCATCGAGGTGGTGAACGAAGGGCTCTCCGCAGGCGACTACAGCGTGGAGACGATAGCCTCGAACCTGAACATGAGCGTGTCGACCTTCCGTCGCCGACTGCTGAGTGCCGCCGGCGAAAGCCCCAAGGCCTACATCTCGGCCATCCAGATGGAGCGCGCCGCCACCCTGCTCACCGACAGCCGCGACATGCCCATCCAGCAGGTGGCTCGCCTCTGCGGCTTCGACGAGACCAGTACCTTCGGCCATACCTTCAAGCGCATCTACGGCTGCTCACCCTCTCAGTACCGCGAACGCACTGTTTAGTAATCATTTAATAATAACTTGGTACAAAAAAATAATTAAACACAGAGGTACAGAGACACAGAGATAATCATTCACTCTCTGCTCAGTCATTAAAACTCTGTATCTCTGTGTCTATTAAAACCATACCAACTTATTTTTTAACGGTTACTTAGCAGGTAACGGCCATGCGCGACGCCCCAAAAACGCGGCGAAACTTGCAAAAAAGGGGCAAAAAACGTCATTTTGAACGAAAATGACAACTCACCAACACCATTTTGAACGGTTTTAGCAACCACGTCAAGGCATTTTCTTCGTATCTTTGCAACCGATTTACGACGGTAAGCAACAATGAAGAAGAACGACCAACACGAGGATGCCATGAGGCTCACGACAGAATACACCCATCTTCTGTCGCGCCAGGAGGGCATGGTGCAACGGATGCTCGACCGCAAGCTGGCACAGATGGAGCCGATGATTGAACGGCTAATCGACCAGCGCATCAGGGAACACCTCGAGCAGATGACAACAACGAATTGAACGAATAAGACGACAACGAATTGGACGAATTGAACAAATCAACGAATTGGACGACCATTGTTTTTTTACTAACATTAATACATTAATTATTATGAAGAAAGCATTATTCAGTTTCGCCATCGTGGCAGCAGGTCTGCTCGTGGCATCGTGTGGAAACAAGAGTGGAAACGCCGAGGCTACTGCCGAGGGGGCTGAGACCGAGGTGGCTGAGGCCGCTCCCGAGGCTACCGCAGCTGCTCAGGCCGAGTGCGATGACTTTACAATCACCGTTCCCGCAGGCATGAAGCTCAATGAGGATGGCAGTACATCGACCTCCCTCCTCATAGACGCCCCTGAGTATGGCCAGTTCGAGGGTGTCACCATCTACCGGGTCGAGGAAGAGAAGAGTGCCGAGAAGCTGCGCGACCAGTATTTCGGCGACGGAGCCTACAAGGAGAAGGCTGCCGATGTCACCATTGGCAACCTGACGTTCAAGCAGCTCTATTATAGCGAGAGTGCCGACAACAACAGCGATCTGTTTGCCGAGGTCGACGGTGGCGTGCTCGTCGTGTGCCTTTCGAGAAACATTCCCGTCGAGGCCGATTGCCTGAAGCCCCTCGTAGAGAGCATCAAGTTTAAGTAAGCAATCAGATGAAGAAAGCATTTATCAGTTTCGCCATCGTGGCAGCAGGGCTGCTCATGGCATCGTGTGGCAGCAAGGGTAGCGGTAGCAGCAGCGCCGCAACGGAAGTGGTGGTGCCCGACGGCTACAAGACCTACGAGTTCAACGGCTTCACTATCAGCGTGCCCGAGGAGTTCACCACCAGCGACGAGGCCAGCAGCGACAACGTGCGCTTCAGCTCGGAAGCCATGCTCAAGCACGACGACGGCGATGAGTATTCAAGCAGCGCCTACATCAACTGCGGCATCATGACCGGCGGTGCCACCCCCTCGCAGATCAAGGAAACGGCCCAGAACCTGAAACTCGGTCAGGAGGCCACTGGCGAGACGTGCGACGAGCCCACCATCGACGGCAACACCATCCTGATGCGCCACTACTACACTAACGACGACGGCTCGAAGGTCATCACTTGGCGCTGGTGGATTGTCAGCGAGGACGGCAAGAACATCTCTGGCAGCATCTACTACGACGGCTCGGAGTCGAAGTACTATGACGACGTGGCCAAGAAGATCGTGAAGACCATCAAGATGAAGTAAATGAAAAAATCTGTAACAACAATCATTCTCCTGTGCCTGTGCGCCGTCAGTGGCGTACGGGCACAACTTTCTGCTCTCAACGGCATGTGGTACGACGGCACGCTGGTCTACGAGACCACGCTGGAGGGCCAGAAGGCGGTGTTCGAGGCCAGCGACGAGGGCGAGGACATGCAGTTCGTGCTGAAGCCCGTGGAGGGCGAGGCCGACCGCTATCGCCTGCTCCGGGAAGACCGCAACATCATGAGCCCCTTCGACGAGGGCACCCTCGTCAGCCATCAGCAGCAGAGCGGGTGGAACGTGCTCTGCTTCTACAACGCCGACGGCCAGTTAGAGGGTGTCATGGAGAAGACCACCGCCTGGAATGCTCAGAAGCTGAATGTGGCCCGCTGGCTGAACCAGGTGACGGGCGACTACACCACTGCCGACGGCCTGCACGTGAGCATCCAGTGGGAGCAGGTGAAGGTGGGCAGCAAGACGGTGCCCTTCCTGGTGGACACGTTCAATGGGCACGTCACGGGCATCATCACCATCAACGACCGCAGCACCCCGCTGCACGGCAGCTGGCAGCTCTCCCCCACCCCGCAGGGGCTGAGGCTCATCGAGATGGTGCAGCCCGACGGCGGCGGCTGGTGGAAAGACACCGACAAGCAGCTGATGCTCCGCGAGTCGAACCCCGACGTAGACCGTTTCTTCTTCGCCACCACCACGCTGCTGGCCGGTTCGCTCGCCCGCTACGACAAGCCGACGCTGCGTCTGATGCGCAATGCCATCCTGGCCCACCACGGCTACCGCTTCCAGTCGGCTGACTTGCAGGAGCACTTCGGCCGCGAACCGTGGTACCAGCCCGCTGATGACAACAGTGCCGTGAAGCTAACCCTCCTGGAACAGCTGAACGTGGACCTCATCAAACGCGAAGAGGCCAAATAGACAAAAAATATGGGCGGATTGTTGCGAGCCGTCAGTCCTTTCCGAAGACCAGCAGGCGGTCGCGCTTGGCGGCGGCCTTCGTCCATTTCTCGGGCACGAACTTCCAGTTCTTGGCGGCCTTCGGGTGCACGGTGCCCTGTCGCTCAATCTCTTCCATGAGGTAGTGACGCAGGTCGAGCTCGCTCTGGTAGACGGTGCGGCCGGGCAGCGAGTCCTTCGGGATGCCGCCACCTCGGATGATGAGGTCGCCGCCACCGTTAGCGCGGTAGCTGTTCATCACCACACGATACATCTTGTTCTCGTCGAAAGGTTCGCCGTTCGACATGCGCAGGATGCGCACCTTCTCGCCGTCGGGCTTCGTCACGTCCACCTCGTAGTCGATGCCCGATGCCGAGTCGAAGTTAAACGTATAGTTGCGGAAGCCCATGCGCTGCTGGTCGCCTCGGCTCTCGTCGTTAAGCAGCAGCAGGTGGTCGTCGGGCCCCGTCATGGTGTTCACCCAGCGGTCGTAGCTCAGCTCCAGGTGTCCGCGAATCTCGCGTCCCGTCATCTTCATCACGTAGAGCTGGTTCTCAAAGCGGTAGAGCTTGAACATCGCCGCCACGGTGACGGGGCCTTTCTCAATCTTGCTGTCGAACGACAGGGGTGCGTTGAACGAGATGTCAGCCCCCGAAATCCTGAGCTGCAGCTCATGCACGAAGTCGGTGAAGGCCGAGGGGCCGAAGTAGCAGTCGCGGGTGCCCACGGTGGTGGCGAAGTGGCCGATGCGGAGCCCCACGTACTCCTTGATGCGGTCTATCGTGGGCTGGAAGTGGGCCACCATCTGCTCGTCCACCTCCTCCTGGCGCACGTCAACAATCTCTCCCCTGATGTCCTTGCCCACCAGCCTGTCGCCCTCGAAGGTCAGGCGGATGGTGGCCTCGGCCACGTTGAGCACGTAGCACGACGGATCGAGGCAGAGCACGTCGCGGCCGCCGGGGCTCTTCAGCGTGACGTTGTGCACCATGTGGTCGTGGCCGAAGAAGATGGCGTCGAAGCCTTCCACCTCCTGCGCCACGCGCTCGGTGGCGTCCTCCTCGATGCCGTTCTCCATGGTGATGCCGCCGTTGAGGCCGCTATGGAACAGGCCCAGGATGAGGTCGGGATGCTCCACCTGCTGGATGTACTTCACCCACCGCTTGGCGCAACTCACCATCTCCTGGAACTCCAGGCCCTGCCACAGGCTCTCGTTCAGCCAGCAGGGGATGGTGGGCGTGAGCATGCCGAGGATGGCGATGCGCACGCCGTCGCGCTCGATGAGGGCGTAGGGGCGCACGTAGGGCAGCTCGCTGCTGGTGTCCACGATGTTGGCGCCCAGCATGGGGCAGCGCACCTCGCGTATCCACTTGTCGTAGACCTTGTGGCCCGTCTCCACGTCGTGGTTGCCGAAGGTCTCGGCGTCGTAGCCCAGGTAGTTCACCACGCTGGCGGCCAGGTTCATGTCCTCGGGCATCACGTAGTTCGACCAGTAGGTGCAGGGCTGCCCCTGCAGGATGTCGCCATTGTCGAGCAGCAGCAGGCGGTCGCCATAGTGCCGGCGCTGCCGCTTGATGTAGGTGCTGGCGCGGGCGAGGGTGCCTCGCAGCTCGCGGCCCTCGATGAAGTCGTAGGGGAAGAAGTGTCCGTGTACGTCGCTGGTCTCGATGACCTTCAGTTCCACTGTTCTTGTCTGGCTCATGGTTCTTGTTGCACACAGCCCCGTCAGGGCGATGCAGAGTGCTATCAGTTTTTTCATTGTTAACGCTATTTGACCGCAAAGGTACTAAATAGTTAGGAGTTAGGAATTAGGAGTTAGGAGTTAAAACCGCGAAGTTAACATTTTTTATTTCTTCGCCAAAGGAAAAAACTCCCAATTCCTAACTCTAAACTCCTAACTTTTCAGTACCTTTGCAGCCGAATTTGAAACCAGCTTGGCAGAGCTGGCGGGTAGCCACGGTCTTTTTGCGGCCAGCCCAAGACAACTCCACAGAACTTTATGTCAAACAACAAACATGTCTCCAAACAGGTGACAGCCACCATCCTGTCGATGTCGCTGCTCACCGTGATGGCCGGAGCCGCCATCGCCCCCGCGCTGGGCATCATCAAGGCTCACTTCGCCCATGCCCCCGCCCTGCTGGTGCAGTTCATCGTCAGCATGCCAGCGCTGCTCATCATCGTCACCAACCTGTTCTTCCTGCCCATCAGCCGACGGCTGCGCACCCGCGCCATCGCCACCACGGGCCTGGTGCTCTATGTGGCGGCGGGGGCAGGCTGCTTCTTCGTCGACGACATCTGGCTTCTGCTAGCGCTGCGGGCCCTGCTGGGCGTCAGCGTGGGGCTCATCATGCCGCTCTCCACGGGTCTGCTGGCCTACTATTTCCCGCCCGAGGAGCAGGCACGCCTGATGGGGCTCTCGGCAGCCATGAACCAGATGGGCGGCGTGGTGGCCACGCTGCTGGCGGGCCTGCTGGCCACGGTGGAGTGGAACTATGCCTTCCTGGTCTATCTGCTGGGGCTGATAGCGCTGACGATGGTGTGGCTGTGGCTGCCCGACGAGCAGCTCGGCTCGGCCAACAAGCGAGGCGTGCCCTTCGAGCCGCGCCAGCTGCTGAAGTTCCACCCCTCGGTGGTGGGCATGCTCCTGCTGATGATGATTTTCTTCGTCTACCCCACCAACTTCGCCATCACGGCCAGCCGCCAGGCGGCCCTCTCCACCCACGCCATCACCATCATCATGGTGGGGCTCGACGTGGTGGCCTTCTTCGCCGGACTGGTCTTCGGGCAGCTCATGCACCGCTTCCGCCTCGCCATGAAGTACATGGCCCCGCTGTTCTTCCTCGCCGGCTATGCGCTGTTCCTCGCGCCCTCGGCACTCATGCTTTGCCTCGGCTCGGCGCTCATCGGCGTGGCCAACGGCGTGGGCGTGCCCTATCTGAACACCATCGCCAGCATCAAGGGCGGACGCAACTCGGCCACCACCGTCATGCCACTGCTCAGCGCAGCCCTCTATGCGGGCCAGTTCGTCTCGCCCATCGTCGTCACGCCGCTGGGGCGCCAGCTCTTCGGTGCTGCCGACTCCGCCGCCCCCTACAAGGTGGCTGTCATCCTCTGCCTGCTGTTCCTGCTCCAGGTGTGGGCCACGCGTCACTTCCAGAGCCTGCCTCCCAAAAGCACAAATTGAGATAAATAGCTGTCACTAATTGAGATAAATAGCTGTCACTAATTGAGATAAATAGCTGTCACTAATTGAGATAAATATGATTCACAATCGGTGACAGCTGTTTATCGTAAGTAACAAATCATATTTAGTTTACGCAAGCATCGTCTTTTTATACAACGAATTTATGATTCCACTCCGAAAACCCCGCACTTCCGCAAGTGCTGGCGCAACCGCTCCCCTCCCCTCAGGGGGAGGGGCTTGGGGTGGGGTCTGTAACTTAAAAAAGCGAAGCTTATATACCGATGGTATATGCTGGCACAAATTTTATATACCGATGGTATATGACGGAACGAATTTTATTTACCGATGGTATATGACGGAACAAAATTTATATACCGATGGTATATGTCGGTACAAAGTTTATATACCGATGGTATATCGGCCATGTACCGATGGTATATAGCCTATATACCGATGGTATATCGGCCATATACCAATTTTCAACCACACGATAGGATTTTTCTTCGGCAAAAAGAGTTGTTTCTTGGAAAAACATTGTAACTTTGCGCAGGAATTCCTGAAAGACAACGCTTATGAAGAGAACAACAACGACGCTGATGCTGGCGCTGGCCAGCTGGGTGGCGACCACGGCTGCCGACTACAACATTTTGGACTTTGGAGCCAGGAACGACACGACGGTGCTGAGCACGCAGGCCCTGCAGCAGGCCATCGACCGCTGCTCCGAGGGCGGCGGCGGACGCGTGGTGGTGCCCGCAGGCAGCTACACCACGGGCACGCTGGTGCTGCGCAGCCACGTACACCTCTACCTTGAGACCGGCGCCACGCTCTATGGCAGCACCCGCCTGAGCGACTACCGCCAGCTGAAGACCGACTACCTGTCGCTGCGGACGCAGACGAGCACCATCCAGCTCATCTTCGCCGACGGCGTCAGCGACGTCACCATCAGCGGCGGCGGCACCATCGACGGGCGCGGCGCAGCCTTCCCCAAGCTGTCGTGGAACGACGAGGGCATCACGCGGCCCCATCTGCTGCGCTTCGTGCAGAGCACCGACATCACCGTCAGCGACGTGACGCTGCGCAACAGCGGCTGCTGGATGCAGCACTACCTGGCCTGCGACCGCGTGCGCATCAGCGGCATCAAGGTGTTCAACCGCAACAACTACAACAACGACGCCCTCGACCTCGACGGCTGCCACGACGTGGTGGTGAGCGACCTCATCTGCGACAGCGACGACGACGGCATCACGCTGAAGAGCACCTCGCCGCGGCTCTGCGAGAACATCACCATCCAGAACTGCATCGTCAGCAGCCACTGCAACGCCATCAAGCTGGGCACGGAGACCAACGGCGGCTTCCGCAACATCAACATCACGGGCTGCGTGGTGAAGCCCTCCAGCGACCAGTCGAGCCAGTTCTTCGGCGACCCGTCGAAGCGCGGCACGTCGGCCATCTCGTTAGAGATTACCGACGGCGGCACGATGGAGAATGTCAACGTGAGCAACATCGTCGTCGAGGGCACCGAGTCGCCCATCTTCATCCGCCTGGGCAACCGCGCCCGCAGCTATGCCGAGGGCATCGCCGTGGAGCGCGTGGGCACCATGCGCGGCCTGCACCTGAGCGACATCACCGTAAACGGTGCCGGGCGCACGGGCTGCAGCATCACCGGCCTGCCCGGCCACCCGGTGGAGGACGTGTGGCTCAGCCGCATCACCATCCGCCAGCAGGGCGGCTGCCAGGCCGTGGACATCCCCGACGACGAAAAGGAAAAGGACTATCCCGAGGCCACCATGTGGGGTGTGCTGCCCGCGAAGGGTTTCTTCGTGCGCCACGCCCGCCACATCGTTTTCAGCGACGTAGAAATCAGCTGCGCCGAAAACGACCTGCGCCCCGAATACGTTAAAGTCGATGTAAAGTAAATACCTACCAAACCTACCAAACCTACAAGACGGGTCACTCACTCTTGATGCTATGTATCGGGTTCTCGTTGGCCGTTCGCCAGCTCTGGATGACGACGGTGCCCAGCGTGATGAGGGCAACGATGAGGAGCGCCAGCGGGAAGAGCCACCAGTAGACGGGCGTTCGCTCAACAAACGACTGAAGCCATTGGCGCCCAAAATACCAGGCCAGCGGAGCACCCACGGCGAAGCTCACGGCCAGCAGCCACACATAGCGGCGGCAGAGCAGGCGCAGCACCTCGGCCGTCGTTGAGCCGAAGACCTTGCGGATGCCTATCTCCTTGCGGCGGTATTCGGTTTCGAACATCGTCAGGCAGAATACTCCAATCAGCGTGATGACCAGACAGACGGCGCAGAACCAGCCCACCTGGCTGATGAAGCGGAACTCGTCCTGATAGAGCTGTTCCAGCTGCTCATCGAGGAACTGCACCTCGATGTCCTCGCCGCCACTCATGCTGGTCAGTTTGTCGTGCAGCTGGCGGCGCATCTGCAACTTGTCAATGCCCTTGGACACACGCACGTTCACCACATTCGCCATGTCGTAGGCCTTAACATATCGGTTGCCCATGACGAGGAAGGCCACGGGCTCCTGCGTGCGGTCCTTACGCGTGGAGGCATAGCGGATGTCCTCGCAGATGCCCACCACGGGCATGTCGTTCTTCAGCAGCTCCTTGTCAATCTCCACCCACGGCCACTGGCGGCGGGCCGCCTCGTTGATGATATAGACGTCGCCGTCGTGCTCGTTGAAGTCGCGGCCTTCCACTATCTTGATGCCCATCGTCTTCAAGTAATGGCAGTCCACGGGCATGCAGGTGAAGGTGATGGTGTGCTCGTCGTCGCCCCGACCCCAGCCCATATAGCTGTCCCTGGTGCCCAGCATGAAGCGCGAGTAGCTCACGTTGCTCACGCCGCCCAGCTGCATCAGCTCGCCACGCACGGCCTCCTTCTTGTCCATCAGCTCGTCGTTTAGGACGGCGCAGAGCACCTCGTCCTTCTGGAAGCCGTAGTCGCTCTGATAGATGAAACGGCTCTGCAGGAGCAGGATGCCGATGTAGCTCACCATGAGCAGGGCGATGCCCAGCTGCAGGCCCACGAGCATGGTGCGCAGCCGCCGGCCCTTGGGCGTCAGTCCGAACGAGCCTTTCAGCACCAGTGCGGGCTGGAACGAGGTGGCGAAGAAGGCGGGATAGGTGCCCGCCGCCAACCCTACGCCCACGGCCAGCGCCACCATCAGGGCCACTGTCTGCCAGTGGTCGCCCAGAGCCAGGCTGCCCTGCAGCAGTCTGGTATGCTGCGATGTCATCGCAGCACAGAGCAGGAGCGCCAGCCCACAGGCCAGCAACGCCGTGACCACGCTCTCGCCGACGAGGCCCAGGCGCAGACGGCCCACGCCCTCGCCCAGCACGCGACGGGTGTTGATGCCCTTGATGCGCATGGGGCTCTCGGCCAGCGTGAAATTGAGGAAGTTAATGGCGGCAATAACGATGATGAGCACGCAGGCCAGCTCCAGCACGAAAAGCATGGCGGGGTTGCCCTTGTCGCCGTCGGCCACGCCCGAGAAGTAGGTCTCGCTGATGGGCCGTAGGCGGAACTCCTCGCCGCCGAAGTGGGCGTCGAACTGCCGCTCGAACTCAGCCTTGTCGGCCTCCACCATGTCGCCGCGGTCCAGGGCGTCGCCCATCAGCTGCTGCATCAGCTGCTGCTTCACCTGCTTGCCGAAGCCCTGCAGCAGCGTCGTGGCATCCACGCCCGGGAGCAGCTTCACGAAGAGGTTGTAGCTCCACTCGCTCAGGTCTTCCATGGCAAAGGACGTAGGATAATAGATGTGGTTCTTCATCGAGCAGTTGTCGGGGAAGTCCTCGTAGACGCCGTGCACGGTGAGCGTGTCGGTCTTGTGGCAGAACGACTGCCCCACGGCATCTACCCGTCCGTAGAGCTTGCGGGCCAGCGAGGCGGGGATGAGTGCGCTTTTCTCGCCATAGTCGTCCCAGCTGAGCCGTCCGTCGAGGCAGCGGGCAGCGATGGCACCGAAGGGCGTCAGGTTCGTGCCCGTGACCTGATGCTCCACCTGGCGGTCGCCCACCACGATGAGCCTGCTCTCAGACCAGCAGGCCAGCTCGCTCACGGCCTCCACCTGCGGCATCTGGGCGATGATGGCATGCATGCGACGGTTGCAGTAGGTGCCCCACGCGGCCTCGGCGTTCATCTTCGTCTCCAGTCGGTAGACGCGGTCGCCGTCGGCGATGTTCCTATTGTACGAGCGGTTGTAGTCCACCTGCGTCATCAGCAGGAAGAAGGCGGCGAAGGCCACCGTGAGGCCCGCCAGGTTCAGCGTCGTGGCGGTCTTGAAGCGGCGCGCCATGTGCCAGCTGTTCTTCAGTATGTTCATTGTTCTGCTTTGCTAAAAAACGCCACAAAGGTAAGCAGAAAAAGCAGAACCGCCAAGGCTCGCGGCCCCGACGGAAGCAGATTGTCTAAAAATTATACACTTCGCTGTATGATTCTTTGACAGAATGGTGGCAGGCAGAGAGCTGTCACAGCTGTCCGCCTGCCGAGAGAGAGAATTAGCCCCACCCCCTTGCCCCTCCCAAGGGAGGGGAGTAGTTACTTTTGCTTGCAGAATCATCTGCGAAAGGCCTATATTCCCCTCCCAGGGTGGGGCTGGAGGGAGGGGACAGTTCCCTTATCTCTGCTGCGTGAGCAGTTCGTCGCGCAGCAGCGGCAGGTTGTTCACGGCCACGAGCCACGCCAGCTGGTAGGGTTGCGAACCTGAGGCGCGATGATAGGTGTAGACGTGGTTCACGCTCGTGTCGGGAAGCAGGGTGTAGGTGGTCTTGTCGAGCGGCTCGTCGAAGCTGCCCTTGCGCGGGTTCCAGCGGCTGTACTCCACGCTGTAGGCTCCCGTCGTGGTGGTGTAGTCGAGCCTGCCGGTGCACACCCACTGGCCCTGATGCCAGCGGTGGGTGGTGCGGCTGAGCAGCAGGCCGTCGGCATCGTAGGCATAGTCGTACTGGTAGCGCGGCCTCAGACTGACGGCGCCACGGCGGCCCCACCGGCGCTCGTAGACGAAGGCCGTGGCGATACGGCCGTCGGCGTTGCGCTCCACATTGTAGGCGAAGTCGCCCTCGGTGCCGTTCATGGCCTGTTCATAGACGTCGCTGATGGTCTCAGCGGTGAGCACTTGTGCCTTCGTGGCCAGCGTGGCCAGGCACATCACGGTTGCAAAGAATAGCTTTTTCATTGTCATGCAGTGTTTAATGGTTATTGTTCTTTTTTTTATAATACACGCAGGCGTCACCGTTTGTGGCACGCTGCCCGCGCTTTTTCTTTTTCACACTGCAAAGTTAGCACCTTTCCCCTGCCCTTCCAATCTTTTTCCCTGCCGCAGAGGCGGGTTGTCAAATCTTTATACACTTCGTTGTATGATTCTTTGACACCGTCCGCAAAAAATCCGACGTGGGCGGACAGAAATACGCCTGCGTCGGATTTTCGCAAACCGAGGTTCCATTCGTTTGCTACTCGCTCTTCAGGTAGCGCACGGGATTGCCCACAGCCACGCGCCAGCAGCCCAGCGCCACCACACCGAGTACCACGGCCAGCACCGCCAGTGCCCCCGCGAGGAAGAGCCACGGCACGAGCGGTGTCTGCTCGCTGAACTGCTGCAGCCAGAGGCGGGCTACGAAGAAGGCCGCCAGCGCCCCCACCACCACGGCGGGCACGGCCACGCGGAGCACATCGCGCAGGAACAGGGCGAGCACCTCGCGGATGCGGGCACCGTTCACCTTGCGGATGGCTATCTCCTTCTGCCGACGGCTCACCTCACCCGCCATGTAGCCGATGAGGGCGATGAGGGCGATGACGAGCGTCACCAGTCCGCCGATGAGCACCATCTGGCGGAAGGAGCGCGAGTCGTTGTAGAGCTGGGTAATGAGGTTGGTATAGGGCTCGAGCACCACGTCGCTCGTGGGCAGCAGCTCCTGAATGCGGCGGTTGGCCTCTTGCAGCGCCTCGGCCGTGCGGTGGTGGAAGCGCACCCAGACGACGGGCATCTGGACATCGGGTGTCTTGCGGTAGAACATAATCGACGGGCGTTCATCGGCCTGAGCGATGCTGCCTAAGCGGATGTCGGGGTAGATGCCCACGATGGTGAGCGCGATGCCGCCGAACGACGAGCAGTGCACCTGCTGGCCCAGCGCCGTGTCCCAGCCTGCCAGCTGCTTCATGCGTTGCTCGAAGCGCTGGCTCACCATCACCTCGCTGATGCTGTCGCTGCCCTCGGTGAACGTGCGGCCTGCCACGACGGGGATGTCCAGCGTCTTCAGGAAGCCGTCGCCCGTGAAGTAGAGGTCGGCCACGTTCATGTATTCCCGGGGGTCGTCGGGCAGCGTGATATTGTCGCCGCTCTGGAAGTCGGCGAGCACCACGGTCGAGGTGGTGACGCTCTTCACCGACGACAGCTTGCGCAGCTCCTCGATGAGCAGCTGCTTCTGCTGGGTGTTAAGTTCCCGACGGTGGTAGACGGCCATGTCGCGGTATTCGTAGCCAGGCTCGTCGTTCACCATGAGCTGATACTGGCGGTTGATGATGCCGAGCAGCGTCAGCAGGAAGCTGGCACAGGCAAACTGCACGCCGAGGAGGACGAGCTTCCAGTGGCGGTGGCTCTGCCGATAGCGGCGGAAGGCCACGGCCACGGGCACACGGGCATAGAGCCAGCTGGGCACCAGCCCCGTGACGAGCAGCACCAGCAGGGCCACCAGCGACAGCCATCGCCACGACACGGCCACAAGCGACAGCAGCGGCGCTCCCGTCAGGTGCTCTGCCACGTCGCGGAAGAGGTAGAGCAGCGCCCCCGCCAGCAGCATGGCCAGCAGCAGATGGACCACGGCCTCGGCCATCACCATAGTATATATATTGTGGCGCTGGGCACCGTAGCACTTGTGCACGGCCATCTCCTTCGCCCGTCCCGTGATGCTGCCCACGACGATGAGCAGATAGTTCATCACGGCGCAGAAGATGAGCACGAAGGCCAGGATGCTGAGAATCCACATCATGCGCCGATGGGCCGGGTCCTTGGTGTTGAACTGCGTAATGGGTGTGAACGTGAACCCCATCTCCACGCCGGCTTCGCTCAGCTCCTCCACGTCGACGTTCTCCCGCATCATCTTCTGCCACAGCGGCTTCAGGGCTTCGGGCTGCGTGCCCTCGGCCAGTCGCACGAAGCTGCGGTAGCGGTCGTTGCCCACCCAGTTGTCGCGCCCGTCCCACGTCAACCGCGTGATGGTAGGCATGGCCAGCAGCACGTCGAGGTCGTTGAGCATGGAGTTGAGGGGGATGTCCTCGAAGACGCCGCCCACGGTAAGGGGCAGGCTCTCGGTGTCGTTGAGGTAGATTTTCATGCCTATCACCTCGGCCAGGGCACGCTTCCCCGAGGCCGAGGACAGCTTCTCCATCATCGACCGCGGAATCATGCAGTAGTCGGTGCGCGACAGCACCTCCTTAGGGTCCCCGGCCAGCACCCGGAAGGGGAACACGTCGAAGAAACAGCTGTCCACCAGCACTACGTTGGCACGCAGCCGGTGGTTGTCGTCGGTCACGATGCGGAAGTCGTCGAACACGCGGGTGAAGCGGGTAGCGGCCTCCACCTGTGGGCAATAGCGCCTCAGCCCCGGCGCGATGGCCCCCGCACACTGCGGGTATTCCTTGTATTCGCCTTCGCGCACGATGGTTTCGCTCACCACATAGGTGCGCTGGCTGGTGGGGAAGAAGCTGTCGAAGCTGCCCTCGAAGGCCACCTTGCCTACCAGCACCACGCCGGCAGCCAGCGCCACGCCCAGACAGACAATCTTCACCACATTGTGCTGTCCCCGCCGACCCAGGGCGAGGAATGCTTTCAGAATCTGTTTCATCTTTATCCAGTTTTGCTGCAAAGGTACGCCAAAATGGCGGAACGGCCAAGCACGGGAAGGCCGTCTGTTGCAGATTGTCTAAAAATTATACACCTCGCCGTCCAACTTTTAGACAATCTTAACGCTGTGTTAGGAGAAAAATGCCTATCTTTGCAGCATGAAACGAAGTCATGCCCTCATTGTGCTCCTGGTGCTCATCGGCAGCACCGTCGTCAGCAGCCTCTACGGCTACGGCAGCGCCAAGGCCCGTGTGGACGCCGACCTGCGGCAGGCCCTGGCGCTGACCATGCAGGAACAGCCCTCCGACGTCATCACCGCCGACACCATCCGCGTGTTCAACAGTCATCTGCAGATGGCCGAGCTGCGTGGACGCGCCACACTGGCCGTCGACACGCGCCAGCGCCACTTCCGCTGCTACGCCCACTGTTCCGAGGCCACGGTGTTCAGCCTCTCTGACCAGCGTCCGGCGACAGCGCTGCTGATGCTCACCGCTGCATGGGCCGCGCTGTGCCTCTTCTTGCGCAGGGGCAGGAAGGACCTCGTCCCGGCGGCACTTCCAGCGGCAAAGCCTATCATCTTCAACGCCTCGCCCTCTCAGGAGTATGGCGGCCTGTGCCTGGCCGACGGCACCTTCATCTCGGCAGCGACGGGCGAGGAGGTGCACCTGACACCCATGCAACACCAGCTCATGGAGCTCTTCTTCCGCTCGCCCCGCCATGTGCTCTCAAAGACGGAGATTTGCGAAGCTCTCTGGCCGAAGAAAGACGACCCCAGCGAGACGCTCTACACGCTCATCCGCCGGCTGAAGCCCATCGTAGAGCAGCATTCGGCGCTCCGCATCGCCTCCGACCGCGGCCGGGCTTACCGCCTGTCGCCCAAATAGATAGCATCTGACAACGTCGCTGTCAGCCAATTGTCAGACAAATGTCAGGAAGTTTTTTCGACTGTCTCAGAGTCTCTTCATACCTTTGCACCACGTAAACAAAGCAAAGCGATATGAAGAGACTCTTTTTGATGGTTGCCCTCGCCGCTGTCGTGGCAGCCGAGGCACAGGAAGTAGAACTACAGGAGGTGACCGTGCGCGGTGCCCGCACGGTGCAGCAGCCCGACGGCCGATGGATTTATCCCTCGAAGGAAGAGCTGGCGCACTCCACCGACGGCTACTCGCTGCTGGCGAAGCTGGCGCTGCCCCACATCCGCGTGGACGAGGCGCTGCACACCGTGACGGCGCTCTCGTCGACGGGCAGCGTGCAGGTGCGCATCAACGACGTGGAGGCCTCGCGCGAGGAGCTGCTCGCCCTCGACCTGCAGGGCGTGGAGCGCATCGAGTTCATCGACAGCCCCGGCGTGCGCTATGGCGAAGGCGTGGCCTACATTATTAACCTACGCGTGCGCAAGCCCATCAGCGGCTACGTCGTCGGTACCAACCTGACGAACACGCTGACGGCGGTGAACGGCGACGAGACGGTCTACGGCAAGGTGAACCGCGGGTGCAGCGAGCTGGCCGCCAGCTACTCGCTCGACTACCAGCGCTTCACCGGCAGCGAATACGACGAGCGGGCCACCTACACGATGGAAGACGGAAGACAGACCACATTCGACCGCCACCAGACCGAGGGCCGCAACAGCAGCCTGAGCCACCGCGCCCAGCTGACCTACAGCCTGAGCGACACCGCCTACGTGCTGCAGGCCCGGCTGAGCGCCAGCCGCGACCTTGCCCCGATGTCCAGTATGGCGACGTATCACGTCGCCCCCCAGGAATACACCGACCGCTCCAGCTCGCGCACCTCCTCCCCCACCCTCGACCTCTACTACCATCAGGACTACCAGCGCCACCAGTCGCTGACGGCCAACGTCGTGGGCACCTGCATCAGCAGCCGCAGCACCGCCGAGAGCAACGAGGGCACGCCCTACGCCTACGCCACCCGTGGGCGCACCTACTCGCTCTGGGGCGAGGCCATCTACGAGAACCGCCTGCACCCCTTCACGCTGAGCATCGGCACGCAGATAGCCCAGCGCTACAGCCACAACCGCTACACGGGCGATGCCGAGGCCGTGAACCGCATGCGCACATCGAGTGCCTATCTTTTCTCGCTAGTGAAGGGAAAGCTGAAGGGACTCAGCTACTCTGGCGGACTGGGGCTGAGCCGACGCTACTACCGGCAGGGAGCCGACGACCAGGAGTTCTGGCTGCTGCGGCCGAAGCTGAGCCTGAGCTATGCGCTGGCTCCCCGACTACGGGCACGATACGACTTCGAGACTTCGCAGCACACCTCGCAGATAGCGCTGGTGAGCAACGTGAGCATCAAGCAGAACCAGCTGGAGACGCTTGTGGGCAACCCCACGCTGAGGCCCAACCGCGTGACGAGCCACGACCTGCGGCTGACCTACACCGCGCCGAGGCTGATGAGCGAGCTGCAGGGCTACTACCGCCTGAACGCCCACTGCAACATGGAGCAGTACATCCGCCGCGACGGCCATTTCTACAAGACGCAGAGCAACGACGGCAACGCCTGCAACTACTTCTACTTTCAGAGCTACAACCAGTGGGAGGCCGTCGCCGAGCATCTCACCGTCACCATCTATGGCGGGCTGTGGCGCTTCCTCAACTACGGCCCCGACTACACGCACACCTACACCGCCTTCAACGGGGGCCTCTCCGTGCAGGCCTACCTGGGTCGCTGGACGCTGGGGGCCTATGCCGACAACGGCTGGAACTTCATGGAGGGCGAGCACCGCGGTCACCAGGCGCCGGCGTGGTATTTCACCGCCACCTACCAGCCGCACCCGCGGCTCTCGCTGTCGCTCTATGCCCAGCATCCCTTTGCCCAGCACCCACGGTCGTACAAAACGGAGATTGAGAGCCGCTACCTGCACAAAGACATCGTCAGACGTCAGCGCGACTATGGCAACATGCTGACGCTGAACCTCACCTACCGCCTGGACCGTGGCCGACGCTACCGCGACATCCAGCGACAGATGAACCACGAGGACACCGACACGGGGATTCTCAAGTAAATTCTGGGGAACAGAAACCTGAGCGAATGCGCGAACTTGAACTCCTTAAAAGAAGTAAGCTGACTGGTCGGCTATTGGAATTTACACTTTTCAATTGATTTCGACCCGCAAAATCTACACTTTTCAATGAGTTTTTGCGCTGCAAATTTACACTTTTCAATCGAAACTGCCAAATTATTGCGATATAATCTTCCCATAGGTAAAGAAACTCCCTATGCCCCCCTAACCAATCACCAGCACCTCGTTATCCTTGAAGGCCTCGTAGCCGCTGGTGACGACGCGCTCGCCGGGCTCCAGGCCCTCAAGCACCTCGTAGTGCTGCGGGTTCTGGCGTCCGATGCGGATGCTGCGGCGATAGGCCTTGCTGCCGTCGGGCGAGAGGACGAAAATCCACTGGCCGCCGGTGGTCTGGAAGAAAGTGCCACGGGGGATGATGACCGCCTGCTCGGGCTGTCCCAGCTCCAGGTCGATGTAGTAGGTCTGGCCAGTGCGGATGTTCTCGGGTCGCTCGCCCACGAAGGTGAAGTCGGTGCGGAACTTGCCCTGGCGCACCTCGGGGTAGACCTTTCGCACCTGCAGGCTGAACGTCTGCCCCTGGCGCTCAAAGGTGGCGGCGAGGCCCTGGCGCACGCGGTCGATGTAGTGCTCGTCAATCTCGGCCTGCACCTTGTAGTCGCTCAGGTCGTTAATCTGGCCGATGCGCTGCCCCGGCTGTATACTCTGCCCCAGCTCCACGTCGAGCAGGCCCAGCTCGCCGTCGATGGCCGAGCGCACCTCGAGCTTGTCCTTGCGCTGCCGCACCATCACCACGTTCTGGCGCATGGCCTGCAGGTTGTCCTCCATCTGGTCCATCTGCACCGTGCGGTAGATGCTGTCCTGCTTCAGCCTACTGGCCACGAGCCTCAGCTTGCGGGCCGACAGCTGATAGTCCTCCTGCGACTGCAGGTAGTCCTCGCGGCTGACGAGGCCCTGGTCGAAGAGCTGGCTGCTCTGGTCGTAGGCCCGCTGGCGCCGCTGGGTGTCCATCTCCAGCTGGGCCAGCTCCGTCTGGTTGTTCAGGCGGTCCTGCTGCATGGCCACCTGGGTGTTGCGCAGCAGGTTCTGCTTCTCGGCCAGTTCAGCCTCGGCGTTCAATATCTGCAGGTCGAGGCTGGAGTCGCTCAGGCGCACAATGACGTCGCCGCGGCGCACCATCGTGCCCTCCTCGGCCACGCGCTCCACGACGATGCCGCCCTCCTCGGGGGCTATCTGCACCACCTGTATGGGCAACACCTGACCGTTGGTGCGCACGTAGTCCTTGAACTCAGAGCGTTGCACGTCGCCGATGGTCAGGTCGGCAGCGCTGACCCGCAACTTCGCCGAGTGGTCGCCAAAGAGCGCCCACCCCAGCAGCAGCGCCAGCAGTGCTCCGCCGGCCACCCACGGCCCGTGCTTCTTCAGCTGGAAGCCTTTTTTCTTCGCTATCGGTCGGTCCATATCTTCTGTTTCTCCTTATTTTTTTTGCAAAGGTAGGCATTTCCCCCGAAACGGCCAAGCCCGCAGGCGCCACGGGGTGCATATTGTCTAAAAATTTGACACTCGGCGCTTACGGCGCAACCATGAAAATAGTGTTCAAAATTTCCACTAAAAAAAGTTCGTCCTGAAGAGAGATTTTAGCTCAAAAAACGGCCATTTTTTGCCCTCAAGAAGCAATTTTGACTCGCTGACGAGGATTAAAAAAAGTTAATTTCTGCATACCCAACCCCATTCTGCGCAATTTTTGGGCGATTTTTTGCCATTTTTTTGCCTCGACTTCCTCTTCTGTAAGCACGCCAAATTTTCAAAAGTCAACGCCAATTTTTCAAAAGGCGTTGACTTTTTTCAGCCATCAAACGCCTTTTTTCGCAAAAACAAGCATAAATGTCTATATTCCAACTACTTAGCAAAACCTCTCAAAATTCGCTTATTTTCAGCCAAAAATTTTCTCGCGCAGAATTTTCAAAATTTAGAGGGGGTCGAGTGTTCATTTTCGGAACTAATTTAACAAAAGTTTAGAGATATTATTGACATACAGACACACACTTTTTTTAATTAATCCTAAATATACAATCTGCAGGCACCTTTTGTGGCAGAAAGTAGCTATCTTTGCACGACAAACCATCACAGCCATGACAACAAAAGACATCTATCTGGCCGGGGGCTGCTTCTGGGGCACGGAACACTTCTTCAAGCAGCTGGAGGGCGTGACCGCCACGGAGGTGGGCTTCGCCAACGGCCACACCGAGCACCCTACTTATAAAGAGGTGTACACCGACACGACGGGCCACGCCGAGACCGTGCGCGTGAGCTACGACCCGCAGCGCGTGCCGCTGGCATTCCTGCTGCGCATGTTCTTCAAGGCCATCGACCCACTGAGCCTGAACCAGCAGGGGCACGACGTGGGCACCCGCTACCGCACCGGCATCTACTACACCGACCCCGCCGACCTGCCCGTCATCGAGGCCGTCTTCGCCGAGCAGCAGGCGCTCTACGACCAGCCGCTGGCCGTGGAGAAGCTGCCGCTGAAGGCGTTCTACACCGCTGAGGAATACCATCAGGACTACCTCGACAAGAATCCCACGGGCTACTGCCACCTGCCATTAGAGCTCTTCGAGATGGCCAGGAAGGCCAGACCGCAGAATGTCTAATTTTTTGACAGTGCAGTCAACGGTCGTTTCGCGGAAAATGCGTAACTTTGCCCCAAAATTGCAAAGCAGATGAACAACTATGGAACCCTGCTCGTGGTCGACGACAACGCCGCCATCCTGACGGCACTGCGCTACTGCCTGGAAGGCACCTTCGAGCGCATCATCACGCTGGAACGACCCGAGGAGATACTGAAAACGATGGCACAGGAGGCGGTGGACCTGGTGCTGCTCGACATGAACTTCACCCTGGGCGTGAACAGCGGCCAGGAGGGACTGATGTGGCTGCGCACCATCCGCAAGCACCATGCCGAGGTGCCTGTGGTGCTGCTCACGGCCTACGCCGACGTGCAACTGGCCGTGCGCGGACTGAAGAGCGGCGCCGCCGACTTCATCGTGAAGCCGTGGGACAACGACGAGCTGGTGCGCAAGCTGAAGGACGTGCTGGAGCTGCAGACGGAAATCGTCACCCTCGACGAGGTGGAGAGCGACCACATCCGAAGGGCCATCGACCGCTGCCACGGCAACCTCTCGAAGGCGGCCGACATGCTGGGCATCACCCGGCAGACGCTCTATAACAAGATGAAAAGGCTTAGTTGAAGGACTGGAAGGGAGTTATGGGGGAGTGGAAGGGGAGTTAGAGGGGAGTTAAAGGGAGTTAGAGGACGATAGTTCTGCCCCGACACTCCACTTCAAGCCAAGGGAAAAAGGTATCGTCCTTTAACTCCCCCTAACTCCCCCTTAACTCCCCCATAACTCCCCTATAACTCCCCTATAACTCCCCTATAAGAATGAGGCTCGAGGTTTACATATTAACAGGCTTGCTGCTGATTGTGGCTGTGCTGCTGATGGTGCGCCATCAGCGGCGGCTGAAGCGACGTGCCTGGCTGATGCAGGAGGCCGTGCGCAACCGCGACTTCACCTTCCGTCTGCCCACCCACGGGTTGCTGCCCGGCGAACGGGCCATGCAGGAGGCGCTGAACCAGCTGGGCAACACCATCCGCCAGCAGGTGAACCAGAGCGAGGTGGAGTCGTGGGAGCGGCTGACACGCGTGCTCACCCACGAAATCATGAACGCCACGGCTCCCATCAGCAGCATCAGCCAGGCCATGCTCAACCGCCCCGACGTGAAAGGCACGGCGCTCGAGGAGGGCATTCGCGCCATCAGCGCCACCTCGCAGCACCTGAACACCTTCGTTGACAGCTACCGACGCTTCACCCAACTGCAGGACATCGCCCCCGAACCCGTAAGCATCAGCAGCGTGGTGGCCGACCTGCGCCAGCTCTACCCCACCCTCGGCTGGCAATGCCGCGTGGCCGACGACCTCGTGGTGAACACCGACCCGACGATGCTGCGCCAGGTGCTCATCAACCTGGTGAAGAACGCCATCGAGGCAAAGGCTCGGCAGGTGGCCATCGACGCCGACAGCGACGGTGGTGACATCAGGCTCTACGTGAGCAACGACGGGGCACCCATCCCCATAGAGGCACGCACGTCGGTCTTCGTGCCCTTCTTCACCACGAAGCGCACAGGCTCGGGCATCGGCCTCTCGCTCAGCCGCCGCATGATGACGCGACAGGGCGGCAACCTGGAGCTGACGGAGCACCCGAAGCCGGGCTTCCACACCACCTTCCTCATCCGCTTTTCCTACACACATTGATGCCCCGCGGCATCGATGAGGCAACAATTTGTTTTCTTTTCAGCAAAAAAAGCGACAAACTGCACGGCATATCAACTTTTTTGATTACCTTTGCAGCAAAATATGCGGAACAAAAGATAACAAATAAACGCCCACTCAAACAACTAAGCACAAAAGAACTATGATCTGGAACCCGAACAAAGAATGTATGAGCCGCGACGAGATGAGCGCGCTCCAAGGCAAACGCCTGCACAAAATCGTGGAGTACGTCTACCACAACGTGCCCTTCTATCGCCATAAGCTGCAAGAGCTGGACATCCGCCCCGACGACATACAGACCATCGAGGATATCCGCAAGCTGCCCTTCACCACGAAGAAGGACCTGCGCGACAACTACCCCTTCGGCCTGCAGGCTGCCCCGCAGAGCGAAATCATCCGCATCCACGCCAGCAGCGGCACCACGGGCAACCCCACCATCGTGGGCTACACCCGCAAGGACATCGGCGTGTGGAGCGAGTGCATGGCCCGCTGTCTGACGGCCTACGGCATCACCCGCGACGACACGTTCTCCGTGAGCTACGGCTACGGGCTGTTCACCGGCGGACTGGGAGCCCACTACGGCGTGGAGCACATCGGCGCCAGCGTGGTGCCGGCATCGACGGGCAACACCGAGAAGCACCTGAAGCTCATCCGCGACCTCGGCGTGACGGGCATCGCCTGCACACCCAGCTACGCTCTCTACCTGGCCGAGACGATGGACAAGATGGGCATCACCCGCGACCAGATCAAGCTGCGCGTGGGTGCCTTCGGCGCCGAGCCCTGGACGGAGCAGATGCGACAGGAGATTCAGGAGCGGCTGGGCCTGAAGGGCTACAACCTCTACGGACTCTCCGAGGTGATGGGGCCGAGCGTCAGCTACGAGTGCCAGATGCAGCACGGCTCGCACATCTGCGAGGACCATTTCTACCCCGAAATCATCAATCCCGTCACGCTGGAGCCCCTGCCCTACGGCCAGACGGGCGAGCTGGTGTTCACCACGCTGACGAAGGAGGGCATGCCCGTCATCCGCTACCGCACCCGCGACCTCTGCTCGCTGATGGACGGCCAGTGCGACTGCGGCCGCACGGCCATCCGCATGGGACGCATCGAGGGCCGCTCTGATGACATGCTCATCATCCGAGGCATCAACGTGTTCCCCTCGCAGGTGGAGAGCGTCGTGCTGTCGATGCAGGAGTTCGCACCGCGCTACATGCTCGTCGTGGACCGCGTGAACAACCTCGACACGCTGACCGTGCAGGCCGAGCTGCGACAGGAGGTGTTCACCTCGACCTTCGACACGCCTGCCGCCGTAGAGGCCTTAGAGAAGAAGCTCTCCAGCAAGCTGAAGAGCGTGCTCTCCATAGCCGCCAAGGTGCAGCTGAAGGCCCCCGGCACCATAGAGCGCTCGCAAGGCAAGAGCGCCCACGTCATCGACAAGCGCAAGCTCTGACAACAATAACCATTTTCCCCCTCGCCCCGAGGGAGACTCTGAACGCTGATGAACATGAAATTAAAAATGCCGAAGTTCAAGAAGACGGACTCGGCAAGAGGAATGCTCAGAGAGATGCTGATGATAGAACTGGCAACGACAGTCATCGACGAGAACGGCAAGGAAACCATCGAGACTGCCTACATGACAAGAGTGAAGGAATAGCGATTGCTCCTCTTGGAAGGAATCGCTTTCAGAACGAGGCAGCTGCATCCATCTTAGTGGAGCAGCTGCTTCATTCGTATCAGCGCCTCCACATAGTAATAGTCGCCGTAGGTGAGCGGCACGTCGACCTCGGACTTGGCAGGCATGTGGCCCACACCGTGCTTCAGGATGAAGCCGCCCTGCTCGCCCTCCTCAGCCAGATAGGCGGGCGACGACAGCGAGCGCATCTGCTGCTCGGCCAATGCCAGCCACTGCGGAGCCATCGCCGACTGGTCCAGCTGGCTCAGCTCAATCAGCGCCGAAGCCATGATGGCGGCTGCCGAGGCATCCCGCTTGCAGGGGCTGTTGGCAAGGTCACCATTCACGATTTCCGTGGCATCGAAGTCCCAGAAGGGCACCTTGTCGGCCGGCAGACGCGGATGGTTCATCAGGAACTTGGCAATCTGCTGTGCCTGATGCAGATAGGCGGGGTGATGCGTCTCGCGGTACATCATCGTGTAGCCATAGAGCCCCCAGGCCTGACCGCGTGCCCAGGCACTGCCGTCGCTATAGCCCTGATGGGTGTTCTTGGCGTGGGGCTGGCCGGTGATGGTGTCGTAGCTGACGACGTGGTAGGTGGAGAAATCCTCGCGGAAATGGTTCTTCATGGTCGTGTCGGCATGGCGACGGGCCACGCGCTCGAAGCGCTGCTCGCCCGTCTCGCGGGTCATGAAGCAGAGCATCTCGAGGTTCATCATATTGTCGATGATGACGGGATACTGCCACTTGTCGTTGAAGTCCCACGACCTGATGACGCCGAGCTTGTCGTTATAGCGGGTGAGCAGGCTCTGCGTACCTTCGCTGATGACGTCGAGATAGTGCTGGTTGCCCGTCAGCCGGTAGCCCTGGCCGAAGCTGCAATAGAGCATGAAGCCCAGGTCGTGGGTGTTGGTCATGCGCTTGGCAGGCTCCACGCGGTCGGTGAACAGCTCGGCCAGCTGGCGCAACCGGGCATCGCCACGGTCTTCATAGAGCATCCACAGCACGCCGGGGAAGAAGCCCGACACCCAGTGGTCGTAGCGGATGGTCTGCAGTTGCCCGTGCTCAAAGGTGCGCGGCAGCACATCGGGCTGGTCCTTCAGCGCGTCGGCCAGCAGGAGTGCTTGCGCCGTGGCGCGCTGCAGTCCGCGCTCCACCACCTGTGCCATGGGTTCGTCAGCAGTATCTTTCGTGGCGGATGAAGCGTTCTGACTCCAGTCAGCAATTGCCGCCAACAGCAGCATCGTCAATAGTCGTTTCATAAGTTCAGTTATTAGAAGCTTTGTATTCGAGCAGCAAAGATAAGGAAAATAATTGGGAGCGCCAACATTTTTCCACATAAAAGAAGAAAAACGGCTACAATTTGTCATTGTTTCGGCGTTTTTCTTGTTAGTTTGCAAAAATATAGCTATCTTTGTAGCGCAAATAGCAACAAACAAAAACAAACAAATGAACGAACACTACTCTCCCTATTTCAACCCCGAACGCGAGACCATAACGCGCGAGCAGATTGAGGCTTATCAGCTGGAGCGTCTCAAACAGACCATAGCTCACTGCCTGACGAACGAGTTCTACCAGAAGAAGTTCCGCGAGGCAGGCATCACCGCCGACGACATACAGACGCTGGCCGACGTGCGCAAGCTGCCGTTCACCACGAAGCAGGACCTGCGCGACACCTATCCCTTCGGCATGGCCTGCGTGCCGCTGAAGGACTGCGTGCGCCTGCACTCTTCGAGCGGCACCACGGGCAACCCCACCGTCATCCTGCACACGCAGAAGGACCTCGACGAATGGGCCAATCAGGTGGCCCGCAACCTGTGGATGGTGGGGCTCAGACCCGATGACGTTTTCCAGAATTCCTCTGGCTACGGCATGTTCACCGGTGGTCTGGGCTTCCAGTACGGCGCCGAGAAGCTGGGCATGCTCACCGTGCCCGCCGCCGCCGGCAACTCGCTTCGCCAGATTAAGTTCATCAAGGACTTCGGCACCACGGCCATTCACGCTGTGCCCAGCTATGTGACCCGTCTCTACGAGGTGATGCAGCACGAGGGCGTCGACCCTCGCCGCGACACCAAGCTGAAAGTGCTGGCCATCGGTGCCGAGCCGCACTCTGAGGAGCAGCGCCAGCGCATCGAGCAGATGATGGGCGTGAAGGCCTACAACTCGTTCGGCATGAGCGAGATGTGCGGCCCTGGCGTCGGCTTCGAATGCCCCGAGCAAAACGGCCTGCACTTCTGGGAGGACTACTACATCGTGGAGATTGTTGACCCCGACACGCTGGAGCCCGTGCCCGACGGCGAGATTGGCGAGCTGGTGCTCACCACGCTCTGCCGCGAGGCGATGCCGCTGCTGCGCTACCGCACCCGCGACCTGACCCGCGTCCTGGGCCGTTCCTGCCCCTGCGGTCGCAACCACATCCGCCTCGACCGCATGCGTGGCCGCAGCGACGACATGATGGTGCTGCGCGGCGTGAACATCTTCCCCATCCAGATTGAGAAGATTCTGATGCAGTTCAAGGAGCTGGGCAACAACTACCTCATCACGCTGACCACCGACGCCGACAACGACAATATGACCGTGGAGGTGGAACTGGCCGAGATGTTCACCGACGACTATGGCCGCCTGCAGCAGCTCAGCAAGGACATCACCCGCGCCCTGAAGGACGAGATTCTGCTGACGCCGCATGTGAAACTGGTTCCCCGCGGCACACTGCCCGTCAGCGAGGGCAAGGCCGTCCGCGTCGTCGACAAGCGAAAAGTCTATCAATAAGCCCTTGAGCCATTATCATGAAGGAATAACGGAATGGCGAAATGACGGAATAACGAAATAACGGAATAACGAAATAACGGAATAACGAAAAAAAACGCATAAACCGAAAAAACTATGACCATTCATCAACTTTCTATTTTCATTGAGAACCGAAGCGGCACCCTCATCAAGGTGCTCGAAGTGTTGAAGGAGCAGCACATCCAGATTGTCGCCTCCACCATTGCCGACACGGCCGAGTATGGCATCTACCGTCTCATCTGCTCAGAGCCCCTGCGTGCCTACGAGGAGCTGAAGAAGGCCGGCGTGGCCGTGGCGCTGAGCGACGTGCTGGCACTGGAGCTCGACGACGAGCCAGGCCGTGCTGCCGATGCCGTGAAGATGTTCAGCGACGCCGGCATCAGCATCGCCTACATGTACACCTTCCTGCTGCGCGGGAAGGGCATCATGGTGTTCCGCACGAACAACCGCGAGAAGGCCCGCGAGACCATCATCCTGAACAAACTGAAGTTCATAGCCGAGCCCGACTTGTCGAAGCTGGTATGAACTTCCCGAAAACTCCTGCTATCTTAGGGGCGGTCAGCATCGATGACCGTCCCTTTTTTGCGGTAGGCGCTCGACGTGAAGACGGCCAGCAGGCGCCCCTCCTCGTCGGTGACGCGCACCTCGCCGAAGGGCATGCGATGGTGGTCCACTGTCTCGTGGGCCTCGGCATAGACGTAGCCCTGGCTGACATTGGCCAGGAAGGTGATGTTCGACGAGGTGGAGAAGGTCAGCTCGCAATGGCTGTTCACGGCAGCAGCAAAGGCCAGGTCGGCCAGCGTGAACAGCGCCCCACCCTGGCAGACACCCCCACCGTTGAGATGTTCCTTCGTCACCAGCATGCGGGCCCTTGCATAGCCCTGCCTCACCTCCAGCAGCTCGGCACCCGCCAGGGCGGCGAAGCGGTCGCGCTTGAAAAATTCTATCAGCGTCATACGATGTCTTTTGTTAAGCTTTCAGAAAAGAATGCCCGCAGGCCGGATGAGCCGCGGGCATTCTTGGTTTTTGTCAGTCGTTCAGCAGGATTTATTTAGCATAGAGAGCCACGATGGTCTCATACTTCTCCTGCTTGCCGCTGGTCTGCTTGGGCTCGCCAACCTTCTTGCCGTACTCGTAGACCTGCTCCAGCGAGAGTTTGCCGTCCTCGAAGTCCTTACCCAGACCGGCGTCGAAGCTGGCGTAGCGCTCCTTCTTCATCTTCGGCAGCTCGCTCTCCTCCAGGATGGCGGCAGCGTTCATCAGAGCGCGTGCCATGGCGTCCATACCGCTGATGTGGGCGATGAACAGGTCCTCGAGGTCGGTAGAGTTACGACGGATCTTGGCGTCGAAGTTAGTGCCGCCATTGCCCAGACCACCATTGCGGATGATCTCGAGCATAGCCTGCGTCAGCTCGTAGTTGTCGATGGGGAACTGGTCGGTGTCCCAGCCGTTCTGAGCATCGCCACGGTTAGCGTCGATAGAGCCTAGCATGCCAGCGTCGACGGCGCAAGCCAGCTCGTGCTCGAAGGTGTGGCCGGCCAGCGTGGCGTGGTTCACCTCGATGTTCACCTTGAAGTCCTTGTCCAGGCCGTGAGCGCGAAGGAAGCCGATGACGGTCTCGGTGTCCACGTCGTACTGGTGCTTTGAGGGCTCCATGGGCTTCGGCTCAATGAGGAACGTGCCCTTGAATCCCTTGGCGCGTGCATAGTCGCGAGCCATGCCGAGCATGGTGGCCATGTGCTCCTTCTCGCGCTTCTGGTCGGTGTTCAGCAGGCTCATGTAGCCCTCGCGTCCGCCCCAGAACACATAGTTGGTGCCGCCGAGCTTGATAGTGGCGTCGATGGCGTTCTTAATCTGCACGATGGCGCGTGCCACTACGTCGAAGTCGGGGTTCGTCGAGGCGCCGTTGGCATAGCGCTTGTTGCCGAACACGTTAGCCGTGCCCCAGAGCAACTTGATGTTGGGGAACTGCTTCATCTTCTCCTGAGCGTAGTCGGTGATAGCCTTCATGCGAGCCTCGTACTCCTCTACGGTGTCGCCCTCTTCAACGAGGTCTACATCGTGGAAGCAGAAGTACTCGATGCCCAGCTTGTCCATGATTTCGAAGCCGGCGTCCATCTTGTCCTTGGCGCGCTGCACGGCGTCGGCAGCCTTGTCCCACTCATAGCTGCGGGTCTGTCCACCAAACTGGTCGGCGCTGGCGCCACCCAGTGTGTGCCACCATGCCATGGCGAACTTCAGCCAGTCCTTCATCTTCTTTCCCATCACGACCTTCTCGGGCTCGTAGTAGTGGAAAGCCATCACATTCTTACTGTCCTTTCCCTCGAAAGGAATCTTACCGGTAAACGGAAAATACTCTTTTGCCATAACGTTTTTGTTAGTTGTTTTAATGGATTGTTATTTAGTTAATTAAATTCTTTTCAAGCACAGCCTTCCAGTGGGCGTAGGCCTCGGCATACTGCTCGCGTGCGGCCAGGTCGGGCTCGATGACCTGCAGCTTCTCCAGCGTGGCGAAGGCCTCGTTGTGGTCGGCATAGATGCCGGCACCGATGCCAGCACCCTTGGCAGCGCCCACCGAGCCGTCGGTCTCGTAGAGCTCGATGGTGGCACCGCTAACGCCAGCCAGCGTGTTGCGGAACAGCGGCGAGAGGAACATGTTGGCGCGTCCGGCATGAATCTTCTTGATGTCCATGCCCATCTGCTGCATGATTTCCATGCCGTAGCAGAAGCTGAAGACGATGCCCTCCTGGGCGGCACGCACCAGATGCTGACGGGCGTGCTTGTTGAAGTTCAGCCCGTGGATGGAGCAGCCCAGCTCCTTGTTCTGCAGCACGCGCTCGGCACCGTTGCCGAAGGGCATGATGCACACGCCGTCGCTGCCGATGGGGGCCTGCGCAGCCAGGTCGTTCATCTCGGCATAGCCCATGTCGAAGGTCACGTTGCGGTGCATCCAGGCGTTCAGGATGCCCGTGCCATTGATGCAGAGCAGCACGCCGAGACGGGTCTTATCGGCCTGGTGGTTCACATGTGCGAAGGTGTTCACACGGCTCTTCGGGTCGTAGTTCACATCGCCCAGCACGCCGTAGACCACGCCGCTGGTGCCTGCCGTGGCGGCAATCTCGCCCGGCTCGAACACGTTGAGCGACAGGGCGTTGTTGGGCTGGTCGCCACCACGATAGGTGATGGGCGTGCCGGCCTTCAGCCCCAGCTCCTCGGCGGCAGCCTGGCTGACGGTGCTCTGCTCGGAGAACGTGGGCACGATGTCGGGGATGAACGAGGCGGGGATGCCGTAGTAGTCGAGCAGGAATTGGGCCACGCGGTTCTCCTTGAAGTCCCAGAACATGCCCTCGCTGAGTCCGCTCACCGTGGTGTTGGCCACGCCGCTGAGGCGCATGGCGATATAGTCGCCGGGCAGCATCACCTTATATATTTTATTATATAGCTCGGGCTCGTTCTCCTTCACCCATGCCAGCTTGGCGGCGGTGAAGTTGCCCGGCGAGTTGAGCAGATGGCTCAGGCACTGGTCGGCTCCCAGCTCGTTGAAGGCACGCTCACCGTAGGGCACTGCACGCGAGTCGCACCAGATGATGGCGGGGCGCAGCGGCTTGAGGTCCTTGTCGACGCAGACGAGGCCGTGCATCTGATAGCTGATGCCGATGGCCACAATCTCGTCGCCCTTCACCTGGCCCTCGGCCATGATTTTCTGCAGGGCCTGCTTGCCATACTGCCACCAGGAGTCGGGTTCCTGCTCGGCCCATCCGGCCTTCACGGCCTTGATGGGGGCCTCCTTCTCGGGGAAGAAAGCCGATGCTACACATTTGCCACTGTCGGCATTCACCAGCGATGCCTTCACAGACGAACTGCCGACATCGAAACCTAATAAATATCTTGCGTTCATAGTCAATTTGGTTATGTTCTCTGTTAGTAATACGTTTGGTATGCAAATTTCCCTAATTTTTTTCTAACATCCAAAGAAAAAACTAAAAATCAGCTGTTTTTTGACTTTTTTTTACTCATTGCCTTTTCTTCTGTGGTACATTTTCGATAGTCGCTTTTCACCTTAAAAAAGGATTTTTTGTCAAATTCTTTCACAGAAAAATTTATTCACGGCGGCGAAGCATTTTAGAGTGAAAAATGGCCGTTTTGGCCCCTCTTCCAACCCTCGCCCGATGAAAAAGCGGGGCGCAAAAGGCGAAAAATTGCACATACGCCCTACTTTTGTGCACGTTTTTCGCTCAAATTTTGCCCCTTTTCGCGTTTTTGTAAGCACGCCAAATTTTCAAAAGTCAACGCCAAATTTTCAAAAGGCGTTGACTTTTTTTTCTCAACGAATCAGCCGTTTACCGAACTCTCTCAAAACTCGCGTTTTTTCGTCCAAAAGTTTTTTCGTGGAGAATTTTTGAAATATGGAGGCCAAAAACGGCCATTTTGTCAATATCTTTCAAAAAAAAGCAAGGCAATAAATTGCCTAAAAAAAAAGCCCCAAAAGGGCGACCATGCAAACAGGGGCAAAACCCACCTGCACAACATGCAAAAAAACTCAGGGCATCGCGTCGAAGAGACTGAGCGACTGGTCAGCGGCGGGTCGCTCCTGTTCCTCCTCGGAGGCAGTGCTCTCGTTGTCGGCCGAGAAGGCCAACATCAGCTGGCGGGCATCGGCCGAATTCTTCGTGTTCAGCCGATAGTGACCCCACTTCTCGGCTCGCTCCAGGATAGACTGCGGCGAGCGCGAATGGCTCTGCACGTAGCGCTGCGTGTAGCGGTAGACATCGCGGAAGTCGGGCTGGTAGAACAGCGTACAATAATGGTTGTAGACGTGCTTGGCCAGCTTCTTCGTGCTGATGCCACGCACGCCTACATCCAAAAGTATTCTAAGAATTTGCTGCTCGTACAAAATTCGAAAAAAGAATAATGCTTATGCGAGTGCAATCTTGTTGTCCTCAGTGCTCTGCAGCTTGCCTTCCTTGAAGAGCCAACCCAGACCGAGCAGCGTCTCCTCATCAGAAATCTTAGCAGCCTTTGCAATCTCCTTCACAGAGAGGGCCTTCTCAGCTGCTGCGAGGGCCTGATAAACATCGCCGGCCTTGAAGCCAATGTTCTCGGCGTTGACGGCCACCACTGCCTTCACGGCTGCTGCCTTCCTTGTTGTTTTCTTCTCGGCCACCTCTTTCGTCTCAGCAGCCTTCTTGGTTGTTTTCTTTTCTGCCATAATGCTTAAAATATTAATACTATTGAAGTTGAACTTTCAATTCGTCGGCAAAAGTACTGCTTTTTAGCCTTTCAAGTAACTGATTACTAACAGTTTCTTTCATTTTGTAAACTATTCTTGACCCAAATCAATGTGCGCGTAAACACACATGCAGGTGCCCGTGCAACCGTTAATCTTCGCTAATCGCTTTGCCAGTCGGAAGATTATTCGTAACTTTGCACAATCAATAACGAAAACATCACTAACCATTTACCCATTAACTACAAGGAATGAAGAACAGCTATCCAAAGATTGGCATCCGGCCAACCATCGACGGACGTCAGGGCGGCGTGCGCGAATGTCTTGAAGAGAAGACCATGGCGCTGGCACAGGCCGTGAAAGAACTGATTGAAAAGAACTTGCGCAACGGCGACGGAAGCCCCGTGGAGTGCGTCGTCGCCAACGGCACCATCGGCCGCGTGGGCGAGAGCGCCGCCTGCGCCGAGCAGTTCGAGCGCGAGGGCGTCGGCTCGACCATCACCGTCACCAGCTGCTGGTGCTACGGCTCGGAGACGATGGACATGAACCCGCACTACCCGAAGGCCGTCTGGGGCTTCAACGGCACCGAGCGGCCCGGAGCCGTCTATCTGGCTGCCGTGCTGGCCGCCCACGCACAGAAGGGGCTGCCCGCCTACGGCATCTACGGCCACGACGTGCAGGACCTGGCCGACAACAGCATACCCGCCGACGTGGCCGAGAAGATTCTGCGCTTCGCACGTGCCGCACAGGCCGTGGCCACCATGCGCGGACGGTCGTACCTCTCGCTGGGCAACACCTGCATGGGCATCGCCGGAAGCATCGTCGATGCCGACTTCCTGCAGCACTATCTGGGCATGCGCACGGAGTACGTCTCGCTGGTGGAAATCCTGCGTCGCGTCGACTTCGGCATCTACGACAAGGACGAGTTTGAGAAGGCCATGACCTGGGTGGAGAAATACTGCAAGCCGCAGGAGGGCCACGACTACAACGAGGACCGACCGCTCTTCCCCGGAACGCCCATGACCACCTTCAACGGCAAGGGCAAGGGCAAGAACAGGCAGGAGAAGGACGAGGACTGGGCCTTCACCGTGAAGACGATGATGATCATCCGCGACCTGATGCAGGGCAACCCCCGCCTGCTCGACATGGGCTACAAGGAGGAGGCCATCGGCCACAACGCCATCGCCGCCGGCGTGCAGGGACAGCGCCAGTGGACCGACTATAAGCCCAACTTCGACTTCCCCGAATCGCTCATGTGCAGCTCCTTCGACTGGAACGGGCCACGCGAGGCCAACATCCTGGCCACGGAGAACGACTTCCTGAACGGCATGTCGATGCTCTTCGCCCACCTGCTCACCAACCGCGGCGTGATGTTCAGCGACATCCGCACCTACTGGAGCCCCCAGGCCGTGGAGCGCGTCACCGGCCATGTGCTCAGCGGACTGCCTGCACAGGGCTTCATCCACCTCATCAACAGCGGTGCCACCACCCTCGACGCCACCGGTGCCATGACCGACGGAGAGGGCAACCCCACCATGAAGCCCCACTGGGAGATGACCGACAAGGACGTGGAGGACTGCCTGAAGGCTACCAGCTGGATGCCCGCCGACCGCGACTATTTCCGCGGCGGAGGCTACTCGAGCCATTTCCTCACCAAGGGCGGCATGCCCATGACCATGCTCAGGCTGAACCTGGTGCACGGGCTGGGACCCGTGCTGCAGCTGGCCGAGGGATGGACGGTGGAACTGCCGCAGCAGGTGAACGACATTCTGGACAAGCGCACCGACCCGACGTGGCCCACCACGTGGTTCGTGCCTCGTCTCGACCCCAAGAAGGACGCCTTCAAGGACGTCTACTCGGTGATGAACTCGTGGGGAGCCAACCACGGCGCCATCTGCTATGGCCATGTGGGTGCCGACCTCATCACCCTCTGCGCCATGCTGCGCATCCCCGTCAGCATGCACAACATCGGCGATGCCGACATCTTCCGCCCCGCCGCATGGAACGCCTTCGGCATGGACAAGGAAGGAGCCGACTACCGCGCCTGCCAGAATTTCGGTCCACTATATAAATAAGGTATTATGGAACAGAAGAAGCCACTGGTACCGCGCAAATACCTGTTCACGTTCATTCTGGTCACGTCGCTGTTTGCGCTCTGGGGGTTCGCCAACGACATCACGAACCCCATGGTGGCCGCCTTCCAGACGGTCATGGAGCTGTCGGCAGCCAAGGCATCGATGATTCAGTTCGCTTTCTACGGCGGCTATGCCACCATGGCCATCCCCGCCGCCCTGTTCATCCGCCGCTATTCCTACAAGAAGGGCATCCTCCTGGGCCTGGCGCTCTATGCCATTGGTGCCTTCCTGTTCATTCCGGCTGCTGCCTATCAGGAGTTCACCTTCTTCTGCCTGTCGCTCTACATCCTGACCTTCGGCCTGGCCTTCCTCGAGACGACGGCCAACCCGTTCATCCTCTCGCTGGGCGACAAGGAGACGTCGACGCGACGCCTCAACCTGGCGCAGGCCTTCAACCCCATGGGGTCGCTCTGCGGCATGGCCGTGGCATCGCTCATCGTGCTGCCACAGCTCATCAGCGACCGCCGCGACGCTGCCGGGCAGATTCTGTTCTACGGGCTCTCGGAGGCTGAGAAGGCCGACATCCGCCTGCACGACCTGGCCATCATCCGCAATCCCTACGTGGCCATCGGCCTGGTGGTGCTTTGCGTCTTCATCGTCATCGCGCTGACGAAGATGCCGAAGACGGAGAGCGAGGAGCAGAAGGCGCTGGGGCACACCCACACCACGCGGCAGACGCTCAGCAACCTGTGGCAGAACGTGGTCTACCGCGAGGGCGTGCTCACGCAGATGTTCTACGTGGCCGCACAGATCATGACGTGGACGTTCATCATCCAGTATGCCGACCATCTGGGCATCAACAAGGCCACGGCACAGATGTACAACATCGCGGCCATGTCGCTCTTCCTGTGCAGCCGCTTCATCAGCACCTTCCTCATGAAGTATGTCAACGGTCGCGTGCTGCTGGCCATCTTCGGCTGTGGCGCCGCGCTGTGCACGCTTGGAGCCATCTGCATCGTGGGCATGGCGGGTCTCTATTGTCTGGTGGGCGTCAGCTTCTTCATGTCGCTCATGTTCCCCACCATCTATGGCATCGCCCTTGAAGAGGTAGACAGCCAGGACACCACGCTCGGTGCCGCCTTCCTCGTGATGGCCATCGTCGGTGGAGCGCTCATGCCTCCCCTGCAGGGGCTCATCATCGACCAGGGCGAGGTGATGGGCCATCCCGCCGTCAACTTCTCGTTCGTGCTACCTCTCATCTGCTTCCTCCTCATCATCGCCTACGGCTACCGCGCCAACAAGCGCAAGAGTGCAAGGGCGTGAAGCCTGAAGTCAAAAAAAACAACGTGAAGTCAAGACAATGGAAGGATATATGCAAACGCTCTCGGGCGGAAAAGTGAAGCGCTACGTGCAGTTCCTGGAGATTAGCGACAACCCGGAGCTGATAGCCCAGTACCGCAAGTGGCACTCTGAGGAGTACAGCTGGAAGGAAATCCGCGACGGCATCCGTCAGGTGGGCATCCTCGAGATGGAAATCTACATCCTGGGCAACCGTCTGGTGATGATTGTCGACGCTCCTGCCGACTTCCAGTGGCAAGAGGCCATGGACCGCCTTGCCACCCTACCCCGCCAGGCGGAGTGGGAAGCCTTCATGGCCAAGTTCCAAGGCTGCGACGCCAACGCCCGCAGCGACGAGAAGTGGCAGCCCATGGAGCGCATGTTCCGCCTCTACTGAGGCAAACCTGTCAAGCATAAAGATGCTGCTGGAAATCGATGAAGGTCCGCCGGGCCTGAGGCACGCCGCCGAGAGCGCTGATGCCCTCCACGAGCGAGCCGAACTTCAGTTCCAGCAGCGTCTTTAGTTTGTCCATGCGCAGCTCGTCGACGCCGGCCTGCACGTAAGCTACCAATTCGGAGGCAGCACAATGTTCTCCGCGTCGTGTGCTTCGGCAAACAGCGGAGCAATTTCCTCGTCGGTGAAGCCAGCGATGCCGCAGCCGATGCGGGTGACGAGGAAGGTGAGCTCAGGGTGCTGCCGGGCGAAGGCGATGAACTCGTCGACATAGGGCCTGATGGTCTCTACGCCGCCCTGCATCGTGGGAATGCCGTAGCTCTGCCCCTGCAGTCCTACGCCCTGCCCCATGATGGCCCCAAACTTGCGGTAGGCGATATAGGCCGCCCCACCGCCATGCATTCCCTTCAGATTGCTGCCGAAGACGAAAATCTCGTTCGGCTCCAGCGAAGTAATCATCGCCGGCGTGGTACGTTTCTTTTCCATATTCTCTTCGTGTTTGAAATTCATATACCTGCAGACAGGCTCGGCAGACATGTTTTCCAGGGCGCCAGACAGCGACGGTGCCGGCATCGACATCTCCTCGGCTTGCACCAGCGACTGCTCGTCCATCACCTCGGGCGTTTCCAGGGTCATGTCGAAATACTTCCTGAAATAGGGCACGATGATTTCATCCCTCAGCTTCTTGTATTTCTGCGAGATGGCCGAGGGTGTCATGCCCAGCCGTGCGGCCACCTCCTTGCTCTTGTAGCCCTGCAACAGCAGCATGTCGATGAGCAGCCGCTCGTCGCGGCTCAGCGGCGCATGGTTGCAGACGTCCTCCACCATCTGGTTGAACTGCAAGCGCAGATTGCTCGACGGGTCGAAGGAGCGCAGATAGTCCTCGAACGTGATGCTGCCATACTCCTTCTTGTGCCACTTCAGCGCGTCGAGCACCACGTAGCGGAAGCCGTTGATGAGCCATGTGCGCAGGCTCACGGCCGGCGAGTGGTCCTCGAGCGGCTTCCAGTCGTGTTCCATCAGGTAGAGCGCATACTGATGGGCCAGCGACATGAAGTCGAGGTTCTGCTTCTGGTGCAGCTGGTAGCGCTGGTCGAAAATGGCATAGCCCACGGAGCAGTAGCCGTAGAAATACTCGCGGATGATGGCGGCATCGCCCATGCGGAATCCGTCGATGATAGCCTGTTCTGGCAGTGGATAATGATACATACTAAAAGATATTTTCGGCGAAATTACAACTTTTTTCGCATTCTTGCTTAATTTTTTCGGAAAACTTTCTTCAAAGAGATAAAAGACGACAAAAAAAACAGTTTATTCACCCATTTAACAACTACTTATTATGAAGAAAGAAGAAGCCATTCAGACCAAGCGAGTGTTCAACCTGATTATCGTCGACGAGAGCGGTTCGATGTCCATCATCCGCAGGCAGGCCTTCACGGGCATGAACGAGACGCTGCAGACCGTTCGCCAGATGCAGGAGAAATTCCCCGAACAGGAGCAGCGCGTCACCCTCGTCACCTTCGACACGGGGAACACCACGTGGCACTACGACAACACCCCGGCCTCGCAGACGAAGGACTTGGGCTGGGAAGCCTACAACCCCTGTGGCGGCACACCCCTCTACGACGCGATGGGGATGGCCATCTCGAAGGTGAATGCGCAGGTGAGCGAGGGCGACAACGTGCTCGTGACCGTCATTACCGACGGCGAGGAGAACAGCAGCCAGGAATGGACGCTGAAGATGATTCGCACGATGATTGAGAAGCTGAAGAAGCAGAACTGGACGTTCACCCTCATCGGCACCGACAACCTCGACGTGGAGAAGATGGCCCATTCCTTCGCCATCGAAGAGCACCTGGAATTCCACCAGGACATCGAGGGAACCAAGGCCATGTTTGCACGCGAACGCAGCAGCCGCGAACGCTACAACCGCTGCGTGTCAGAGAATGCGTCGATGCCCAAGGGCCAGTTCTTCGAGGAGGAGGAGGCGTAAAACTCGCACTGAGACGCAGAAGGCGCAGAGTGCTTATGGCCTTACCGCAAAGCGGTCTTTCAAAAACAGAGAAAAACAATAAAAACAGAGAAAAACCAGTCTTTGGTAAACTAAAGACTGGTTTTTCTCTGTTTTTGCAAGCCCGCTTTGCGGTTCATCGTCTTTTTCGGCCCCTGCGGTCGAAAACAATTATTCTTCGTCTTTCAGGTCGAGCTTCAGCTGCAGTTCCTCCAGCTGCTTCGGGTCGAGCTCGCCGGGAGCGTCGAGCATCACGTCGCGGCCGCTGTTGTTCTTCGGGAAGGCGATGCAGTCGCGGATGCTGTCGAGACCGGCCATGAGGCTGACGAAGCGGTCGAGACCGAAGGCCAGACCTCCGTGAGGGGGAGCGCCGTACTTGAAGGCGTTGATGAGGAAGCCGAACTGGGCCATGGCGCGCTCAGGGGTGAAGCCGAGAATCTCGAACATCTTCTCCTGCAGCTTGCCGTCGTGGATACGCAGCGAGCCGCCGCCCACCTCGACGCCGTTGCACACGAAGTCGTAGGCCACTGCGCGCACCTTCTCGGGCGCCGTGTCGAGCAGGGGGATGTCATCGGGATTGGGCAGCGTGAACGGATGGTGCGTGGCCATGAGGCGCTGCTCCTCGTCGCTCCACTCGAAGAGGGGGAAATCGACAATCCAGAGGCAAACGAACTTGTCCTTGTCGCGCAGGCCCAGGCGGTCGCCCATCTCTAAGCGCAGGGTGCAGAGCTGTATGCGCGTCTTGTTGGCATTGTCGCCGCTGAGGATGAGCACCAGGTCGCCATCCTTGGCACCCATGGCCTCCTTCACCTGCTGCCACACCTCGGGCGTATAGAACTTGTCGATGCTCGACTTCACGGTGCCGTCCTGGTTGAACTTCACGTAGACCAGGCCCTTGGCGCCCACCTGCGGACGCTTCACGAAGTCGGTGAGCTGGTCGAGCTGCTTGCGGGTGTAGTCGGCGCAGCCGGGCACGCAGATGCCACCGATATAGTTGGCCTCGTTGAACACGGAGAACGTGCCGGTGCCCTTCAGCTGCGGCATCAGCTCGACGAACTCCATGCCGAAGCGCAGGTCGGGCTTGTCGCTGCCGAAGCGCCGCATGGCCTCGTGCCACGTCATGCGCTGCAGCGGGGGCAGCTCGATGCCGCGCACCTCCTTAAACAGATGGCGGGCGAGCGACTCGAACACCTCGAGGATGTCCTCCTGCTCCACGAACGACATCTCGCAGTCAATCTGCGTGAACTCCGGCTGGCGGTCGGCACGCAGGTCCTCGTCGCGGAAGCACTTGGCAATCTGGAAATAGCGGTCGAAGCCAGAGACCATGAGCAGCTGCTTCAGCGTCTGCGGGCTCTGCGGCAGGGCGTAGAACTGTCCGGGGTTCATGCGGCTGGGCACCACGAAGTCGCGGGCACCCTCGGGCGTGGAGCCGATGAGGATGGGCGTCTCCACCTCGATGAACTGGCGCGAGTCGAGGAAGTTGCGGATGAGGATGGTCATGCGGTGGCGCAGCTCCAGGTTCTTGCGGACGGCCTGGCGGCGCAGGTCGAGATAGCGGTACTTCATGCGGATGTCGTCGCCGCCGTCGGTATTGTCTTCGATGGTGAAGGGGGGGGTCAAACTCTCGCTGAGCACGTTCAGCTCCTTCACCAGGATTTCGATGTCGCCCGTGGGCATCTTAGGGTTCTTCGACTGGCGCTCGCTCACCGTTCCCACGGCCTGGATGCACCATTCGCGGCCCAGCTTGTTGGCACGCTCGCAAAGGGCGGCGTCGGCACCCTCGTCGAACACCAGCTGCGTCAGTCCATAACGGTCGCGCAGGTCGACAAACGTCATGCCGCCCATCTTGCGCGTTCTCTGTACCCATCCGGCCAGCTTCACCTCGCTGCCGGCATCGGCAAGCCGAAGCTCGCCACAAGTCTTACTTCTATACATATCAAAAAAAATGGTTTTTCTTTTGCAATGCAAAGGTACGAAGAAGCGAGCAAAAAACAAAGGAAAAAAGGCGAAAATTACTTGGCTATATGATTTTTTGTTCGTACCTTTGCCGAAAATTAATCTAAAAAACTAAAACAAATGAAACAACGACTAACTATGCTCCTCTGCGTGGCAGCATTTGCGCTTGCCGGCATGGCGCAAACCACCGCCGAAGAGGTGCTCGGCGTTGCCCGACGGGCCAACGACTATTTCATGCAGCGCTATGAAGACCCCACCGTGCCCACAAACTGGAAGCGCATCAGGCCCAGCAGCCTGTGGACGCGTGCCGTGTACTACGAGGGACTGATGGCCCTGCAGGCCATCGACCCGCAGCAGCGCTACGTGGACTACGCCCTGAAGTGGGCCAACTTCCACCAGTGGACACCGCGCAACGGTGTGAACACCTGCGACGCCGACGACCAGTGCTGTGGTCAGACCTACGTGGAGCTGCTGCCCTTCGCCGGAAAACCCGACAGCGAACTGCTGAAGAACGTGCGTGAAAACCTGGACCACCAGATGGTGACGCCCAACCCGAAGAACCAGAGCCTCTACGGCTGGTGGACGTGGATTGACGCCATACAGATGGCCATGCCACTCTACATGCAGATGTACCGCCTAACGGGCGAGGCAAAATACCGCGACCACGCCATGAAGATGTATAACTGGAGCCGCAACACGCTGGCCGGCGGACTGTTCAACGTGAAGGAGGGCCTGTGGTGGCGCGATGCCGACTACGTGCCGCCCTACAAGGAGCCCGACGGGCAGAACTGCTACTGGAGCCGCGGCAACGGATGGGTGTATGCCGCTCTGGTGCGCTGCATGAACGAGCTGTCGCCGAAGGAGAAGGCCTACAAGCAGCTGAAGAAGGACTTCCTGCTGATGAGCGAGGCACTGCTGAAGTGCCAGCGCGAGGACGGTTTCTGGAACCCCAGCCTCACCTCGACCAACTACGCCATGAAGGAGACCTCGGGCACGGCCCTCTTCCTCTACGGCATGGCATGGGGCATACAGAAGGGCTTCCTGAAAGCTGACACCTACCGCCCTGCCTGCGACCGCGCCTGGACGGCCATGGTGCGCGATGCCGTGCACCCCGACGGATTTCTCGGATGGATGCAGGGCACGGGCAAGGACCCCGCAGCCGGACAGCCGCTGAGCTACACCCGCATCCCCGACTTCGAGGACTACGGAACGGGCTGCTTCCTGCTGGGAGCCACGGAATACTGCAAGCTGCTGAAGTAGCATTTTATATTAAAAAAGCATAAAATACGGCACAAAAGGGCGCTCTTTTGTGCCGTATATTAAATTTTAGCTGTACTTTTGCGTCGTAAAAGAAAACAAAACCATTACAGACATGAAGAAACTAATACTATTCACGCTGATGCTCATTTGTGGCTTCACCGCCACGATGGCTCAGAAGCCTGCCGAAATCAAGTTCGACACCATTACGCACAACTTTGGCGAGTTCTCGAAAGAGAATCCCATTGTCAGCTGCAAGTTCAAGTTCACCAACGTCGGCGAAGAGCCCCTCGTTATCAATCAGGCCGTTCCCTCGTGCGGATGCACCGTTCCCAAGTACCCCAAGGAGCCGATTGAGCCGGGCAAGGGTGGCGAGATCGAGGTGACCTACAACGGCACGGGCAAGTCGCTCGGACACTTCAAGAAGAGCATCACCATCCGCACCAACGGAGCCGTCGAAATCAGCCGCCTCTACATCGAGGGCGACATGAAGGAGTGAGAAACGAGAAGTGATAAGTGATAAGTGAAAAAGTGGGCTGCGCGTTGTTTCGATGCGCAGCCCACTTTTTCACTTATCACTTATCACTTATCACTCATCACTTATCACTTATCACTTCGCATAAGCGACCGAGCGTGTCTCACGGATGACGGTAATCTTCACCTGTCCGGGATAAGTCATCTCGTTCTGAATCTTCGTGGCAATCTCGCCGCTCAGAGCCTCGGTCTCGGCATCGGTCATCTTGTCGGCACCGACGATGACACGCAGCTCACGACCAGCCTGGATGGCGTAGGTCTTCGTCACGCCAGGATAGCTCATGGCAATGGCCTCAAGGTCGTTCAGACGCTTGATGTAGGCCTCTACAATCTCACGACGGGCACCGGGACGGGCACCGCTGATGGCGTCGCACACCTGCACGATGGGTGCCAGCAGCGTCTGCATCTCCATCTCGTCGTGGTGGGCACCAATGGCGTTGCAGATGTCGGGCTTCTCCTTATACATCTCAGCAATCTTGGCACCGTAGAGTGCGTGCGGCATCTCGCTCTCCTCGTCGGGCACCTTACCGATGTCGTGAAGCAGACCAGCACGCTTGGCCTTCTTCGGGTTCAGCCCCAGCTCGGCAGCCATCACGGCACAGAGGTTGGCCGTCTCACGGGCGTGCTGCAGCAGGTTCTGGCCGTAGCTTGAGCGGTACTTCATCTTGCCGATGATGCGCACCAGCTCGGGATGCAGACCGTGGATGCCCAGGTCGATGGCCGTGCGCTTACCGGTCTCAATAATCTCGTTGTCAAGCTGCTTCTTCACCTTGTTCACCACCTCCTCGATGCGGGCGGGGTGGATGCGGCCGTCGGCCACCAGCTGGTGCAGGGCCAGGCGGCATGTCTCGCGGCGCACAGGGTCGAAACCGCTGATGACGATAGCCTCGGGCGTGTCGTCGACGACGATTTCAACGCCGCAGGCAGCCTCCAGTGCGCGGATGTTGCGACCCTCGCGGCCGATGATGCGGCCCTTCACCTCGTCGTTATCGATGTGGAACACCGACACGCTGTTCTCCACAGCCGTCTCCGTTGCCACGCGCTGGATGGTCTGAATGACAATCTTCTTAGCCTGGGCATTGGCGTTCAGCTTGGCCTCGTCCATGATTTCGTTCACATAGCTGGCAGCAGCCGTCTTGGCCTCGTCCTTCAGGCTCTCCACCAGGCGGTTGCGGGCCTCCTCAGCACTCAGGCCGCTCAGCTCTTCCAGCTTCTCGCGCTCCTTCTGCTGCATCTTGCCCAGTTCCTCCTGCTTCAGCGCCAGGGCCTTCTTCTCGTTCTCGATGCGCTGCTGCTGGCTGTCCAGCTCGTTCTTGCGGCGGCCCAGCTCGTCCTGACGCTGGTTCAGGTTCAGCTCGCGCTGCTTCAGCTTGTTCTCACTCTGCTGGATGGCATGGTTGCGCTGCTGCACCTCCTTCTCCAGCTCACTCTTCTTGTTCAGGAATTTCTCCTTCACCTCGAGCAGTTTCTTTTCCTTGATGACTTCGGCCTCCTTCTGTGCAGAGTCGACCATCTCGTTGTACTTCCCCTTGATGACCTTGAGGAATAGGAAGTATCCGCCTGCAGCTCCAACGATGAGAGCCACGGCGGCAATGATGATTGCTAAAACTGTACTAATCATAAAGTAAATATATAATGTGTAATATTCTCCTCGTCATTTTAGGGCGTCTTCGATTTCAGAAGTCAGCTGACGGAGAATATTATCATACGGGGTCGTGTCGTTCTTGCCCAGCTCTTTCTCATAGCGCAAAGCTATCTCTATGAGCGTCATCAGCGCAATGGTATGATCGCTCTTACGCCCTTTGTACACCTGGGCGTAAGCGCCATAGCGCTCGGTGATGAGCTTGGCTGCTGCACGATAGTACACCTCGTCCTCGCGGTTGTGGAGCACCATTGCAATGTCTTCGTCGTAGACGTGCAACCTTATATTGAGTTTCTCTTTACTTTCTTCTGCCATCGTCGTTTCCGTTGTCAGTACCGGCGGCATGGCCACCGTTCCGCTTTACTTCTCGTCGCTGAGCATGGCGATGCATTTGTTCAGACTGCGGATGAGTCCTGCCACCCGCTCCTTGGCGCCATCGAGGTCGCCGTCGGTGATTTCCAGCATGCGCGCCATCTTCAGCGATTCGTAGTCACGCTCCTGCTGAGCCAGCTTGGCCTTCAGCTCTTCAATCTGCTGCTCGTTCTCGTCCACCATGGCATACAAGTCCTGATTCTCCTGCTTCAACTCCTGAAAGCGGAGAATCATCTGCCTGACACGTGTCTGGAACGCTGCCAAATCTTTCTCGTTCTGATTCATGACCACGTTTTTATCCTACAAAGGTAGTGAAAAGAAGCGAAAAGCGAAAAGCGAGAAGTGAAAAGCCGTCAAAAATTCCGTTTATTTAACGTTTTGTCTACATTTTTCACTTTTCGCTCCTCACTTATCACTCATCACTCATCACTCTTCTTCGGTTCCTTCTTGGCAAGCATCACCACGCGGTAGACGAAGTCGGTGGCCCACTTCTCTGAGAAGTTCAGGCGCTTGTTATACTCGCGCACGGCCACCACCGTCTTGATAACGCCGGCGTCCTTGTAGTCGTTCTTCGTGTAGATGTCGTGCACGGTCTTCTGGGTCATGCCGTAGATGGCCTTCTTGAAGAAGCTGGGCATGCGCAGCTTGAACTTCATCAGGTTGCCTGTCAGCATCATCAGGTCCTGCACAAAGGCCTGGAACTGCAGCAGATAGGGCTGCACGTCCTGCAGCTTGCGGCATTTGCGGCTGATGCTCTGGTCAATCTCCTTGAAGAACTGGTCGTCCATCTCGTACATGTCCTTCAGCATCTTCTTGCAGCGCGCCTTCTCACCCAGTCCCAGCCGTCCCTGCTGCGTGGGCACCTTCAGCGTCAGCTTGAACGTGCGCAGGTCGGGCAGCGCGGCCAGGTTGGTGATGTGCAGCTCGCTGGCTATCACCGCCTGGAAGTAAACACGTATCAGCGTCATGAAGTCCTCCATGCCGCCTATCTTCGTTCCCTCTTCATTCTTCTTTCCAAATAGTCTGCTAATAAAGCTCATGATGTTTCCTTCTTTTGGGAATTTGTTGTTTTCGGGTGCAAAGTTAATAAAAACCACAGACATAGCCAAACAAATGCCGAAAGATTTGCGAGCAGACAAAACCGTGGCCACCATCCATGAAGGACAGCGGCCACGCTTTTTATTGTAGGCTGTAGGCTGTCGGGGTTAGGCTTCAGACTACAAACCTTAGAATTCTGACGAGATTATTCTTCATCGTCCCAGAGGCCAGCACCACGGCTCATGGCATCGCCCTCGGCATTCTCATTCTGAAGTTTTCCAGAGCCAGTACCATCGCCATTGAACTGCATGGTTGAATTGGGCGAGCTGGCAATCATGCCCTGCAGCTCTATCTGCTGCACCAGCGTATTGGGGGAAAAATATGTCTTTTTCATTGTTTGGTTCTCCTATTTTTATATGTTTGAAATTAGAATAATTGGAATAACAATTACTTCAACACGACCTTCTTGCCATTCACGATGTAGAGGCCCTTCGTGGGCTGCATCACGCGCTGGCCGCTCAGGTTGAAGATGGCGTTCTCCTTGGCCACGGTGTTCTCCACGGTGCTGATGCCCGTCTCACCGCCGAAGCCGATGAACGTGCGGGCACTATTGCCGCTAACGTGCAGATAAGCCTTGCCGGCAGCCACCTTCTGGCCATTAGCCTTGTAGAAGCCGAGGCCATTTTTGCCATTGTTCAGAATATAGTTTGCACCATTGTTGGGGTCGGTGGAAGACAGCGAAGCGATTTTCTCCAGCACGCCGACGAGGGCATTACCCACCACGTCGTCAGCCTGGTCGTTGGGGCCAAGCACGGGAACGTTCACAGAAACAGCACCATTGGTACTACGCAGCAGCAGACCTTCACCGGCAGGAATCTGGTTCTTCTGTGTGAAGTTGATAGTCTCACCATCAACGGTAGCGATGTAGGCCTCGATGCCACTATTGCTGAAGTCGAGTGCTTCGCGTGAGCAGAAGGTGGCAAAGCCAGCATCGCTGACGTTTGCAGGAACAGAAACGGCCTCAATGCTGGAAGTACCCTTGATAGCGTTCACACTGAAATAAGTTTCACCGTTGCCCTTCAACAGCACCTCATAGCCAAGCAGCAGTGTGCCATTGGTCTTGCAGCCCCAAGCGGACTTGAGAGCATCGGTGCCAAGCTGAACGGGAATAGAAGCGCCAGCCGTGGGAGAAGAAGTAAACTCGCTGGCAATGGTGAAGTTGGCATCGGTAGTAAATTCGCTGGTGTAGGGATCTAACGTCTTGCTGCGGAACTCACCGACGATAAATCCTTTAACGAAGATGTCTTTCCGGCCCTGAGCGTCGCCGTTGATGACATCATCCACGGTGAAGGGGTTGTTGATGGTACCTTTTGCGTTGGGGTCAACCACGGTAAGTGTGTAGCTGGCAGAACTAACTTTCCATTCATCATTACCGGCAAAGGTAGCGGAAATGGTGGTGGTGCCAGCGCCCACGACTTCAACCACGCCCTGCTGGCTGATGGTGGCGACGGCGGGGTCGGAGGATGCGTAGGTCACGGCCTCGGTGAAGTTATCGGCCATGCCTAGATTAGGAGCCTGGAATATTTCACCAATGGTAATCTCATATCCTTCGATGTCACCGAACGAGAGTTCGGGGTCAGCCTTCTGGGGGCGATTGAAGGAAACGAGATAGTTGTTTTTGTCAAACTCTGGAGTACTATTGTATTTCTTCACCAAGCCGCAGGCGACCACTTGGTCACCAACCTGCAAGTCGTCCTTGCTGGCGAAATCGGCACTTTGAAGGCCTTTGCCGCTGTACACCTCCATCTGAGTGGTTGTCGTGCCATCATCGGAAATCCAATAGGTGATGGAGCTGTAAGTGCTGTTTTAGCTGTCAACCTGTGAGACTACGCCTTTCACATAAACCTTATTAGGAGAGGTGGAGCTGCCCAGCGTGTTGATATAGGCAATAGCATTGGCCACACTGTAGGGGTTATTGGCTGTGCCAGGGGCGTTGGGGTCAACCACGGTGAGTGTGTAACTGGCCGAGCTGGATTTCCAATCATCGTCACCAGCAAATGAAGCGGTGATGGTGGTGGTGCCAGCTTCAGCACCCAGAGTCAACTCGCCAGCATCGCTAATAGTGGCAACTGCGGTGTTGGACGACTCATAGCTGATGGTACCGTTGAAGTTGTCGGCGTATGCGAGTGCAGGGGCTTGGAAAGTCTCACCAAGATTGATAGTGTATTCTTCAACATCGCCATAGGAGAATGCTGGGTCAGACTTAGTGACTGAAGAACCTGAAATTGAATATGTTATTTTGAAAGTCTCAATATATACAGAATTGGTCGTTGCTTTAATTGTAATAACCAAAGTGCCAGGTCCTGTTGTTGGAGTTACGGTCATATCCTTATCGACAAAGGCAGAATTACCAAGTCCTGAAATTCCGGTTAGAGTGGCAAATTCGGTTCCATTCATTGTAGCATTGGCATCACCATTACCAGCACTCTTATTATTGTGGACACCAAGTGTTATTCCTGTAATCGTTACATCTTCAGGAACATCTTCAATAGTAAGAGTTGCAGAATTACCATTTGTAAGTTGGCCTGGAGTATTGTAAGTTTGTGAGTAGGATGCCGTAGTTCCTGTAATGGCCGTTCCTGTAACACTCACCTTTGTCTTTGACTGAACAGTATACGTTACAGTCTCTGCCCACGCCGTTCCTACTCCCGCGAGCAATAGCCCGAGCAGGAGCAACATTTTTGTTTGTAAATGTTTGATCATAATACTTTTATTAAGTTAGTTTGACATAAAATTGTTTTATTTCTCTGAATGGTTCAATGCCTGCATCATCCCGACGCAGGAAATACGGGTGCAAAGTTACGAAGAAAAAAACTGAACGCAAAAAAAATAATCAAGCTTTTTTTAGTAAAAAGAAAAGCGGTATAAAAATAAATGTGTATCTTTGCACATCAAAATCTTCGTAATGGCAACAATACACATCAAGAATGTAGGCCCCCTCCGCGACACTGGGGAGGTAACCTTGAACAAGCTATTGCTCGTCATCGGCAAGCAAAGCTCCGGCAAGAGCACCTTCATGAAGGTGCTGTGCCACTGCCGCTGGATAGAGAAGACGCTCATGGTCGATGACGACAGCCATGCCAGTGACTACGGCCAGGGCAGAGAGTTCATGAATAGTCTAATGACCTTCCACAGGTTCAACGTGGATTTTTTTTCAGCCGAGAGCTACATCAAATACGACGGCGACTACATCACGATAGAACAGCAGGGCAACGAGTCGGAAGCCATCATCACCCGCAAGGCCAGCTTTGAAAGCAAGCGCTACAACACCAAGCTCTGCTTCATCCCCTCTGAGCGCAACCTCATTTCAGCAGTCAAGAACATCGACAAGGCCTACAAGGCCACCGAGCTGGACGTACTGCTCAACTACCTGCTGGAATGGGACGAGGTGAAGGACTTCTACGGCCGCAAGAACCCGCTGTCTCTCTCCGTAGCGCCCCTCCTGTATTATAACGACGGCGGTGCCGATTTCATCTATATAAACAATAACAACAAGCAACTGCCTGTATTCTATGCCTCCAGCGGTGTGCAGTCAGCCATGCCCATTGAGGTGATGATTGACCGCTATAGTGCGCTTGTGGGCAAAAGGGCCAGCATCAGCAAGCACGACTGGAGGCACATCTTTGACGAGATGAAGGATAGCGAAATGTCCCAGGACGCCCTAGTCAGCAAGGTCGGCAAGGCCTATTACCAGTCGGTGCAGTTCTTCATCGAGGAGCCAGAGCAGAACCTGTTCCCCATGTCGCAAAAAGACCTGGTGCTGAACATCGTCAGCCATCTGGTGGCCGTGCAGGGTCAGCAAAGCAGCATGGTGGTGATGACCACACACAGTCCCTACGTGCTCTCTGTCGTCAACGAGCTGATGGCAGAGGCCAGGCTGGACGCAGCCAACTGGCACACACCCATAGCCGGTGCCGACGACTTCATCAATCACAAATGCCTGATGCCCCAAGACAGCTACTCGGCTTTCTTCATCAATGGCAGCGGAACCTTTGAAGACCTCATCGACCGTGACCTGCCAATGGTCAGCGGCTTGCAGCTGGACGGTGTCTCCGACTGGGTGGAAGAGCGAATAGCACAAATCAACAAGTTCATCTATGGCTGACAACACGTATTCGCTACTGAAGGCATCGGGCTATCATCCTGAGCAAGAGCTGTCTGCCCGCAGCATCTTGTCAGCATCAGAACTCGGAAAGCGCTACCGCTTAGCTATAAGCGGCGGTAGACGCTCGTCGCTATTCCAGATTGACGGCTACATCATTTCTTCTGGCAAGCGCTGCGACAAGCTGGTTCTTGTTGAAAACGCAGGAGACGACTGGGCCGAAATCTTTGTTGAACTAAAGGGCGTCGACGTGGCAAGTGCCATCGAGCAGCTCCGAGTCAGCCTGGGCAGTCCGCTTTTCAAGCATGCCACCAACAAGGAGGTCAGAGCCAGGATTGTGGCCCAGTCATTTCCGTCTCACCGTTCAAACCCCATCATGGAGAAAGCAAAAATAGAATTCATGAGAAAGTTCCAGTACGAGCTCCGGGGGATGAAGACTGGTCAGCAGGACGCCATTTAGCCCAGCGACTACAGCCATTCTGCCCTTCCTGTCGGCCCACGGCATCTACGACGCCATCGTCATGGGCGGCACCGTGTCCGACGTGCTGGGAGCCGTCAGCTCGCTGGTGCTCATCTTCTTCTGTGTGAAGATGCACAAGCACGCCCGCCTGAAGATGCTGGCTCACATTGAGCGCGACAGGCGCCAAGCCTGAAGTCCACGCAGGCCAGCCCGGTAACAGCTCAGTCATACACGCCTCCGTTCAGCCGAATTTGCAATTCGGCTGCTGTGAGTATAAGCATTTGCAATGCGATCAACTGCGCGAAGAAAATGCCCTTTTTGACCTTATGCCTATCTCGCCTGACTGCGGTAACCGCACTATACAGCAAAGCGGTCTTACGAAAAACCAGGAAGAACCGCTTTACGGCGATTTTTTAACGAAGTTTAAGGAAATATTAAACACTCACTCCTCGAAAATACGCGAGTTTTTCGCACGAGAAAACTTTTGGCCGAAAAAACGCGAGTTTTGAGAGGGTCTACTAAACACCTAAGCATCAGGACGTTAAGCGAAATTTCGCAAAATTTAGTGCCTGTTCGCGCAAAAAAGTCAACGCCAAATTTTCAAAAGGCGTTGACTTTTGAAAATTTCGCGTGCTTAAAAACGCGAGAAACGGGGCAATAAATTGTTAAAAACGCTGCACAAAACCGCCTTTTTGTGCCATTTTCGGCCTTTCCGACCCATTTTCCTTCGGCCGAGTGACGACCAAAACGGCTCAAAACGCCCATTTTTCACTCCAGAATGCTTCCGAATTGTGAACTTTTCATTTAACGGAATTTAAGGAAATATTGAACACTCCGAACGCCTCAGCCCCTTGGGGCGGTAGCTGGCTGATTGGAGCCCGAAAATGGCGGAACGACACAATTTTCCCTATATGATGATATTTTTTCGGAGAAAAAGGTATTTATGCGAAAAAAAATATGTACCTTTGCACCCTGTATTACGTAATAACACATTATGAAAGGAATTGTTTTAGCTGGTGGAAGCGGCACACGCCTCTACCCTATTACCAAAGGCATCAGCAAACAGCTGATACCCATTTTCGACAAGCCGATGATCTACTACCCCATCTCGGCCCTGATGCTGGCGGGCATCCGCGAGATACTGATCATCTCCACACCCCATGACCTGCCCGGTTTCCGTCGCCTGCTGGGCGACGGCAGCGAGCTGGGCGTCCACTTCGAGTATGCCGAGCAGCCCTCGCCCGACGGTCTGGCTCAGGCTTTCATCATCGGCGAGGAGTTCATCGGCGATGACTGCGCCTGCCTGGTGCTGGGCGACAACATCTTCTATGGTTCGGGCTTCACCGGCCTGCTGCAGCAGAGCGTGGAGAACGCCGAGCAGAAGGGGCTGGCCACCGTGTTCGGCTACTACGTGAACGACCCGGAGCGCTACGGCGTGGCCGAGTTCGATGCCGAGGGCAACTGCCTGAGCATCGAGGAGAAGCCAGCGCAGCCTAAGTCGAACTACGCCGTGGTGGGGCTCTATTTCTACCCGAACAGCGTGGTCGACATTGCGAAGCACATCAAGCCCAGCGCACGCGGTGAGCTGGAAATCACGACGGTGAACCAGGAGTACCTGCGCCGTCAGGAGCTGAAGGTGCAGACGCTGCAGCGCGGCTTTGCCTGGCTGGACACCGGCACCCACGACTCGCTGGCCGAGGCCTCGACGTTCATCGAGGTCATCGAGAAGCGCCAGGGCCTGAAGGTGGCCTGCCTGGAGGAGATTGCCTTCAAGCGCGGATGGATCGGCAGCGAGCAGCTGCGCCAGCTGGCCCAGCCGATGGCGAAGAACGACTACGGACAGTATCTGCTGAAACTGGCCGACGGACAATAGACCCAGAAGAATACACATTATTTATATAATAAGGAAAATGGAAGACAACAAGAAAACCGAGACCCTGGAAACTATTGACATCGTCAGCCAGCAGGCCGAAGAGTCGTCATTTAATTTCAGGACCATTTTTGCACTATTCATCCTCAACTGGCAGTGGTTCCTCCTCTCCATGTTCATCGCCATTTGCGGAGCGCTCCTCTATCTGAGGTACAAGAGCCCCGTCTATCAGGTGTCGGCAAAGATGCTCATCAAGGAGGAGCAGCAGAACCGCAGCAACAGCAGGCAAATGCTGGCCAACATGCAGGACCTGGGCTTCCTTTCGAACTCTACAGGTATCGAGAACGAGGTGGAGATTCTGAAGTCGCGCATCCTGGCCCTCGACGCCGTGAACGACCTGAAGCTCTATACCACCTACCGCTCTGAGGGCCGCATCAAGCGTCCGCTCATCTACAAGACGCAGCCCATCAATGCCGACCTGTCGCCCGAGGACCTGGAGCAGCTCGACAATCAGCGCGAGGGAGCCTTCACCTTCAGGATCACCCGTAACGGGGCAAAGTACGACGTGACGAGCTATGAGACGGAGCAGCCCTTCAAGGGCTCGTTCACCAACACGCCCGACACGCTGTCGACGCCTTATGGTGTGCTCACCTTCACCACCAATATCGCCGAGGGTGTGGAGCCTATGGTCAACGGCCAGACGCTCATCGTCACCATCACCTCGCCGAAGGCCGTAGCAGCACGCTATGCCCGTGGCCTGTCGGTGGAGCCCACGTCGAAGCTGACGTCGATAGCCCAGCTGACCATCAACGACCTGAACCCCGAGCGTGCCTTCGACTATCTGAAGCAGCTGGCCATCGTGTACAACCGCCAGGCCAATGCCGACAAGAACGAGATTGCCTACAAGACCGAGGAGTTCATCAATGCCCGTCTGGAGAAGATTAACAACGAGCTGGGCATGACCGAGAGTGAGCTGGAGGAGTTCAAGCGCTCGAACAAGCTCACCGAGCTGCGCTTAGACGCTAACCAGAGCATCAACCAGTCGAGCGAATATGCTGCCCGCCTGGCCGATGCCAACACGCAGATCATGCTGCTCGACTATCTCCGCGAGCACGTCAACGACCCTGCCAACAAGTACAAGATCATCCCCTCGAACGTGGGTATGAGCGACAACATCTCGGCATCGCTCATCAGCGAGTACAACCGCGCCGTGCAAGACCGCGACAAGCTGCTGCGCTCGGCCTCTGAGAGCGCCCCGCAGGTCATCACGCTCACCAACACGCTCGACAACCTCACCGCCTCTATCAAGACGGCCCTGATGCAGGCCCGCCGCACCGCCGACATCCAGCGCCAGAGCATCGAGAGCCAGTATGCCCACTTCAGCCAGCGCATCTCGAGCACACCTGAGCAGGAGCGCATCCTGACGCAGATTGGCCGTCAGCAGGAGGTGAAGTCGGGACTCTACCTGATGCTGCTGCAGAAGCGCGAGGAGAACAGCATCTCGCTGGCCGCCACCGCCGACAAGGGCCGCCTCATCGACGACCCCGTCTTCAACGGCAAGGTGAGCCCCAAGGGCAGCATCATTATGCTTGCCGCACTGGTGCTCGGCTTCCTCATTCCGCTGGTCATTCTCTATCTCATCCAGCTGCTGCGCTACAAGATTGAGGGCCACGACGACGTGGCTCGCCTCACCACCCTGCCCATCGTGGCCGACGTGGCCGTGGCCAGCAATGCGGTGAAGACCTCGGCTGGCATCGTGGTGCACGAGAACAAGAACAACCAGATCGACGAAATCTTCCGCTCCATGCGTACCAACATCCAGTTCATGATGACGGGCGACCAGAAGGTGATTCTTTTCACATCGAGTACATCGGGTGAGGGCAAGACGTTCAACGCCGCCAACCTGGCCGTCAGCTTCGCCCTGCTGGGCAAGAAGGTCATCCTGCTGGGTCTTGACATCCGTAAGCCTGCACTGGGTCGTCTGTTCAGCATCAGTGACCGCGAGCGCGGTATCACCAGCCTGCTGACGAAGGACCAGTTGGCGTGGAACGACATACAGTCGCAAATCGTGCCGTCGGGAGTGAACAACAACCTCGACCTGCTGCTGGCCGGTCCTATTCCTCCCAACCCCGCTGAGCTGCTGGCCCGCCAGAACCTGACTGACATTGTCAACATCCTGCGCGAGAAGTACGACTATATCATCCTCGATACCGCACCTGTGGGCCTGGTGACCGATACGCTGCAGATTGGCAAGGTGGCCGATGTGACGGCCTTCGTATGCCGTGCCGACTACACGCCGAAGGCCAGCTTCGGACTCATCAACTCGCTCATGGCCGAGAAGAAGCTGCCCAACATGTGTGTCGTGCTCAACGGCGTCGACATGTCGAAGAAGAAGTACGGCTACTACTATGGCTATGGCAAGTATGGCAAGTATGGACGCTATGGCTATGGAGGCTACGGCTACGGACGCTACGGCTATGGACGCTATGGCAACTACGGAAACTATGGTGCTTACGGCAACTACGCTGAGAGCCACTATGGCAACAAACAGGACAACTCTATCAAGCGTTCAAAGAAAGACTAAAGTACAACTATGGCTACTATTGCTGTTGACTTCGACGGAACCATCGTCGAACATCGCTACCCCGAAATAGGTGCCGAGCGGCCTTTTGCCACCGACACGCTGAAGATGCTCATCAAGGACCGCCACAAGCTCATCTTGTGGACGGTCCGCGAGGGGCAGCTGCTGGAAGATGCCGTGAACTGGTGTCGCGAGCGCGGCGTGGAGTTCTATGCCGTGAACCGCGACTATCCCGAGGAGACCTTCGACAACAACCCTCACTTCAGCCGCAAGCTGAATAGTATTGACTACTGGATTGACGACCGCAACATCGGCGGGCTGCCCGACTGGGGTACCATCTATCGCATGATTTCGCGTCACAAGACGTGGCACGACCTCATGGTAGAGGAGGTGCAGAGTGCTACGCTCACTCCCTACGAGGAGATGCACCCGAAGAAAAAGCCCTGGTGGCGGTTCTGAGGAGTGATAAGTGATAAGTGATAAGTGAAAGGTGGCAAGTAGAATTAGTCTACTTGCCACCTTTTTCCGCTATAAGTGTTACTAAGCTTATCACTTATCACTTATCACTTATCACTTATCACTCATCACTTCTCACTCCTACTTCACTTTCTCCACGATGGCCTTGAAGGCTTCTGGATTGTTCAGGGCGAGGTCAGCGAGTACCTTACGGTTGATTTCGATGCCAGCCTTGGCCAGGGCACCCATCAGCTTGCTGTAGCTGATACCCTCCATGCGTGCGGCGGCGTTGATACGCTGAATCCACAGTGCGCGGAAATTGCGCTTCTTGTTACGGCGATCACGATAGGCGTAGGTAAGACCCTTCTCCCAAGTGTTCTTGGCTACTGTCCAAACATTCTTGCGGGCTCCAAAGTAGCCACGGGTGAGCTTCAGAATTCTCTTGCGCTTTGCTCTTGATGCAACGTGATTGACTGATCTTGGCATAGTTTTCTACGTTTTTTTAATGTTCGACAATAGGTTCAGTTAGCGGAGACACAGCAGGTCGCGCACTTGCTTCATGTTGGTCTTGTCCACGATGGAGTAGCCCTGCAGGTTACGCTTCTGTTTCTTGGTCTTCTTCGTCAGAATGTGGCTGTGGTAAGCGTGATGTCTCTTGACCTTACCTGTTCCGGTAAACGAGAATCTCTTCTTGGCGCCGGAGTTTGTCTTTACTTTTGGCATTGTTTTTTGTTTTTAATTGTTATTATTAAGCGGTGGCAACGCATATACCGGGCGCAGCGCACCTTTTTCATTCTGCATTTTCAGTCAGCTTCTTCAGCGCATCGGCACTGATCTTGGCATTTGCCAGCAGACCGCCGTTGGCGGGTGCCTCAGCATCAATCTCTGCTGCCTTGGGCTGCTGCTTGGCCTGCTCTTTCAGCTCGGCTTCGCTGGCCTCACGGTCTCGAGCCTGCTGGCTCTTCTTGGCTACGCCAGCCTTTTTAGGAGCCAGATAGAGAAACATTTTCTTGCCTTCCAGCGAGGGCATCGACTCCACCTTGCCCACCTCTTCCAGGTCGTTGGCAAAACGTAGCAGCAACACCTCGCCCTGCTCCTTGAACAGGATGGACCTTCCGCGGAAGAACACATAGGCACGCACCTTGTTGCCTTCCTCAAGGAACTCGCGGGCATGCTTTAGCTTGAACTGATAGTCGTGCTCATCGGTCTGAGGCCCGAAGCGAATTTCCTTCACCTCCACCTTCACTTGCTTTGCCTTCATTTCCTTCTGGCGTTTCTTCTGCTGGTAGAGGAACTTGGAATAGTCGATGAGCCGGCAAACAGGCGGGTTGGCATTCGGCGAAATCTCCACCAGGTCTACACCCTGCTGGCGAGCCATATCCAAAGCTTGTCGTGTGGGCATCACCGTCGAACCGCTCTCACCCACAATGCGGACTTCACGTACGCGTATTTGTTCATTAATACGGTACTGGTTTTGTTTTTTGTCGGTCTTCATCAAACTGTTTTTCGAAATCGGCTGCAAAGTTACGACAAAACACGCAAATGACAAAATAAAAAGCCAATTATTTTTTGTCAGATTACTCTTTTTTCGTAATTTTGCAGCCACAAATAACGCTTAAGAATAACAAAGTATCTTATGAAGAAGAAGTCGTTACTCTTTTTTGCCGCCTTGCTGACGTCCATCATGGCCGCAGCTCAGATGGCAGACCCTGTCCATTTCCGTTCAGAACTGAAGATGCTTGAAGGCGACGAAGCCGAAATCATCTTCTCAGCGACCATCGACCCCGGCTGGCATGTCTACAGCACCGACATCACCGACGACGGCCCCACGAAAGCCACTTTCCACGCCGATAAGCTGGAGGGTGCCGAGCTGGTGGGGAAGCTGAAGCCCCGAGGGAAGGTGAAGGAAGAGTTCGACGAGATGTTCGGCACGAACCTGCGGTTCTTCGAGAGCCAAGGTGCCTTCGTTCAGAAGATTCGCTTCACGAAGCCTAAGTACGACATCAGTTGCTACTTGGAGTATGGTGCCTGCAACGACGAGATGTGCATGCCACCTACCACGGTGGAGTTCAGCAAGAAGGGTGAGGCACCAAAGCTGGCCCAACAAGCCCCCGAAGAGCAAGCCCAACAAGCCCCCCCTTCTGCCCCCGAGGGGGCTACTATAGCTGCTGAGCCCCAAGAAGCCATAGCCACCCAAAACACCGATAGCATAACTATAGAAGCCCCCTCGGGGGCAGTAGGGGGGGCTTCTCCCTCGGGGGCAGTAGGAGGTACCCTTTGGCAGCCCATCACCGACGAGCTGAAAGCCTTTGAGAATGCTGGTTCTAACGACATGAGCCTCTCCTGGTGGATGATTTTCCTCGAAGGACTGCTGGCAGGTTTCCTGGCCATTCTCACGCCCTGCGTCTGGCCCATCATCCCGATGACGGTTTCCTTCTTCCTGAAACGCAACAAGGAGCGGAAGAAAGCCATCCACGAGGCCATCACCTACGGCCTCTCCATCGTTGTCATCTACGTGCTGCTCGGCCTTTTGGTCACACTGCTCTTTGGCGCGTCGGCCCTCAACGCCCTGTCAACAAATGCCTTGTTCAACATTTTCTTTGCCCTGCTGCTCATTGTCTTTGCAGCCTCGTTCTTTGGCGCTTTCGAGTTGACGCTACCCAGCAGCTGGTCGAACAAGATTGACCAGAAGTCGGAGAACACCACTGGCCTTCTTTCCATCTTCCTCATGGCATTCACGCTGGCGCTGGTCAGCTTCTCGTGCACGGGGCCCATAGTCGGCTTCCTGCTGGTGGCCGTCTCTACCCAGGGCGACATCATCGCGCCTACCATCGGCATGCTGGGTTTCGCCATTGCGCTGGCCATCCCGTTCACACTCTTCGCCATGTTCCCCTCGCTGCTGAAGTCGGCGCCGAAGTCGGGCGGATGGATGAACACCATCAAGGTGGTGCTGGGCTTCATTGAGCTGGCCTTCGCGCTGAAGTTCCTCTCGGTGGCCGACCTGGCCAACCGCTGGCATCTGCTCGACCGCGAGACGTTCCTCGCCCTCTGGATTGTGCTCTTCGCCCTGCTGGGTGCCTATCTGCTGGGCTGGCTGAAATTTCCACACGACGATGACAAGCGGAGCACGAACGTGCCGCAGTTCTTCCTCGGCTGGGTGTCGCTGGCCTTCGCCGTCTACATGGTGCCTGGTCTGTGGGGTGCTCCGTTAAAGGCCATCAGCGCCTTCTCACCGCCTATGAACACGCAGGACTTCAACCTCTACAGCGGCAGTGTTGAGGCCAAGTACACCGACTACGACCTGGGCATGGCTGCTGCTCGTGCCGAAGGCAAGCCCGCCATGATTGACTTCACCGGCTTTGGCTGCGTGAACTGCCGCAAGATGGAGGCCGCCGTGTGGACCGACCCGCAGGTGCAGAAGCTCATTGAACAGAACTACGTACTCATCTCTCTATACGTCGATGACAAGACGCCCCTACCCCAGCCCATCGAGGTGACCGAGGTGGACGGCAAGAAGACCACGCTGCGCACCGTGGGCGGGAAGTGGAGCTACTTAGAGCGCACGAAGATTGGCGCCAACACGCAGCCCTTCTACGTACTCCTCGACCCCGCAACGGGCAAGCCCCTCAACGGCCTACGCTCCTACGACGAGGACATCGCCCAGTACATCGAGTTCCTGCAGAAGGGGCTGAAGAACTATAAGAGTGGTGAGTGAAAAGTGAAACTATGATTGACAAGAAAACACGCGAAGAGATTATCAGGCTGGTACGCAGCGAAGTGGTGCCGGCCATCGGGTGCACCGAGCCCATGTGTGTAGCGTTGTGCACGGCAAAGGCCACCGAGCAGCTGGGCTGCCGACCAGCGCGCATCACCGCGCTGCTGAGCGCCAACATTCTGAAGAACGCCATGGGCGTGGGCATTCCCGGAACGGGCATGATTGGCTTGCCCATCGCCATCGCCCTGGGGGCCATCGTCGGCAAGAGCGAATATCAGCTGGAAGTGCTCAAGGACCTGACGCCCGAAGCCCTTGAGGAGGGCAAGCGCTACATCAACGAGGGGCGCATCGACATCCAGCTGAAGCAGGGCATCACCGAGAAGCTCTACGTAGAGATTATCGTCGACTCCGAAGGAGAGAAGCCGCGACGTGAGACAGCCATCATCGCCGGAAGCCATACGCATTTTGTAGAATGTGGAGAGAGAACAGACCAGCAAGACAGTCCTCTTCCCTCTTCACTTCCCCCTATGCCCCTGACGCTCCGTCTGGTCTACGACTTCGCCACCACGGCGCCACTCGACGAGATTCGCTTCATCGAGGAGGCACGTGAATATAACATGAATGCGGCACGAGAAGCCCTGAAGGGTAACTACGGCCACAATCTGGGAAAGACGATCGACCGCCCGCTGTCGAAGGGCATCTTCGGCAACAGCATCTTCTGCCACATCATCGCCCGCACAGCCTCGGCCTGCGACGCCCGCATGGGTGGCGCCATGATTCCCGTCATGTCCAACTCCGGCTCTGGCAACCAAGGTATTTGCGCCACCAACCCCGTGTGCGTCTATGCCAAGGAGAACGAGAACACCGAGGAAGAACTCATCCGAGCCCTGATGCTCAGCCACCTCACCGCCATTTACATCAAGCAGTCACTGGGCACGCTCTCAGCGCTCTGCGGCTGCGTGGTGGCCTCGATAGGTTCGAGCGTGGGCATCACCTACCTGATGGGGGGCAGCTACGACCGCATCTGTGCCGCGGTGAAGAACATGGTGGCCAACCTAACGGGCATGATCTGCGACGGCGCGAAGCCCTCGTGCTCGCTGAAGATTACCAGCGGAGTTTCCACCGCCGTGCTCTCCGCCCTGCTGGCCATGGAAGGCAAGTGCGTCAGTTCGAGCGAGGGCATCGTCGACGACTGCGTCGACAAGTGCATCCACAACCTCACCGCCATCGGTGCTAACGGCATGGGGCCCACTGACGAGATGGTGCTACGAATCATGACGTCGAAAGGCTGCTGACAAGTCTTTTTTAGGAGAAGAACATATATGGAGAAGAAGAAACAGCGCATGCCCATGACGGCAATCTTCCGCCGTATGGAACTCTTGGTGGGCAACGCGGCAATGGAACAGCTCTATGCCAAGCGCGTCATCATCTTCGGCGTGGGCGGCGTAGGGTCGTGGTGTGCCGAGAGTCTGGTGCGATCGGGCATCCGCCGGCTTACTATCGTTGACAGCGACCGCGTGTGCATCACTAACATCAACCGCCAGCTCATGGCCACCACTGAGACCGTGGGCCAGGTGAAGGTGGAGGCACTCAAGCAGCGGCTGCTCAGCATCAACCCCTCGGCAGAGATTACTGCCTTGCAACAAATATTCTGTCAGGACACCGCTGACAGTTTCCAACTCGACACCTACGACTACATCATCGACGCCATCGACTCGCTGAAGGACAAGGCGCTGCTCATCCTCTTGGCCACGCAGACGCAGGCACGCTTCTTCTCATCGATGGGCGCAGCGCTGAAGATGGACCCCACACGCATTCGCGTGGCGGAATTCTGGCGAGTGCAGGGCGACCCCCTGGCCCGTGCGCTGCGGAAGCGCTTCAAGCGCGATGGCCAGTACCCCAAACGCAAGTTCCAGTGCATCTACAGCGACGAGCTGCTGCAGAACCTGGGAACGGTCACCACCTGCGGCACCGAACAGTGCCTCTGCCCGAAGGCAAAGGCAGGCCCTGGCGACCCCGCCCTGCTAAACCATGAGTGGTGCTCGGCAAAGGCGCAAATCAACGGCACCGTGGCCCACATCACTGCCATCTTCGGGTTCATGCTCGCCAGCCTGGTCGTCCAGGATGTCTTAAAAGCCCCATCGCCCACAGCTTCGTAGACAATAGCCATCGCCGCATGAATAGGTTTTCCATGACTATCTTGGCATTAATGCCGATGCTTTCTGCCCAAGCACAGGAGGACACGCTGCGCTCTGAGCAGCTGCAGGAGGTGACCGTCTCGGCCCGTCGTCAGGGCACATTGCGCCTGGGCGGAGCACAGAACGGTGTACGCATAGGCCAGGAAGAGCTGTTCCGTGCCGCCTGCTGCAATCTGGGCGAGAGCTTCACCACCAATCCTTCCATCGACGTCAGCTACGACGACGCCACCACTGGCGCCCGTCAAATCAAGTTGCTCGGCCTGAGCGGCATCTATGTGCAGATGCTCACTGAGAACCTGCCCAACTTCCGTGGTGCAGCGGCTCCCTACGCCCTGGGCTACGTGCCCGGCCCCTGGATGAAGAGCATCCAGGTGTCGAAAGGTGCGTCGTCGGTGCGTAACGGCTACGAGAGCATCACCGGCCAAATTGACGTGGAATACCTAAAGCCAGAGGACGACGAGGGCGTCAGTGCCAACCTCTACGGTAGCTCGAAGAGCCGCTTTGAGGCCAATGCCGACGCCAACGTGCACCTGAGCCCACGACTGAACGCCGAGTTGCTGGCCCACTACGAGAACGACTGGGGCCACCACGACGACAACGACGACGGTTTCCTCGACCAGCCCCGTGTGAGGCAGTGGAACCTACAGAGCCGCTGGGACTATCTGGGCCAGACCTACATCTTCCACGGCGGCATCGCCCTGCTCAAGGAACAGCGCGAGGGTGGACAGACCGAGCACTCTTCACCCCATCACCTCTTCAAGACCAACATCGAGACCGACCGCTATGAGGCCTACATGAAGCATGCCTTCGTGCTCGACCGCGACCACGGCACCAATCTGGCGCTGATGGCCAGCGGGACGCTCCATCAGACCGACGCCTCGTTCGGCCACAAGGGCTACGACGCCACCGAGCGCAACGCCTACGCCCAGCTCATGCTGGAGCACCACTTCAGCGACCAGCACGAGCTCTCGGCAGGCCTCTCGCTGAACCACGACTACACCAGTGGAAGGCTCAGTGATAAGCGTGAAGATTTTCCCCGCGAGACCACGCCAGGCATCTATGCCCAGTACACCTATTCCCTCGACACCCGCTTCGTGGCCATGCTGGGTCTGCGAGCCGACCACAGCAGCCGCTACGGCACCTTCTACACTCCCCGCCTGCATCTGAAATACGCCCCCTCCGAGCTGTTCAGCATCCGCCTCTCGGCCGGCAAGGGCTACCGCACCGTGCACGCCCTGGCCGAGAACAGCTTCCTGCTGGCCAGCGGACGCACGCTGCGCATCGACGACCTCAGCCAGGAGGCCGCCTGGAACTACGGTGCCAGCACGGCCTGGAGCATTCCCATCGGTCGGCAGACGCTGAAGCTCAACGCCGAATATTTTTACACCCGCTTCAGTCGTCAGGCCGTCATCGACTACGACGCCGACCCACAGCTCATCTGGATTCACGACCTCCAGGGGCGCTCCTTTTCACACACCCTGCAGGTCGATGCCACCTATCCGCTCTTCGAGGGCATGACGCTCACTGCCGCCTGGCGCCTGAACGACGTGAAGACCACCTACGGCGGACGCCTGCTCGAGAAGCCACTCACCAGCCGCTACAAGGGCCTCGTCAGCGCCAGCTACAAAACGCCGCTGGGGCTGTGGCAGATGGACGTCACCCTGCAGCTGAACGGCGGAGGACGCATGCCCAAGCCCTACACTCAGCTGTGGGACGAGCGCTTCCCTGCCTACGAGCAGCTACAGGCGCAGGTGACGCGCTGGTTCCGCCATTTCTCCGTCTACGTGGGTGGCGAGAACCTGACGGGGTTCCGTCAGAAGCATCCCATCATCGGTGCCGACAATCCCTGGGGTGCCGACTTCGACCCCACGCTGGTGTGGGGTCCCGTCCACGGCCCGCTGTTCTATGCTGGTCTGCGACTCAACTTCGGAAACAAACTATAACATTAAATATATATGAAGAAACTACTCACCCTGGCCATGCTGCTGACGGCCACCGTCGCACTGGCCAAAGACATCAAGACCGTCGTCGTGACCACGCAGCCGCAGATGCACTGCCAGAACTGCGAGAAGAAAATCAAGGGCAACCTGCGCTTCGAGAAGGGCGTGAAGCTCATCGAGACCGACATCGAGAAGCAGCGCGTCACCATCACCTACGACGCCGAGAAAACCAGCGCCGACAAGCTCATCAAGAGCTTCGACAACTTCGGCTACAAGGCCACGGAAGTGAAACCCGAACCCAAGAAGAAGGAGGAGAAGAAATGAAACTCATCAGCTGGAACGTGAACGGCCTGCGGGCCTGCGAGGGCAAGGGCTTCAGCGACTTCTTCCGCCAGATAGACGCCGACTTCTTCTGCCTGCAGGAGACGAAGATGCAGGCGGGGCAGCTCGACCTGCTCTTCCCTGGCTATGAGAGCTACTGGAACTACGCCGACAAAAAGGGCTACAGCGGCACCGCCATCTTCACCCGGCAGCAGCCGCTCAGCGTCAGCTACGGCATGGGCATCGACGAGCACGACCACGAGGGGCGCATCATCACGCTGGAGATGGCCGATTTCTACCTCGTCACCGTCTACACGCCCAATTCGCAGGACGAGCTGCGCCGGCTGGACTACCGCATGCAGTGGGAGGACGCTTTCCGCAACTATCTGCTCAACCTCGACGAGCGGAAGCCCGTCATCGTCTGCGGCGACATGAACGTGGCCCACGAGGAGATTGACATCAAGAACCCGAAGACCAACCGCCGCAATGCCGGATTCACCGACGAGGAGCGCCAGAAGTTCACCCTGCTGCTGCAGAGCGGTTTCACCGACACCTTCCGCTGGAAATACCCCGAGCAGGTGACCTACTCCTGGTGGAGCTACCGTTTCCAGGCCCGGCAGAAGAACGCCGGCTGGCGCATCGACTACTTCGTGGTGAGCAACCGGCTACAGCCCCGCATTGCCGACGCCAAGATTCTCACCGACGTCTTCGGCTCCGACCACTGCCCTGTGGAGCTTGACCTGGCTTAGAAGGCCTCTTTATAGGGAAAACCCTACTAATTTGTAGGGCTTTCCCGTTTTCTTTCTTGGCAAAAAGGGCTACCTTTGCAACAGCGTTCTCGTGTAAGCAATAAGCCCCTTCCGCAAAAATCCACCCACGACGGACAAAAATTTGCGGACAGTAAATAAAAAATCCGACCATCGCGGATTTTCTGGAACTGGTGCCGCCCCAAAAAGAAGAGAAACAAGTTGAATCTTGACTATATATAATTTATGAGAAAGACCATATTTGCCCTCTGCATGCTGTTCAGCCTCTGCTGTTCAGCCCAGCAAATCATCAGCCTCTCTGGCGTCTGGGATTTCGCCATCGGCGACCCTTCCCCTAAACAGAAAGGCTCCAGCCTGCGCACGAAATACGACGATTTCGTCACGCTGCCTGGCTCGATGCTCACCAACGGCAAGGGCGACGACGTGTCGCTCACGACGCCGTGGACGGGCTCGCTCTACGACTCCAGCTACTACTTCAATCCCCGTCTGGCGCCCTATCGCCAGCCTGGCAACCTGAAGTTCCCCTTCTTCCTCACCCCTGAGAAGCACTACGTGGGTGCCGCTTGGTACAGGAAGAAGGTCTACGTGCCCAAGGACTGGAAAGGGCAGCGCATCACTCTTTTCCTGGAGCGTCCCCACATTGAGACCACCGTCTTCGTGAACGGCCAGGAGGTGGGCCACCAGATGTCGCTCTCGACGCCTCACCGCTACGACGTGTCAAACTATGTGAAGGCGGGCCGGCAGAACGAAATCGCCATCCGCGTCTATAATGGTATCGAGAATGTGGGCGTGGGCCAGGACTCGCACAGCGTGACCGACCAGACGCAGGGCAATTGGAACGGCATAGTAGGCCGCATAGAGCTACAGGCACAGTGGAAGAAGCTGAACATCAAGCACGTGAGCATCATCCCCGACAAGGATTTGCTCACGTTCACCGTACGTGTGAAACTTGAGAACCACATCCCCCCCGTGCGTGTGATGCCCATGTACGACTACTACGTGGAAGCCATAGTGACCGAGGTCGGCGAAGATGCCAGCAAGGTCAAGTCGCCTCTGCGCAGGAGCATGACCATGGTCGGGGGAGAGAACGAGATGAAGACCACTTTCTTCATTCCCTTCGATTTCACGTCGCAGAAAAAGCACGTGCGTGACCTGCAGCTCTGGGACGAATTCCATCCTAAGCTTTACAAACTCACCGTGAAAGCTGGCGACGACGTCTACGAGACCACTTTCGGCCTGCGCGACATCCGCATCAGGAACCGCCAGATGTACATCAACGGGCGCCCGCTGTTCTTGCGCGGCACGGTGGAGAACTGCTGCTTCCCCGAGACGGGCTATCCCCCAACGGACAAGGAGGAGTGGCTGCGCATCTTCAAGAAATGCAAGGAGTACGGCCTGAACCACGTGCGCTTCCACAGCTACTGTCCGCCCGAGGCCGCCTTCCAGGCAGCCGACGAGGTGGGCATCTACCTACAGCCCGAAGGTCCCTCGTGGCCCAACCACGGCGTGCGCCTGCGCCGCGGACAGGTCATCGACCAGTATCTGCTCGACGAGTCCAAACGCATCGTCGACGAGTACGGTCATCATCCCTCGTTCGTGATGATGGCCTCTGGCAACGAGCCTGCGGGCGACTGGGTGAACTACTGCAACGACTGGGTGAGCCAGATGCACCAGTACGACTCCACCCGTGTCTACTGCGGGGCCAGCGTCGGTGGCGGATGGGCCTGGGACGACGGCTCGGAATACCATGTGAAGGGCGGTGCCCGCGGACTCGACTGGGACCGCCACGCCCCGCAGTCTGAGGACGACTACTTCAGTCAGATAGAGTTTCCCCGCAACTATAAGCCTTCCGAGCCTAACAACAGCCCCATCATCGCCCACGAGCAGGGCCAGTGGTGCGTCTTCCCCGACTTCAAGGAGATTCCTCAGTACACCGGCGTCTACCAGCCCCGCAACCTGGAGCTGTTCCGCGACCTGCTGACCCAGAACGGCATGGGCGAGATGGCCGAGAAGTTCCTCAAGGCCAGCGGACGCCTGCAGACGCTCTGCTACAAATACGAGATTGAGCGCAACCTGCGCACGAAGGACTACACCGGCTTCCAGCTGCTGGGACTGAACGACTACAGCGGACAGGGCACGGCGCTCGTCGGTCCGCTCAACGTGCACTGGCAGGAGAAGGGCTACACCAATGCCCGCGAATGGCGCCAGGCCTGCAACGCCATCGTCCTGCTGGCCCGCTTCCCCAAGTTCGTCTTTACCACCGGCGAGCGTCTCCGCGTGCCCATCGAGGTGATGAACGCCTTCATGGCCGACCTGCGACCCTGCACCGCCAAATACGAGATATGGAGCGACGACCGTACGCTCTTCGCCCTCGACACGCTCTGCACACGCAGCATACCCATGGGCAAGAACATCGACCTGGGCGTCATCGACCTGCCCCTCGACAGCGTCACCCACGCCTGCAAGATGACCCTCGCCGTCACCCTCGAGAACACCATCATCAACCGCTGGGACTTCTGGGTGTACCCCAGCACCCCACTTGCTGCGGAAGCAAATTCTTCACTCTCCACTCATCACCCTTCACTCTACATCTGCGACTCGCTGACCGCTGCCGCCCTCGACACGCTGCGTGCCGGCGGCACCGTGCTGCTGACCGCCGCTGGCAAGGTGACGCTGGGCAGCGACGTGACGCAGACCTACCTGCCCGTGTTCTGGAACACTAGCTGGTTCAAGATGCGCCCGCCACACACCACCGGTGCCTACATCGACAAGGTGCACCCGCTCTTCAAGCACGACTTCCCCACCGATGACTGGGCTAACCTGAACTGGTGGGAGCTGCTGAATCGCGCGCAGGTGATGAACCTCATGGAGCTGCCCGCCAGCTACCAGCCCCCCATCCAGCCCATCGACACGTGGCACGTCAGCCGCAAGCTCGGCATGCTCATCGAAGCGCGTGTGCTGGGCGGTCGCCTGCTGATGACCACCATGGACATCAGCAGCGATCTCGAACACCGTCCCGTGGCACGCCAGATGCGCCACGCCATACTGAGCTATATGCAGAGCCCCGACTTCCAGCCCGCGCTGACGCTCGAGCCCGAGGTCATCGGCCACTTCTTCACCCGCCAGGCACCGGCCGTCGACATGTTCACCAACGACTCGCCCGACGAGCTGAAGCCCAAGCTGAACTGACGCGCCCTGTTAATAAATACTAACGTCCAGCGCTTTTCCTGCCGAAACATTTCGCCATGTTAGCGGTTTTACGTACATTTGCAACTGATTCAAAAACTAAAGAACTATGAGCCTACTAAAATCTATCCTTAACCTGATTGTGAAAACAGTCACCGAGAGCAACAGCGAGCGGGACCTCGAACAGCCCGCCAGACCATCGGCAACGCCCCGCAGGCCAGAGCCGAGCCTGCGAGAGCCCATGCGACAGCAAGTCAGCGACTGGCCCCGCTACTTTGCCGAGATTCTCAGCAGCGAGTTCCCGCAGTACAGCGTCAAGCGCAACGTGCCCGTGACCGACCTGGCGGGCTACGCTGCCGACGTGTTCCAGCTCTACGCCACCCGCCCCCAGCAGACCTACAAGGCCGAGTGGGGTGCTCCCTACACCTTCGTGCTCTATCAGGGTGGCCAGCCCGCTGCCGTGGTGATGCTCGGCGACGGTGCCAGCCACAGCAGGAACGTGAAGTACCTCATCGCACGCATGTACGCCAAGAAGCTGGGCCTGCCCTACATCAACTTCTACACCCAGTGCCCCAACGAAAGGGGCTACGTCGTCAGCCGCATCCGACAGTTCCTGAATGCCTGACGAAAACACAGAGGGAAGGGGATGCTGCATCCAGCGCCTGCGAAGGACGAAGCGGTGCCCCCATCGGAATTGAAGGTCTTGCAGGCGACCGGGCACCGTACCGTCACGTGATAGCAAACTTTTGCTATTCAAAACCGTTCCCCTTCCCTCTCCCTCATTCACGCTATGGAGAGCATCATCGACCAGCTGGCCCAGCAGCGCACCTGGGAAGAGTTCCTGACCTACCGGCTGATGAAAGGCCGCTTCAGCTGGCATGAGTTCGACGAGGCCGACACCTACGTCACGCAAGAGCAATACCTCGACGTCGTCCTGCGCCTGCAGCACGGCGAGGGGCTGTCGGTCCCCACCCGCCACCTGGTGAACAAGATGGGTAGCGGCAGGAAGCGCGTGGTCTACAGCTTTCCACCCGACGAGACCACCGTCCTGAAGGCGATGGCCTTTCTGCTCTATCGCTACGACGCCCTGCTCGCCCCTGGCTGCTACTCCTTCCGCCGAGGGCTGACGGCCCACGATGCCATCCACAGCCTGCAGCAAGCCATCGGCGACCGCCCCATGTGGGCCTACAAGCTCGACATCCACAACTATTTCAACTCCATTTCCATCCCCCTGCTCCTGCCCATCCTCAGCCGGGTGATGGCCGACGACCCACGGCTCTACGCTTTCTTTGAGCGGCTGCTCACCGACGGGCGTGCCGTCAGCGAGGGGGCGACCATCAGCGAGGAGCGGGGCATCATGGCCGGCACGCCCACCTCGCCGTTCCTCGCCAACATCTATCTGAGCGAGGTGGACCACTATTTCGCTCAGGCCGGCATCGTCTACGCCCGCTATTCCGACGACATCATCCTCTTCGCCCCCGACCGGGAGACGCTCGACCGCCACATCGCCCAGCTGGCCGACTTCCTGAAGGAATATCGCCTCGAAGCCAACCCAGAAAAAGTGAGAATCTACCAGCCCGGCGAGCCGTTCGACTTCCTGGGCTTCAAGTGCCTTGGCCACAGCATCGACATCTCCGATGCGGCACGGCGGAAGATGAAGGACAAAATCAGGCGCAAGGCCCACGCCCTGTTGCGCTGGCGCAGCAAGAACGGCATCGATGCCGAAAAAGCCATGAAGGGCATGATACGTCATTTCAACGCCAAGTTCTTCGAGGGCGGCGACCCTGCGATGCTCACCTGGGCCAGGTGGTTCTTCCCCATGATTAACCAGACCGAGGGCCTCCGCGAGATAGACTGCTACATGCAGCGCTATCTCCGCTTCCTCTCCACCGGCAAGCACGGCAAGGCCAACTACCGCATACACTATGCACAGCTGAGGCAGCTCGGCTACAGAACCCTCGTCAACGAGTTCTACAAGTCGTCTCAGAGTCTACAAAAGAATTCTTTTTCATCAATGCTCCCCGACTGACTTACACGTAAGCGCGAGTAAAAACAGTGTTCAAAATCACCACAAAAAAAAATGTTCGTCCTGAAGAGTGATTCTAGCTCGAAAAACGCCTTTTTTTTGCCTTCAAGTAGCGATTTTGTTTCACGTTATGCCCAAGCCAGCCGTTTCCCGGCCCTCTATTTATGTTTTTTTACGAATTGGGGGTTTCCCATTCTTTCCATTGCTTCGATAGTATTCACTTGCTATTTTTAGCATCAGCCCCCTATTTGCGAGGTGTTTTTTTGCATATTTCGGGAGAAATGCGTATTTTTGCAACCAATTTGCATACCATAACATCACAGCATGAAGGAATTTGTCATTTCTGAGGCCAAGGCCGAAACGGCGGTGCTCGTGGGCCTCATCACCCCGCAACAGAGCGAAGCGAAGACGAAAGAATATCTCGACGAACTGGAGTTCCTGGCCGAGACAGCCGGCGCACGCACGGTGAAACGGTTCACCCAGCGCGTGGGCGGACCGAGCCAGGTGACCTACGTGGGCAGCGGCAAGCTGCAGGAAATCAAGCAATATATACGGGAGCAGGAGGATGCCTACGAGGAATGGGCAAAAGCCGACCTCCCCGTGGAGGAGCAGGGGGAGGCTCCCCAGCCCGTGGGCATGGTCATCTTCGACGACGAGCTGTCGGCGAAGCAGCTGCGCAACATCGAGAAGGAGCTGGGCGTGAAGATTCTCGACCGCACCTCGCTCATCCTCGACATCTTCGCCATGCGGGCCCAGACGGCTGAGGCGAAGGCGCAGGTGGAGCTGGCACAGCACCGCTACATGCTGCCGCGCCTGCAACGCCTGTGGACCCACCTGGAGCGTCAGGGCGGCGGCAGCGGCGGCGGTGGCGGCAAGGGCACCGTGGGACTGCGCGGACCAGGCGAGACACAGCTGGAGATGGACCGCCGCATCATCCTGCACCGCATCACCCTGCTAAAGCAGCGCCTACAGGAGATTGACCAGCAGAAGACCACGCAGCGCAAGAACCGCGGACGGCTCATCCGCGTGGCCCTGGTGGGCTACACCAATGTGGGGAAGTCGACGCTGATGAACCTGCTGTCGAAGAGCGACGTCTTCGCCGAGAACAAGCTCTTTGCCACGCTCGACACCACCGTGCGCAAGGTGACCATCGAGAACCTGCCCTTCCTGCTGGCCGACACCGTGGGCTTCATCCGCAAGCTGCCCTCGGACCTGGTGGAGAGCTTCAAGAGCACCCTCGACGAGGTGCGCGAGGCCGACCTGCTGGTGCACGTGGTTGACATCTCGCACCCCGACTTCGAGGAGCAGCTGCAGGTGGTGGAGCAGACGCTCGGCGAGCTGGGCTGCGCCGAGAAGCCCTCGATGATCGTATTCAACAAAATTGACGCCTACCGCTGGACACCGCAGGACGAGGACGACCTGACGGAACCCACGCGCGAGAACATCTCGCTCGACGAGCTGCGCCGCACGTGGATGGCCCGCATCCAGAGCCCCGACTTCCGCTCCACCAGCGACTGCATTTTCATTTCTGCCCGCGAGAAAGACAATATCGAGGAGCTTCGCGCGTTATTATATGGTAAGGTACGCGAACTGCACGTGCAGAAGTACCCCTACAACGATTTTCTGTACACCATAGAAGACTGAACCCTACACAACACATAGCAATTATGAGAGATTACCGACAACTGACACAAGAAGAAATCCAGGTGCTCGAGCAGAACGTATGCTGGGCAGAGGACTGGACACGAGTACTGGTGCACGAGGACTTCCGTCCCTACAACTTCCACCGCGTGATGTTCTACGGCGACATCCGCCTGGGCCGCTTCGAGAAGAAGATTGAGGTGGCCAAGGGCTTCTTCAAGCACTCGGGCATCAACGACGCCACGCTGCGCAACGTCTCCGTGGGCAACGACTGCCTCATCGAGAAGGTGGGCAACTTCATCAACAACTACACCATCGGCGACGACTGCTACATCTCGAACATCTCGACGCTGGAGACCACCGAGGGCGCCAGCTACGGCGCAGGAAGCACCATCTCCGTGCTCAACGAGATGGGCGACGGCAACGTGACGCTCTTCCGCGAGCTCAACTCGCAACTGGCCGCCTTCATGGTGAAGCACAACACCGACAAGGCGCTGATGAACCGCCTGCGCCAGCTCATCGACGACGAGGTGCGCATCTCCACGCCCGAGCGCGGCATCATCGGCAACCGCGTGAAAATCATCAACACGAAGGACATCACAAACACCGTCATCAAGGGCGACTGCGAAATCAGCGGCTGCGCCCGGCTGAGCGAGTGCACCATCCTGAGCTCTGAGGACGCCTCGGTGTTCATCGGCACCGGCGTCATCTGCGAGAACAGCATCATCTGCGACGGCTGCTCCATCAACAACTCGGTGAAGATGCAGGACTGCTTCGTGGGCGAGGCCTGCCAGATTACCAACGGCTTCACCGCCGAGGCCAGCCTGTTCTTCGCCAACTCGTTCATGGCCAACGGCGAGGCCTGCGCCGCCTTCTGCGGACCCTTCTCGGCCAGCCACCACAAGTCGAGCCTGCTCATCGGCGGACAGTTCTCGTTCTACAACGCCGGCTCCAACACGAACTTCTCGAACCACGCCTACAAGATGGGCCCCATGCACTACGGCACGCTGGAGCGCGGCACGAAGACCGCCTCGGGCAGCTATGTGCTGATGCCCGCCACCATCGGCGCCTTCAGCGTCTGCTTCGGCAAGCTCATGCACCACCCCGACACGCGCAACCTGCCCTTCAGCTACCTCATGGCCTACGGCGAAACGATGTACATCGTGCCTGGCCGCAACATCACCACCGTGGGGCTCTACCGCGACATCAAGAAGTGGCCCAAGCGCGACAAGCGCTCGAAGCAGTCGAAGAAGTCCATCATCAATTTCGACTGGCTCTCGCCCTTCACCGTCGGCGAAATCGTCGAGGGCATCAAGATCCTGAATGCCCTGCGCAGCGCATCGGGCGAGAACGTGTCGAGCTACAACTTCCACGAGTATGTCATCAACGCCTCGTCGCTCAACAAGGGCCTGAAATACTACGACATCGCCCTGCGCATCTATATGGGAGCCGTGTTGAAGCGCAGACTGAAGGAGAATGCCCCCCTTTCTGCCCCCGAGGAAGAAGCCCCCTCGGGGGCCGTAGGGGGGGCTTCTTCCTCGGGGGCCGTAGGGGGGGCTTCGGGGGCCGTAGGACGTGGCCCCTGGGTAGACCTGAGCGGACTGCTCACCCCCGTCAGCGAGGAGCAGCGCCTCGTCGACGACATCAAGGACGGCACCATCGAGAACATCCAGCAGGTGCTCGACCGCTTCTACGACATCAACCAGCACTACAGCGACTACCGCTGGGCATGGAGCTACCAGCTCATCCTCGACTACTACCACCTCACCGAGCTCGACGACGCTGCCTGCGAGCGCATCCGCGAGGACTACGTCCGTGCACGCCGAGCCTGGATTGCCGAGATTCGCAAGGACGCCGAGAAGGAGTTCGCCATGGGCGACGTGGAGCAGGAGGTCTTCGACGACTTCCTGGAAAAGCTGGATCACGAAATTGACTACGAGAATTAATTAACCAATATCAAACGCGTAATTAGCAAAAACGCAAAAACTTTTGTAATTTTGTTACAAATGTTACAACACGAATAAACACTGGGGTTTCCAGCGATTTCACACCCCGAAAACACCCAAGGTATACCCCTGCACACTCTCCCGCAGAGTGTGCAGTTTTTTGGCATTCTCGCCGAAAAGATTGTTCGTGCGCACGCGCGAGGCGAGGCGCGAAAACGGCCGTTTTAACATTTATTTTTGTTTGTTAGCAGGGGTATACCTACCTTTGTTCCCGCGCAGCGGCGCAGCATTTGCAGCATTTGCAGCAATTTGAAAGGTGGGATATCAAGTTCTAATAATTATAATATAATTATTAGAGCAAAAATAGAAAAACGGGGGGTGCACACCCCGGCCTTGAATTTGCTGCATTTGCTGCATTTGCAACAGCCGCCCCGCAAGAACAAACATCATTAACCCTCTAAACCGTAAGAAGTTATGGAAATCATTTGCCGAATCGTGCAGCA
>CACYME010000022.1 GCA_902775475.1 uncultured Prevotellaceae bacterium
CAAAGGTACAACTTTTTGGGCAGACGAAAAAATCTACCTCTCAGTTTATGCGGTCATGCGGGTCTGTGTGGGTTGCCACGGAAAAATCCGGGTGCGCCAAGATCCCGTTTTTTTAGGCGTAAGAGTAAACACCTTATAATTATTGTAGCCTGCCCATCCTGTTTGAAGCACATAAGTAATTGGGCAATATGATTCATCTGGTACTGTGTAGTCGAATATCTGTTGAACAAATTCTGCATCAATTCCCAAATCAGCTGCAGGGTCTAGTGTAACAGGAACCCCAACTGTCGCATACAGATTCTTTGTCTTCTCTGCCACTTGTATAGCTGCAGAAGCGTTTGCCATGCTTAAAAGAAAAAACATAAAAGCAAAAAATACTTCTTCATCTTACTCCTCATGCCTCCTTGCCCCCAGATTCGGCTTCTAAAAAGTTCTTGGAAGTTGTTCAATGACGACATAAAAAAGATGTGGGAACTTTCACTCTTACTCGTCCCACAGCTTGAGGCTCTTGCATGCCCTGAATAGTTGAACGAGCAAGCATAGAACCCACATTGATATGCATATACCTCTTGCGTGTAAAACACAAGAAACACTTGTATAGACACATCACGTGAGCATCTACCCTCGCCATGTTCATGACTATTCAAAGGAGGTTGCAAGATTCCAAGCTGTCAAGAACAAGCGTTGAAGTAAACGCCTTTTATTATGTCGTGGCTCTCATGGAGTGGCATCATGTCCGGACAAATCTGCGCTTTATCGAACTCTGAGAGTCGACTTCAAAGTTACGAACAAAAATCCAAACCGCCAAGGGATACGGATGATATTTTTCAAAAAACAGCCAATCGCCCTACAATAGCCCTACAATCGGCCTATCGGTCAAATATAACAAACATATTAGAAGAAAGCAAATATTCTGGAGAAAACTGTTCCAAATTTCCACCCCTTTTGTCAAAATCTTTCACAGAAAAATTTGTTCACGGCGGCGATGCATTCTGGAGCGAAAAATGGCCGTTTTCGAGCCTTGGGGAGGCGTTGCCTGATGAAAAAAGAGGGGAAAATGTTAAAATTTTGCACACAACCCCTACTTTTGTGCACGATTTTTGCTCAGATTTTGCTACTTTTTGCGTTTCTGTAAGCACGCCAAATTTTCAAAAGTCAACGCCAAATTTTTCTGCGGCGTTGACTTTTGAAAACGTTCGAACGACTTTTTTCGCCGAAGACGGCCCAACGAACTGATTTATAACCATTTAGAAAACCCTCGAAAAATGGGCTTTTTTTCGAACAAAAGTTGTTTCGCGCAGAAGTTTCGAAATATGGAGGCCAAAAACGGCCATTTTGTCAAAATCCTTCAAAAACGATTGTCCCATTTTACGCATCATCCATCAGAACTGAAAATAGATGAAGGGCATCTCTCCTGGCATCCCCTTTTCCTCTGCGTGGCTCTGCGCCCTCAGCGGCTCTGCGCGAGGCCCCAAAAGGACTGTTGCCGATGTCACTGTAGAGGCAGGAAAGCACTGCATTCACACGTTCTCGGCTCCGCAGTAGGGGCAGCGACCCTTGTGGTGCAGATGGCGACCGCAACGGCCACAGGCATAGCGGGCCCGGCCGAAGCGGAACCAGCGCCAGAGGGCAAAGACGGCATAGAGCAGCAGCAGCGGATAGCCCAGATAGACAAGCGTGGTGACGGTGAAGACGACGTAGCAGACGGAGCAGACAGCCGCTAAGCCCAGCACATAGAGCAGGGCCTGACCTGCGGGTAGCGTGCGCACCACGTCGTAGAGTGCAGCGATGCCCACGATGAAGGTGGCCCAGACGGAGGCGATGAACAGCCCCAGGTGGAGGGGAACGGTGAAGGGGTTGAGCGTAGGATGGTAGTAGAAATGGCGCCACGACTCGGGGTTGACCAGCTGTATGGTGCTATAGAAGACTGCCGTGGCAGCGACGAGCAGGCAGAGGAGCGTGGGATAGAAGGAGTCGATGTCGCGGAAATGGACCATGTTGGCATGGCCACGATAGAGGCGTGTGACCACGAGGGAGGCCACGCAGAGCACCACGATGGCAAGCATGATGAGCAGGTGGGTGTCGGAGAAGAAGTCGATGAAGCGCGAGATGGGGTTGTCGGGTGCCACGGCGGTGAGCATGTCGGACTCGTGCACCCAGCCGATGGTCTGCTGGTCGCGGGCCACCTGCACCCATACGGAGTCGACGGTGTCGGAGGGCAGCGTGACGATGTCGCCCACCACCAGCGGGTCTTCTCGGTAGACGCTGATAGTGTCTACGAGCATGCCGCTGACGGCCTCGGAGGGTTGCTGCACGATGATTTGCAGGCTGTCGGCGGTGACCACGAAGTTGTAGTTCTGCGTGTAGTGATGGGTGGTGTAGAACGACACGGAGTCCACCTGTTCCTCGGTGGGCACCCATCCGTCGGGCGTCGTCGACTTCTCGTGGTAGCAGCCCGCCAGGAGAAGTGACAGGTGAAAAGTGATGAGTGATAAGCAGAATCTACTTATCATCCGCTTTGCCAATATGTCAGACGTTCTTTTCATTTCCTTTTCGTTGATCATTCTTCGCTCCAGACGTTCATCTGGCATTTTCGGCAGTCGAACTCCAGACGGAAACAGCGGCCGTCGCCCAGTCGGAGTGTGAGCGGCTCGCGCCAGGTAGGTCTCTTTCCGCCATGCTTCACGCAGTAGCCCAGCTCATGGCGCAGGCAGTAGCGGCACTGCATGAGAGGGGTGGGAGTTGAAGGTTGAGAGTTGAGTGACTTTTGTTGAGTGTTAAGTGTTGAGTGTTGAGAGACTTTAGTTGAGAGTTGAGGAACGGAACTAAAGTCTCTCAACACTAAACTCTCAACACTCAACATGAGCATGCGCCTCATGGCGGCCAGCTGACTGCTGGGGATGAAATAGGGGAAGTCGGCAGGCTGTAGCTCCACGGCTGTACACTCATAGGGGGTGCCTCCCAGGCGCGACAGCTGGCGCACGATGTTCTCGCGCTGCGGCGTGGCAGCCTGTTGGTGCTCCATGGGCAGCTCCACCTCGCGGTCGCCCATGCTGAGGGCAAAGCCATCGGCGGTGGCGCGGAGGGTCATCGTGACGGGAATCTTGCGCTCTGCGGTGGGCTTGGCGAGCAGGTGCTCCATGGCCTGGTCGTTGCTGCGATAGAGGGCAATGCCAGGACGGAGCGACGAGGGCATCGACTGCGGGAAGAGGCGGTTGCCCTCTACCCTATTCACGCGGAAGCCCTCCAGCTCGCGTCGGGCATTGAAGAAGCAGAGGCCGTCGCCATTGGCGAAGGCAGCGGTGCCGGCCACGGTGAACGAGGGGCCGCAAAGCTTCTTGACGTGCCCCACGAAGGGGCCGATGGCCTTCGGCGTGTCGAACGAGGCCATCGAGGGCTGTCGTCCATGAACGAAATAGGTGGTATAGCCACGGTTGAACGTGCGGTTCAGGTCGGGCTCAAAGCTGTAGCGGCAGCGCCCCAGCGAGGCCCGCTCATACTGGCCGGGATGGGTGGCTATGTAGTGGTCGAGTAGCTGGCTATAGGCTGCCGTGACGTTCTTCACATAGCCCACGTCCTTCAGCCTTCCCTCAATCTTGAACGACACGGCGCCCGCCTCGATGAGCTGCCCCAGCTGTCGGCTGAGGTTCAGGTCTTTCAGCGAGAGCAGGTGGCGCTGGTGCTGCAGTTCCTTTCCGTCGGCATCGAGCAGGTCGAACTTCATGCGGCAGAACTGGGCACACTCGCCCCGGTTGGCGCTACGCCCGAAGCAATGCTCCGAGGCATAGCAGAGGCCGGAATAGCTGACGCAGAGTGCCCCGTGGACGAAGACCTCGAGCTCCATCGGCGGCACCTGACGGTGGATGGCCGCCACCTCGTCGACGCTGAGCTCGCGGGCCAGCACGGCACGTCGGATGCCCTGCTCATGCAGCCACTGCACCTTCTCGGCCGTGCGGTTGTCGGCCTGCGTGGAGGCGTGAAGAGAGAGGGGAGAAAGATGGGAGGAGGGAGAAGTAAGGAGAGCGAGGAGCCGCATGTCCTGGATGAGCACCGCATCGGTGCCCACCTCGGCCAGCTGGGCGATGAGGCGGGCCGCCTGCGGCAGCTCGTCGTCGGTGAGCAGCGTGTTCACGGTGGCATAGACCTTGGCACGGTACTGATGGGCATAGTGGCAAAGCTCGGCAATGTCGGCCAGACTGTTGCCAGCGGCAGCGCGTGCCCCCCATTGTGGCGGACCTATGTAGACAGCATCGGCCCCGTGGTCGATGGCGGCCACACCCGTGGCCAGGTTCTTTGCCGGTGCCAGCAGCTCCAGTTTCCTCATCACTCAATCTTCGAGATGTCGTAAGGCGTCTCCTGATAGACGTAGTAGTTCACCCAATTATTATAGAAAAGGTTCGCGTGTGCGCGCCAGGAAACCATCGGCGGCAGCGCGGGGTCGTCGTTGGGATAGTAGTTGAAGGGGAGGTCGACATCGTCGCGCACGCCACGGTCGCGGCGGTACTCGTTGTCGAGCGTGTTGGGGGCATACTCCAGATGGCCGGTGATGAAGAACTCGCGGCCTCCGCGTGCCATGACGATGCTCACGCCGCTCTGCTCCGACTCAGCAATCAGCGTCAGCTCCGGCTGCTGCTCTATGTCCTCACGGCGCACCTCGGTGTGGCGGCTGTGGGGCATCATGAACACGTCGTCGAAGCCGCGGAAAATGGGCATCAGCGGGGTAAGCATACGCTGGGGGAAGATGCCGAACATCTTCTTCGGCAGCTGATACTTGGGAACGCCATAGTAATGGAAAAGCCCCGCCTGGGCAGCCCAGCAGATGAAGAGCGTGCTGGTGACGTGGGTGCGGGCCCAGTCGAAGATGTCGGTAATCTCGTCCCAGTAGCTCACCTGCTCATAGTCGAGCGTCTCCACGGGAGCGCCGGTGATAATCATGCCGTCGAACTTCTCGTTACGCATGGCGGCGAAGTCGCGGTAGAACATCATCATGTGCTCGATGGGCGTGTTCTTCGAGGTGTGGCTGCGCAGCTTCATAAAACTGATGTCGAGCTGCAGCGGCGTGTTCGACAGCAGGCGAATGAGGTCCGTCTCGGTGGTAATCTTCAGCGGCATCAGGTTCAGGATGACAATGCGAAGTGGTCGGATGTCCTGAGCATGCGCCCTGGAATTGTCCATCACAAAGATATTCTCGCCCTTGAGCAAGTCTATGGCTGGCAGGCGGTCGGGAAGTCGTAGCGGCATCGGTCTCTATTTAGTCTTATTTTGGAATGCAAAATTACAAAAACTTTTCCACTGTGGCAAATATCTTGTCAGAAATATTTTGCCGAACAAATTATATTTGCTACATTTGCAATGAAATTTTGAATTCTTCCGTATGAACGAACAGATAGACTTCACCAGCGCAGAGCGTGAACAGGCCCTGACGCTGCTTGCCCAGCTGAGAGAGAAGATAGCCCCGTCGCTGCAAGAGGGCGACGAGGCGAAGACGCGCCACCACCTGATGAAAGCCATCGAAGAGGGCCAGATGAGGCGCGACTTCTTCGGGCTGAACCCCGTGGTGACCAGTCTGCAGACGGCACTGCTGGCCATCGACGAGATTGGCCTGCGCCGCGATGCCGTGCTGGCCATCATGCTCCACCCCTGCATAGAGTGCGGGTTGCTCTCCATCGGCGAGGTGGCCGACAGCTACGGCCCCGCTGTGGGGCGCATCCTGCACGGGCTGGAGCGCATTCATGAACTCTACAAGCAGAACCCCGTGGTGGAGAGCGAGAACTTCCGCAACCTGCTGCTCAGCTTCGCCGAGGACATGCGCGTCATCCTCATCATGATTGCCGACCGCGTGAACCTGATGCGGCAGATACGCGACACGGCCAACGAGGAGGCCAAGCGCGAGGTGAGCCAGGAAGCCGCCTACCTCTATGCCCCCCTGGCTCACAAGCTGGGTCTCTACAAGCTGAAGAGCGAGCTGGAGGACCTCTCGCTGAAGTACCTTGAGCACGACGCCTACTATCACATCAAGGAGAAGCTGAACGCCACGAAGGCCGCCCGCGACGCCTACATCGAGCGCTTCATCGGCCCCATCAACGAGAAACTGACGGCCACGGGCATGAAGTTCCACATGAAGGGGCGCACCAAGTCGATACACTCCATCTGGCAGAAGATGAAGAAGCAGCACTGCCCCTTCGAGGGCGTCTACGACCTCTTCGCCATCCGCATCATCATCGACTGTCCACTCGAGGAGGAGAAGCAGCAGTGCTGGAAGACCTTTGCCATCATCACCGACATGTACACCTCGAACCCCAAGCGCATGCGCGACTGGCTCTCCGTGCCCAAGTCAAACGGCTACGAGAGTCTGCACATCACCGTGAAAGGTCCCGAGGACAAATGGGTGGAGGTGCAGATTCGCACCGAGCGCATGGACGAGGTGGCCGAGCGCGGCGTGGCTGCCCACTGGCGCTACAAGGGCGTGAAGGCCGACGGCGGCGGCATGGACGAGTGGCTCAACGGCATCAGGCAAATGCTGGAAGACACCAGCGGCATCGAAGCTATGGACCAGTTCAAGATGGACTTGTATGACGACGAAATCTATGTCTTCACCCCACGTGGCGACCTGCTGAAATTCCCCAAGGGAGCAACGGTGCTCGACATGGCCTACCACATCCACTCGAAGGTGGGCAGCCACTGCACCGGTGCCCGCATCCGCTCGGCTGAGGGCCGCTCGCCAAGCGACACAGGCCGCGTGGTCACCTTCCGCCAGGAGCTGCACTCTGGCGACCAGGTGGAGATACTCACCAGCTCCACCCAGCGACCCAAGCAGGAGTGGCTCAGCATCGTGAAGACCTCGCGCGCCAAGTCGAAGATTCGCCTTGCCATCAAGGAGACGCAGCAGAAGGAGGCCCTGCTGGTGAAGGAGATGCTGGAGCGCAAGTTCCGCAACCGCAAGATTGACCTCGACGAGAGTACGATGATGCGCACGATGAAGAAGCTGGGCTACAAGGAGGCCAGCGACTTCTACCGGCAGCTGGCCGACGGAACGCTCGACGTTTCTACCGTCATCGACAAGTACATTGAGCTGCAGCAAGGCGACAAGGCCCCTGTGGGCGACACCCGCTCGGCTGAGGAGTTTGTCTTAGACACCTCCCAAATCTCAAGTCTCAAGTCTCAGGTCTCAGAAGACGTTCTCGTCATCGGCAAAGACCTCAAGGGCGTCGACTACCAGCTGGCCCACTGCTGCAACCCCATCTACGGCGACCGTGTCTTCGGCTTCGTCACCGTCAGCGGAGGCATCAAGATTCATCGCTGCGACTGCCCCAACGCCCCCGAGATGCGCCGCCGCTTCGGCTACCGCATCGTCAAGGCGAAGTGGAGCGGGAAGGGCGAGTCGCAATACCAGATTACCCTGCGCGTCATCGGCAACGACGACCTGGGCATCGTCAACAACCTGACGAGCATCATCTCAAAGGACGAGAAGCTGGTGCTGCGCAGCATCAACATCGACTCGCACGACGGACTCTTCCGCGGCAACCTCGTCGTGATGATGGGCGACACGGCACGCCTTGAGACGCTCATCAAGAAACTGCGCACCGTGAAGGGTGTGAAGCAGGTGGAAAGAATATGATTACCAAGAACCAAATAAAGTTTGTGAAGCAGCTGGAGCAGAAGAAGCATCGGCAGCGCGAGGGCCTGTTTGTGGCTGAGGGGCCAAAGGTGGTGGGCGACCTGCTGGCAGCGGGCTTTCAGCCCGTCATCGCCTTTGCCACCGAGGAATGGTCATCCACCCTTGAGGAAGCGAAGCTCCAGCGCGTCAGCCCCGACGAGCTGAGCCGCATCAGCTTCCTGCAGCATCCCCAGCAGGTGCTCGCCCTCTTCCCACTACCCCGTGTGTTGTTGAGTGATGAGTGTTTAGGGTTGAGTGATGAGCGTTTAGGGTTGAGTGATGAGAGCTTAGAGTTGAGAGACTTTAGTTCTGCTCCTCATCACTCAACTGAAGTCTCTCAGCTCTCAACTGAAGTCTCTCAACACTCAACTGAAGTCTCTCAACACTCAACACTAAACACTCAACAAAAGACACTAAACACTCAACAAAAGACGCTCTACATCCTTGCCCTCGACGGCGTTCAGGACCCTGGCAACCTGGGCACCATCATCCGCGTAGCCGACTGGTTCGGCATCGACCGCATAGTATGCTCAGCCGACACCGCCGACTGCTGGAGTCCCAAGGTAGTGCAGGCCACCATGGGCAGCATCGCCCGCGTCAGCATCGTCTACACCGACCTGGTGGACTACTTGCAGCACACCACCCTACCCGTCTGCGGCACCCTGCTTAACGGACGCGACATCTTCAAGGAGTCACTGCCCAGTGAGGCCATCATCGTCATGGGCAACGAGGGCAACGGCATCAGCCAGGCCGTCCGCCAGCTGGTCACCCACCCCCTGCTCATCCCCCAATACCGCCCCGGTGCCGAGAGCCTCAACGTTGCTATCGCCACTGCCATCACCTGTGCCGAGTTCCGGCGAAGAGCCACGAAATAGTGTTCAAAATTACCACTAAAAAAAGGGTCGTCTTGAGGAGTGATTATAGTTCAAAAAACGGCCTTTTTTGACCCTTCGGAAGCAAATTCGCCACTCCTTCGCGGATAAAAAAAAGTTAATTCTTGCACATCATACCCCATTCTGTGCAAATTTTAGGCATTTTTTCGGCATTTTTTTGCCTCGACTCCCCGTTCTGTAAGCACGCCAAATTTTCAAAAGTCAACGCCTTTTGAAAATTTGGCGTTGACTTTTTCAAGCGGGAAAACGCCAAATTTTTCAAAAATAAACATAAACATCAGTTTTTCAAACATTTAGCAAGCCCTCTCAAAACTCGCGTTTTTTCGGCCAAAAAAGTTTCTCGCGCGAAATTTTCAAAATTTGGAGGGGGGGCGAGTGTTCATTTTCGGAACAAAATTAACAAAAAATTCAGAAACAGAGATGGTGGTATACTAACGGATAATCATTAACGAATAATCATTCGTTTTTTTGTTTTTTTTTCGAAGCGAGGAAGTATTCTCAGAAATTATGTGTAACTTTGCAGCCATGACTGCTATTGAAAACTATTTCCCTGAGCTGACGGCTCGCCAGAAGGCGCAGCTGGCAGCCCTCGACGAGCTCTACCATGATTGGAACGAGAAGATTAACGTCATCTCGCGCAAGGACATCGACAACCTCTACGAGCACCACGTGCTCCACTCGCTGGCCATCGGCAAGCTGGTGCATTTCCGTCCCGGCACCCAGATACTCGACTTCGGCACCGGCGGCGGCTTCCCTGGCATACCGCTAGCCATTCTCTTCCCCGAATGCCAGTTCACCCTCATCGACGGAACGGGCAAGAAAATCCGCGTGGCGCAGGAGGTCTGCCAGGCCATCGGACTGGAGAACTGCACACCCCTGCACCGACGCGGCGAGGAAGAGCATGGACTGTATGACTTCGTGGTGAGCCGCGCCGTGATGCCCCTGCCCCAGCTGGCACGGATGGTGAAGAAGAACATCGCCCGCCAGCAGCGCAACGCCCTGCCCAACGGCATCATCTGCCTGAAGGGCGGTGACCTGCAGGAGGAGACACGCCCCTTCAAGCACATCGTTCAGACAACACCGCTGAGCCAGTGGTTCGGCGAGGAATGGTTCAAAGAAAAATACTGCATTTATCTGCCATTATGATTGACGTAAGAACATTGACATGTAACCCGCTGCAGGAAAACTGCTACGTGGTGACCGACAGGGAAAGCGGCGAGACAGCCGTCATCGACTGCGGTGCATACTACGACGCTGAGCGACAGGCCATCGCGGGGATGTTGAGTGATGAGAGTTTAGAGTTGAGTGATGAGAGTTTAGAGTTGAGTGATGAGAGTTTAGAGTTGAGAGACTTTAGTTCCGCTCCTCAACACTCAACTGAAGTCTCTCAACGCTCAACGCTCAACGCTCAACACCCAGCAAAAGTCTCTCAACGCTCAACACTCAACACTCAACACACACGGAGGCTGCGCCACGTGCTCTGCACGCACGCCCATTTTGACCACGTCTTCGGCGTGGACACGCTCTACGAGAGGTTTGGCGTGAAGCCACGCCTGCACTCTGCCGACAACTTCCTCTATGACAACATGGACGGCCAGCTCAATGGCATGATGGGCATGGGCTTCGGCCGCACAATGCCGCCACGGGGCGACAGCCTACACGAGGGCGAGCGGATTCCGCTGGGCCGTCACCAGCTGACGGTGCTACATACCCCGGGCCACTCGCCAGGCAGCGTAGTGTTCTACATCGAAGACGAGAAGATGCTCTTCGCCGGTGACACGCTGTTCCGCATGAGCGTGGGGCGCACCGACCTGCAGGGAGGCTCGTGGCAGCAGCTCATGCAGAGCATCAGCCAGGTGCTGGCTAAGCTGCCCGACGACGTCACCGTCTACACCGGGCACGGACCCGCAACTCGCATCGGCGACGAGAAGAGAATGAATCCCTATTTCAAGTGTTGAGAGTTGGGTGTTGAATGTTGAGTGTTTAGTGTTGAGCGTTGAGTGACTTTACCAATGGGCCTCTGCTTTCAACTATAGTCTCTCAACCCTCAACCCTCAACACTCAACCCTCAACTCTCAACTAAAGTCTCTCAACACTCAACTCTCAACACTCAACTCTCAACACTCAACTCTCAACACTCAATGACAGGAACCTATATCTTATGTATTGTGGTGGCCGCCCTACTGGGTGGCGCCATCGGCTTAGAGCGCGAATACCGCTCAAAGGAAGCAGGCTTCCGCACGCACTTCCTCGTTGGCCTCGGTAGCGGACTGCTGATGGTGCTGTCGATGCACGGCTTCGACGACTTCATGGGCATACAAGGCATTCAGCGCGACCCCAGCCGCATGGCCGCCCAGGTCATCAGCGGCATGGGATTCATTGGTGCCGGCTGCATCATCTTCCAGAAGAATGCCGTGAAGGGGCTGACCACAGCGGCAGGCCTCTGGGTGACGTCGGCCATCGGCATGACCGCCGGGGCAGGCATGTACCTGCTGGCCACCGTGGCCACCGCCTTGGTGCTGCTCTGTCTGGAAGGCTCAGACTTCATCCACCACAAGATTTTCCACAAGAAAGAGGATTCGGATGAGGCCTACGAGCCAAAGACAAAGAGCAAGGAATCGTAGAACTGAACGGCCAGGACGTAGAGCAGCAGCAGTGGTGCCGCCGAGGCGATGCCTGCTATGAGCGAATCGCAGATGTCGGCCATCGACAAGAACCGGCGCGACACCAGCCCATAGACCACCGAGAGTAGCACGACGCCAAAGGCGACGATAGGCACCAGCGCACGGCTGAATGCCGAGGGCCACAGGCTACCCGTAGACGAGAGCAGCACGGCGTGAGGGATGGCCGTGAGCAACAGTATCACGCCGACATAGACCACCAGTATCACGCTGAGCAGCAGCAAGGCCTGGCGCTGCCTCATGTTCATGGGCGTGTGGAAAGCCGTGAGCAGCCCACTACTGCGCAAGCCGCCCCAGGCCATCGACAGCAGGAGCAGCCACACCAGCAGCGGCTTCTGCATCATGGCGACGAAGCCGCCGAAGAAGAAGCGCACGCCCTCTGCCGACAGCAGCGAGTGGACACCCTCGTCGGTCGTTGCCGACAGCAGCCACGACAGCAGGAACAGCACCAGCATGGCCAGCACGAGCGTCAAAGCCAGATAGGCTACAATCCGTTTCATGCTGCTACTCCTCGTCGGGTTCCAGATTGTCGATGTCGAGGATGTGCAACTCCAGCGCACGGACGACCAACCGCGTGGCATTCACGCCACGACCGTCGGGGAACAGTTTCTGCACCAGCTCGTTCTGCCGTTTCTCCAGGCTCTTCACGCCGAAGGGCATGCCGCGCAGCTGGGTAATCTGGTCCTTAGTGTAGCCCAGGGCGAGGTGGCGGAGGAAGCGCTCGTCGTACTCGTCAATCTCGTAGTTCACCAAGGCCTCCTGCTTCGACAGGTCAGAGCCGACGCTGTGCTTGAAGCGATCAACAATCTTCTTCAGGATAGGCTCATTGAACACCAGCTGCTTGCCCGCCATCACGGCCAGCACGTCGTTGCGCGTCAGCAGCTCACCCGTCTTCAAGATGATGCCGTCGGCCCCAGCGTCGAGCACGTCGACCCACAATTTCTCGTTCAGAATCTCGCCGGTGAAGATGAGCACCTTCACCTGCGGATACATGTCTTTCGTCTGGCGGCAGATTTCCACCCCCACGGTGGTGGAGCCGCCCAGGCCGAGGTCGAGCAGCACCAGGTCGGGCAACTGCTGCTTGATGAGCCGCCAGTAGGCCGTCTCGGTGTCAGCGGTGCCTATCACCTCCGCTTCTGGGATGTCGTTGCGAATGATGCCCTGCGTGCCCTTCAGTTCCAAGGGCACGTCTTCTACGATAATGACTTTGAACTTTTCCATATTCTATATACCTTATTATATTCTCATTTTCCGACGTAAGATGCGTCGGCTCCTATTTCTGTTTTGCGCGTGGCAGGATAATGCTGACCACCACCTGGCCCTGCTGCAGCTCGGCCCTGATGGCACAGCCACGCCGGTTGGTGGCCTCGCCATGGTCGCGCACGATTTGCCTGCACAGCAGGTATGGAATGGTATCGGAGGCCGGAGTGAAGAGACGAGCCACCTGCTGCTCGGTGAGGTGCAGCCTTGGCATGCTGACCTGACAGAGCACGTATTTGTCGTCTTTCGCCTGATAGCTGACCTGCAGCTTCCGCTCGCCAGCCTGCTTGCGCAACAGCTCGAAGAGATAGCCCACCAGCACAGGGTCGCCCAGTACCTCATGCTCCAGCTGGCGCAGATGGAGCCTCGTGTGCTCCGTCTGCTTCATGGCCTGCATGCTGAGGATGCCGTAGAGCTCACGGTAGTAGGCCACCACCTCGGACAGGGAGTTCGTGTCGCCCAAATCGACAATCTGACGGATACGACTGGGGTAATACATCGTCTCATGCTTCAGCGTAGAGAGGCAGTTGTCGAGCACGGCATTGCTGACGTGCAGCGCCATCTCCTCCTGCTCCACTCTCATCAGCTCGTCGTGTGCCAGTTCCAGCAGGTCCTGCTTCTCCTGCTGACGACGTGCCGCCCTACCAAGGGCGAGGACCACCTGCCAGGCCACGGCCAGGAGAATGGTCAGGAAGAGAATGACGAGCAGGATGATGGCCACCTGCTTGTTGGTCTGCGACTGCTTCATCTTCCGGCAATACTCGTCGAGCGTGGCGTCAGCCGAGGTCTCCTTGAACAGCTGTGTATAGATGCGGTTGTTATACTGGTAGAGCGGCCACTGGTGGAGGGCCAGGGCGGCCACGGCGCTCTCGTTGCGGATGGTGAGCAGGATGTTGTAGTTCACCTGCACGCTGTCGTGATACCACGTAATCTCGGGTGACACGAGCGAGGGGTCGCCGGTGCGCAGCAGCGTGTCGGCTCCCGTGGGGTAATGCTGTCGGTAGAACTGGTTCAGGTAGAAGCGGCAGGAGTCGGCAAAGAAGAGCGTCCGCTCGTAGGTGCCTGCCACATTGGAATAGTAGGCCGAGTCGGCATAGGCACTGGCGTGGGCGAGGGCCGTGGTCTCGGCGGCTTCTGCAGGCAGGACGCCCAGCAGGCTTCCGGCCATCAGCATCAGCACAGAGACAGTCCGCGCCACCCCGCTGGGCAGGCGGAAGAAGAAGCGGCTCCCCTGCCCTTTCCTGCTCTCGGCCGAGAGCAGGCAGACGGAGAATATCTTACTCGTCTTACGGTATTTCTCGATGATGCCCTTGCAGTTAAGCAGTCCGAAGCCGTGCGAGGCCTGCGTGCCCTGCCCTTTGTCGTCAAGGATGATTTTCCGCTCGAAGACATGGGCCAGCTGCTCCTCGTCGAGGCCCACGCCGGTATCGCTGACAGACACCTCCACGTAGTCGTCGCCCTGTTCGGCATAGATGCGCACCGTGCCCCCCTCGGGGGTGAACTTGCGGGCATTGTCGGCCAGCGTGTTGAGCATGAAGAGCGTGAGCACCTTGTCGGCCTTCACCAGGCTGTCGGTGGGCACCACCTCCTGCGTGAGGTGCTTCATGCTGAAGCTGCGGCGGCTGCCGGCAATGATGTCGAAGAGCTGCTGCAAGGGGAACGTCTCGATATGCAGGCTCAGCTCGCCCTGCCGCAGCTGAATCCAGTGCGTCAGTATGTCGTTCTGTTCATTGATGTTATCAGTCAGCTCGCTGATATATTCTATCCGCTCAGCCCGTTTCGTGTCACTGCCCTCGTCCATCGCCTTCGCCTCGTGGAGGATGCGGTCGATGAGCGGGGTGATGCTGTTGACGAGCGACACCTTGGCACGCTGCTCCATGGCCAGGCGCTCGCCCTTCTCCACCCTCAGCCGGGCCATGGCCAGCTGTTCGTTCAGCTCTTCCTCCTGCTGCTGCAAGGCCGAAAGCTCGCGCCCTTCATTCCTGCGTTTGCGATGCCAATAGTAGAACGAGATGAGCAGCAGCACCAGCACGACGATGGCGGCCACCACCGCCCAGATGAGGATGTTCAATTGTGCCGTCTCTTGTTCCAGCTGTGCGGCGTGTGCCTCTAAAGAGCGGTCCTGTCGGGTCTGCTCCTGCAAATCGAGGTAGATGTTCCGGTTCTTGTCGCTGTTGGGCTTGTCGTCGATGGCGGCATAGGCCACGCTAAGCTGCTCGCGGATGCTGGCCACCAGGTCGGGCGCCTTGTTGATGATGGTGTCCTGCAAGGCCAGGTGCAGATGCACCAGCGCCTGCTCATAGTCGCCCTGCTGCAAGTAGCACGATGCGAGCGTGCGGTAGGCACCGGCAATCTGGTAGACATCACCGAAGTCGGAGAACAGGCTGAGCGCCCCCCAGGCCATGTTGAGCGCCAGCGAGTCGTCGGGAATGGGTTCGCCAGGTGCAAGATACTTGAATGCGGGCAAGTTGTCGCTGACCAGCCTTTCGCGGTATTCGTCGACCATCAGGTGCTCGGCCAGCGCCTCTAAAGAGTTGGCTTCGAAGTAGGTCATGCCCGTCTGCTGTGCCAGCAGATAGCAGCGCAGCAGATGGTCGAACTCCTGCTGGTTGATGTCTTCCTGCGAACCAGTGGTAATCACGCCGCCGGAGCCCACATAGTAAAGATAGTTAAGGAACTGCGCCGTGTCGTTCTCCAGGTCGGGCGGCATCTGGTCGATGGCCTGCTGCGCCTGCCGTTCGAGTCCCACATAATAATAATAGGTAGAGGTGACGATGCTCAGCTCGCTCTCAGCATAGACGAGGCGCTGCTGCTGTCGCTCGCTGAAGGCGGAGCGTTCCTCGCCGATGCGGCGCAGAGCGCGCTCAGCCTGGTCGCGGTAGTCGTAGAAGGCACGGTTCTGCGACATGCGCTGGCAGAGGCGCATCTGCTGGATGTAGCCGATAAGCAGCTCCAGCTGGTTGTCGGTCGTCTCGGGAATCTGGTCGAGCAGCTGGCGGGCCTCCTCGTAGCGCATCTGTGCAATCCGCACGAAGGCCAGGTTGTTCAGGGCTTCGGCACGAGCGTCGGCGTAATACGCCGACATGCGGAACGCCGAGTCGGCATAGTGCTCGGTAGCCTCGAGGGAGCGGTAGTGGGAGGCGTAGGACAGGGCGTTGAGCCTGTCGGCCTGCGGCTGGCCTTTGGGGGCACAGCCAAGGAGAACAAGAAGAAAAAGGAGCCACCCCCAGCCCCTCACGGAAGGAGGGGGGATTAGATAGTTTTTTCGCTTGATGAATGATAGAAGCCTCATGCTGCAAAACTATTTAAGCTCCCCTCCAGCGGGAAGGGGTTGGGGGTGGACGCTTTGGTGCTTAGGCGCGAGCCTTGGCCACATAGCCCAGGGCTTCGCGGCACTTATCGGTGACGTACTGCCAGTCGCCGGCCTTCACCTTGTCGCTGGGGAAGAGCTTCGAGCCCATGCCCACGCAGAAGACACCGGCCTTGAACCACTTCGTGAGGTTCTCCTCGTCGGGCGAGACGCCACCGGTGACCATAATCTTCGACCACGGCATGGGAGCCTTCAGGCCCTTCACCATGTTCGGACCGACCACGTCGCCGGGGAACACCTTCGTCAGGTCGCAACCCAGTTCCTGGGCCTTGCCAATCTCAGAGACGGTCATGCAGCCCGGGCAGTAGGGCACGAGACGACGGTTGCAGACGGGGGCGATGTCGGGGTTGAACAGCGGACCCACCACGAAGCAGGCACCCAGCTGGATGTACATGGCCGCCGTGGGAGCGTCGACCACCGAGCCGATGCCCAGGGCCAGTTCGGGGCACTCCTTGTCGGCCCACTTCACCAGCTCGCCAAACACTTCCTGGGCGAAGTCGCCACGGTTAGTGAACTCGAATGCACGAACGCCGCCCTCATAGCAGGCCTTCACCACGTTCTTGCAGGTCTCCAGATCCTTGTTGTAGAACACAGGCACCATGCCCGTGTCGCCGATTTTCTTCAGTACGGCTATCTTGTCAAATTTTGCCATCTTGGTTATTTACGATTTACGAATTTACGATTTACGATTTGATAGACTATTATTCCTGGTATTCGCGTTTCAAATACATCCGACAATCGAACACGGCTACCAGCTCCCAGCCTTCATAGCCCAGCTTGTTGAGTTTTTTCTCGGTGCCTACGACCGATGTTATCACCTTATATTCAAAACGTTTCATATCTCTGTTTCTTAATAGTTATCAATGAATCCTTTCGCCTCCCCCCTCCCCTGGGGAGGGGATGGGGGTGGGCATTTTATTATCTCTGCACGCGTCCGTTAGCGTTACCGCCTGCGAGCGCCTCAACCTCGTCAGCACTCACCAGGTTGAAGTCGCCGTTGATGGTGTGCTTCAGGGCGCTGGCTGCCACGGCAAACTCCAGGGCCTCACCCTGCGTCTTCTTCGTCAGCAGGCCGTGGATGAGTCCGCCTGAGAACGAGTCGCCACCACCCACGCGGTCGATGATGGGGTTAATCTCGTAGCGCTTCGACTGGTAGAACTCCTTACCGTCGTAGATGAGGGCCTTCCAGCCGTTGAACGTGGCGCTATAGCTCTCGCGCAGCGTTGACACGACATACTTGAAGCCGAACTCCTGCATCATCTGCTTGAAGATGCCCTCGTAGCCGGCAGCGTCGGTCTGTCCGCCTTCCACGTCGGCGTCGGGCTTGAAGCCCAGGCAGAGCTCAGCGTCCTCCTCGTTGCCGATGCACACGTCGACATACTTCATCAGGGGGCGCATGATAGAGATGGCTTTCTCGCTGGTCCACAGCTTCTTGCGGAAGTTCAGGTCTACGCTGACCGTCACTCCGTGACGCTTGGCAGCCTCGCAGGCCAGACGCGTCAGCTCGGCAGCCTTGTCGCTGATGGCGGGGGTGATGCCGCTCCAGTGGAACCACTGGGCACCTTCCATCACCTTGTCGAAGTCGAAATCCTCGGGCACAGCCTCGGCAATCGAGCTGTGGGCACGGTCGTAGATGACCTTCGAGGGGCGCATCGAGGCACCCGTCTCGGCATAGTACAGACCCACGCGGTCGCCGCCACGGGCCACGAACTCGGTGTTCACGCCGTAGCGACGCAGGGCGTTCACGGCAATCTGTCCAATCTCGTGCTTAGGCAGTTTCGACACGAAGTAGGCCTCGTGGCCATAGTTGGCCACCGAGATGGCTACGTTAGCCTCGCCACCACCGGGGATGATGCGGAAACTCTCACTCTGGATGAAACGGTCGTTGCCCTGGGGCGACAGGCGAAGCATAATCTCGCCAAGTGTTACAATCTTTGCCATTGATTCTTTTTGGTTTGTTTTGTTTGATTAATATTTAACTGGTTTCTAAATATGCTGGTTCACGAGTTTCGTAAAGTTGCTACAAAGTTACTGCTTTTTTCCGACATGACAAAGGAAACGCCTCATTATTTTAATATTTTTCACGCGCGAACAATAAAACTATGCTTTCGCGCTACAGGCTACCCATATAAAAGCTGTTGGGATTGGGGCGGAGCTTGCGGAAAGGGAGAATGGCGAAGAGAAAGGGGTGCCCTTGTTGAAAGAAGGCGAGTAGCGGGGAAAAAGTGGCGGAATGCAGGAATTTAGCCACGCTTTAGCGGGACAAAAGCGCCACTTTTGTTGTTGGCAGCGGGCGGGGACAATATTGGCAGCGCCCGCTGCCAATGATGGCAGCGGGCGGGGAAATTGTTGGCAGCGGGCGCTGACTACCTGTTTTTATAAACGGCCTGTTTGCTATCAACAACGGTTCGTTCTTGAGAATTAACCGTTCGTTCTTGGAAAATAACGGTTCGTTTTTGAAGGATAATGGCTCTGGCTTCTGAACAAATGAAAGAAATTTTCGTAATTAACATAGTAATTTGCCTACTGACGAGCCCCTTATCGCCGTTGTTCAGGGGTATGAACAATACTTCCGAACGAAGCCGAAATGGCAGGGTGGCTATAGGTCAGATTCAGTTCACTTCGTTCACAACCCCTTATATATAGGGGGTGAACGAATGAACAAATATGACGCTGAATTTTGCAACGGGCTGTTAGCCCCCCTGCGCAGGACTGCCTTTCTGGCAGACGGAAAAGAATGGCACGTTTTTTGCAAGTAAATCGGCAAAAGCAACAACATCAACCCCAAAAGAACGCCGAAAAATCATGAAAGAAGAAGATATCAACATCGAAGACGGGGAGCTGAACGATGCCCCCAACGAAGAAAACGCTGCTGAAAGCACCGAAAACGCAGAGCAGGAGGCCGAGGCACAGCCCGCCGAGCCGGAAGGGGAGCAAGACCCGCTGGACATTGCCCTGAAGAAGATTGAAGAGCTGCAGACGAAGTATAAGTATCTGGCAGCCGAGTTCGACAACTACCGCAAGCGCACGCTCAAGGAGCGGGCCGAGCTGATTCTGAATGGCGGAGAGAAGACCATCGTGGCCATGCTGCCCGTGGTGGACGACATGGAGCGTGCCCTGAAGAACGGCGAGAAGACCGACGACCCGCAGGTGCTCCGCGAGGGCATGGACCTCATCTACCACAAGATGATGAAGACGCTCGAGGGCCTGGGCGTGAAGAAGATTGAGACCGAGGGTGCCGACTTCGACACAGACCTGCACTCGGCCGAGGCCCTCGTGCCAGGCATGGGCGACGATAAGAAAGGAAAAGTAATAGACTGCCTGGCAACGGGTTACAAACTGAACGATAAAGTGATACGCCACGCGAAGGTGGCCGTTGGACAATGAACAAAAGAGACTACTACGAGGTACTGGGCGTGGACAAGACGGCATCGGAAGAGGACATCAAGAAGGCCTATAGGAAGATTGCCATCAAGTACCACCCCGACCGCAACCCTGGCGACAAGGAGGCCGAGGAGAAATTCAAGGAGGCCGCCGAGGCCTACAACGTGCTGCACGACCCGCAGAAACGCCAGCAGTATGACCAGTTCGGCTTCTCTGGCCCAATGGGCGGCGGCGGCTTCGACGGCTTCGGAGGTGCGTCGATGAACATGGACGACATTTTCTCCATGTTCGGCGACATCTTCGGTGGCCACGGCTTCGGAGGCTTCGGGCGGCGCTCGTCGCGTCAGCAGCAGCACCGGGGCAGCGACCTTCGGCTGAAAGTGCGCCTCTCGCTGCAGGAAATCAACCAGGGCGTGACGAAGAAGTTCAAGCTGCGCAAGGACGTGCCTTGCAGCCACTGCCACGGCACAGGAGCCGAGGGTGGCGGCGGCACGGAGACCTGCCCCACCTGCCACGGCTCGGGCGTCGTCACCCGCACCACGCAGAGCATCTTCGGCATGATGCAGACGCAGAGCGTGTGCCCCACATGCCAGGGCGAAGGCCAGGTCATCAAGAACAAGTGCCACGAATGCGGCGGCACGGGCGTCACTAAAGGCGAGGAGGTGGTGGAAATCAACATCCCCGCCGGCGTGGCCGAGGGCATGGTGGTGAACGTGCCGGGAAAGGGCAACGCCGGACAGCACAACGGCATCAACGGCGACATCCAGGTATTTATTGAAGAGGAGGAGAACGACACCTTCGTGCGCGACGGCAACGACCTCATCTACAACCTGCTGCTCGACTTCCCCACGGCTGCTCTCGGAGGCGAGGTGGACATCCCCACCATCGAGGGGAAGAGCCTGAAGGTGAAGATTGACAGCGGCACGCAGCCGGGCAAGACGATGCGTCTGCGCGGTAAGGGTCTGCCGGCCGTGCAGGGCTACGGCTCGGGACGCGGCGACCTGGTGGTGAACATCAGCGTCTACGTGCCGAAGACCCTCTCGCGCGACGAACGGAAAGCCCTGGAGCACTTCCAGGACAGCGACAACTTCAAGGGCGACCGACAGACCAAGGACAGCATCTTCAGTCGATTCAAGAACTACTTTTCTTAAATTGAGATTTGAGAATTGAGGATATGACTTATACTGAGGCAACGGAATATCTGTTCTGCCAGCGGCCGAACTTCGAGAAGCAAGGCAAGAACGGCTACAAGATAGGGCTGGACAGCATGCTCGCACTCGACGAGCACTTGGGGCATCCACACCGCAGTTTCAGGTGTATTCACGTGGCTGGCACCAACGGCAAGGGCTCGGTATCGCACACGCTGGCGGCAGTGTTGCAGCAGTGCGGCTACGAGGTGGGACTCTACACATCGCCCCACCTCGTCGACTTTAATGAACGGATACGTGTGAATGGCAAACCCGTCAGCCACGACTACGTGGTCAGATTCGTTGAGCAGCACCGCCATTTCTTCGAGCCAATAGGGGCTACCTTCTTTGAAGTGACCACCGCCATGGCCTTCCAGTATTTCCGCGACATGGGGGTAGAGATAGCCGTCGTTGAAGTAGGGCTGGGAGGACGCCTCGACTCCACCAACATCATCCAGCCCATTCTCTCCGTCATCACCAACATCTCACTCGACCACACACAGCTACTCGGCTCCACCGTGGAGCAGATTGCCCGCGAGAAAGCTGGCATCATGAAGGAAGGTGCCCCCTGCGTCATCGGCGAGGCACAACCGTCAGTGCGTGCCGTGTTCGACGAGGTGGCTGGGCAGATGGGGACGGACATCATTTACGCCGAAGACCGGGCTCCTTTAGCCTCGGCAGAAGAACTGCCTACAGGCGGCATGCATTATTGCACGAAGAAGGGGGCTGAGTTCGACGGCGAGCTGAGTGGCAGCTTCCAGGCCAGGAACGCCAACACCATCCTCTGTGCGCTGGAGCAGCTGAGGCGGATGGGCTGGCTGGGCGATGACAACGACGCCTCGGAACGCAATATAGAGGAAGCCTTTGGCCACGTCAGCGCACTGACCGGGCTGCAGGGTCGCTGGCAGACGGTGAAGAGCCGCCCCAGAGTGGTCTGCGACATCGGCCACAACATCGGTGCATGGCAATACTTGAGCCGACAGCTGGCCTGCGTGGAATGCCGCGAGATGAAGATTGTGTTTGGCATGATGGCAGACAAGGACGTCGGCACCGTGCTGACCAAGCTGCCCAGGCAAGCCCGCTACTATTGGACCAAAGGCGACACGCCACGGGCACTTTCGGAAGACAAGCTACAGGCCTATGGCCAGGAGCTGGGCCTGGAGGGCGACTGCTACCCGACGGTAGAAGAAGCCTATCAGGCAGCAGCCGCAGAAGCACAACCCGACGACTTCATCTTCGTGGGAGGCAGCAATTATATTGTGGCAGAGTTCCTGAAATTGAGCATTTAGTTATCTTTAACACCAAATTTTTGCCGATATGCTTGCGCATGTCGGCTTTTTGTTGTATTTTTGCAATCAGATAGCGTAACTAAAACCCAATCATTATGGCAAACTTAACAGAAAATGCGAATCTCTGTGGTCTGAAGCGCGAAGACTTCCAGACCACTATCAACGGAAAAAAGACAGACCTCTACATCCTGCGCAACCGCAAGGGCTTTGAGGTAGCCATCACCAACTATGGAGGAGCCATTTGCTCCATCATGGTGCCCGACAAAGAGGGCAAAGTAGCTAACGTCATCCAGGGACACGACAACATTCAGTCGGTCATCAACTCCCCCGAGCCTTTCCTTTCTACACTCATCGGACGCTTCGGCAATCGCATCTGCCGAGGCCAGTTCACGCTGAACGGAAAGGACTACCAGCTGGCCATCAACAACGGCCCCAACGCCTTGCACGGAGGTCCCACCGGCTTCCATGCCCGTGTGTGGGATGCCCGCCAGATGGGTCCCCGCTCGCTGGCCCTGCACCGCGTCAGCAGCTACGGCGAGGAAGGCTTCACCGGCGAGGTGGACGTCACCGTGGAGTTCACCTGGAGCGATGACAACGAGCTGATTATCGAGTACATGGCTTCGACCAACAAGAAGACCATCGTCAACCTGACGCACCATGCCTTCTTCTCGCTGGCAGGAACTGCCGACCCCACGCCCGTCATCAACGACCAGGTGCTGGAGATGAACGCCGACTTCTACATCCCCATCGACGAGACGAGCATCCCCACTGGAGAAATCCTGAAGGTGGCCGGCACGCCGTTTGACTTCCGCACCCCGAAGCCCGTGGGGCAGGACATCGACGCTGACGACGAGCAGATTAAGAATGGGGCAGGCTACGACCACTGCTTCGTGCTGAACAAGAAGGAAGAGGGCGAGCTGAGTTTCGCCGCACGCCTCTGCGAGCCCGTCAGCGGCCGCACGCTCGAAGTCTACACCACCGAGCCGGGCGTACAGGTCTACAGCGACAACTGGGCCGATGGCTACAAGGGCGTTCACGGAGCCACCTTCGGTCGCCGCAGCGCCATCTGCTTCGAGTGCCAGCACTTCCCCGACAGCCCCAACCGTCCCTACTTCCCCAGCGTGGTGCTGAATCCTCACCATCGCTACAAGCAGAAGACCGTCTATAAGTTCGGACTCGCAGAATAACGGATTGGCGTAATAACGTCATAGCGAAATAACGATATAACGTCATAACGAAATAACGATATAACGACATAACACAACAACTTTTATGACACAAGAGAAAAACAACAGCAAGCTGGTTGCCATTATCACCATGTGCTTCATCTTTGCGATGATCAGCTTCGTGACTAACATGGGTGCTCCGTTCGGCAACATCTGGGGCTTCACCTATCCCTTCGCCAAGGCATGGGGTAACCTGATGAACTTTGCCGCCTACCTCTTCATGGGTATTCCTGCCGGCAAGATGCTTATTAAATATGGTTATAAGAAGACCGCCCTCATAGCCCTCGTGGTGGGTATCATCGGACTGGCCTTCCAGTACATCTCGAGCATTGCCGGTGCAGGCACCTATGTGTTCACCTACGACGGCATCCCCGTGGCCCTGAACCTGATTATCTATCTGCTAGGTGCCTTCATCTGTGGCTTCTGCGTCTGCATGCTGAACACCGTGGTGAACCCCATGCTGAACCTTCTCGGCGGTGGTGGCAACAAGGGTAACCAGCTCATCCAGATTGGTGGCACGATGAACTCGCTCACCGCCTTCCTCACCCCGTTCCTCACCGGTGTGCTCGTGGGCACCGTGACCGAGAACACCAGTATGACCGATGTGTCGCCCCTGCTGTTCATCGGCATGGCCGTCTTCGCCATTTCGTACCTCATCATCAGCCGGGTGGAGATTCCCGAGCCCACGCTGGGTAAGGAGCAGCCCAAGTACGAGCGCAGCCCGCTGGCCTTCCGCCACTGTCTGCTCGGCGTCATCGCCATCTTCTTCTATGTGGGCATCGAAATCGGCATCCCCATGGAGCTGAACTTCTACATCACCGACCTGGGCTTCGAAGGCTCGGCTGCCATCGGAGGCACGCTGGCTGCCAGCTATTGGGTGATGATGATGATTGGCCGTGCCGCCAGTAGCGCCATCAGCGGCAAGGTGAGCACTGCCCTGCAACTCACCATCGTGTCGAGCGTGGCCATCGGCCTGCTGCTCATCGCCATTTTCATGCCCGAGAGCGTCACCTTCACCTTCAACGGCCACGACATCCCCGTGAAGACCATCTTCATCGCCCTCTGCGGCCTGTGCACCAGCATCATGTGGGGTGGCATCTTCAACCTCTCGGTGGAGGGTCTCGGCAAGTACACCGAGGCTGCCAGCGGCATCTTCATGACGATGGTCGTCGGTGGCGGTATCATGCCGCTCATCCAGGAAGCCATCGCCAAGAAAGCCGGCCCCATCGCCTCCTACTGGCTCATCATCGCCATGCTGGCCTACATCCTGTTCTATGCCCTCATCGGCTGCAAGAACGTGAACAAGGACATTAAAGTGGACTGATCAGTTTTTTTTATTAACCCAATAAAACTAAAACAATTATGATTGACATTGAATTTGTAAGAAGTCGCTTCATCAAGCATTTTGACGGTAAGACAGGTAATGTCTACACCTCTCCAGGACGTATCAACTTGATTGGTGAGCACACCGACTATAATGGTGGATTCGTGTTCCCCGGCGCAGTGGACAAGGGCATCACAGCCGAGATGCGTGCCAACGGCACCGAAGACACCGTGATGGCCTACGCCATCGACCTGAAGGACCGTGTGGACTTCCACCTGAACGACCCCGCCGGTCCCCGCGCCTCGTGGGCCCGCTACATCTACGGCATCGCCAAGGAGTTCCAGAAGCTGGGCGTGCCCGTGAAGGGCTTCAACATTGCCTTCGCCGGCGATGTGCCCCTGGGCGCCGGCATGTCGTCGAGTGCCGCCATGGAAAGCTGCTTCGCCTGCGGTCTGAACGACATCTTCGGCGAGAACAAGGTTTCGCAGTGGGATATGGTGCTGGCCGGACAGGCAACTGAGCACAACTACTGTGGCGTGAACTGCGGCATCATGGACCAGTTCGCCTCTGTCTTCGGCAAGGCAGGCTGCCTGATGCGCCTCGACTGCCGCAGCCGTGAGTTCGAGTACTTCCCCTTCAAGCCCGACGGCTATCGCCTGGTGCTGCTCAACAGCAAGGTGAAGCACGAGCTGGCCGGTTCGCCCTACAACGACCGCCGCAACTCGTGTGAGAACGTGGTGAAGCACATCGCAGCCAAGCATCCGGAAGGCAAGTTCGAGACCCTGCGCGACTGCACCTGGGAGCAGCTTGAGGAGGTTCGCGCCGAGGTGGGCGAAGAGGACTACACCCGCGCACACTTCGTGCTGGGCGAGAAGGACCGCGTGCTGGCCGTCTGCGACGCCCTGCTGGCTGGCGACTACGAGACCGTGGGCCAGAAGATGTACGAGACGCACTACGGACTGAGCAAGGAGTACGAGGTGAGCTGCGAGGAGCTCGACTACCTGAACGACCTGGCCAAGGAGAACGGCGTTACTGGTAGCCGTATCATGGGCGGTGGCTTCGGTGGATGCACCATCAACCTGGTTCGCGCTGACCTGTACAACAAGTTCATTGCCGATGCCAAGCAGAAGTTTGCTGCCAAGTACGGCCACGAGCCCGAGGTCATCGACGTAGTCATCGGCGACGGCTCGCGCAAGCTCGCATAACGAACTTTCCGATTTGAGAATTGAGATTTGAGAATTGAGATTTATCCTATAGACTTCTGCACATGAACTATCAATAAATCTCAAGCCTCAATTCTCAATTCTCAATTTTTTATTACCAAATCCCAATCCTCAAACCTCAAATTAAAAGAAAGTGTTCCAAATAGACCGTTCCTACATTGAGAAAGTCAACCTAGAGTCGCTGCAGAGCCGCATCTGGGACATCCGCTCCGACCACAAGGACGACCCTACCCTGCCCCACATCGAGAACTACAACACGACGGAGGAAGCCTTCGAGGCCTACCTGGAGAAGAAACAGAAGTTTGAGGACTTCAAGGACACCTGGCGCAGCCGCCGCCTGCTCATCCTCGGTGCCGTGTTCCTGCTCACCGTGGCAGCCTTCAGCCTGTTCTTCCGCCACACCACGTGGGAAGCCTACGCCGTGGCCTTCATGCTCTGCATGCTCGTCTACATGGTGTACATGACCATTGCCGCCTATCGCGGACGCCAGTTCCACAACAACCCCAACGAGACTTTCATCAAGGCGCTCCTCTTCTGGGACGAGAACCACGATGCCTGATTTCCACTTGCGCTGAAGCTTGAGGCCGATACTTTACCTACTCTTTCTGGCTTCCATCTTTGGATGCTCCGGTGCAGGCGATTCTCCTGTAGTAAAGACTCGTGTTGCTACGGGTAAGCCCGGGCCCTCAAGCTCAGAGCTATCACTTCTTTTTCCTCCATCGGCTGAGCGTCAGCAATTCATTGACGCCGAGCTCGACTACTACCTACAGCGCCATGACCCACAGGACGAAGGCTTCGACATGGTGACACGCTATGCCCAGGAAGGCGACTCCAACGTGGCCGTCTACCTGCCCGAAGGCCGCCTCACGCTGTCGGGCACCCTGCATCCCCACCAAGGCAAGGGGCTGACACGTGATGCCCGTGGCCGCATCGTCATCGGCCGTTTCCAGGCCGACACACTCATCAGCGGCGTGCGCATCGACTCCGCCGGATTCTATGCCGGACAGATGAACCGCCGGGGAGAAGCCTGGGGGCATGGATTCTATCGCGCTGCCGACGGCACCTACTTCGAAGGCCACTGGGAGCACGACCAGCGCGAGGGCTTCGGCATGAGCGTTGGCCGAGGACACCTGAGCGTTGGCACATGGCTGCGCGACCAGTTCCGCGGCGAGCACATGAGCTACCACAGCGACCGCATCTACGGCATCGACATCTCGCGTTACCAACATGAGCGGGGGCGCCGCCGCTACCCCATTCTCTGGAACCGCCTGCGCATCAGCCACCTGGGCCGGCGCATCAGCCAGGAGCAGGTCATCGACGCCCGTGTAGACTACCCCGTTTCATTTGTCTACATCAAGAGCACCGAGGGCGTCACCATCGAGAACCAATACTACGAAGAAGACGAAGCCGCCTGCCGCAGCCACCTCATCCCTGTGGGTGCCTATCACTTCTTCTCCACCACCACCCCACCCGACGAACAGGCCCGCCACTTCCTCAGCTATACCCATTTCCGCCGGGGCGACCTGCCGCCGATGCTCGACATCGAGCCCAGCGACAAGCAGATTGAGGCCATGGGCGGCCCGCTGGTGCTCTTCGACCACATGCGCACCTGGCTGCGCATCGTTGAGCAGGCCACCCACGCCCGCCCGCTCCTCTATGTCAACCAGCGCTTCGTCAACACCTATCTCCATCTGGCCCCCGACCTGAAAGAGGGCTATCACTTCTGGATAGCCCGCTACGGCGAGTACAAGCCCGACATCCACCTCGACATCTGGCAGCTCTCTGGCGATGGCCGGGTACAAGGCATCATCCCCGAGTGCGACCTCAACGTCTTCAACGGCTACCAAGGCCACTGGGACGAGTTCCTGCGCACGCAGACCATACCGTGAGCGACGCCACCATGACAGGCTGTTCGTCCAGGAGAGCGAACGGTGCGCTGGCGTTCATAAACAGCTTCCTGGGCCATGCCCTGCTGAGGTGGAGCAAGGCAAGCGCCAAATCGCAGAAATAATTAGCCGAAAGTTTTGTGCTTTCGGCTTTTTTGCGTAATTTTGCAGCGTATTTCAGAATAAAGGATATCAACCCAAATAAACATTCAAAAATTATGAAGAAGTACAACTTCAATGCCGGCCCGTCGATGCTTCCGCGTGAGGTCATCGAGGCCACAGCCCAACAGTGTTTAGACTTTAATGGCTCAGGTCTCTCCCTGATGGAGATCAGCCACCGTGCAAAAGACTTCCAGCCCGTGGTCGACGAGGCCGTGGCCCTGGTGAAGGAGCTGCTGCAGGTGCCCGAGGGCTACAGCGTCATCTTCCTTGGCGGCGGTGCATCGCTGGAGTTCTGCATGATTCCCTATAACTTCCTTATCAAGAAAGCTGCCTATCTGAACACTGGCGTATGGGCCAAGAAGGCCATGAAGGAAGCCAAGCTCTTCGGCGAGGTGGTCGAGGTGGCCTCCAGTGCCGATGCCAACTACACGTTCATCCCGAAGGGCTGGACGGTTCCCGCCGATGCCGACTACCTGCACATCACGACGAACAACACCATCTACGGTACTGAGATTCGCAAGGACCTCGACGTGCCCGTACGCCTGATTGCCGACATGTCGAGCGACATCTTCAGCCGTCCCGTCGACGTGGCTAAGTACGACGCCATCTATGCCGGTGCGCAGAAGAACCTGGCCATGGCCGGCGTGACCATCGTCATCGTGAAGGACGACGCCCTGGGCCGCGCTCCCCGCGAGATTCCCACCATGCTCGACTACCGCACCCACGTCGACAAGGGTTCCATGTTCAACACGCCTCCCGTGGTGCCCATCTACTCGGCCCTCGAGACGCTGCGCTGGCTGAAGAAGAAGGGCGGCATGGAGGCTATGGACAAGCTGGCCCACCAGCGCGCCGAAATCGTCTACGGCGAGATTGACCGCAACAAGATGTTCCGCGGCACCGTCACCGCCGAGGAGGACCGCTCGCTGATGAACATCTGCTTCGTCATGGCCGACGAGTATAAGGAGCTGGAGAAGGACTTCCTCGACTTTGCCGTATCAAAGGGCATGGTCGGCGTGAAGGGTCACCGCTCAGTGGGTGGATTCCGCGCCAGCTGCTACAACGCCCAGACCATCGAGGGCTGCGAGGCACTCGTGGCTTGCATGAAGGAGTTCGAAGCCAAGCATTAAAACCCACGATATATGAAAGTATTAGTAGCAACTGAAAAGCCTTTCGCAGCAGCTGCTGTCGAGGGCATTCGCAAAGAGATTGAAGGAGCAGGCAACGAGCTCGCGCTGCTCGAGAAATACACCGAGAAGGCACAGCTGCTCGATGCCGTGAAGGATGCCGATGCACTGATTATCCGCAGTGACAAGGTGGACGCCGAGGTGCTCGACGCCGCCAAGCAGCTGAAGATTGTGGTTCGCGCCGGTGCAGGCTATGACAACATCGACCTGGCAGCCGCCACTGCCCACAACGTGGTGGCCGAGAACACCCCTGGCCAGAACGCCAACGCCGTGGCCGAGCTGGTGTTCGGTCTGCTGGTCTTCGCCGTCCGCAATTTCTACAACGGCAAGTCAGGCACCGAGCTGAAGGGCAAGAAGCTGGGCATCCTCGCCTTCGGCAACGTGGGTCGCAACGTGGCACGCATCGCCAAGGGCTTCGGCATGGAGGTCTATGCCTACGATGCCTACTGCCCTGCAGAGGTCATCGAGCAGGCCGGCGTGAAGGCCGTGGCCAATCAGGACGCACTCTTCGAGCAGTGCGACGTGGTGTCGCTGCACATCCCCGCAACGCCCGAGACGAAGCAGAGCATCAACGCTGCCCTCGTGGGCAAGCTGAAGAAGGGCGGCATCCTGGTGAACACCGCCCGCAAGGAAGTCATCAACGAGCCCGAGCTGCTGAAGCTGATGGAAGAGCGCCAGGACCTGAAGTTCGTCACCGACATCATGCCCGATGCCAACGCCGACTTCGAGAAGCTGGAAGGCCGCTATTTCTCCACCCCGAAGAAGATGGGTGCCCAGACGGCTGAGGCCAACACCAATGCCGGCATCGCCGCTGCCCGCCAGATTAACGCCTTCTTCAAGGACGGCGACACGCGCTTCCAGGTAAACAAGTAAAAGCACAACTAAAAGTGAGGCTTGAGCATTGCGATTGATTCTTTCTGTTCAGTCGTAGTTCTCAAGCCTCTTTTTCTATCATCTATAGTTCCTTTTTGGGGTAAGGTATAGCAGTTGGCCTATTGGGGCATAGCCTATTCCACGAGTGGAGTTTTTCACCCTCTTTTTTGTGAAAGATATTGACAAAATGGCCATTTTAGGCCTCCATATTTCAAGAATTCTCCACGAAAGCAACATTTGGACGAAAAAACGCCTGTTTTTTGAGGGTTTGCTAAATTATTGATTGTCAGTTGGTTGATTTGATTTTAGCAAAAAAGGAGCTTCGTTGAGAAAAAAAGTCAACGCCTTTTGAAAATTTGGCGTTGACTTTTGAAAATTTGGCGTGCTTACAGAAACGCGAAAAGCAGCAAAATTTAAGCAAAAAACGTGCACAAAAGTATATCAGGTGTGCAATTCTTCGTCTTTTGCGGCCCGATTTTTCATCGGGCAACGCCTCCCCAAGGCTCCAAAACGGCCATTTTTCACTCAAAATTGCTTCGTCGCCGTGAACAAAATTTTCTGTGAAATATTTTGACATTTTTGTAAAATATTTTTGACACTTTAGGAAGCATACCGCCCCCACTCCTACCTCATTCCCGAACAGAGTTCGCCTACCCGCCTGGGAGGAGAGGTGCAACGCCAAAGAGGCGGCATAGAGAACAAGAGAGAGGGATTGGAGTTGCCCCCAATCCCACTCTTATGCTTCTCTCAAGGCATCTTAATTATTCATCAGCTTCTCTACCTCCTTCTGGGTGTCCTCGACCTTCTTGCGGGCTTTCTCCAGATCCTTCACGGCATTCTCGTAAGCCTTCTGGGCCTTCTCGGCCTTGGCCTTCAGCTTCTCCACCTTCTGCTCAGCCTTGGGCACTGCGGCCTTGGCCTTCTCGGCCAGCTGAATGGTCTTCTCTTCCTTAGCCTTAGCCTTCTGAGCTTTCTTCAGTTCCTTGGCGGTCATGCCCTGAGCATCCTGCTCGCTGACCACCGTCTGGGCTTTTGCGCCCTGAGCCATCACCAGCATCATGGCCAGTGCGGTTCCCATCATCATGATTCTTTTCATTGCTTATAATAATTATGTTTAGAACGTAAATTCACGTTGCAAAGTTAGCGAAAAAAAACGAAACCGAACCAAAAACTGCCAATTAATTTACAGTTTTATCATTCTTGAGAACATATTTGGGAAGTAATCCGACAAATCGAACAGCTTTCTAAACAAGCCGAACACGGCACTGCCACTGCCGCTCATGGCGCTGTAGACGGCTCCCAGTTCGTATAGCTGCTCTTTCACGCGTCCTATCTCGGGATGCTGAGCGAAGACGCTCTTCTCGAAGTCGTTCAGCAGCACGCCGCGCCACTGCTCTACCGGCCTCGCCACCAAGTCGCGGCAATTCACTGCCGGTCGCCGGGGCACAATGAGCGCGAAAGCCTCCTTGGTGGGTACGGGAATGTCGGGGCGCACCACAGCCAAGAACCATCCACCCAGGTCGAGGCCGACGGGCTGTAGCCGTTCGCCGATGCCCTCGGCATAAGCTGGACGGTTCACGATGAAGAAAGGGCAGTCGGCACCCAGACGGGCAGCGCGACTGATGAGCTGCTCTTCGGTCAGCCCCAGCCGGAACTCGCGGTTGAGCAACGTGAGCATGGCGGCGCAATCGCTCGAACCGCCACCCATGCCAGCCTGCGTAGGTATCGCCTTATACAAGTGGGCATGCACGCGGGGCAGCTGAGGGAACTCCTGTTTCAGCAACTCGTAGGCCCTGACCACCAGGTTGCGGCGCTCGTCGCCCTCTACGCTGATGCCCGTCACCTTCAGGTCGCAGTCTACGTCGGAAGGGAACTCATCGGCCATCACCTGCACTTCGAGCGCATCCTGCAGCGGCACGGGATAAAAGACCGTCTCCAGATTGTGATAGCCGTCGGGGCGACGCTCCACCACGTTCAGCCCCAGGTTGATTTTTGCTTGCGGAAATAATATCATAGTGCAAAGGTACGCATAAAGGCGGAAACAGCAAAAAAGTTTTCATCGTTTTTTTTGCCAGCCTCACGGAAAATTGCTACCTTTGCAACCCCTTGAAACGAAACAACACCTTTTTTATGCCAGAACAACAAAACAACCAGCGGCGCAGCAGCCGCCAGCAACCCATAGACAACAACTATGCCCATCTTCAGCCGCAGGCGCTCGACGTAGAGCGTGCCGTGCTCGGTGCCCTGCTCATCGACAAGGACGCCTACGCCGTGGTGTGCGAGCTGCTCTATCCCGAAAGCTTCTACGAGCCGCGCAACCAGCTCATCTACACCGCCATCCGCGACCTCTCGATGAACGAGAAGCCCGTCGACGTGCTCACCGTCACGGAGCAACTGGCCCGCAACGGCAGCCTGGAAGAAGCCGGCGGACCAGCCTATATTGCTGAGATTTCGAGCCGTGTGGCCAGTAGCGCCCACATCGACTACCACGCCCGCATCGTGGCCCAGAAGTTCCTGGCCCGCCAGCTCATACAGTTTGCCAGCGACGTGGAGACGAAGGCCTTCGACGAGACCATCGACGTTGACGACCTGATGCAGCATGCCGAGGGTGCCCTGTTCGAGCTGTCGCAGAAGAACATGAAGAAGGACTACACGCAGGTAGACCCGGTGATTAAGAACGCGATGGACATCATCAACAAAGCGGCAGCCAACACCGACGGCCTGACAGGTGTGCCCACGGGCTACCACAAGCTGGACGACATCACCAGTGGCTGGCAGGCCAGCGACCTGGTCATCATCGCCGGTCGTCCTGCCATGGGTAAGACGTCGTTTGCCCTGTCGCTGGCCAAGAACATTGCCGCCGACTACCGTGTGCCCACAGCGTTCTTCTCGCTCGAAATGTCGAACGTGCAGCTGGTGAACCGCCTCATCTCGAACTGCTGCGAGATTCAGGGTTCGCACATCCAGAGCGGACAGCTACAGCCCGACGAGTGGGACCGCCTGGACAAGCGCATCAATGGTCTCTACGGTGCCCCACTCTATGTCGACGACACGCCAGGCCTCTCGGTCTTCGAGCTGCGCACGAAGGCCCGCCGTCTGGTGCGCGAGCATGGGGTTAAAATCATCATGATTGACTACTTGCAGCTGATGAACGCCAACGGCATGCGCTTCAGCAGCCGCCAGGAAGAAGTGTCCACCATCTCGCGCTCGCTGAAGGGTCTGGCTAAGGAGCTGAACATCCCCATCCTGGCGCTGAGCCAGCTGAACCGCGGTGTAGAAAGCCGTGAAGGACTGGAAGGTAAACGCCCGCAGCTGAGCGACTTGCGCGAATCGGGAGCCATCGAGCAGGATGCCGACATGGTGCTCTTCGTGCACCGTCCTGAATACTACCACATCTATTCGGACGACCACGGGCGCGACCTGCACGGCATGGCGCAAATCCTCATTGCCAAGCACCGTAAAGGTGCCACCGGCGACGTGCTGCTGACCTTCCGAGGCGAGTACACCCGCTTTGAGAATCCGGAAGACACACGATTGGACAACAGCGCCCCGCCAATGGGTGGCGAAATCCTCGGGTCGAAGGTGAACGGAGCAGAGCAACCACCAGTTGGCGATAGCGACTTCGCCAATCCTTTTGGCAACGACAATGCTCCCCTTCCCCCGATGCAGGAAGGTGGCCCAATGCCTTTCTGACATAAAGGACGAAGGCTAATCCACGAAAGGAAAAACGGCACCGCGCCTTGCTACTCATCGGTAGCAAGGCGCGGTGTCCATAAGTATCGGTCCATATCCACTCTCCCGTTGGGCTTGAACTCCACCCCTTCCTCTTCCAGCAGCGTACGCTGTCGGCCCCAGCCTGGAGCCGTCCGGCCCACGATGGTGACCACGCGGTGGCAGGGCAACTGCTCGGCCTCTGGTGCGTAGCGCAGCGTTCGTCCCACCATGCGCGGATGACTGGGCCAGCCCGCCAAGGCGGCAATGAAGCCGTAGGTGGTGACGCGGCCCCGCGGTATCTGCGCCACGATGTTCAGCACATCGTCGCGGAAGGCACGGGCCTGCTCAGGAGTCATCCTGTCGGGATAGTCTCTCATGCCTTGAAGGCCTCGGCCTGCTGGCGTATCAGCTCGGCGTCGTTGAAGTAGTCGATGCGCATGGCCTTGCGCACTTCGTCCATGGTCTGGGCACCCACTTCGCGGGCCTGCTCCGTTCCCTTCTTCAAGATATTGTAAATCTCGGGGATGTCCTGCTCCAGCTCGTGACGGCGCTGGCGCATGGGCTCCAGGAACTGGTTGAGCACCTGGTTGAGGAACTTCTTGCACTTCATGTCGCCGAGACCACCGCGGCGGTAATGCTCCTTCAGCTCGTCAAGGTTCTGGTATTCCGGCCAGAAGTTCTTGAAGTCGTCGTCGCACGAGAAGGCGTCAAGATAGGTGAAGACGGCGTTGCCCTCCACGTGGCCCGGGTCGCTGACGTTCAGGTGCAGCGGGTCGGTGTACATGGAGCGCACCTTCTGCCACACCTCATCGGCCGAGTCGCTCAGATAGATGCAATTACCCAGGCTCTTCGACATCTTTTCCTTGCCGTCGGTGCCGGGCAGGCGGCGTGCCGTCAGGTTCTCTGGCAGCATGATGTTCGGTTCGACAAGCACAGGGGCGTAGATGTTGTTGAAACGGTTCACCAGCTCGCGGGTCACCTCAAGCATCGGCTCCTGGTCTTCACCGGCGGGCACCGTCGTTGCCTTGAACAGCGTGATGTCGGCAGCCTGGCTGACGGGGTAGCAGAAGAAGCCGAGGGGAATGCTCTCACCCTCGAAGCCACGCATCTTGATTTCGGTCTTCACCGTGGGGTTGCGCTGCACGCGGCTCACGCTGACGAGGTTCATCAGGTAGGTGGTCAGCTCGGCCAACTCAGGAATCTGACTCTGAATGAAGAGCACACATTTCGCGGGGTCGAGCCCTGCAGCCAGGTAGTCGAGCGCCACGTTGATGATGTTCTGACGTATTTTCTCCGGATTGTCGGCATTATCGGTCAGGGCCTGCACATCGGCCATGAACACAAACATGCGGTCGTAGTCGCCGGCATTCTGCAGCTCCACGCGGCGACGCAGCGAACCGACATAATGTCCCAGGTGGAGTTTGCCCGTTGGGCGGTCACCTGTCAAAATAACTTTTCCCATAATTCTTCTTAGTTTCTATTTTGATGATTTCTTGCTATACGATTTATTCCACTTCCAGTTGCTCAGCCCGCTTCTCCATGTCGCGGTAGGCCTGATTGAGGTCGTGCTGCGAGATGTTCACCGTACGGTTGACGGGGCGGTCGGGATCGGCCAGCGAATGGGAGAAGAGCCACTCGTAGGTCTTCGATGTGTAGAAATAGCGAGCCAGCGCACTATGCGATGCCCCCGGCAGCCAGTCGTAGCGCAGGCGCTGTGTGGTGCCAGCCTGCTTCATGCGGTTGACGACCACCTGCGACTCGCGCACGGAGACGGCACGGTCGGCCGTACCGTGGATAATCCACAGCGGGGCCTCGCCCATGCGGCTCTGGTCTTTCAGCGTGCAGCCGCCACAGAGGGCCATGGCAGCGGCAACCTTCTCGGGATAGGTGCCCACGAAGTCGAGCGTGCCGTAGCCACCGAGGCTCATGCCGAGCACGTAGAGGCGGCTATGGTCGTAGGCATAGTCGTTCTGGTCGAGCCACTCAAGGATGTCGTTCAGTTTCTTCGGACTCCATGCGCCACCAGGGTTCTGTGGCGTGATGACCAGTGCAGGGATGTCGCGCCCCATCTTGATGGCAGCCACGGTGCCATAGCGCAGCGCACGGTTCATGTCGCGTCCGCAGAGGCTGGCACCGTGAAGGAAGAGCACCAGCGGGGTGGACTCCTGCGTATAGTAATAGTCTTCGGGGGTGTATATCCAGAAGTTATAGCCACCGGGAATGACGCCCTTCTTGGCCGAGAGCAGGTCGGTGCCTTGCGCAGCTGCGCTGCTAAATGATAAATGATAAATGATAAATGATAGAGCTATCAGCCATAAACTTCGTCTCATATTGTTTCCTCCTATTTTATCGTAAACTTATATATCTTGGTGCCGCGGCAACCCACGACGACACTGTTGCCCACTACGCAGGGCGACGACTCGAAGTTGGCACCCATCGGCTTGCGGCAGAGCATCTCGCCGTCGCGTCCGCGGATGAGGTAGACCACCCCGTTGGCATCGGCGGTGAAGAGGTACTGCTCGTTCTGCTCGTTGAGGAAGCCTACGGGTGACGACCAGCAGAAGTTGCCGTAGTCCACGGTGTAGCGCACGCTCCCGTCGACGGTGCTGATGGCGGTGAGCTGTCCGCGGGCTGGGTCGGCGCTGTTGCGGCAGAGGTTGGCAAAAATCAGGCTGTCGCAGTCGCCACAGCCCAGCAGGGGCGTAGAATACATGCCCCCATCGAGCACCTTTGAGCCAAGGTCCACGCGGTTGCAGGCGATGAGGCGTTCCCACACCAGCTCGCCACTCAGTGCGCGCAGCTTCATCATCCGGCAAGTGCCGTCGGTGCCCTGCTTGTCCACTTCGCAGGCTGTATAGAGATAGGCCGTTCCGCCCTCTTCACGGCAGACGATGGTGCCGTCGGTGTCGTCGAGGTTCTTCACGTGCCAGACGGGGCGCATGGTGTTCAGGTTCACACAGATGACATTGCCGTGGTTGTCGCCAAAGAAGCCGTAGTTGCGGTAGACGCACAGGCTCGACTCGATGCCCGGTGCGGCACCGTTGACCCGGTAGCGCAGCGTGCTCACACAGTGCAGTTTGCCATCCGCCTGGCGCTCGAACTTGAACAGGCTGCCGTTCTCGCCAGGCCAGAACAGGTAGCCTCCGGCCACGACGGGCGACGAGTCGAAGGCCTGCCAGCCACGCCATGCCCGCGAGTCGCTGAAGAAAGTGCCGCGCTCGTGGCTCGTCAGCGAGAAGGCCTGACAGCCCAGCGGTTCGCCCTTGGGCACGCCCTGCCCCACGTAGAGGTTCATCAGCTCGGGGTCCATCGACATGGTGCCCTTCACCACGTTGTGCAGGTCGAGGGGCTGGCGCGAGGGGCGTCCCGTCTGGAAATTCAGGAAGAAGGCCTCGCCGCATAGCGAGCCTACCATCACCTCCTCCTCGCCGAAGTCGGCAGTGAGCGGTGCTCCCCCTCGGCGGATGCTGTCCTGCTCGGCGGCAGTCCAGTGGGCATAGAGTGGCTGGCCGGTCCATCCCGTGCCCCCACCCCATTGGCCAAACTTGGTCTCGGCCTTGCCGTAAGGCGTATCGTAGCTCCAGGCCACTTCTATCGTCGTGGGTTCGCCCTGCACACGGCCACCGAAATCGGCATTGCGCAGCAGATTCTTACGGAAAGTCATCACGCGGTCGGAGCGATTGTAAAGGTCGTCGTAGTCATGCAACGGACGAGGTGTAGAATCCACATTCTCAACGACATACTTCAGCGCAGAAGCCGACTCGAAGACGGTGTCGGGCAGCGTCAGCTCAGCCATTGTGGGAACGTGCGCCTCTGCCATGCCGATGCTGTCGGCATCGGCTAATGCTCCATCCTTCTTCTGACCACCACAGGCAGCCAGCAGCGGAGCCATGATGAACACAAACAAACCGACCTTACACCTCATAGTCTATAGTTCGCACAGAATTTCTCACCTTCCTGATAGCCCTCCTGATAGAGGCGTTCGAGCTTCTCGGGGTCGCGGCAGACGCGCCCCACCTCCATGGGCCGTTGCGGACGGATGACGATGACCTCGCCCCAGTCCTCCATGTGCTCCACCATCTCCAGCTGCTTGTCGTAGACCTCCACCCGATGGCTTAGCGCCACACGCAGACGGGGGTACTCGCCATAGAGGAAACGCGGAATCTTATGGTCGCTCTCAGTGGACCGATAGCCGCGGTTGCGCGTCATCACCACCACATTCACGGGGTGGCCCATCTCAATGGAACGCTGAACGGGGATGGAGTCAACGATGCCACCGTCGAGCATCGGCTTGCCATCGACCATCGTGACCTGGGCCACATAGGGCAACGACGAGCTGGCCTTCACGATGGCCATCATGCGGCGGCGGTCGGTCTTCTCACTGAGATATTCGGCCAGTCCCGTCTGGCAGTTTGTGCAGACCATCTCCATCGTAGCAGGATTCTGCCCAAAGGCTTCGTAGTCGAAAGGAAGGATGTCATTGGGAAAACGTTCGTAGAGCAGCGTGGGGTCGAAGATGCTGCCTTTCACCAGCAGGTTCTTCAACGAGATGTAGCCATACTTCTGCAGCAGGTCGATGTTGGAAAAACGGGCCCGGCGCGGCTGACGGCTGATGTAGCTCATGCCGTTGCAGGCCCCTGCCGAGACGGCCACCACGTAGGGAAACTCCACGCCATGCTTCATGAAAGCATCGAGCACGCCACAAGTGAAGACGCCGCGCATGCCGCCGCCTTCAAGCACCAGTCCGGTATTACGTTCCAATCGTTCCATGCTTTCAGCGTGCAAAAGTACAAAGAAAAACGCACACAGCAAAATAAATGCCGACATTTTCAATAAAATCCGCCGTGGGCGGACAAAAATCCGCGGTCAGCGATAAAAAACAGCAATGATATAGCAGCTGGCCTATTTGTGCGTAGCTCCCCCCGTTTTCAGCAGGGAAGGCAGCGGGCGCTGCCATTGTTTTCCCCGCCCGCTGCCATTATTGGCAGCGGGCGCTGCCAATATCGTCCCCGTCCGCTGCCAACGAAAAAGGCGTGGTCTATTTCCCGCTACGGTGTGGCCTGGTCCCCATTTGTCGCCGCCTTTTTCCTCTCATCCCTGCTGCTGTGGGGAAGCGAGAGGTCTTTCGAGCTATATCATTAGCTAAAAAAATACGGAAAGAGCGGATTTTCGTGTCACTGCACTAACATACAAAAAACACTAAAAAGACAAATAAATTTGGATTTTACCACATTATTTATTAACTTTGCACAAAATTTGCTTATTATGTTCGACAAACAGACTTATATCCGCCGCCGTGCGGAACTGAAAAAACTCGTAGGCGAAGGGCTGATAGTGCTCTTCGGCAACAACGATTCGCCAGCTAACTACCCCGCTAATGCCTACTCGCCCATGCGACAGGACTCGTCGTTTCTCTACTACTTCGGCCAGCACCGCGACGGACTGGTGGGCGTCATCGACGTGGACAGCGACGAGGAGTGGCTGCTGGGCGACGACATCGACATCGAGGACATCGTGTGGATGGGCTTCGTGCCCAGCGTGGCCGACCTGGCCGCCGAGGTAGGCGTCAGCAAGACAGCCCCTATGTCTCACCTCAGTTCAGTATGTCGCAATGCCATTGCGACAAAAAGGGCCGTCCACTTCCTGCCCCCCTACCGCCACGACACGAAGATACAAATCATGGACCTGCTGGGCATCCTTCCCTCGAAGCAGAAAGAGGTCGCCTCGCTGAAGCTCATCAAGGCCGTGGTGAAGATGCGCTCCACCAAGGAGCCGCAGGAGATTGAGGCCATTGAGCGGGCCTGCGACGTGGGCTACGAAATGCACACCACGGCACAGCGGCTCATCCGTCCCGGGGTGACCGAGCGCTACGTTGGTGGACAGGTGGACGGCATCGCCCGCTCCAAGGCGCAGGGCGTTTCGTTCGCCACCATCTTCAGCCAGCATGGTGAGATCATGCACGGCAACCCCAGCGACGCTCTGCTGGAAGCCGGACGGCTGGCCCTCTGCGACGCAGGCTGCGAGCTGGACGACTACTGCTCTGACAACACCCGCACGATGCCCGTCAACGGCAAGTTCAGCCAGCGACAGCTGGAGATATACAGCATTGTGGAGCAGTGCCACGACTACGTGCTGGAGGTGGCAAAGCCTGGCGTGAAATATGCCGACGTGCACTTCGCCGTCTGCCGCCTGATGACCGAGCGACTGAAGGAGCTGGGACTGATGAAGGGCGACGTTGACGAGGCCGTGCGTGCCGGTGCTCACGCCATGTTCCTGCCCCACGGACTGGGTCACATGATGGGCATGGACGTGCACGACATGGAGGGTCTGGGGCAGATCTACGTGGGCTTCGACGAGGAGACACGGCCCAACCTGGAGCAGTTTGGCACCAACTGCCTGCGCATGGGCCGACGCTTGCAGGAGGGATTCGTCGTCACCGACGAGCCGGGCATCTACTTCATCCCCCACCTCATCGACCTCTGGCGCAAGGAAGGCCACTGCGCCGAGTTCCTCAACTTCGACAAGCTGGAGACCTACAAGGACTTCGGAGGCATACGCATCGAGGACGACCTGCTCATCACGTCTGACGGCTGCCGCTTCATGGGCAAGAAACGTATACCCTACCATCCGAAGGAACTGGAGGAGTTCATGCGTATTCATCAGGGGCTAAGTCTGTTACAGGAATGAGGCCGACACGTCAACCTTTACTGCCAGAACTCGCCCCAGCTCAAAAATCTTGAAGAAACGAAAATAGCAACAAACACCGAATCGGAACGACATTATGGACGAAAAGGCTGGCAAGTACATCAACCACCATGCTGGCCTCGGCTCAAATGGTTATTCGGCTCAAGACCCCCAAAAAGACATCAACATCAAATTATCATATCAAATGAAAAAGACTCTTACACTCGCGCTGCTGGCCTTGATGGCCGTGGGCGCACAGGCTCAGGAGACTGAGCAGAAGGCTGACAACAAGCCCGTATTCACCACCATCAAGGAGAACCCCATCACCTCGATGAAAGACCAGAACCGTAGCGGCACCTGCTGGGACTACTCGACCATCTCGTTCTTCGAGGCCGAAATCCTGAAGGCCACTGGCAAGACCTACGACCTCGACGAGAGCTTCGTGGCCAACAAGACCTACATGGAGCGTGCCATCCAGGTGGTGCGCTATCACGGCGACTGTCAGTTTGCACAGGGCGGAAGCGCCGAGGACGTCCTGTCGGTGATGAAAAACCACGGCATCATCCCACAAGGCATCATGCCCTTCCCCGGCAGCCTCTACGGCGACTCGCTGAACAACTTCAATGAGTTCTTCTCGCTGCTCGAGCCCTACGTGGCCGCCATCGCCAAGAGCTCGGCCAAGAAGATTTCGAACCAGTGGAAGGTGGGCCTGCAGGGCATCCTCGACGCCTATCTGGGCCAGTGCCCTGAGAAGTTCACCTACGAGGGCAAGGAGTACACACCGAAGAGCTTCATGGCATCGCTCGGCATCAACCTCGACGACTACGTCAGCATCACCAGCTATACGCACCATCCCTTCTACACCACCTTCGCCGTGGAAGTGCAGGACAACTGGCGCTTCCCGCAGTCGTACAACTTGCCCATGGACGAGATGATGCAGGTCATCGACAACGCTGTTGACAAGGGCTATACCATCGCCTGGGGCGGCGACGTCTCTGAGGAGGGCTTCACCCGTCAGGGACTGGCCTACGCCATCGACGGCGAGGCTGCCAAGAGCCTGGCAGGAAGCGACATGGCCCGCTGGCTGAAGCTCACCGCCACCAAGCGCAAGAACGTCATCGACTCGCTGGGCTGCAAGGTGCCCGAGGTGGTGCCCACGCAGCAGATGCGCCAGGAGCGCTTCGACAACTGGGAACTGACCGACGACCACGGCATGCTTATCTACGGCGTGGCCAAGGACCAGAACGGCAAGGAGTATTACATGGTGAAGAACTCATGGGGCGAAACCGGCGACTACAAAGGCGTCTGGTATATGACCAAGGCATTCATTGCTGCCAACACGATGGACTTCCTCGTGAACAAGAACGCCATTCCTAAGGACATTCGCAAAAAGCTCGGACTTTAACAAGCGATGAACTTTAAGTGGAACTACCAACCGCCAACGCCCGAACGGCAACAACAGGCAAAGGAGCTGGCTGAGAAGCTGGGCATGAGTCCGATACTCGCCCAACTTCTCATCAAGCGTGGCATACGCACGGAGTCGGCTGCCAAGCGATTCCTGCGCCCGCTGCTCAGCGAACTCATCGACCCGTTCCTCATGAACGACATGGACGTGGCCGTCGACCGCCTGAACGACGCCATGGGGCGAAAAGAGCGTATTATGGTCTACGGCGACTACGACGTAGACGGATGCACCGCCGTGGCACTGGTCTACCGCTTCCTGCTTCAGTTCTATTCCAACATCGAGTACTACATCCCCGACCGCTACGAAGAGGGCTACGGCATCAGTCAGAAAGGACTGGACCACGCCCAGGAAGCGGGCGTGAAGCTCATCATCATTCTCGACTGCGGCATCAAGGCCATTGACGAGATACGGCGAGCCAAGGAGATGGGCATCGACTTCATCATCTGCGACCATCACGTGCCCGACGACGAGCTACCATGCGCCGTGGCCATTCTCAACCCCAAGCGGCAGGACAGCACCTATCCCTTCAAAGACTTGTGTGGTTGCGGCGTGGGCTTCAAGTTCATGCAGGCTTTCGCCAAGAACAACGGCATCCCCTTCTCGCAGCTCATCCCACTGCTCGACTTCTGCGCCGTATCCATCGCCGCCGACATGGTGTCGGTGATGGGCGAGAACCGCATCCTGGCCTTCCACGGGCTGAAGCAGCTGAACCAGAACCCGTCGACAGGGCTGAAAGCCATCATTGAGATTAGTGGCCTCACTGGCCGCGACATCACTATGAGTGACATCGTGTTCAAGATTGGGCCGCGCATCAATGCCAGCGGACGTGTGCAGAATGGCACGGAGACCGTTGACCTGCTGGTGGAGAAGGACTTCAAGCGTGCTTTGCAAGAGGCCATCCACATCAACGAGTACAACGAGCAGCGCAAGGACATCGACAAGCAGATGAGTGAAGAGGCCAACCAGATTGTGGAACGCCTGGAAAGCCAGGAACATCAGCCTGCCATCGTGCTCTACAACGAAGGATGGAAGAAGGGGGTCGTGGGCATCGTCGCCTCGCGCCTGACGGAAATGTACTACCGGCCGACGGTAGTGCTCTCCTGCCAGGACGGCATGGCCACGGGGTCGGCCCGCAGCGTGGCAGGCTACGACATCTACGATGCCATCAAGAGCTGCCGCGACCTGCTGGAGAACTTCGGCGGCCACACCTATGCCGTGGGCCTGTCGCTCCGCACGGACAACATTCCCGAATTCCGCCAGCGCTTCCAGGACTATGTGAGCACCCACATCATGCCCGAACAGACTGAGGCCATGCTCGACATCGAAGCAGAGATTGATTTCCGCGACATCACGAAGAAACTGCACAACGACCTGAAGAAGCTGGCCCCGCACGGCCCCGACAACCCAAAGCCACTGTTCTGCACGTGCAACGTCTACGACTACGGCACCTCGAAGGTCGTTGGCCGCCAGCAGGAGCACATCAAGCTGGAACTGGTCGACTCGCGGTCGTCGAACGTGATGAACGGCATTGCCTTCGGACAGAGCGCCGCCGCTCGCTACATCAAGTCGAAGCGCTCGTTCGACATTGCCTACACCATCGAGGAGAACATCTACAAGCGCAGCGAGGTGCAATTGCAGATAGAGGACATCAAGCCGAGCGAGACTGCCGCAGAGAAATGAAGCCACAGGAGCCATCACCCTACCTCTCCATCTTAAAACAGTACTGGGGTTACGACAACTTCCGCGGCATACAGCGCGAAATCATCGAGAGCATCTGTGCTGGGCACGACACGCTGGGCCTGATGCCCACCGGTGGCGGAAAGTCTATCACCTTCCAAGTACCGGCACTGGCGCAGGAGGGTGTCTGCATCGTCATCACGCCGCTCATAGCGCTGATGAAAGACCAGGTGATGCACTTGCGCCGACGCGGCATCCGTGCTGCAGCCATCTATTCAGGACTGTCGCACGACGACATCATCCAGACTCTTGAGAACGCCATCTTCGGAGGAGTCAAGCTGCTCTACGTTTCACCAGAGCGGCTTGGCTCCGAGACGTTCATGAAGAAAGTGAGCCACATGAACGTGAGCTTCATCTGCGTGGATGAAGCCCACTGCATCAGCCAGTGGGGCTACGACTTCCGCCCCAGCTATCTCACCATTGCCAACATTCGTAAGCTGCTGCCACACGCTCCCGTGCTGGCACTCACCGCTACGGCCACGCCCCTCGTGGTGCAGGACATACAAGACAAGCTGAAGGCACCCACAGACCTCACCCAAGCGGGAGAGGCCAAGCCATTCCGCGTCTTCTGCATGAGCTTTGAGCGCCAGAATCTGGCCTACGTGGTGCGCCATGTGAACGACAAGGAACAGCAGATGCTCCATATATTAAATAATGTGGCGGGCTCAGCCATCGTTTACACCCGCAGTCGCCGGCGCACGAAGGAGATTGCCGCCATGCTGACCGAGGCGGGACTCAGCGCCACCTTCTTCCACGCCGGACTGGACAACGTCACGAAAGACCACCGCCAGAAGGACTGGCAGGCCGACAAGGTGCGCATCATGGTAGCCACCAACGCCTTCGGCATGGGCATCGACAAGCCCGACGTGCGCGTGGTCATCCATGCCGACTGCCCCGACAGCATCGAGGCCTACTTCCAGGAGGCCGGGCGCGCCGGACGCGATGGCAAGACGGCCTACGCCGTGCTGCTCTACAACGACAACGACCGCACGAAGCTGCTAAAGCGCATCGGCGACACCTTCCCGGAAAAAGACGAGATACGCGAGGTCTACGACCACCTGGCCTATTTCTACCAAGTGGGCGTTGGCTCTGGCTACAACGCCGTCTTCGAGTTTCCCATCGACAAGTTCTGCCACGCCTTCCACCACTTCCCCACCCGTGTGCTCTCAGCGCTGAAGATTCTGGAGCGCGCTGGCTACATTGATTTCAAGGAAGAAGACGACAACCGTGCCCGGCTGCGCTTCACGCTGGAGCGCGACGACCTGTACCGCCTGCGAAACAACTCCGAGCAGGAAGATGCCCTCATCGTGACGCTGCTGCGCAACTACAGCGGTCTGTTCAACGACTACTGCTACATCGACGAAGCCTACTTGGCCGACCAGACAGGCATGAGCCGCCCCACCATCTACATGACGCTGAAGGAGTTGAGCCGCAAGCACATCATCGACTTCATCCCTCAGAAAGACACCCCGCTCATCCGCTATACGCAGCGACGCGAAGATGGTTGCCATCTGGTTTTCCCGCCTGCCGTCTACGACGAGCTGAAGCAGCGTTTCACTGAGCGTATCCACAAGATGATAGAATACGCCAGCTGCGACAACCAGTGCCGCAGCCGCATGCTGCTGCGCTATTTTGGCGAAGAGAGCCACCACGACTGCGGCCACTGCGACGTCTGCCTCGACCGCAAGGGAACGCTCACCGACAAAGCCACCGTGGCGACGGCCCAGCAGCAGATTCTCGCCTTGCTGGCCGACGGACAGCCTCACCACGTGTCGGCGCTGCACAGCATCGGCCTGCCCTACCCTCCCATAGAGGCAGCCCTTGAACGTCTAATAAGTGAAGAAATTGTCATCGACGACGATGGCATGCTCACCGCGAAAGGCATCTGACAACTATCGCCTTTCGAACCGACCTCACGCTATCGCTTGTCTACGTATTTATAGTTCTTGCCGTAATTACTGCGCGGGAAGACGAAAAGGTCGTCGCTGATACCACCCGCCTTGAAATTACGAATATTGATGTTTGCCCAGAACAGCGCCACCTTCACCTTCACCAGCTTCGGCGTGTGCGTCCGCGGGTCGAGCAGAGCCCGGGCCTGCTTCACGGTGCCCTTCGCACCGCGACGCTGCTTCAGCAGAATCCACAGCCCGTCCTTGTCCCTCTCCATGCTGTAGTCGAAGTCGTCGAGCGTGAACTTGAACTTGCTCCTGTACTTGTCGGCCTTCTCGTCCGTTGCCTTGTAGATGTGCACCTCCTTCTTCTTCTTGAAGACATAGTAGATGTTGGTGCCGTCGTTCCACGAATCCACCTTGGCATCGGTGAACTTGCTCTTCTTCCCTTTCATCCAGATGGTGCCCGCCGTCTTGAAGACACCCACCAGGTTGACATCGTAGCTCAGCGAGCAACCCTTCGGGCCGAACACCTGGTCATAGACCTCATCGAAAATACGACGCGCCTCGCCTTGCTCTCCACCCGCCCATGCACCGATGGTGGCACAGACAAGCAGCAGTAGCAGGGCGAGACGCTTCGTCATTTTTTCTCTGATGCAAGAAGAATTTAAGCCTCGGCGGGAGCCTCTTCCGTTGCGGCGGGAGCCTCAGCCTCGGCAGCAGCGGCAGCTGCTGCGGCCTTCTTCTCAGCCACCTTCTTGGCAATAGCCTCGTTCACTTGCTTCTCAGCTTCCAGAGCCTTCTTGGCAGCGTCCAGCTTAGCCTTCTTCTCTTCGGCAGCCACCTTCTCCAGGCCCTTCTGCTTGTCGGCCTTCCATGCATCGAACTTGCGCTGAGCGGCAGCCTCGTCGAATGCGCCCTTCTTCACGCCACCCTTCAGGTGCTTCATCAGGTACACGCCCTCGCGGCTGAGGATGTTGCGAACGGTGTCAGTGGGCTGAGCGCCAACCTCTACCCAGTACAATGCACGGTCGAAATTCAAGTCTACCGTGGCGGGATTGGTGTTAGGATTGTAAGTACCAATCTTTTCAGTGAAACGACCATCACGTGGTGCACGAGCATCGGCGATGACGATGCTGTAGAAAGCATAGTCCTTACGACCGCCGCGCTGCAATCTGATTTTTGTTGCCATTTGTTTGTTTTGTTTTTTTGTTATAAATTTGAATTTCATGCTCTCATCTCGTGAAAGCGGCTGCAAAATTACTGCTTTTTTGCGAGCTACACAAATTTTTCTCCGCTTTTGTACCGTCATTTAGAGTTTTTTGTGTAATTTTGTGCTGTGAAAACGTCGTTATCCATCCTTCTCCCCATTTACAACGGCGATTGCGTTGCATTTGTAGAGGAGCTCAGCTCGGAGGCACAGCTGCTTGCCACCGAAGTAGGACTCTGCTATGAAATCATCGTGGCCGACGACGGTTCCACCGACAAGCTGATGCAGCAGCGCAACGAGGCCATCAACGCCCTGCCCCACTGCCGCTACGTGCTGCGGGGGCAGAACACCGGGCGGGCGGCCATTCGCAACTTCCTGGCACAGACAGCCCAGTACGACTGGCTGCTCTTTCTCGACTCAGACATGCTCACCATCAGCGACAGCTTCCTGCCCGCCTACCTGGAGCGCCCCGAAAGCGAGCTGGTGGTCGACGGCGGCGTCTGCACCTATGCCGACAGCCGCCAGCGCTTCCCCGGCAACCTGCGCTGCCTCTACGAATGCGCCGCCACCCAGCACTTCGATGCCCGCCAGCGCCAGCAGGACCCCTACCACGACTTCCACACGGCCAACTTCCTCATCAGCCGCAGCGTCATGCTGCGCCATCCCTTCGACGAGCGTTTCCGGCGCTACGGCTACGAAGACGTGCTCATGGGCAAGCAGCTGAAGAAGGCCGGCATCGCCATCACCCACATCGACAACCCCGTGGTGTTCAAATCGTTCGAGAGCAACGAGCACTTCATCGACAAGACAGAAGAGGGCCTGCGCACGCTCCACCAGTTCCGCCAGGAGCTGCGCGGCTATTCCCGCCTGCTCACCTTCGTCGAGGGCATCCACCTGAAGCCCGTGCGCATGCTCATCCGCCTGTGGCACCGCCTCGTCGGACCCCTCGAGCGCCGCAGCCTCTGCGGTAGCCACCCCAGCCTGCGACTGTTCAAACTCTACAAACTTGGATATTATTTAACCCTAACTAAAAACGACAAACAACTATGACAAAGAGATTTGCATTCAAAATGTTCCTCAAGCCCGGCTGTGAGGAAGAGTATCAGAAGCGTCATGCCGCCATCTGGCCCGAACTGGTGAAAATCGAAGGAGGGCAACTCGCAGGACACCGAGAACGTTGACCCCATCACCCAGAAGTGGTGGGACATGATGGCCGACATCATGGAGGTGAACCCCGACAATTCGCCCGTCAGCATCCCCCTGCCCGAGGTGTTCCATCTCGACTAATCGAGGCTGAATTTGTCAAAATCTTTCACAGAAAAATCAGCTCACGGCGAAGTTGCATTTTTGGGCGAAAAATAGCCATTTTGAAGCCCCTTGAATGCCTCGCCAGATGAAAAAAAGAAGGGCAAGAAGGTGATTTTTTGCACACATGCCATGGTTTTGTGCACGATTTTTGCTCATTTTTTGCCCCTTTTTTCGTTTCTGTAAGCACGCCAAAAATTCAAAAGTCAACGCCAAATTTTTCTGCGGCGTTGACTTTTGAAAACCATCGAACACCGTTTTTCGCCAAAACCGCCACAAACGACTGATTGCCAGCCATTTAGCAAAACCTCTAAAAACGCGCCTTTTTTCGCCAAAAAGTTCGTTTGCGCAGAAACTTTCGAAATATGGAGGCCTAAAACGGCCATTTTGTCAACATCTTTCAAAAAAAAGTACATCCATTTTGGAAAAGTTTGCGGCAAAAAAGAGGCCCGATTTCTTGGCCATTCCGCTTTTTGTTTGTAACTTTGCAACCGACTAAGCCAGCCTTCGCGGGCAGGGCTGGTCAAAAACAATCTTTGTGGAATCCCCTTCGGGCCACCAAGCCGTTTGTAGGGCCAGGCATGGAGGGAAAAAGGACGTTTTCAGAACGTTATCTTCTACATCCAAAACTTCGCAACCTTTGGTTTCTACTGGAAGATAATCGCAACGAAGCGTCCACGCAGGGTGTATTATATCCTGATGTCAGGTAGCCTTTACTGGCTCCCTGCATCACTCGTATAATACGCGATGGCGTGGGCCGGCTGAGTTGTTTATCTCGGTAGAAAGGCAATGCGAAGGCCAAGGATGTGGGATAAGCAGCAGAAAGTTTACTCCCGCGCCCTTTTCATTTCCATGCACTAACACTAAGTTTAACCGCCGAGGCAGGGAGAGCAGGTAGGCAGATAGAAGCATCTGAAAATGTGTCGTTTAAAAGCATTTACTCAATTACTCAAATTGGTATGCAGTCATTGTAAACTGTTGTTTTTGTTCTTAATAAGCTTTCTAATAATGTACTTTTGCTATAATAACAATGGACGGATTTTAGTTGACTGGTCGTCAGAAACAGTTGGCTTTGTCAATAAAACACTTTACGCCATTGCCTGCAGCTATATATGCAGTTATATATTCTATGTATTGACTGTACTTTGGCCTAAAGCAGAAAGGACTGTTCCCATAATGGACATTACTAAAGTAGACATGAGATTTGCAAAAGATATAATAGGAGGCTTCTTTATGGAGAATGGAGGTCGAAACGATGTGAATTCAATGACAATCGATGAAGTAAAGTATTGTATTATTGGAAAGACAAATGCTCCCTTAGTAAATAGCCATGGAATGTATTCCATAGTTGGAAAAGAAACAGAATGGATTGTGCTACTAAATCAAGTGGATCAAGTGAAAGGTTATTTTCAATTCATTCAAACTGTTCCTGAATATTTGACTATAGAAAATTTGAATAGAATAAAGGTAATAAAAGTTAATTGGCATGTTTCCCACACAATCCTAAGTAACCATATAATAAATTATGAACGATTAGGAAAAGATATTGACGATGTAACTGAAATAGAAAAAATTAGGAAGCAAATACTGAGCATTAATAACGATGATTTACTCCGACTTGCAGAAAACATCAAAAAAATGTACTACAATATCGAAGACTTATACTCTCACTTGTAATTGACCGATAATAATACTCAAAAAGCTGACGAACAAGACGTTACAAGATCCAAATACATCATGAAACAGTTTAAACAAACAATCTTATTCACCCTGCTCATGAGCATGGTTGGAGCCACGGCTTTTGCCTATGATGCCAAGATTGATGGCATTTATTACGAATTTTCGGGAACAGAAGCTACTGTTACTTATTTTTCCATTTCATCAGACAGGAACAAAGACGCTTACTCCGGTAATGTGGTTATCCCCGAATCTGTAACTTACAATGGAACAACCTACTCAGTGACCGGCATCGGCCAATATGCGTTCCGTAATTGCTCCGGCCTGACGAGCGTGACCATCGGGAACTCCGTGACCAGCATCGGATACGATGCGTTCCTTAATTGCTCCAGCCTGACGAGCGTGGACATACCGAACTCCGTGACGAGCATCGGCAGTTCTGCGTTCTCTGGCTGCTCCAGCCTGACGAGCGTGACCATCGGGAACTCCGTGACCAGCATCGAATACGATGCGTTCCGTTACTGCTCCGGCCTGACGAGCGTGACCATCCCGAACTCCGTGACCAGCATCGGCAGCTCTGCGTTCTCTGGTACACATTTAAACTCTATCACTATCGGATCTGGAGTTTTGTCTTTAGGGAATTATGCATTAGGCAGCCCAACTAAAGTGATCTGGCTAACAAACACACCGCCTTCGGGTTATGGTAATGCAGCAGGCACGGTGAACTATGTGGCCAACAACCTTTATACACAGCTTAGCAATAAAACAGAGTATCCCTTCCTCAGCTCCCTGTTTGAGGTGGGTGGCGTAAAGTATGTGCCTGTCAGTCCTTCAGACCGTACTTGCGATGCTATTGATTGCGTCTATGGAGATGAGGCTGAAAATGTCAACATTGGTGAAAAGGTGTCGTATAGAGGCATACAGATGACTGTTGAAAAAGTGCAGCCCTATACATGCTATCAGAATAAAAACATCAAGAGCGTAGAGCTGACATTTGGGGGCGACTTGGGAAAAGAAGCATTCCGCGGCTGTACAAGCATCACTCAGACAACGGTCAATAATAATGGTACAATCGGCGAATCCGCATTTAGAGACTGCACAGGCATAGAGTCATTATCTATTGGAGATCAAGTGACAAACATTATGAATTATGCATTCTCTGGCTGTTGCATCGAGACAGCAACTGCAACAATAGACAATCATGGCACAATCGGGAACTATAGTTTTGAGAGCAGCAAAATACAACACGTCACACTGGGGGAAAAGATAACATCCATAGGAAGTTCATGCTTCGCATACTGTTCTAAACTGGAAAGCATCGTCATCCCTGATGCTGTGGCCACCATCGGGGAGAGAGCTTTCTCTGGTTGTTCAAAGATGACTTCTGCAAAGATGGGAACGGGCGTTAAGACAATTGCAGAAAGTACGTTCAGTGGTTGCTCATCGCTAACAGACATGCAGATTGGCAGCAAAGTGAAACAAATAAATGACTATGCCTTCAGGGACTGTAATAGCTTGCAAGAGATCAGCATTCCCAGTGCTATTACAACCATCAAGGATTATGTGTTCCAGAATTGTTCGTCTCTAAAAAACGTACTGATTGATGATAGCAAGACCGTGTTGTCGTTAGGTGCCAATGGCTCCTCCCCAATGTTTTCTTCGTGCCCCCTTGACTCTGTTTATATCGGTCGCAACATATCCTATGACACATCAAGCGACAAAGGCTACTCCCCTTTCTACCGAAACACCAGCCTGCGCACGGTGGTCATCACCGACAAGGAAACGGAGATTTCAGAGAATGAGTTCTATGGCTGCACGAACCTTCAGGACGTGAAGATCGGCGACGGTGTAAAGAGCTTCGGCAACTGGGCGTTCTCGGGGTGCAGCAATCTGAGGAACTTCTCGTTTGGCATGAGCGTGAAGACAATAGGCAAGGAGGCGTTCAGCGACTGCACGGCGATGGAGCGCATCTTCAGCCGCTCGCCACAGCCACCCACATGCGGCTCGCAGGCGCTGGATGACATCAACAAGTGGAACTGCGTGCTGACGGTGCCTGCAGGCAATGTGGCCGCCTACAAGGCTGCCGACCAGTGGAAGGAGTTCTTCTTCATTGAGGAGGGCGAGACAGTGACATTTACGCTGACTTACCTTGTGGACGGTGAGGAATACAAATCCATGCAGATAGGCTACGGCGCGACCATCACGCCCGAACCTGCTCCTGAAAAGGAAGGCTTTTCTTTTAGTGGCTGGAGCGGATTACCCGACACCTGACTTCGTGAATGAGGCACCCTATAGAGCACTTTCCCAAACCGCGATAAGCCCCGGCCTTGCAATCTGTCCGAAAAAAGTCACAGCAAGGTAATGA
>CACYME010000023.1 GCA_902775475.1 uncultured Prevotellaceae bacterium
AGAGGGGGCCTGTTTTTGAAAATCAAAAGACACTTGCCTATTTATCGGCAGTTTCTGATGGTGATTGAGTCAAATGGAAATTTTATCGGACAGCAATACAAAAGAATACTAATAAGCTTTTCAATTTTAATTAATCACTTCATTAAAACTAAAACAAAAAATGAGAAAAAAACTACTTAAGTCGCTCCTCGTGACAGCTGCGCTGTGCGTGGGGGCAAATGCATGGGCAGAGACCTTTACGGGGTCTGTAAGCTTTGAAGCAAAGAGCCGTATTACAAACAACAATGACGGAACATTCACTACAGCTGGCAACGCAGGAAATGGCTATGCTTTGGCTTTGGCCGATCTGAGCGGAGTGGAGAATATTACAGGGGCTTCTTCTGTGACTCTTGCATTTGACGTCAATATTCCTTCTGGCAGTCGATGGAATGTTGGTATCGGCGATAAGAATGTCCGTGGGGATAATGCCAATGGCTCAAGTAAGTCTACCTATAAAACTGAGGGGCTATTTATGAGTTTTGGCACTACAGATGGTAAATATTTTAGAGTTAATGGCGGTACCAATAATACAAATGCTTTTGGGGTAGATGCACATTGCACTTTTACTTTTGATGTAGTCAATAAAAAGTATTCATATACTATTACCAACGGTGAGACAAATCTTTTCTCAGGAACAGATATTAATACATCTGTTTCCAATGCAACTGTAGTTGAGGCTTACTCTTGGTTAGGCAACTCGACAATTAAGATAAGCAATGTTTCTTATTCATTTGAATACACCGCTGCCTCATATAATTATAGCGTGAATGCTGTTGACGAAAACGGCAATTTGCTGAAAGAGATTGTAGCAGGCGTTGCAGAAGAACCTACCACAGTAGTCTATCCTTATGCAATTAGTATTGAGGGCGAATGGTATACCACAACCGCATCCACTTTCGGCGTAACTGTAAATGCTCTTAATCCTACAGCCACAGTAACCTATGTGAAGGACGAAACAATCGTTGCATTCTTTGAAGAGACAACACCTGGAACAAATACTGCTTATTCTAATGGTGGAACAATGCATGCTAATGCCGGTAACAGCTTTAATGGTTCAGGTTTGGATTTGGGTACATTTGACGCAGGTAAATATCAAATTTCCACCTATTTTACAGAAAATGGAAATCGTGGCCTCTATGTCCATAATAACACCGAAACGATCATCGCAAACCTTGGTCTTGATAAGAATTCTAAAGCAGGAAAATATTCAGTAGATTTTGTGTTAGTAAAGGAAACAAATCTGAATCTTACAGGATATACAAATGATAAAAATAAACCTAATCAGTCTGCGGACTTTGACTACATCCTCATTCGTAAGATTGGTGATGCTGTAATTGATGCTACCATCGGTGCAGCAGGCTATTCTTCTTTCGCCAGCGCATACGCTGTTAACCTTGATGAAATAGAGGGTGCAACCGCTTACTATGCTTCAGCAGTTGCTTCTGATAAGGTGACGCTGACTAAAGCCACGGGTGCCGTTGCAGCTGGTACTGGCCTAATCCTGAAGGGTGAGGCAAATGCTTCTGTTACCATTCCTGCCGTTGCTGAAGGTAGTGCCATCGAGGGCAATAAGTTGGTAGGCTGCGTCAAGGAGACGGTTCTTGAAAAGAATGCGAACTACTATGTGCTGGTAGGTGATGAGTTCCAGTGCCTGGATCAGATGGGGGCTACTATTCCTGCTGGCAAGGCTTATCTGAATGCAGAGGGAACAACGGATGCACGCCTGAGCATTGTTGAGGGCGAGACCAATGGCATCAGCAACGTAAATGCTATGCAGAACGCTGGTGAGGTCTACAATCTGCAGGGGCAGCGCATGGTGAAGGCCGTGAAGGGTCTTTACATCGTGAATGGCAAGAAGGTCGTGCTGAAATAAGCATGTGAGAGATAAGAATAGATGTAAAACCATAAAACAAGAAAACGATTATGAAGAAAATATATGAAAGCCCCGTGACAAAGGTGCTTAATGTGGAGCTGAACCAAATGATTGCTGCTTCTACACAAGAAGTGAAAGTCGGCGGAAGCTATAATGGTGGAGCCATTGGCTCTCGTGGCGGCAACGATATGTGGGACGACGAAGAGGACTATTAATCTATCGTTCCCTCGCAACAACAAAGCAGCCGGGCGGATGTCTCTGATGACACTCCGCCCGGCTGGCGTTTTTTATATAGGATTACTGCGCGATGAGGCTGATGGCGAAGCCGCCGCCGGGGGCCTCGGTGAGCTTCAGCGTCTGGCCGGCCTTCACCACCTTCTTCGTGATGGTGTAGGCCTGCGGGTTGGTCTCGTAGTGGGCATCCTTGGCATCGGCGTAGATGGTGCAGAGATACTTGCGACCCTTGTCGAGGAAGTCGAGCTTCAGCGTGGTCTGGTGGCCCTGTTCGTCGCACTTGCCGCCCACGAACCAGTTGTCGGTGCCTTTGGCCTTGCGGGCCACGGTGATGTAGTCGGCGGGCTCGGCCTCGAGGTAGATGCTCTCGTTCCAGTCGCAGGCCACGTCGCGGATGAACTGGAAGGCGTCGTCGAAGCGCTCGTAGTGCTCAGGCAGGTCGGCAGCCATCTGCAGCGGCGAATACATCGTCAGGTAGAGGGCCAGCGACCCGGCCAGCGTGATGCGTGCCCACGACTGGTTGCTGCTCCATTCCGAGAGGCGGGTGACGAAGATGCCGGGCGTATAGTCCATGGGACCGCCCTGCAGACGGGTGAAGGGCAGGATGCAGGTGTGGTCGGGGCGGGAGCCGCCGAAGGCCTCGTACTCCGTGCCGCGGGCGCTCTCGTTGCCCACCAGGTTAGGATAGGTGCGGCAGAGACCTGTGGGACGCGTGGCCTCGTGGGCGTTCACCATGATGTGGTGCTTGGCGGCCTCCTTCACTACGTAGAGGTAGTGGTTGTTCATCGACTGCGAGTAGTGGTGGTCGCCGCGTGGGATGATGTCGCCCACGTAGCCCGTCTTCACGGCGTCATAGCCGTACTTGTTCATCAGCTCGAAGGCCTCCTTGATGTGGCGTTCGTAGTTCTGCGTGGAGCTGCTGGTCTCGTGGTGCATCAGCAGCTTCACGCCCTTCGAGTGGGCGTAGGCGTTGAGCATCTCGATGTCGAAGTCGGGGTAGGGGGTCACGAAGTCGAAGACGTCGCGCTTCCACATGTTGGCCCAGTCTTCCCAGCCCACGTTCCAGCCTTCCACGAGCACCTCGTCGAGGCCGTTCTTGGCAGCGAAGTCGATGTAGCGCTTCACCTTCTCGTTGTTGGCGGCGTGGCGGCCGTTGGGCTTCACCTTCGTCCAGTCGATGTTGTCGAGGTAGATGCTGGGGAACTCGTCGGTGTAGTTCCAGCTGCTCTTGCCGACAATCATCTCCCACCATACGCCGCAGTACTTCGTGGGGTGAATCCACGAGGTGTCGTCGAGGGCGCAGGGCTCGTTGAGGTTCAGGATGAGGTTCGAGGAGAGCATGTCGCGGGCATCGTCGCTGACCATCACCGTGCGCCAGGGCGTATGGCAGGGCGTCTGCATGCAGCCCTTCAGCCCGGTGGCATCAGGCGTGAGGTGGCTGACGAAGGTGTAGGCCTTCGGCAGCGGCCAGTCGCTGGGCTGCGGGTTGGGGGTATAGGCGTTGCTGTTGCCGCGCAGCTCGGTGGTCAGTGCCGTGGTCTGCTCGTCGACCAGTTCCAGGTGCATGGTGGCGTAGTCGGCGCAGGCGGCCTCGTGGATGTTGATGTAGAGGCCGTCCTGGCTCTTCATCTGCAGCGAGGTCTGCACACCCGTGGGCGAGAAGACGGCTACCGACGAGTTGCCCCAGTTGACGGCCTGCTCCATGCGGCCTCGAATCTCGCTGAGCTTCGTCTCCTGTGTCTCTTGCTCCTGCGTGTCGTAGTCGCCGGGCAGCCACCAGGCAGTGTGGTCACCGGTCATGGCGAACTCGGTGCGCTCTTCCTTGATGAGGAAATAGTTCAGCTCGGGCTGTTGGGGGAACTCATAGCGCAGGCCGATGCCGTCGTCGTAGACGCGGAAGCGGATGACGATGCGACGCTCGTGGCGGTGCGGCTGCAACTGCATGCCGGGGCCGGTCTTGGGTGGAGCGGTGCGCCATTGCTGCGACAATGTCGCAGCATAGTCGACATAGTGGTTGCGGATGTCGCTTGTCTCGCCCCAGACGGGCTGCCACGTCTCGTCGAATTCGCTGGTCTGCTCGTCGACGATGCGGAAGCCGTCCATCAGGTCGCGCTCGTCGCCGCCCATTGAGGCATGCTTGTCTTTGGCCAGCTCCAGACCCAGGTGCGAGGGCAGCACCACGGGCTGGTTCTTGTAGCTGAGTTCGTAGGTGGGGCGTCCGCTGTCGTCAGTATAGAACTTCAGCTCGATGTTGCCGTTGGGCGACTTCACGTTGCCTGCCAGCGCCATCAGGGGCACGAGCAGCAGGCTGGTCAGAATGTTTCTCTTTTTCATTGCTATTTAGTAATAATAATAACTAGGTACAAGAAATAATTAAACACAGAGGTACAGAGACACAGAGATAATTATTCTTCACTCTCTGCTCAGTCATTAAAAACTCTGTATCTCTGTGTCTCTGTGTTTATTAAAACCATACTAACTTATTTTTTTTACGGTTATTTAGTTTTATCTGGTTTTCTCGTTCTGTCCGATGGTTCTTACCACGCGGCAGGGATTGCCCACAGCGAAGGTGCCCGAAGGAATGTCGCTCACAACGACCGAGCTGGCCCCGATGGTGACGCCGGGCAGGATGGTGACGCTGCCGCCAATCCACACGTTGTGGCCGATGGTGACGGGGCGCGCCCACTCCTGGCGGGTGTTGCGCTCGGTGGGGTCGGTGCTGTGGCAGGCGGTGTAGATGCTCACGTTGGGGCCAAAGAAGCAGTCGTCGCCGATGGTGACGCGAGCTTCGTCGAGTATCGTCAGGTTGAAATTGGCGAAGAAATGGTGGCCCACGCTGATGTGCTTGCCATAGTCGCAGTAGAACGGCTGGTTGATGAACACCTCGTCGTCGCCGACGTGGCCCAGCAGCGCCTTCAACATCTGCAGGCGTTCGCTGAGCTGGCTGGGCAGCAGGGCGTTGTAGCGGTGGATGGCGTCCTTCACCTCGTTCAGCTCGCTGAGCAGCTCAGGGTCGGTGGCGGAGTAGACTTCCCCGGCCAGCATCTTTTCTTTCTCGGTCATTTGATGAAATGCTTAACTTCCTCAAAAAGCCCATCCCTATTTATCCTTGATAAATAATAGTCTTTTATTAATAATGTTAATGCCTTTTTTTAGTAATTTCCTCTCAATTCCTCCTAAACTATATATTATGTCTATTTCTTTAGATGGGATAGAGATTTCCTTTATGGAGCTATTGCTTAATGGTTGTATGTTAAAAAACCTATTCCATCCAGGTTCCTGTTGATAATCTGCAATAGAAGTATCAGGAACATATAAAATAGAACCTGCGTACACACTATTTACAAAACAATTATTGGATATTGATATGGGACTCGGGTTTAAAATGCAAATTTCTTTTATGCAGTTTGACATATGAAATAGTTCTGTAATATCTGTAACCTGATTCCCGATAGTTAACTTCTCAAGTTCTTCAAATTGCTTAGTTGTAGAAAAAGCTGGACTGAAAAAATCGTCAGTCATTTCTATATCACGTCCCAAATATAAAACTTTTTTCCCAATACTTCCCCCTAGCCCCATAGACATAATAGTCAACTTTTCAGAGCTATCTTCAATCTTTATAGATGTAGGTCCAAGACTCATATTACGTTGATCTAAACAACGAAACGCTTCCCGCTGTATTGTAACGACAGAAGAAGGTATCTTTAGTTCTGGAAGTAATGTACCATAAAAACTCTGTGTACCAATTTCTTTCAGTTTATTTGAAAGCGTCAACTCTTTGAGAGAAAAACAGTTTTTGAAGGCGGCGTCCTTTATGATTTCTACACCATCTTCCATATAAACCGCTCTCAGTGCTGTACACCCAGCACAAGCACCTCTCCCAACAATAAGTATTGTATAAGGAATATTTAGAGTTGTAAGTCTTTCACAGTTTCTAAATGCGCCATCACCTATTTCTGTTACTTTAAGAACTTTACTATTAAATGTTACTGAACTTGGTATTGTAACTTTGCCTTTATAATCGTCTTCGCCAAATGTTACTATTGCTGTCATATCTGTGAAGTTGACATTATAATAAAATCCATTTTGCTTGAAATCATAGGCACAGGTACTTATAGTGACCAAGTTGAAGAGAATTGTTGTGAAAATAATTTTTGTTCTCATAAAAATCTTTTTTTTATTAAAAATATGTTATACATAGTTGTTTGTTCAAGCTATACGCACGAGGTGTTTTATTCAATTCTATTTAGGCGCTCACGGCGCTGGCTGGGCAGCAGGGCGTTGTAGCGGTGGATGGCGTCCTTCACCTCGTTCAGCTCGCTGAGCAGCTCAGGGTCGGTGGCGGAGTAGACTTCTCCTGCCAGCATCTTTTCTTTCTCGGTCATTTGATGAACAGTTTGGCTATTTGCAGTTTTCCGGCTTCGGGCAGGAAGGGCATCAGGTGTTCCACCATGCGCTGCAGCGACTCTTTCGGCGTGCGCTCGGGGCACTGGCATGCCTCGCGTCCGAAGAGCTGTTCGGGCGTGGTGAGCAGCGACCATCCCCAGCCGTATTCGTGGCCGTGCTTGTCGATGGGGTAGACGAAGTCCTGGGTGACGATGCGCGTGGCCATCTGCAGGCGTGTGACGTAGCTGTCGAAGCGGCTGCGCATCTTCGGCCCGGTGAAGCCGCAGGCAGCGCGTAGCTCGCGGGTGATGAGGCTGCCCTGTCCGCCCAGGGTGAGCAGGATGGTCTCCTCGATGCTCCCCTCCTCGGGCATGGGATGGCTGCTGCGGCGGAAGTTGCAGAAGTCGGGCCACCACTCGCGGCTGATGAAGCCTGCCTTGCCGCCGAAGAACTTGCCGTAGACGCAGCCGCCCTCGCTGACGATGGGCCCTTTCCACTTCCACAGCGGCCAGTCCCATCCCCCGTCGGGGAACACCACGTAGTGGCAGTCGTCGGCCACTATCTGCTCAGCGGCGAATCCGGGGATGCAGCTGTCGAGCAGGGGCAGGAACCCTATCTGCTGGATGAAGGCGGCCAGCTGGGCGGCATTGTATATTTCCGGATGCTTCATCATTTCCTTCCGCTGCTGGCAATGAGGTCCTGCAGCTCGGCGTTGAAGTCGTCGGCCTGCAAGAGCTGTTCGATGGTCAGGTGCATGCGGTAGCGCCAGTAGTGGCGCGGATTGGCGGGAATGTTGATGCGCTCGGCGTTCTGGTCGGGCAGACGCAGCTTCTCGCTGATGCTGAGCCAGTCTTGCAGCGAGAGCAGGCAGAGCATGCTGGGCGAGGTGAGGTGACGGCTCACGATGTCCTTGGCCAGCCAGCCCGGCAGTGGGTGGGGAGCCGTGCCGGTGCGGTAGAGCATGGTGTTGTAGTAGGCCTGTGTGCGCTCCTCGTCCTCGTCCCACCACTGTCGCAGCGTGGCCATGTCGTGGGTGCTGATGGTGCACACCGAGCGGTAGGGGTTGCGGCTCAGGTGTCCGAAGCGCACTGCGGGGTCCTTCGGCATCGACTGAATCTCGAGCGAGAGGATGCGCAGCTCGTTCATCACCCAGGGCACGCAGTCGGGCACCATGCCCAGGTCCTCGGCACAGCAGAGCATGCGCGTGGCCCCCGTGAGCCGTGGCAGCTTCTTCATGGCCTCCTGATACCAGAACTGGTTGTTGCGGCGGTAGAAATAGTCGTTGTACAGGCGGTTGAAGGCATCCTTCGTCTGGTCGTCCAGCTGTTTGTAGTCGTCGGTGAACTGCACGGCGATGCGTGGGTGGAAGCGGTCGTCGCGCTTGTGGTCGGTGAGGAACAGCTCCATGTGGTTGTGAACGCCATAGCTGTCAATCTCCTCGCGGCTCAGTCCGAGCGCCGGTGCAAACTGCCCTTTCAGTCCCGATTTCTCTGGCATGGGAATCTCCCAGATGCGGAAGAATCCCAGCACGTGGTCGATGCGGTATGCATCGAAGTACTCGGCCATCTTGCGGAAGCGGCGCACCCACCACTGGCAGCCGTCGGCCAGCATCTCGTCCCAGTTGTAGGTGGGGAAGCCCCAGTTCTGTCCGTCGGCCGAGAAGGCATCGGGCGGTGCCCCGGCCTGTCCGTTCAGGTTGAAATAGCGCGGCTCCACCCATGCCTCCACGCCGTCGCGGCTGATGCCGATGGGTATGTCGCCCTTCAGGATGACGTGCTGCTGGCGGGCGTGCTCATGGGCGGCACGCATCTGGGCATCCAGCTGATATTGCACGAAGTACCAGAAAGATTTGAGATTTGAGGTTTGAGATTTGAGGTTTGAGGCTTTGGATTCGGCTGGCCATTGGCGGAAGTCGGCGGTGCCGTATTGGTCGCGGTTCACGCAGAACTGGGCGTAGGGCTCGAGCCACTGCTGGTTCTTGTCGAAGAAATCCTTGAAGGCTTTCCTGCGCTTCAGTGCGTTCCATTCCTGCTCGAAGACCTCGTGCAGGTAGGCCATCTTCGCTTCGTTCACGCGTTCATAGTCTATCTGCGGCAGCTGGTTCAGCTCCTGTCGCAGCGCCTCGTAGTGCTCGCGGCGACCCTCGTCCTTCAGCGGTGGCAGCTGGCGCAGGTCGCAGTATTGCGGGTGCAGGGCGTAGATGCTGATGCTGTTGTAGGGGTAGCTGTCCTGCCAGGTGTGGGTGATGGTGGTGTCGTTGATGGGCAGCACCTGGAGGATGCGCTGGTCGGTCTTGGCACACCAGTCGACCATCATCTTCAGGTCGCCGAAGTCGCCTACGCCGAAGCTGCCCTCAGAGCGGAGCGAGAACACGGGGATGACGGTGCCTGCTCCCTTCCACGGATAGATGGAGAAGAAGGCCTGCGGCAGTTCGTAGACCAGCACGTCGCCTTTCTGCACCCCCACATTGGGCAGCTCGATGAAGCGGTTGTTGGCGTTTTCCCATATATTATCCTCGCTACCGTCTCCATCCCTATCATCTTTGATGATGAACTTAAACTCGAAGTGCCCCGGCAGGCGGTCGGCATCGAGGCTGACGACCCACTCGTGGCTTTCGTGCTCAGTCATGGCCAGCGCCTTCGCCGGGTCCCAGCTGCCTAAGTAGACGGGGGCTCCCGCCACGGCCAGCCGCTGGTTCTGCCTCAGCTGGGGGGCACGAACCTTCAGGCGCACCGTGCGCTGGAACTCCGTTCTGGGGCTCAGCTGTCGCGGACGCGACATCACGCAGTCGGTGAAGGTCGAGGAGTAGAGGTAGGAGTCTTCGGGCATGTCAATCCAGTGGTCGTAGACCACGTAGCGCTGGGCATCGGTGGCTGCCAGCTCCAGGCGGTGGGGCTCCACCAGCCATTCATGGCGCACTGCCTTGTCGCCCTTGCAGACACTGTAAAAATAATCGATGTACGTGCCAGCCTGTCCGGCCATGGCCACCTCGCCCGTCCAGTGCAGCCCGTCCAGCGTCTGCATGGGGTGGCTGTCGGCCTTGCCGTTGTCATTCTGCAGGTTGATGACCAGCTGTTCGCCAAAATTCGTCTGATACTCGAGATGGAAAAGTAATTTCATATCGTAGGTTCTGTTTTTAGTTAGCACAAAAGTAGTGCTTTTTCATTAGTTAGCCATAGAATAGGCTCCTTAAAAAGCGTGTAAAGTCGCGCAAACGTTTGCATTTTTTCCCGAAATACTCATTTCCTGAGCAGTTGCGCCGTTTCTGAATTTTTGTTAATTTTGTTCCGAAAATGAACACTCGGCCCCCTCAAATTTTTGAAAATTCTGCGCGAGAAAATTTTTGGCTGAAAATAAGCGAATTTTGAGAGGTTTTGCTAAGTGGCTGGAATATAGGTGTTTGCGTCTGTTTTGGCGAAAAAGGGCGGCGGACGGCTGAAAAAAGTCAACGCCAAATTTTCAAAAGGCGTTGACTTTTGAAAATTTGGCGTGCTTACAGAACGGGGAATCGGGGCGAAAAATTTCGAAAAAAACGTGAAAAATTTGCACAGAATGGGTGTCGATGTGCAGAATTTAACCTATTTTAATCCTCGCCAACGAGCCGAAACGGCTTCCAAAAGGCAAAAAATGGCCGTTTTTTGAGCCAGAATGACTCCTCAGGACGAACTTTTTTTTGTGGTGATTTTGAACACTATTTTTACGATGAGCCCAAATTTTACCCCCCCCAAAACAGGGACCTTAGTGGTACAATTGCGAACCATCATTAGATTTTTTAATTGAAAATATTTGCTCACATAAATAATAATGTGTACTTTTGTCGTCGAACAAGAAAAGAACAATGGAAATAAGAAAACTATTCCGCGACATTTTTCCCCCGGCCATCCTGGCTGGCATCTGTATATCAATAGGTTGCGTGGTCAATCTGCGTGTGGGCGGCGTGGCCGGTGCCGTGCTCTTCGCCTTCGGCCTGACCACCGTGGTCTACTATGGGCTGAAGCTCTACACGGGCACGGCGGGCTTCATTCGCCGTCAGGGCGACTGGGGCATGCTGCTGGTGGTGCTACTGGGCAACATCGTGGGCTGCCTGCTCACTGCCTGGCTCATCGGCTATGCACAGCCCGACTGCATCGAGCCTGCTGCCAGCATCCTGACGGGGCGACTGGCCAAGGGCCCGTGGGCCTGCTTCCTGCTGGCCATCGGCTGTGGCTTCATCATGACCACCGCCGTGGAGTTTGCCCGAAAGGGAAAGATGCTGCCGCTGCTGCTGGGTGTCCCCGTGTTCATCCTCTGTGGCTTTGCCCACTCCATCGCCGATGCCTTCTATTTCCTCGTGTCGCCAGCCGACGTGCTGCTGCAACCTGCCGTGCTGGCCGTCTATGTCTGCGAGGTGCTGGGCAACTTCGTGGGTTGCAACCTCTACCGATGGACCATGTTTTACAGTAAGTGATGATGGAAGAGAGGATGAGATTCTGGCGTTGCAGCATGATGGGAACCGTCATACTGCTGATGAACACGGGCAGCATTGCGGCACAGGATGTGCAGCAGACTCTGCTGGCAGGCGACGGGGTGTCAGCCGTGCCGTCAGCCCTGCATACGGCCCCCATAGCCGATGAACGGCATGATTCGCTCACGCTGAGACTGCCCACGCTGACCAGCCTTGGCACGTTGCCTGCCTACTATGGCTACTGGGGCAGTCAGCTAACGGGCTTTTCCGACTGGCGACTGCACCAGGGGCTGAATGTCTCGCTCTCGGCCTCTGCCATCTGGGGGCTGGGTCATCATGGCGGCAGCGGCTTCGCTAACGGCCTGTCGCTGATGTATGCGGGCAGCGTTACGCCGAAGCTGTCGTTTGCCATTGGCGGCTACACCTCGTTCCTTGACTATGGCGGTCGGCAGATGCGCGATGCAGGCCTCTCCGCCCTGCTGGCCTACCAGATTGATGAGCACTGGGAGGCATCGGCCTTCATCAAGAAGTCTTTCGCGCAGCCACGCCTGTCGCCACAGCTCTACTGGCTGAGCGACGTGGGCGACAAGATTGGTGCGTCCGTGCAGTATCATTTCAATCCCAGCTTCAGCATCGGCGTCTCGGTGTGGAGCCAGAGCGAACCTCGTCCCATTTACCATTACTAACTATCATGAAGAAACTATTCCTCTCTGCACTGGCCCTTCTTGCGTCAGCGTCACTGTCAGCTCAGCGAGCCCATCGTGAATACACCCCGTCGCCCGTCGAGGGCACGGCATGGAACCAGCCGGGCAATGCCAACCCCTTCATCCCCGGCTATTTTGCCGACCCCACCATCCGCAAGTTTGGCGATACCTACTATCTCTATGCCACCACCGATGGCACAGGCAACGGCTATGGCCCTGCACAGGTGTGGGTGAGCAAGGACTTCGTGAACTGGAAGAACATCGTGATGAACTGGCCCACCACGGAGGTGGTGTGGGCCCCCGACGTGGTGCAGCAGGCCGACGGCACCTTCCGCTATTTCTATTGCGAGCCCTGCGTGGTGAGCATCGGCGAGAGCGCCTCGCCCATTGGCCCCTGGAAGAACATCCTGGGCAAGGAGAATGCCGTGATGGTGCCCGACCGCTATGTGCACAACGCCATCACCCTCGACCCGCAGCTCTTCCGCGACGATGACGGCTCGGAGTATCTATATTTCACCACCTGGGGCATCTACGATGGATTCGGCTGTGGCGTTGCCAAGCTGGCGGCCCCCTCCAACCTCCCCCAACTGGGGGAGGCTTTAGGAGTTACTTCTGCCGTGGAATCCGGCGCAGCCACTTCCCCCCAGTCGGGGGGATTGAGGGGGGCCGACGCCCGCTACTGGCGTGAGGATGCCCCGTTCGCCATCGCTGCCGATACGTTCTTCTCGGAGAAGCGGCTCATCCCCAACACCGAGCTGAAGGACATCTTTGAGGCGCCCTTCGTCTTCAAGCGCAACGGCATCTATTATTTCACCTATTCCTCCGGCTCCTGCCATACCGATACCTATCGCGTGCAGTATGCCATGTCTAAGGTGGGGCCGATGGGACCGTTTGAGTATAAGGGCGAGCTGCTGACCACCAACGAAGACCAGACCGTCCACGGCCCAGGCCACCATAGCATCCTGGAGCAGAACGGCCGCTACTACATCGTCTACCATCGCCACAACCTGCCCCGCTCCGTCCACGGCTTCAACCGCCAGGTGTGCATCGACGAGCTGCAGTTCGATGCCGATGGCAACATCCTGCCCGTCGTGCCCACCCACAATGCGCAGCGCGTGGGCATCTTCAAGGACACGAAGCACCAGAATCTCGCCTTTGGTGCGAAGGTCACTGCCTCCAGCTTCTACAGCGATGAGTTCAAGCCCGAATATGCCGTCGACGACAACAACGCCACGCTGTGGAAAGCCCGCCACACCAACTGGGACGGCCAGCACCACGGCGAGTGGCTGCAGATAGACCTGGGCAAGCCGCAGAAGTTCAGCGAGGTGTGGACGCAGTTTGAGTATGCCACCTTCTTCTACCAGTACAAGGTGGAAACCTCGCTTGACGGACAGTCGTGGCAACCCTATGCCGACCGCACCGACAACACCATGCAGGGCTCGCCCATGATCGATAAGGGAATGGCCAAGGCCCGCTATATCCGCATCACCATCACCGATACGCAGAAGAACGGCCACATGCCTGCCATCTGGAACGTGAAGGTGTGGCGTAAAGCCCCCGTTCTGCCTGAGACCCGGACGGAGAGCAACGACGGCTACCCCGGCATGCACCAGAAGGACGTGAAGCCCGAACAGCGCAATGCCAGTGGCATCCTCCTCGACGCCAGTCTGCTGGCTAACGGCCACAAGCAGCCCTTCGATGTGACCGAGGTCGCCATGCCCCGTCAAGATGCACGTTCGCAGTCCGATATGAAGTTCAAGGCCAACAAGCCTATTCGTGTCCGAGTGAAGGACGGGCGCTGGGCGCTCTTCTTCAACGGCACGCAGCGTTTAGAGAGCGACAAGCCCCTGCCAGAGGCCTTCCGTTATAACGCTCCCTACACCATTTCTGCCTGGGTGCTCAGCACGAAGGTGGGCCCCGTCAGCACCGTCGCTTCGCTGAGCACCTCGCATGCCGACCTGGCCACTACCGAGCTGCGCCTCGGCACCGACCCGCAGGCAGGACTCGTCAGCCACAACGGCTCCTTCGAGAGCTTTGGCTCTCCCCGCAACATCAAGGAGGGCGAGGGTCGCTGGCAGCACTGGGTGGTGACCTTCGACGGCTGGATGGAGCGTGCCTATTGCAACGGCCTGCTGGTGCACGAGCAGAACAACTTCCTCATGGTTCGCCCCGACGGCCACGTCACCATCGGTGCCGACGGCTCGGGCTCCAACAACTTCATGGGCTACGTCAGCTCGCTCTCCATCCTGTCCACGTCCATGACTGGCCAGCAGGTGGAGCGGCTCTACAACGCGACGAAGCTGGCCACCCTGCCTTCCCTGGGCGACGATGACTTCGAGGAGATAGACCCCGACAGCAAGTTTACGCTCTCGCCCACGATGAAGCCAGTCTATGAGCAGCGCGAAGAATTCACGCTGAGCACGCAGAGCGCCGACTTCAACGACGACCCGCTGCAAAATGGTGGCTATATATATAAAGAGGTGGAGGGCGACTTCGTGGTCATGGCGCGTGTCAGCGACATGGAGGGCCTCAGTCGCCGCGGCGTGAAAGGCTACAACGAGGGCGGACTGCTCATTGCCGAGGGAAATACCTACTACCAGCTGGGCGCCTTCCCGCTCTACAACTGCGGCAACATGCTCACCCGCCTCAGCGGTCGCGGTCGGCCGCAGTTCCCTAACTACAAGGGCTACGATTTCGACCCCATCATGCAGTTCGAGCGTCGTGGCAACCAGCTCTTCGCCCGCACCAGCCGCGACGGCAAGACGTGGCAGAACATGCCTGGCTCGCCCATGGAGTTGAAGGCCGCTACGCTTGGCATCGGCGTCTATCAGACCACTTATACCGTCACACCGTCGTGGGTGAAACTTAGTGACTTCATCATCTATCAGTAAGCAATGAAACATAAACTATTCTTTACCGCCCTGTGGCTCTACTGCCTCACGCTGACGGCCACCGCCTGCAATACAGACAAGAAAAGCCAGAACGAGGTCGCCACTGCCGAAGATACGCTTGTGGCTCAGCCCGAAGAGCGCCACCTGAGCCTGCTCTTCGCCGGTGACCTGATGCAGCACGGCCCACAAATCAAGGCCGCCCTGCAGAAAGACGGCTCGTACAACTACGATGAGACCTTCGCCGCCGTGAAAGACGAGATTGAGCGCGCCGACGTGGCCATCGCCAACCTCGAGGTGACGCTGCCCGGCAAGCCCTATACGGGCTATCCGCAGTTCCGCGCCCCCGATGACTACCTGCGGGCCTGCATCGATGCGGGCTTCGACGTGCTGCTCACGTCGAACAACCACTGTATGGACAGCGGACAGACGGGGCTGGAGCGCACCATCATGATGATGGACTCGCTGGGCGTTCCCCATCTGGGTACATATATAAATAAGGAGGAGCGCGACCGCAACTATCCCTTCCTGTTGGAGAAGAACGGCATTCGCGTGGTGCTGCTGAACTTCACCTATGGCACCAATGGCATACCGGTGACGGCACCCAACGTGGTGAACCTGATGGACACGGTGGAGATTGCGGCTGACTTAGAGAAGGCCAGGCAGATGCAGCCCGACGTCATCATCGCCCTGCCGCACTGGGGCAACGAATACCAGCAGCTGCCCTCGCCGCAGCAGCGCGAGATGGCGCAGTGGCTCATCGACCACGGCGTGGACCACATCATCGGTGGCCATCCCCATGTGGCGCAGCCTCTGGAGCTGAGCGATGATAGTCTGCACCTCGTGGCCTGGTCGATGGGCAACGTGGTGAGCAACCAGTCGAAGCCCAACACCTACGGCGGGTATATGGTAAGAATAGAGTTAGCGTCCCACCCTGAGACGGGGGCTGTAGGGCTTTCAGATGCCTCCTACTTCCTCTATTGGGTGAGCCGACCGCACGACAACAATTTTAAGCATAACTACCGCATCCTGCCCATCGACATTCCCGACTCGGTGCTGACGGGCATGGAGCAGAAGAACCGTTATGCCATCCGGGCCAGTATGCGCCGCCTGATGGAGCGCCACACGAAGGGCGTGAGCGAATGCACCATCGAATAGGCAAAAAAGGGCATTGCCGCATGCTGGTGGCGAAGCGGAGTGTCAGAACGAAATGGTGGCTGACTTGAGCATCATTCCCTGGGCTTTCAGTTGCCCGTGACCGCGTACCACGGCCATGCACTTGCCGAAGAATGCCTTCCGTTGCGGGGCAGTGAAACGTTCCATCGACGTCTGGCAGCCATTGTCCGTAGCCACCACGCTGGTGCCCTTGCCCTCGGTGGTGAAGAACAGCTGGTCCTCGGCCCAGGGACAGAGGTTGCCGTCGCGGTCTACCACTTCTGCGTTGATGAATGTGAGGTCGCGCCCGGCGTAGTCGATGCTGAGGCGGATGTGGTCGGGCTGACTGGCAGTGCGGATGACCTGCTCGCAGACCACCTCTCCGTTCTTGCGGCTCACGGCCTTGATTTCGCCCGGCTCAAACTGCACCCGCCAACAGACGTGGTACTCGGTGCTACCCCCAAGTTCTTCGGGCGCAGCGGCCTCCCCCACTTGGGAGAGGCTGAAGGGTTCCACTTTCTTCTTTACCCCCATGCTCTTGCCGTTGATGAACAGCTCCACCTCGTCGGCCTGGTTGTAGTAGGCCCACAGGTCGATGGTCTGTCCGGGCTGCCAGTTCCAGTGGGGGAACAGGTGCAGCATGGGCTTCTGCGTCCACTCACTCTGGTAGAGATAGTAGCTGTCCTTGGGGAATCCGGCCAGGTCGATGAGTCCGAAGTAGCTCGAGCGGGCAGGGAAGCCGTAGGGCGTGGGTTCGCCTAAGTAGTCGAAGCCCGTCCAGATGAACTGTCCGCCCACAAAGTCGTTGTGCTTCACCACGTCCCAGGTCTCTTCATGCGTCGACGACCACGAGGCGTGCATGTTGTCGTAGGCCGAGCACATGAACGAGGGGTCGGTGTAGGGCAGCCACCACTCCTTCGGCGCGGTGTAAATCGAGTCGCTGGGCATCATGTAGTTGCCGCGTGTCTGCAGGGCACTGACGCTCTCGCTGAAGATGAAGGGCTGTCCGGGGAAGTTGCGCGGCACGTCCTTCACCCACTGGTGGTGATAGTTGAAGCCGATGATGTCGAGGGCGCCGCTCTTGAACAGATGGTTGTTGGGCGACGGCTCGTTGCAGCCAGCGGTGATGGGGCGGCTGCTGTCGTAGCGGCGCACGATGTCGGCCAGATGGCGCGTCAGCAGGCTCTGCACCGAGAGCTCTCCCTCCTTGGCCAGCGTAGAGGCGTCGTGGCCGGCATTGAGAATCAGGTTGGCCTGTTCCAGCGTCAGCGTGTCGGCCTCGGCGCTCGACCACTGCTCCAGCACCTCGTTGCCAATCGACCACATGATGATGCAGGGGTGGTTGCGGTCGCGCAGCACCAGGTCGGTCAGGTCGCGTTCGTGCCATTCGTCGAAGAAGCGGGCATAGTCGTTCTGCGTCTTCCGGCGGCGCCACATGTCGAAGCTCTCGTCCATCACGATGATGCCCATCGTGTCGCACATGGCCAGCAGCTCCGGGGCCGGCGGGTTATGGCTCGAGCGGATGGCGTTCACGCCCATCGCCTTCAGCTTCAGCAGCTTGCGGTGCAGGGCATCCTCGCTCAGCGCGGCCCCCAGACAACCAAAGTCGTGGTGTTCGCAGACACCGTTGAGCTTCATCCTCTTGCCGTTGAGCGAGAAGCCCGTCTGCGGGTCGAACAGGAAACGGCGGAAGGCTGTGGGCGTGTCGTAGGTGTCAACCACCTTTCCGCCCACCTTCACCACGGTGCGGAGGGTGTAGACGTAGGGGTCTTCGCACGACCATGAGAAGGGATGTGCGACGCGCATGCGAGATTGCAGGCCCTTCGAGCCCCCCACCACGTGCCCGTCGCGGTCGAGCAGCGAGTGCTCCACCTGGGCTTTCACGCCGTCGGGGTTGTCGAGCGTCACGTCAATGTACACCACACCGCGGCTCCCAGCCTGCTCGGCCACCACGTGCGTACCCCAGTGGGCCACATGTACGGGATGGGTCGTGGTGAGCCACACATGGCGGTAGATGCCGCAGCCGCTGTACCATCGTGAGTTGGGCTGGTCGCTGTTGTCCACGCGCACGGCCACCACGTTCTCGCCTTCGTGGACGTAGGGGGTGATGTCGTATTCGAACGAGCTGTAGCCGTAGGGTCGGAAGCCCACCTTCTGGCCGTTCACGTAGACGGTACTGTTCATATAGACCCCGTCGAACTCTATGTAGATCTTTTTTGCTGAGCTTTGGGTGTTGTCACTCAACTCTAAACTCTCAACACTAAACACCTTCCTGTACCACCCCACGCCACCGGGCAGCGCACCGCCGCCGGCCCCACTGGGGTTGCTGGCAGAGAAGTCGCCCTTGATGGCCCAGTCGTGGGGCACGTTGAGGCCTCGCCAGTGGCTGTCGTTGTAGTCGGGCGAGGCCATCACGGCCGAGTCGGCCAGCATGAATCGCCAGTCGTTATCGAAGTTCGTGCGCTCTCGGGCGCTGGCGGCAAGCCCCATCAGGAAGGCGGCCGCTAAGGTAACTAATCGTTGCATGGTTATAGTCTTTAGGGTTTGGCCGCAAAGATAGGCATTTTCTGTGAATCCGCCAAATATTCGTAGATATAATTGTTGAGCCAGAGACTTAGAAAATGCTCTTTCCCGGCCTCAACTCAAGACGAACTTGCAGCATCATTCTAATCGTACCCCTTTGTCCGTCTTACCCTCCTATTGGTATATGTTGGTATATCGTGCATATACCGATGGTATATCGCCTATATACCGATGGTATATGGCCGATATACCGATTTTCAACCGCACGAATAATTTGGCGTGCCTGCGACGTGAAAAACCGTCTGTTCGCCCTATGCGCCTACCCCCGCGTCATCCCCTTCATCACGCAAGAGAAATATTTTTTAGGCAAAACTTGTGGCTATGTCAAGATAATTTTGTACTTTTGCACCCAAACTGAGCTAAAACAAACAAAAAAACAAAATTATAATCAATGGAACAGGTTTTTAGCTACATCATTAGCTTTGGAGCATCGGTCATGATGCCGATTCTCTTTACCATCATCGGTGTGTGCATTGGCATGAAGTTTGGCAAGAGCCTCAAGAGCGGCCTCTACGTGGGCGTGGGCTTCGTGGGCCTGGGCATCGTTACGGCCTTGCTGACCAACAACTTCGACGCACCGCTGAAAGCCGTGTCGAGCATCTTCGACCTCGACCTGAAGGTATTCGACATGGGATGGCCCGCAGCAGCGTCGGTGGCCTACAACACTGCCGTGGGTGCGCTCATCATCCCCATCTGCCTGGGCATCAACTTCCTGCTGCTCATCACCAAGTGCACCCGCACGGTGAACATCGACCTATGGAACTACTGGCATTTCGCCTTCATCGGCGCTGTGGCCTACTTCGTCATGGGCCACTCCATGCTTTGGGGCTACTTTGCCGCCATCGTGTGCTACATCATCACGCTGGTCATGGCCGATCTGACGGCCGACAAGTTCCAGAAATACTATACCGACCTGGACGGCATCAGCATCCCGCAGCCTTTCTGCCAGAGCTTCACACCGTTTGCCATCGGCATCAACTGGCTTTTAGACAAGATTCCCGGCTTCTCGAAGCTCGACATCGATGCCGAGGGACTGAAGAAGAAGTTCGGCGTGCTGGGTGAGCCTATCGTGCTGGGTGTCATCGTTGGCGGACTCATCGGTGCCCTGGCCCATGTGGACCATTTCCGCAATTTCGACGCCTATGCCGCCACTTTCGATAGCAGCACCGACGCCGTGATGGCCATTGTGAAGAGCATCCTCTTCCTGGGCGTGACGATGGGAGCCGTGATGGAGCTCATCCCCCGCATCACGAAGCTGTTCATTGACGGTCTGATGCCCATCTCGGAGAAGACCAAGGAGGTGGTGGCCCGCAAGTTCAAGGGCAAGAAGGTGTACATTGGCATGTCGCCCGCCCTCGTCATCGGCCATCCCACGACGCTCGTCGTGTCGCTGCTGCTCATCCCCGTGAGCATCGTGCTGGCCGTGTTCCTGCCGGGCAACCAGTTCCTGCCCTTGGCATCGCTGGCCGGCATGTTCTATCTGTTCCCCATCGTGCTGCCCTACACGAAGGGCAATGTGGTGAAGACGTTCATCATCGGACTGGTGGCGCTGACCATCGGCCTCTACTTCGTCACCGACATGGCTCCCGCCTTCACCGAGGCCGCCCACGAGGTGTATGCCGCTACGCAGGATGCCGCCGCCCGCGTGCCCGAAGGCAACTACGCCGGTGCCCTCGACTTCGCCTCCTCGCTCTTCGGCTGGGTCATCTTCAAGTGCGTCAACAACCTGCACTGGGTTGGCATGGGCCTGCTTTCGCTCATCACCCTGTGCATGGTGGGGTGGAACCGCCGCCGCATCGTGGCCGAGGAAAAGAATTTGTGAAATAATGATTTATAAAAAGAATTAGAAAGAATTGGAAAGAATTCTATTCAAGAATTAGAAAAAAATAACAAGGCCACAAAACGATGACGAGGCAGGAGTATAAGGAGATATACGATGTGGTAGGTGCTGCGATGGAAGTGCACAAGACACTGGGACGCGGCATGGAAGAGCCCATCTACCAAGAAGCTCTTGCCGTGGAGATGAAGAAACGTGGCATGGTGGCTGAACGTGAAAAGGAGTTGCGGCTGACATATAAAGATGTATTGCTGAGCAAAAAATATTATGCAGACTTCTACTATCATGGCATCATCATAGAACTGAAGTCTGTCTCGGAAATCGTTTCCGACCACCGTGCCCAGCTATTCAATTATATGCGCATCACAGGCAAGCACCGCGGCATCCTGTTCAATTTCGGTGAGAAGTCTCTGCGATCCGAGCGTTATCTATATCTACCCGAGGATGACGATTTCACCTTGCTCATGCAAGACAACTACAGAGACTATATCAACGACATTCCCGCCTAATATTTTTTCCAATTCTTGAGATTAATTCTTCCTAATTCTTTCTAATTCTTTTCCAAATATACACAAAGAGATACTATTAATTTCAAAATAAATATGATGAAAAAAACATTTCTTACTGCAACACTGCTGGCCTGTGCATTAGTTTCGCAGGCCCAGCAGCACGTGAACTTCCAGACGGCCTGCCATCCGGAGGACGTGAAGCACTACGACACGAAGACCCTGCGCGACCGCTTCGTGATGGAAAAGGTGATGGTGGCCGACGAGATCAACCTGACCTACTCGCACTACGACCGGTTCATCTACGGTGGCGCCATGCCTGTGAACAAGACGCTGCGCTTAGAGAACTTCCTGGAGCTGGGTCTCGACGTTGACAAGACCATCACCGAGAAGTACTTCATGTATAACCGCGAGCTCGGCGTGGTGAACTGCGGACAGGGCGACGGCGTCGTCATCGTTGATGGCAAGGAGTATGCCCTCGCCCCGAAGGAGGCCCTCTACATTGGCCGCGGACATCTTGGCAAGGACAAGAAAGGCCAGTCGATGGACGTGAACAAGGTGGTGGAGTTCCGCTCGAAGGATGCCTCGAACCCCGCCAAGTTCTACCTGAACTCGGCCACTGCCCATCAGCACTACAAGACGCAGTGGATTACCCTCGACGGCCGCAAGGGCTCGCTGAAGGCAGCCGTCTGGGGACCCGTGGGCTCCTTAGAGGAGTGCAACAACCGTACCGTCTATAAACTCATCGTGAACGACGTGCTCGAGGAAGGCCCCTGCCAGCTGCAGCTCGGACTGACGCAGCTGAACCCCGGCGCCGCCTGGAACACCATGCCGCCCCACACCCACGGACGCCGCATCGAGGCCTACTACTACTTCAACCTGCCTGAGAAGCAGACCATCGCACATATCATGGGTGAGCCGCAGGAGAGCCGCGTCGTATGGCTGCACAACGAGCAGGCTATCATGAGCCCCGAGTGGAGCATCCATGCCGCTGCCGGCACCTACTACTATACTTTCATCTGGGGTATGGCCGGCGAGAACCTCTATTACAACGACAAGGACGAGATTCCCGTCATTGACCTCAAGTAATCTCCCCCAGCTTCCGATATAACGATATACCGACATCACGTTTTAACGAAATAACGTAATAACGAAATAACGAAAAAAATGGCACCCGTTCAAACAACCAAAATGTCCAACTTCCGTTGGGTCATCTGTGGATTGCTCTTCCTGGCAACCACCATTAACTATATGGACCGACAGGTCCTCTCGCTCACCTGGAAAGACTTCATCGCTCCAGACTTCCACTGGACTGATGACCACTATGGCACCATCACGGGCCTCTTCTCCATCTTCTATGCCGTCGCCAACCTCTTTGCCGGAAAGTTCATCGACTGGATGGGCACGAAGAAAGGCTACCTCATCGCCATCTTCGTGTGGAGCGTGGGCGCCTGTCTGCATGCCTTCTGTGGATGGGGGGCCATCGGCCTGGCCGGAGGCAGCATCACTGCGCTGACCACCATCAGCGTGTGGCTGTTCCTGGCATGCCGTATGATTCTCGCCGTGGGTGAGGCCGGCAACTTCCCCGCCGCCATCAAAGTGACGGCCGAGTATTTCCCCAAGAAAGACCGCGCCTTCAGCACCTCCATCTTCAACAGCGGTGCCTCGGTCGGTGCCCTCGCTGCTCCTGCCACCATTCCCCTGCTGGCACGTGCCTGGGGCTGGGAGATGGCGTTCATCGTCATTGGTGTGCTGGGCTTCTTCTGGATGGGCCTCTGGGCTTGGCTCTACGACAAACCTGCAAAGAACAAGCGCGTGAACCAGGCCGAGCTGAACTACATTGAGCAGGACGCCGACATTGCCGAAGTGCAAGACCGTGAAAACGTGAAGGAGGAGAAGACCATCCCCTTCTGGCAGTGCTTCAAGTACAAGCAGACGTGGTCGTTCATCGTGGGCAAGTTCATGACCGACGGCGTGTGGTGGTTCTTCCTCTTCTGGGCTCCTGCCTACTTCAGCGACCAGTATGGCTATACCAGTGACTCTACGATGGGCATCCTGCTTATCCTCACGCTCTATCTCATCGTCACGGTTGTCAGCATCGGCGGCGGCTATCTGCCCACCTACTTCGTAGAGAAGAAAGGCATGAATCCCTATCTGGGCCGCATGCGCGCCATGCTCATCTTCGCCTGCTTCCCCCTGTTGGGCTTGCTGGCACAGCCCCTCGGCGCCATCAGTGCCTGGTGGCCCGCCATTCTCATCGGTTTCCTCGGTGCAGGACATCAGGCCTGGTCGGCAAACCTCTTCTCAACCATCGGTGACATGTTCCCCAAGTCGACCATCGGCACGATTACGGGCATTGGCTCCATGGCTGGTGGTATCGGCTCGTTCCTCATCAACAAGGGATCGGGTAAGTTCTTCACCTGGGCCGACGGGCAGGGCGATGCCTTCTCGTTCTTTGGCTTCGACGGCAAGCCCGCTGCCTACATGATTGTCTTCTGCTTCTGCGCCGTGGCCTACCTCATCGGCTGGTTCATCATGAAGACGCTTGTGCCGAAGTACAAGTCCATCGTAGTGGAGTAAAATTTCTTGTCTGTGGTTAAATTATTCTAATAATAATTGACAAATGATGGCAATATCGCGTCAGATAGTTATCTTTGCACCCGATTAACGCCAAAATTAAAACAGATTATGAGAAAGAACACTTTATTTATCGCTATCGCTGCCGCACTGCTCATGAGCAGCTGCGCATCGAAGAAGGAACTCGTGGGCTGCCGCGAGGAGAACAAGAGCCTGACCAGCTCTCTGCAAACCACGAAGGAAGACCTGGCTGGAAAGAACGCCCGCATCGCCAGTTTGGAGGAACAGCAGAAAGGTTTGCAGCAGGCCCTCAAGGCTGCTGAGCAGAAGTATGCCAAGCTGCAAGAATCGTTGGACAAGAGTTTGACGAATGCCTCGCAGAACAACGTCTCCATCGAGAAGCTGGTTGACCAGATTAACGAGTCGAACCAGTACATCCGCCATCTGGTGGAGGTGAAGTCGAAGAGCGACTCGCTGAACATGGTGCTGACGAACAACCTCACCCGCTCACTCTCGAAGGAGGAGCTGAAGGAGGTCGACGTGCAGGTGCTGAAGGGTGTGGTCTATATCTCGCTGGCCGACAACATGCTCTATAAGAGCGGCTCTTACGAGATTAACGACCGTGCCGCCGAGACGCTGTCGAAGATTGCCAAGATCATCACCGACTACAAGGACTACGACGTGCTCATAGAAGGTAACACCGACAACGTGCCCATCACGCGTGAGAACATCCGCAACAACTGGGACCTCTCCTGCCTCCGTGCATCGTCGGTCGTTCAGGCCCTACAGACCAAGTACGGCGTTGACCCGAAGCGCCTCACTGCCGGTGGTCGTGGCGAGTACAACCCCCTGCAGCCCAACGACACCGACCTGGGCAAGCAGCGCAACCGCCGTACCCAGATCATCATCACCCCGAAGCTCGACGAGTTCATGGAACTCATCGGCGAGGCTCCTGAGACGGAGAAGTAATCACCTTCCATCACAAATAAGGAGCGGGAATCCAGACAGGATTCCCGCTTTTTTTAGGCTCTTTCGCCACTTTGGCGAAAGTGGCAAGCTCGGTTATTGATTGAGCAGCGCTGTCAGTATGGCGGCATCGCTACCTTCGGCCATCAGCAGGTCGCTGGCGGCGGTGTAGGTGAAGTCGTTGAAACGGAACAGCTGGACGGCAGCGAACTGGCCGTCCTTGCTCACTGCGGCCTCCAGGCGGAACTGGCCTATGGGTGTGGAGTGCGGACGGCCTTTCGCCTTCAGCTCCTCGGCCAGACGGCTCAGGGGCTGGCGCAGCAGGTGGGCCAAGCGTTCGCCGTCGGTAGGCGTGTACTCTGCGATGGTGATGTCTATCTGGCTGGCAGTAGGTGTGTAGACAGCTTTCTGGCTGAACAATGACTTTTTGATTTCTATATGGTTATGAGCGGAGAGGGCAGCAGCCATCTCCAAGTTCTTGAAACTTGACATAGTTGTTGTAAATAAAAGAATAAATAATGTTAGGTAAAAAATAGAAGCTGTGTTGTTTGCTTTCGGCCTAACGAAGAATGCGCCTCAGCGCAATGATGTAGTAATCGCGCGAGGCGACAGAGCAGAAGGGTGCCAACTCTGTGCGGCCCGTTCTGCAGAAATGTTTTTGGTGTGAACGATGTGAATGGAACAGCTGGTAGCCGGACGTCTTGCCCGTGCCGCGTTCCTGTTTGGCACTCTGCGAGGGCAGCAGCCGCTGGGGACGAGAGCTGCACACACGATAGACGTCGCTGGCATCGGTAATCAGCGCTGCCTGCTGCTGGCTCTCGTTGCTGAGCTGCACGCATGTCGTAGTCTCCGCCTTCGTCGCTTCCTTGATGACGGCGGCAACTTCCGTCCCTTGCTGACATCCCGTCAGCAGCGAGACCAGAATAAGCAGTAATGGCAGCAAACGCTTCATTTAGCTGGCAGGGGTGCGGGACCGTCGAGGGTGGGGGTGACGGGGATGATGCGGCCCTTCTTGTCGAAGGTCATGCGGTCGATGCAGACCTCGCGGTGGATGCCAGGCTCATGGTTGACGAAGTTCTTGTTGATGCGGTGATAGACGATGTACCACTCGTCCTTGCCCGGAATCTGCAGGACGCTGTTGTGGGCCGTGCCGTAGATTTTGTCCTCGGGCCGCTGCTTGATCACCAGATAGTTGTTTTCGTCGATATTAATGGGGCCAAGGGGCGACTTGGCCGTTCCATAGCACACGTGGTAGTTGGGCAAGCCGGTGTCGTCGACGCTCCACATGAAGTAGTACGTTCCCTTGCGCCAGAAGACGTAGGCTCCCTCGCGGAAAGCCCATGTCTGGAGGTCGCCACCCTTGGGCGTGAGGTTGGTGATGGTCTCCTTCTTCACCGACAGCATGTCGTCGTTGAGCTCAGCCCCGGCCATGAAGCCGTTGCCCCAGTAGAGGTAGCACTTGCCCGACTTCGGGTCCTGGAACACGTCGACGTCGATAGCCTGTCCGCCACGCACTCCTTGCGGCCGGTCGGCATCGGTGATGATGGGTGCTCCGGATTCGACAAAGGGCCCCGTGGGGCTGTCGCTGACGGCCACGCCAATCTCCTTGCGCTTGCTCTGCGGGTTGTGGGCCGAGAAATAGAAATAGTACTTTCCTTTCTTCTCGATGATGCAGGGCGCCCAAGCATTGCCCGTGGCCCACTTCACCTGGTCGCCCTTCACGTCGAGCATCTTGCCTTCATCAGTCCAGTCGATGAGGTTGGCCGATGAGAACACGCTGAAGTCGTGACCGCCCCAGCCGGGTGTGCCGTCGGTAGTGCTGTAGATGTAGTATTTTTTGGTCTTCGAAGAGTAGAGCACCTCGGGGTCGGCATGGAATCCGCTCAGGATGGGCTGCTTATAGTTGGGGAACGCCTTCAGCAGGCGCTCCTTCTCGGCGCGGGTGATGGGGATGATGGTGCCGTGGCGCGGGGTGAACTTGCCCTTCATCTCAGTGTTCTGCACAAACTGGAACGTCTTCAGGTCTTCCGAGCGGCAGAACTGATAGTGGCCGTTGCCGTAGCAGTCGTACATGATAATCCACGACTTGCCGTCGATGGCCTTGCACACGCCAACACCTTCCACCGACTCTTTGGTCTGCTCCACATTGCCGTCGAGCATCTGCCACTTGTCGGTCAGCTGCTTGGCCACAGCCTGATAGATGCCGCGGCCCGACTCCTGCTTATAGAAGAGGTGATAGAGCCGGTCGGCCTCGTTATAGACGATGTCACCGTCGATGGTGGCATTGCCGGCATCGAAGAGCCACTTGGGCTCGCCCTCCAGGTCGGTGAAGTCCTTGTTGGCATATTGATAGTAGATTTTGTCATACGACCCCGGGTCGCTGGTGCGCAGGGAATAGAACACCATGTACTTGCCCGCCTGGTGGTCGTAGATGGTCTCGGGGGCCCACACGCGAATCACGTTCTTCCACGTCTTCGTGTATCGTGTGGGGAAATTGACGGTGGAGTGCTGCCAGTTGATGAGGTCGGTCGACTTCAGCAGCACCATGCCTCGGTTGCTGCTCCATCCCAGTGCCGAGCGCATGTCGGTGGCTACCATGTAGAAGGTCTTTCCGTCCTCGCAGCGCAGGATATGCGGGTCGCGCACACACTGGGTGAGGGCGATGGTGTCGCTTTCGATGACTGGCATTCCGCCGTTCAGCGGGGTGTAGTTGTAGCCGTCGTCACTCAGGGCATAGCATATCTGCTCGTCCTTGGGGTCGTTGCTGTTGAAATAGGTGAAGAGGTAGGCCACCATCTCGTTGGGGTCCTTCTGTTCGTCAGCTACGGTATTCTTATTGTCGGCCATAGCCGGACAAGCACAAGCGACCATCAGGAGGGCCGTCAGTAGTTTTCTGTTATTCATCTTTTATACAAGCATTTATAGTTTCTTGTGTACAAAAGTACGAAAAAGCCTGCGAAGCACCAAATAATTTCTTATGATTCTTTGGCTGTTCAGCGGATTTTTCTTATTTTTGCATCAATTAAGTTGAATAAAACGGATTTATCGATGAAAAAAACTCTGATTGCATCTGCATTGCTGGCTATAGCAGCAATGACAGCATCGGCCCAGAACATGGTGAAGGGCGACTACGGCTATCTGTACTGCCACATGAGCGACGGCGGTGAATACACCGCCTATGCCCTGAGCCGCGACGGTTATCATTACGAGGATATCATTGGCGGCAAGGCCGTCATCGACCCGAAGGTGCACGCCCGCATCGAAGGCGGTCAGCGCGATGCCTACGTCACTCGCTCGTGGGATGGCAAGGGCTATGTCATGGTCACTACGGATATGTGCGTAGCCCAGTCGAAGAAGTGGGACAACTACGGCATCGACCTGATGAAGAGCAAGGACCTCATCCACTGGAAGAGCGTCACCTTCGACTACCGCAAGGGTACCAGCATCTTCTGCAACCCTGGGGCCGAGAGCGTCTACAAGGACTGGTCGACCATCAACCGCGTGTGGGCGCCGCAGATTTTCTGGGACCCCGACTATGTGTGGGAGAATGGCGAACGTGGCGGCTACATGATTTACTACAGCATGCTGAACCGCCCCGAGGAGGGTTACGACCGCATGTACTACAGCTATGCCGATAAGTCGTTTACGAAGTTGACGCAGCCCCGCCTGCTCTTCGACTGGGGCTATGCCACCATCGATGCCGACATCAACCTGCTCAGCGACGGGCTCTACCACATGCTGATTAAGAAAGAAGGCGGTAAGCCCGGCATCTATACCGCTACGTCGAAGCATCTGACCAGTGGATGGGGTGAGCCTGTGGAGAACGACTACGTCTCGTTCGAGGGCAAGAAGAAATGCGAGGGCTCAAGCGCTTTCCAGCTCATTGGCGACAAGACGTGGCGCGTGGCCTATATCCAGTACAGCGACCGCCCCAAGCACTACCGCATCTGCAAGGCCGACGAGAACCTGCGCAACTTCCACGACCCCGTCGACATCGAGGGCGTCACCGGTCCGCAGCACGGCTCCTTCATGCGCCTGACGAAGAAGGAGTATAAGCGGCTGCAGAAGTGGAGCGCCAAGCAGCAGATGAAGTGAGTTCATCATCGACGAGAAATACGGGGGTAACCAGGGCAATGGAAACCCCATCTTGTGGCACCGATTTGCATGGCTCATTTTTTTTGAACAAAATTGACAAAATGGCCATTTTAAGCCTCCATATTTCGAGAATTCTCCACGAAAACAACTTTTGGACGAAAAAACACACGTTTTTTGAGGGTTTACTAAACGGTTGATTGACAGTTGGTTGGCTCAATTTCGGCAAAAAATGACCTTCGTTGCGAAAAAAAAGTCAACGCCTTTTGAAAATTTGGCGTTGACTTTTGAAAATTTGGCGTGCTTACAAAAACGCGAAAAGTAGCAAAATTTGAGCAAAAAACCTGCACAAAAGTAGGGTATGTGTGCAAATTTTGGCCTTCTGCGCCTCGTTTTTTCATCGGGAGAGGGTTGGAAGAGGGGTCAAAACGGCCATTTTTCGTGCAAAATTGCTTCGTCGCCGTGAACAAAATTTTCTGTGAAAAATATTGACATTTTGAATAAAAATGAGCTATATAGTTGACCTTACGCCCATCCCTCTCACTGCTGCAACTGCTGTTCGAAAACAGCGATGTACCGCCAGCGGTAAGTCTATATAAACCCTGGGGCAACCAAACCTTGAATAATGGTCGAGCGGTAAATCTCATTTGCTCTCTGCGTCTCTGCGCGATTCCCAAGTCTTCACTTTGTTTTTAGTTCAGTTCAAGAATGAGGCTCTGCCGGGGCTTCAGCTGCAGGTCCTTGGTCAGGTCGTAGTAGCGGCCGGTGAGGACGTCCTTGGCGCGTGTGGTGCTGCCGATGACCTCGGCGTAGCGGCTGACGGGCATGGTGGCCGTCTTCGATGTGCCGTTGAGGATGGTGAGCACGGTGAACCTGACGAAGTGGCTGGGCTGGTCGAGGGCATGGTCTTCAAACTGGCGGGCGATGACGTAGACGCCGCCGAAGGGGATGAACTGCTTCATCGTGCCCTTCGTGATGGCCTTGTTGCCCTGTCGCCAGTGGAGCAGTCGGCTGAGCCAGCCGAACATCTGCTGCTCGGCCTTGGTGCGTCCCTCGCGGGTGAAGGCGTTGTGCTTGTCGCCGGGGAAGCCGCCGGGGAAGTCCTTGCGCACGTTGCCGTCGGTCACCTCCTTCGTGCCGTTCATCATAATCTCCGTGCCGTAGTAGAGTTGCGGGATGCGGTTCGTGGTGAGCAGCAGCGCCAGTGCCTGCTTCAGCATCAGCGAGTCACGCCCGGTGCCGAGGAAGCGGTCGGTGTCGTGGTTCTCGATGAAGGCGAGCACCGACGACGGGGTGGGGTAGAGGTAGTCGTAGACGAACGAGTTGTACAGGCGGTTCAGTCCCTGCCACCAGCCGTCGGTTTCTTCGTTCTTGGCCTGCGAGAGCTTGTCGAAGAACGAGAAGTCCATGACGGTCTTCAGGTAGGAGTTCTGGTCGCTTAGCCTGGAGTCCTTCTGCCAGGCGGCGGTGTAGGCCGGCTCCGTCACCCACGTCTCGCCCACGGTGTTGAAGTTGGGGTATTCCTCGTCGAGTTCCTTCATCCACTGGGCCATCTCCTCGCGGAAGGCGTAGGGGTAGGTGTCCATGCGGATGCCGTCGATGCAGGCCGTCTCAATCCACCATTCCGAGTTCTGAATCAGGTAGCGCATCAGGTGCGGGTTGTGCTGGTTCAGGTCGGGCATCGAGGGCACGAACCAGCCTTCGGTTGTCTCGCGCAGGTCTATTTTCGAGGCGTAGGGGTCCACGACGGGTGTCAGCTTGTAGCTCGTCTGCAGGTACTTGCTCTCCTTGGCACTCTCGCCGAACCCTGTCATGGGGTCGTGGCCGTTGTCCTTTGGCTCGCTGAGCCAGTCGGGCGTGTTCAGCCAGTCCTTCGACGGCATGTCGCTTACCCACGGATGCTCAAAGCCGCAGTGGTTGAAAATCATGTCCATCACCACCTTCAGCCCCTTGGCGTGGGCGTCGCTGATGAGTCGGCAGTAGTCGTCGTTGGTGCCGAAGCGCGGGTCCACGCGGTAGTAGTCCGTGGTGGCATAGCCGTGGTAGGTGGAGAAGCCGTTCTCCGAGTCGGGCGAGTTGTTCTCCAGCACGGGCGTGAACCACAGGGCGGTGACGCCCAGCTCGTTGAAGTAGTCCAGATGCTGGCGGATGCCCTCCATGTCGCCGCCGTGTCGGAGCGAAGGCTGCGAGCGGTCCTCGCGGTAGGCATTCATGCCGCTGATGGGCTTCGAGTGGTCCATGCCCTGCGCGAAGCGGTCGGGCATGAGCAGGTAGAGCACGTCGCTGATGTCGAAGCCCCGGTGCTCCTCGCCCTTCATCTTGCGCTGCTTCAGCTGGTAGCTGGCCTTCAGCGCCTTGTTCTTCTCGGTTCTGAAGGTCAGCGTCATCGTTCCTGGCTGAGCCTGGCCGATGTTCAGGTAGACGAAGAGATAGTTCGGCGAGTCGAGGCGCACCACACTGTCGATGCTGACGCCCGGATAGTCGGTGGTGACGTCGGTCGTGCTGGCGATGCCGGGCCCGTAGACCATCAGCTGCAGGCGTGGATTCTTCATGCCCACGAACCAGTCGGTGGGGTCGATGCGGCTGATGGCCGGCTTCTGTGCTTTGGCTGCACTCATGATGGTTGTTACGCTCATCAGTAGTAGGAGGCTTAGTAATACTTGTTTCATAATGGTTTGTTGTGACGGTTAGGCTGCAAAGGTACTCATTATTTATTATCGCGTGCGCGAAGCAGGTCTTTTTTCGTTTGCATTCGCTGCTAAAACGATTGCACAGATTTGCTCTTGTCAAAAAACAAAGGAAATCGAGCAATTATTTATTGCGATTTTCTTGCGATAAATCAATTAATTGCGTACCTTTGCACCCGAAAATCCTATTTTATTAACTAATTTATTATAACTTATGAAGAAAAGACTACTCATGATTGCAGCTCTCATGCTGACGTTCGTTGGCAGCTCGTTCGCCCTGAACGTGGGCGACTATGCCTACAACAAGACGCAGAGGCTGAAGATCACCGGCGCGAACCTGGTGACCAATGGTAACTTCGCCAATGCCCGCGACGGCTGGACCGACGCTGAGGGCAATGCGCTGAGCGCTGAGATTTGGGACTTCGTCGAGGGTGTAGGCCCCAACGGCGAGAACGTGCTTCAGAGCCTGGGCTCCGGCTCCGCCCTGTGCAACAAGTGGGTGCTGCCCGAGGCTGGCGGCTATGTCGTGAAGTACGACATCAAGGGTTCCACCACGAATGCTATCCGTACCTCTTCCGTAGGTGCTAACTATTGCGACTTCTTCCTCAACACCGACGGTGCTCTGACTAAAGTGGCTTCCACCGAAGAGGCTCCCGTGGTCAGCGTGGCTGCCGAGGGCGTGGGCTACAAGGACGAGTGGCAGACCATCGTCTACTACTTCACTGGCGATGCCGGCCAGAACCTGGTGATGCACTTCGAGCAGCTGCCCGCTGAGACGATGATTACCAACGTCGAGGTCTATCCCGCCGTCGAGGTCTACGACATCCGCGCCTTGCAGCGCAAGCTCAGCTATGTTGACGCCCTGCTGGCCAGCGATGCCTTCCCCGAGGACGTGACCACCGAGAGTGGCAGCTTCCTGGAGATGGTTGAGCTCATCCGCGAGTGGGTGACCAATGACGACCCCATGCTCGAGAGCAAGGAGGAGGTAGAGGGCATGATGGCCGAGTACGAGCCCGCCCTGCAGGCTTTCCTCGATGCCAACTCTGCCGACCTGCTGGCCGGTGAGAAGCGCTGGTCGGCCTACGGCGACACCCGTAAGGCCAACGACTGGGGCAACTGGCACGGCTCTGGCGGCCGCTGGTTCCACATCAACAATGGCGGTAGCAACATGATTACCGACAACGGCGACGAGATTGGTCACCGTCTGCAGGGTGGTAACGCTCCCGGTGCTGCCTGCATGCACTACACCGTCACTCCCGTCCGTTCGGGCCGCATCCTCTTCTCGCTCGACATCCTGGGTCACTACATGGCCAACACCACCAGCAGCTGGGGTAACTATGTGGCCGACTGGAACCGCGACTTCAAGGGTGTCACCTTCTACGGTGGCCGCGACACGCTGTGGACCGATGCCGACGTGATTGCCGCTTCGCAGAACACGAAGGTCGACTGCGGCGTCATCAGCACCCAGTATGCCCAGAAGTTCGTCGTCATCATCGACGTTGAGAAGGACGTTCCCTACACCTTCGGTATCAGCTACGTGCCCGATCCCGACGTGACCGGCAAGTATGGTTCCAACGTGAACATCGCCAACCCGCAGCTGCGCCTCATCGGCGTGTCGCAGCAGCAGCTCGACTACGAGCAGGAGGTTTCCGACATCGCTACCCAGCAGGCTGAGCTGGCTTCGCGCATCGCTACTGCCTTGGAGAAGGCCGCCCTGGCCAAGAGCGACGGCTTCCCCTGGGGACATGCCGACCTGAACGCCGCCATTGAGGAGGCACAGGCAGTGCTCGAGGCTTCCTACGCCTACATGAAGGACGGTGAGGTCATCGACGAAGAGGGCATCAAGGACCTGCTCTTCACCGAGGGCAACACCAAGGAGTCGGCCACGGTGCTGGCCAGCGTGAACGCCATCAAGCGTGCCTGGGAGGCTTACGAGAGCCTGAACGCTTCTTACACCGGCCTGCAGGCCAAGGTGGCTGAGGCCCAGGCCGTGCTCGATGCCAACGTGGGCAAGGGCAGCGCTGAGCGCCGCACCCTGCTCGAGGGCCTTGTGGCTGATGCCAACGCCATGATTGCCGCTACTGGCGACGAGAGCGAGAAGGAGGCCTTCGACGCCCGTTCCGCTGAGATTTCCGATGCTATTGCCAGCTTCCTGAACTCGCTGACCAGCTATGCCGAGCCTTCGCTGCAGACTATTCAGAGCCCCAACCCCGAGTCCTACAATGCCGCTGGATGGACCTTCTCGGAGAATGTCTCTGGTAAGGAGCAGTTCAAGCGTGCCACCCAAGGTAGCGGCTGGCGTGCTGGCTACTACACCGCCGTATGGCGTGGCAACTCCGCTTCGCCGCAGAGCAAGATGGTGCAGACGAAGACCATCACCGATGCTGGCGTCTATGCTTTCATGGCTAACGTGGAGGCTACCAACGAGAACTATGCCAACCACATTGGTATGGCCACGCTCATCGATGCTGATCCCGACAATGGAATCGTGGCTGATACTATCTTCAACAAGTCGGAAGTGAAGCTGTTCTTCGGCGAGACGGGTGTGCCCGACAGTGTGCGTACCATCAGCCGCCAGCGCCTGAACACGGGTAACCAGAATTCTGGTGCAGGCTCTGCTCTGGAGTCCTTCGGCTACGACGCCAACCAGTACGTGGTCTATCTGCTGAAGACCAACAACGAGCCCATGGAGGTGGAGTTCGGTCTGAGCAGCGTCGGTCAGATTGACAAGGCCGGTGCCAACAGCTACGGCTTCGGCGACACTGAGCTGTGGTACTATGGCGAGGAGGCTGCCTTCCGCACCGCTATGGTGGCCGATATGACTGCCCGCATCGCTGCCTGCCAGAAGGTGTTCGAGGAGAACTTCGACAACGAGGCCATCTCCACCTGGACTTCGCGCCTGCAGCGCCGTCTGGGCGATGCCAAGAGTGCCCTGCAGCAGACTGCTACCATTCAGGACCTCACCGCACTGGCTAACGCTACCTTCTTCGTCGAGGAGATTGTTGCCCACATCAATTCGATCATCGCTGACATGAGCGGCATCTTCGCCGTGAACGCCGACGAGAACGTCGCTCCGATGCAGCGCGGCATCTACACGCTGAGCGGACAGAAGCTGAACGCAGCTCCTGAGAAGGGCTTCTACATCGAGAACGGCAAGAAGTACTTCGCCAAGTAATCGCTCTTCCTGAAAAGAGACAAATACCCAAGGGGGTGTGCCACCAGCGTGCGTGGCGCACCCCCTTTCCCGTTTTCGCACCCCTATTTATAAGTAGTTAGTAATCATTTAATAATAACTTGGTACAAAAAAAGTAGATGAACACAATTATTCAAGCTGTACGGTTGCTGCACTGTTCGAAAAAAACGCTGTACCGCAAAGCGGTCTTTCCAAAGAAAGCCAAGCAGCTCGAAAGACCTCTCGCTTCCCCACAGCAGCAGGGATGCGAGGAAAAAGGCGGCGACAAATGGGGACCAGGCCACGCCGGAGCGGGAAAAAGGCCATGCCTTTTCCGTTGGCAGCGGACGGGGACGATATTGGCAGCGGCCGCTGCCAATAATGGCAGCGGGCGGGAAAATTAATGGCAGCGCCCGCTGCCTTCCCGAGCCGTTGGCGCATACACCGAAACGAATGCCCAAAAATTAAGGTATGATGTCAATAATTAAAGACCGTTTATTTGGCTGTTTGCATTTTTTTGCTTATTTTTGCACACGAAAAAGAATCTACGAAAACAATAAATATCAATATTAGCTAATAAAAACCTTTTTATGAAGAAATTCTTTTTCTGTGTCTCTCTCGCACTCGCGGGATTGATGACCTCCTGCATTGAAAAAAATGAGGAGGTGGATGCCGACAAGAAGCCCTCGTGGCTTGGTGGAAGCATCTATGCGGAACTGAAGAATCCCGACCCGTCGAGGCTGACGGGCACCTTCAACACCTACTTGCGGCTGGTCGACGACCTGGGCTACGGCGAGACCCTCAACCGCACGGGTTCGAAGACGGTGTTCCCGGCCAACGACGAGGCCTTCGGGCGTTTCTTCAGCAGTAACGACTGGGGTGTTTCGAGCTATGAACAGCTGTCGGAAGCGCAAAAGAAGCTGCTGCTCTACTCTTCGATGCTCGACAATGCCCTACTTCTTGGCCTGCTGCCCAACGCCAGCAACGGCACCAACGACCCCATGAAGGGCGCTGCCGTGAAGCATGCCACCAACGTGAGCGTCATCGACAGCATCCAGTACATGCCCTCGCTGGCCGACATGCCCAAGGGCAACAGCTACTGGGAGAAGTACTACGACAAGGGCATCCACGTGGTGAGCGACAACACGCGCCCCATGATGGTGCACCTGACGCGTGAGTACATGCTCAACAACGACATCACCACGCTGGGCGACCAGAGCGACTTCGCCATCCTCACTGGCAGTCCCTACACCGAGGGCACCGCCTACATCTTCAACGACAAGGTGATTAATGGCGACGTGACCTGCCAGAACGGCTATGTGCATCAGATGGAAGACGTGCTCGTGCCGCCGGGCAACATGGCACAGGTGCTGCGCCGTCATGCACGGACGAAGTACTACAGCCGCATCCTGGACCACTTTGCTGCTCCTTATTACGACGATGCCACCACGCGCCAGTATAACGACTGGGCAAAGACCAACGGCCGTCCCGCCATCGACAGCATCTACCAGGTGCGCTATCTCAGCACCCGCTCGCAGGGGGCCAACCAGCTCACCCGCGACCCCAATGGCAACGAGCGCTCGAGCAACTTCATCTTGAACCTCGACCCGGGCTGGAACCAGTACTACCCCAGCGTGGCACAGGCTGGCAATGTCGATATCACCATCCAGGACATCGCCGCCTTCTTCGTGCCCGACGATGACGCCGTGAAGCAGTACTTCCTGCCCGGTGGCGGCGGCTCGCACCTCATCGACATCTACGGTAGCACCCGTCAGGGAGCTGTCGTCAACGACGAGGCTCACCTCATGGAGAACATCGACTCGCTCTTCACCAAGAAACCCGAGGTCTTCGCGTCGTTCACCAAGAACCTGCTCAAGCCCCGCTTCACGCAGACCGTTCCCTCGAAGTTCCCCAACGTCACCAACGACGCCTCCGAGAACATGGGCCTGACGCTCGACATCCTCGACCGCAAGCAGGACGGAAAGTTCGACATCACCATCGCCAACAATGGTGTCATCTACGTCATCAACGACATGATTGTGCCCGACGAGTACCGCGCCGTGCTTGCCCCCGCCTCGGAGTACCCCGACATGCGCGTGATGAACTGGGCCATCCAGGACGGACACAGCAACGGCGACTACCTGGGCGTGGACTTCAAGTACTACCTCATGGCCATGAGCGCCAACTATGCCTTCTTCATCCCTGAGGACAAGGCTTTCGACTTCTACTATGTCGACCCCACGTCGCTCGGCCATGAGGGCCCCGACGGCATGCCGCGCCCCGACGTGCTCCACTTCTACTACGACTCGCTGGCCACCCGTCAGCCCTTCGTGAAGTGCACCCGCTACTACTATAACCCCGAGACGGGCGAGATTGACACCAGCAGCAAGCGCGACGTCGCCGTAGGCAACGTGAAGACGCAGCTGGTGGACATCCTGAACTACCACACCCTGGTTCTGAAGCAGGGCGAGGTCATCGGCGACAACCACTACTACAAGACGAAGCATGGTGGCGAGGTCTACGTGGATGGCAACATGGCCGACGGCCGCGTCATGTCGGGTGCCCAGATTGAGAACCCCGACCTGCTGCCCGCCCCGCGCATCAAGAACATCTATGCTGAAAAGAACGGCCATGCCTACCGCATCGACCGCGTCATCCAGCCGCCCCATAAGAGTGTATACGCCGTGCTCAACGAGAACAGCCAGTTTGTCGACTTCATGGAGGCATGCACTGGCTTCCAGGCCACCGACCTGCTGGCATGGGCCGGCATCTCGCCCGACGAGAAGGTGGATGCCAACGGCAATAAGCTGGGCTATTCCGAGCAAGATGCCTACACCATCTTCACCCGCAACTACAAGCTCGGCTCCACCGTCAGGGAGGATGCCTGCCTGGACTACAACGTGAAGATGTTCAATACCTACAACTACACCCTCTTTGCCCCTGACAACAACGCTATGGCCCAGGCCTATGCCAGCGGCCTGCCCCGTTGGACCGACATCGTGGCGCTCTACGAGAAGTATGCCCAGAAGGTGGAGGAGTACAATGAGAACCGTCAGGACGGCGACCCCGACTACGAAGATGACAATGAAGACAAGGCCGACCAGGCCCGTGCCAAGGTGATGATTAAGCAGATACGCGACTTTGTGCGTTATCACTTCATGACCAACTCCATCTATGCCGACAATACCATCGACACAGGTCGTTACCAGACGCTGAGTTCTGACGAGACCGGTGTGGCCAAGGAAGTCAGGATAAGTGGTGGCAATGGCCAGATTGTCGTCAGCGACCTGAAGGCCGGTCACAGCGTCACCGTCAATGCCAGTGACGCACAGCGCCTGGTGAACAAGATGACGCGCGACTACTGGTTCACTACGCCCCGTGCAAGTGCCTCGGCCATTGAGACCTCGTCGTTCTGCGCCGTGCACCAGATTTCGGAGCCACTCTATTACAATGCCAGCGGACGCTTCGACGAATAACTCTATATGTTTACTACGAACTCAAAAGACTCAAGATACTTATGAACGTCAAGAAATTCATACTCACAGCACTGGTGCTCGTGGTCGCGCAAGTGGCCATGGCACAGGGAGTGCGAATATCGGGTACGCTGAGCGACAATGAAGGTCCCATCATGATGGGTAACGTGGTGGAGGTCGATGCCAACAACCGTATCGTTTCGGCTGCGCAGACCGACTTCAACGGTAACTTCTCGCTCACCGTGAAGAGCACGAAGAACAAGCTGAAGTTCAGCTATGTCGGCGACAAGGATAAAGTCATCAACATCGGTTCGCAGACCGTGTTCAAGGTGCGCCTCGAGCCTGCCACCCAGCTGAAGGAAGTGAAGGTGGTGGGACGCCGCAGCAGCAGCGGTGGACTGATGCTGCAGAAGAAGGAAATCTCCACCTCGCAGCAGACCATGTCAATGGAGGCCGTCGAAGGTCTCGCCTTCACCTCGGCCGATGAGGCCCTGCAGGGTGAGATTGCCGGTCTGGACATCGTGTCGAACTCGGGTAACCTCGGCTCAGGAACGCAGATGCGACTCCGTGGCGTCACCACCCTCTCGGCCGATGCCAACCCCCTCATCGTCGTCGACGACAAAATCTTCGACAACCCCGACGAGAACTTCGACTATGCCAATGCCGACGAGGAACAGTACTCCTCGCTGCTCTCGGTCAACGTGGAGGATATTGCCAGCATCACCGTCCTCAAGGACGCTGCCGCAACGGCCGTCTGGGGCTCGCGTGGTTCCAACGGTGTCATCCTCATCACCACCAAGCGCGGCTCGCGCGGCAAACCTCGCGTGAACTTCTCCTACAAGTTCACCGGTACCTGGCAACCCGAGGGCTACAAGCTGCTCAATGGTGACGACTACACCATGCTGATGAAGGAGGAGTTCTACAACCCCACCCAGCAGAGCGACCGCACCACAGGCATGGCCGAGCTGAACTACGACAAGAGCGGCTATGCCGACTGGGAGAACTGGAACAACAACACCGACTGGGTGAAGGCCGTGACGCAGTTCGGCGCCATGCACGACTATAACGTCAACCTCACTGGTGGCGGACAGAAGGCCACCTTCCGCATCTCTGCCGGCTACAAGCACCAGACGGGTACCATCATCAAGCAGAAGCTGCAGCAGTTCACCACCCGCATGGCACTCGACTACAACGTATCCGACCGCATACGCTTCATCACCAACTTCGCCCTGACCTATACCGACAACCTGAAGAACTACAGCGGACTGCTCGGTATTGCGCAGAACCAGGCACCTAACATGGCCATCTATCGTCAGGACGGCAACGGCAACGACACGGGCGAGTACTTCCTGATGAACACTACGGCACCCGAACGCGGCGTCACGCCCTACGACGGACAGTACTCCAGCTACGACCTCAAGGCCATACACGACCTGGGCAACCCCGTGGCCATTGGAAACCTGGCATGGTCGAAGGACAGGACCTACCGCCTGAACCCCGATTTCACCATCAAATACGAGATTCTGGGCACCGAGGCCGAGAAGAGCCGCCTGACCTTCAATGGTCGTGTGGCCTTCGATATCTTTGCAGAGAGCACGCCTAACTACTATCCCGCAGCATTGGCCAACGCGCAGTGGACGGCCGGTAACTATAACTCTACGAGCAACTCTGAGTATAACCGTATGAAGATTGAAGGACGCGCTGAGCTGGTATTCACACCCTATTTCAAGAATCGCGACTGGTCGGCCACCATGCTGGCCCGCTACGACGTGAGCTCGCAGAGCAGCACCAAGCAGGGAGTGAGCATGAATCACCTGCCCAATGGTATCACCAGCAGCACCGTCGACGCATCACCCGGCACACCAAGCAGCAGCAATGGAAGGTCGAAGTCGCAGTCGGCGACCTACAACGGCCACGTCAGCTACAAGGATGGCCGTTACAGCCTGGGTCTCTCCCTGCGTGCCGATGGTGACTCGAAGTTCGGCCCGAAGAACAAGTGGGCAGTCTTCCCCGGTGTGTCACTGCGTTACAACATCAACGAGGAGCCGTTCATGAAGTGGTCGGAAAAATGGCTCTCCATGCTCGGACTGCGCTACTCATGGGGTATGAACGGTAAGGCACCCAGCAGTGACTACCTCTTCTTCAATACTTATAATGTGTCGTCGGGCAGCTACGGTAAGGGTAATACCAACCTGGCCAACTATGCCACCCTCGACGGACTGAAGCTCGACGACCTGCGCTGGGAGAAAACTACCAGCTATAACATCGGTTTCAACCTCGGACTGTGGAACAACCGCATTGAGGCCGATTTCGACTACTATTACAAGAATACCACCGACATGCTGATGGGAGGTGTTAGCATCCCCTCCTTCACCGGATGGTCGTCGATGTCTTACGCCAACGTGGGCCGCATGACCAACGAAGGTTGGGAGCTGAACCTCACCGCCAAGAACTTCGTCAAGGTGGGCAAGTTCTCGGCCGACTTCTCCATCAACATGGCTCAGAATACCAACCTGCTCAAGGAGATGGAACCCAGCGTGCTTGAGGCCATCAACGGAACGACGTGGAATCCCGCAAGTCGTGGCACCTATCCCATCCGCGTGCAGGTGAACAATTCGCTCGGTTCCATCTATGGCTTCCATTACAAGGGGGTTTACCAGTACACCTACGACTATCTGCAGAACTACGCCAAGGAGAACAACCTCACCGCTGCCGAGTATGAGAGCTGGATTAACGATTTCCTGGCCAGCGGCAAGACGGCTCCTGTGGCCGTGGGTGCTGACGGCAAGGTCATCATGGTCACCGCAACGGGCCAGCCGCAGCGCCTGAAGTATGCCTATGGCACCGCTTCGGAGACCAACTTCCAGGGTGGTGATGCCATCTACGAGGACATTAACCACGACGGACAGATTAACGCCCTCGACGTGGTATACCTGGGCAACTCGCTGCCGAAGATTAACGGCGGTTTCAACCTCACGCTGAAATACGGACGCTGGCAGCTGAAGGGACGTTTCACCTACCGCTTCGGCAACAAGGTGGTGAACAGCGCTCGCCTGAGTCTGGAGCAGATGTATGGCACCAACAATCAGAGTGCTACCGTGAACTACCGCTGGCGCAAGGATGGCGACGTCACGCCTATGCCGCGAGCCATGTATCAGTCGGGATGGAACCATCAGAACTCCGACCGCTACGTCGAGGACGGAGGATTCGTGCGCTTCCAGAACCTGCAGATTTCCTATAGCTTCGACAAGAAGCTCATCAAGAAATGGGGACTGAACAACCTGCAGGCCTACGCTTCGCTGAACAACCTCTATGTGTGGACCAAGTACAGCGGCATCGACCCAGAGGTGTCGGCACGCGGCTATAACCCCGCCATCGACAACTCCAGGACACCGCGCTCGAAGCAGTTCACGCTGACGCTGAACGTGGGATTCTAAACAGCAAATTAGTAATTAGGAATTAGAATTCGAGCTTTGCTCGCTTTCAAAAAGAAAGAATTATGATTACCAGAATATATAAAATAATGTGTGCCACAGTAGCAGCCTGCTTGTTCACCGGCTGCGTGGACACCATCATCCTGCCCGACGACAAGACCGTCGACGAGGACTTCTGGCAGACGAAGGAAGACGTGGCGTCGATGGTCAACGGTGCCTATGCGGCACTGGCTTCCAACGATGTGCTGTCGCGCTTCATCGTCTGGGGCGACTTCAGAAGCGACGAGCTGTTGCGTACGTCATCGGCCGACATTAGCACTACGACTACTGCCCTCGACGAGATTGCCGCCGTGAATATGCAGACCACCAACCAGTATGCTGAGTGGGCTTCTCTCTACACCGTCATCAACCGATGCAACATTGTGCTCGAAAGGGCCGAGGAAGTGATGACCATCGACCCCAACTACACGTTGGGTGACTATCAGGTGGACCGCTCTCAGATGCTTGCACTGCGCGCCCTGTGCTACTTCTACCTGGTGCGTAACTTCCGCGACGTGCCCTATATCACGGAGGCTTATATGAACAGTAGCAAGGACACACAGGTGGCTCAGTCGGCACCCGAATTCGTGGTGGACAACTGTATTGCTGACCTGGAGGAAGCTGCCAAGACGGCCATTGCTGCCCGCAGCTACAGCGTGAGCGCCTGGCGTCGAGTGGGGTGGTTGACCGACGATGGCATCAACGCCATCCTGGCCGACATCTATCTCTGGCGTGCCAGCGTGAAGCATAGTGCTGCCGACTACCAGCAGTGCATCAGTTACTGCGACAAGGTCATTGCTTCGAAACGCTCGCAGCACGTGCGTGGACGTAACGAGGTGGTGGAGAAAGACTATCCTCTGGCCGACGGCGACGAAATGTACTACGAGCTGTTCTTTGAGCAGAATGCCGAGGAGAGTATCTTCGAGATACAGTCGAGAGATAATAGCGCTTTCAACCAGTACTATTACAAGTATAAAGGCTTCGCCGGCAATGCAGGTGAGGGATGGCTCAAGGCCGCCAACATGTTCGGCAGTGCTGCCACGTCAATCACCAGTATTGGTTCCTATGTGTTCGTCAACAACGACCTGCGCTTCTACGCTGCCTGCTACGTTCCGAGCGACGGCGAGGAGTCGTACCACGTGAGGAAGCTGATTTCGAACAACCCGGTGCAGACGAAGACGCTCACCGCACAGCGCGAGGACGTCAGTGCAGTGTCGAACCGCAACTACAACGTCTATCGCCTGACCGACGTGATGCTGATGAAGGCTGAGGCCCAGGTGCAGCTGGTGGACACGGCATGGAGCAGTGAAGACCAGGCAGCAGCCCTGCGCGAAGCTTTCAATCTGGTTCAGGCAGTGAATACACGCTCCATCTATCAGGATAACCTGACCGATTCGATGAAGTGGGCTTCTTTCCGTTCCTATAGCAAGCAGCAGTTCGAAGAACTTGTCATGCAGGAGCGTCTGCGTGAGTTCTGCTTCGAGGGTCGCCGCTGGTATGACCTCCTGCGCTACAACTACCGCCATGTGGAGGGCGTGGACTACAACCGCACCATGGCGCAGATTATCGATGCCGGTGAGCAGCTCGTGGCCAACAGCGACGACATGCTTACGCTGATGACGCGCAGCCGTGGCTCGGAGGCTTCGGGTGTGAAAGCCAAGATGCAAAACGAGGCTTACCTCTATATGCCGGTGCCCAACAGAGACATCATCGTTTGTCCGCTGCTGCGCCAGAACCCGGCATACAAGGATAGCAAAGAATATGAAAAGACTTATTAATAGAAAAGGAGGAATAACAATGAAGAACAAACCGTTTATGACAAGTAGGCGTCTGCTTACCGAGGCGTTGTCGCTGCTGGGGCTGATGCTGGTGGTCAGCTGCAACCCGGAGCCCGACGAGTCGGACCTCTTTACTGCCACTGGCGAGACGGCTGCCGACTATATCAAGCGCAAGCCTGAACTGGCGTCGTTCGACTATATCCTGAACCGTGTAGGTCTCGACCGCAATCTCTCGGCCTATGGCGAATACACCTGCTTCATTCCTACCAATGATGCCGTTGATGCCTACCTGAAGAAACTCTATAACGACGAGGAAGCCGTCATTCCTCACAACGGCATGACGGAGCTGTCGCTCGAGGGACTTTCTGACAGTCTCTGCAACGACATCGCCAAATATCACCTTGTGGCCGGTTCAACGCTCACCACTATCGACATTGGCGGTGGCAGCAGCTCCATCAGCACGTTGCTCCGCATTCCCGTGGCCAGCGATGGCTCAACCGGAAAAATCATGCTCAACCAAGTGGCCACCATCATCGAGCCCGACAGCCTGGTGATTAACGGCGTGGTGCACGTCATTGACTCAGTGATTCCGCGTAACACCCGTCTGTTGCCTGAAGAGATGGACCGCCATTCGGAGTTCAGCATCTTCAATGAGGCCCTGAAGTTGACGGGCCTGGCCGACTCGCTGAGGAAGTCGAAGAAAGACGAAGAGTACACCATCACCGACATCAAGGATGTTGATACGAACAAGAGCGACCTCTACCATCCGGAAGAGTGCTTGGTGAAGTACACTATCTTCGCCGAGACTGATGAGGTGATGCGCAAGAACGGCATCAACAACATCGACGACCTCATTAGGTTTGCCAATGAAGTCTATGGAAATGCTGCTGAGTGGTATGACTATCCGGCAGAGAAGGGCATCACCATCAGTACTGGTGATGACTATACCAACCGCTTCAACACGCTCAATATGTTCGTTGCCTACCATCTGCTCTATGCCGGTATGCCTGAGGACGAGCTGCTCTATGAGGAGAACACGAAATGGAAGAACAACAAGACGTGGAACTATGTGAATGATGCTCAGCCTTTTGACTACTACGAGACGATGCTGCCCTGCACTATCCTGAAGATTTGGCAGCCGCAGCCGAAGTTGGCCAAGAAGACACTCTACATCAACCGCTATCTCACCTATAACACACTGACCGACGAGCTGGGAACGATGGGTAGCGCAGAGATGCACCAGGAAGTCACAGGCCTGGGACTGGGCGTAAAGATTAACCGTTCGTCAGACAATGATGGTGTCTCGCCTTACAACATCATGACTTACAATGGTTATATTCACAGCATCCAGAGCATGCTGGTGTATACTTCGCAAGTGCCCAAGGGCGTGCTGCATGAGCGCATGCGCTTCGACAGTACCACCTTCCTCGTGGAGTTCATCAACAATGGCATTCGCATGTCGACGAACAGCGAAATGAGAACACTCAACGGTGGTGGCAGTGGTAACCGTGTGGCCTTCCCCCTGAACTATTTCGACAATGTGGTAAGCTACACTTCGGAGAACCGTTTCCGCTACAACATCAAGGGTGCCTACAATGCCTGGCAGTCCGATACCTTCCAGGGTTGGGGTGACTATGACCTGGCCATCAAGTTGCCGCCCATCCCGACGGGCAACTATGAGTTCCGCATCTTCTATACGCCGATGTCGCACGGAGGCATGATGCAGTTCTACATGGGCAATAATTCGTCGCTGCAGTCGATGATGGCTCTCGACATTCCTCTCGATGTCCGTATCCCCATCGACGACCCGCGCATCGGTTCCACTCACTTCTATGAGGAGGACGACCTGGGCGTGGCTACTGACGCTGCCCTTCGCAACCGCGGCTACATGCGTGGCTCGTTCAGCTATGTGGACCACCCCGAATATGGCGATGGCAACAGCACCGACCACAACATGCGCTCCGACCTTCGCAATGCCTCGCTGCGCAAGATTATGTGCCGCCAGCAGTTCCGCCAGAGCGACGAGCACTGGTTCCGCATCAAGAACGTCATCAGCGACGAAACAGACCTGAAGTGGCAGTTCGACTACATTGAGTTTGTGCCGTTAGACATTGTGGACAACGACACCTATTCTGAGGACTGGTTCTAATAAACACTATAATAAATGAAGAAAGATATGATGAATTTCAAGAATATCATGGCAAGAGGCGCGTGCTGCGGCGTGGTCGCAGCCCTCGCGCTGGCTGCCTGCTCCGACTTCAGCGACTACAACGAGGCACCCGTCGATTCGACACCCTCGGGCAACCAGTCGCTCTGGGAGAACATCTTGCAGAACGGGCAGCTGACCAACTTCGCCGAGCTCATCAAGCGCACAGGCTTTGATGCCGAGCTTTCCAGCCCGCGCTCGTTCACCGTCTGGGCGCCTGCCGATGGCTCGTTCAACATGGCCGACTATCAGGGACTCTCCAATGAGGACCTGCTCTTCAAGTTCGTGAAGAGTCATGTGGCAGAATATAACCACGCTGCCAGCGGCAATGTGGATGAGCGCATTCATGCTCTCAACGAGAAGTCGTTCAGCTTCTCTGGCAATGGCAGCTATGCCTACGACGGGGTCGGCATCACGCAGTCCAACCTGCCGAGCAATAACGGTCTGATGCACATACTCAATGGTGTGGCACAGTTCTATCCCAACCTCTATGAGTACATCACTACTGCCTCGGGCATAGACTCGCTGCAGGCTCACTTCCTGCGCTACGAGCAGACCCGCCTTGACGAGCAGGCCAGCGTCATCGGCCCGATGGTGGATGGTGTACAGACTTACATCGACTCAGTGATGGTAACCACCAACTCGCTCACCAATCAGCTCAATGCACGGTTGGCCAATGAGGACAGTTCCTACACCTTCATCCTGCCTACTGACGAGGCCTTCATGAAGATGTATAATCGTGTGGCTCCGCTCTACAACTTCATCACGACGACGAAGGTGCAGGATGTGGCCAACTATACTTCTGCTACCGACAACTCCAAGACGAAGACCGTCACCGTCGATGCTGAGTATATGCGTGACTCGCTGACCCGCCGTGCCATCATGAGTAATCTGGTGTTCAGCAATACCGATAAGTATAACAAGTGGGTAGTGGATAGAGGCCTCTACACCGACACGCTTCGCTCAACGACACGCACCAAGCTCTCCAATCCGCGTGAAATCCTTGAGAAGTATGCTGTGGGTGAACCCATAGAGATGAGCAACGGTTATGGCCGACTGGTCGACAGTCTCGCCTACCATCCCTGGGAGACGTTCTGCCCTGAGCTGCGCATCAACCCCGCTGGTTGGATGGCATCGCTCTTCCCCCCAGCAGCCCAAGGCCGCCTGCAGACGATGCCCGACACGGTTGCTGCCCGCATGTACGGTCCTGATGCCATCAACTATAGCACACGCTATCTCTGGATTTCGCCTGGTGGCGACCGCACCAAGCCCGACTTCTACGTCGAGCTGCCAGAGGTCATGTCGACCACCTATAACTTCTATGTGGTCTTCCTGCCTTCGGCGTGGAGGGAGATTGCCAACGACCCGCGCCCGAACCTGCTGAACTTCCAGCTGAGCTATACGAAGGAAGATGGCAACACCGCCAACTATAACTTCAGCAAGGCATGTGCCGACAGCCTGCTCACAGGAGGCCCCCTGCCCAAAGAACCCGCTTCGGTGAGTTCGAACACCGCGTTCACCAACAACCCGGAAAAGGCCGACACCGTCTTCATCGGACAGTTCACCTTCCCCGTTAACTACAGCGGTTTGGGCAGCTACTATCCCAGCCTTCACATAACATCACCCATCAGTGTTTTCTCCAGTCAGCAGCTCGAAACCTACACTCGTGACGTGCGCATTGCGATGATTCTCATGCGCCCTGTAGAGCTGGACGAATATCTTGCTAAAAACAAATGAAGATGAAGAGCACCATATTTAACCCCTGGCAGACAGTGAGTCGCAGACTGCTGTTCTGCACCCTGGCATTCGCCCTTGGCACCATGCCCATGATGGCACAGAGCGAGGACGAAGAGGAAGAAGAGGAAGTGGAGGCCATCAAGCAGCCAGTGCGTAAAGCCGTCAAGGACAAGTATCCTACGGTGACCATCCACGGCGTGGTGACCGACCAGGCCACGAAGCAACCCCTTGCAGGTATTCAGCTGCAGGCGCTGGGCCACATCCGCTACACGGCCATGACCGAGGAGGACGGCACCTTTGCCATCCGCGTTCCCGAGTTCACCACTGCACTCTATGTGCATGCTCCAGAGTATCTGTCGCAGCAGGTGCCCATCGTGGCTGGCGATTCCACGCAGCAGCTCTCCATCCTCATGCTGCGCGAGAAGTTCCTTCCCATGTACACCACTGGCACCGACTATACGGCGAAGAGCACGGCCGGGATCAGCCGCTTCGGCGTAACGGCCGATAACGAGATTGCCGGCAGGCTGGGTGGCGACGTCCACGCCATTGCCCGTTCGGCAGCCCTCGACGGTGGTGCCGCCATGTTCATCCGTGGTCTGAGCAGTTTGAACAGCGATGCACAGCCGCTGGTCGTCGTCGATGGCATTGAGCTCGACATGCAGCGCGACCGCTATTCGCTGCACGACGGTCAGAACATGAACATGCTGGCAAACATCGCTCCCGACGACATCGAGAAGGTCACCGTGCTGAAGAATGCCACAGCCCTCTACGGTTCGCGTGGTGCCAACGGCGTCATCCTTATTGACACCAAGCGTGGCCACTCCATGGCTACCCGCATCGATGCCAATGTGTCGGGCGGCGTGACGCTGGCTCCCAAGCTGCCCACGATGATGAACGCTGCCCAGTACAGGGCTTACGCCACCGAATTGCTGGGCACCATCGACGGCATCATGGAGAAGAACATCGACTTCCGTTTCCTCAATGACAATCCCAACGGCTACTACTACCACATGTATCACAACGACACCGACTGGAGTGACGAGGTCTACCACACTGCTGTCACCCAGAACTACAGCATCAACGTGCAGGGTGGTGACGATGTGGGTATGTACAACCTCTCGGTGGGCTATGTCGATGCACAGTATGCAGCCAAGAACAACTCGTTCAACCGCATGAACGTGCGCTTCAACACCGACATCTCCATCCTGTGGAACCTGAAGACGAAGTTCGACATCTCTATTGCCCGCACCAGCAACGACGTGCTCGACAATGGCATGCCCCAGGACTTCACTACTGGCACTGTGGTGTCGCCCACGGCACTGGCACTCATCAAGTCGCCGCTGGTGGCTCCCTATCAGTACAACCAGTTGCTTAACGGTGGCAAGGGAGGCTTCTCCTCGCTGCTCTCGGGCTACGACGACCTGTTCTCGCAGCTGGGCAACTCCTATTCGCTGGCCAACCCGCTGTCGATTCTTGAGAATGGCAAGGGCGACAACAAGAACAAGGCCGAGAATACCTATTTCAATGTGCGTGTAGAACCCGTATGGACGATTAATGACGACCTGAAGCTGACGGCCATGCTCTGCTATAGCCTCGACCGCAACTCGCAGCGCTATTTCCGCCCCTATACGGGTGTGCCTTCGTTCAACATTCCTGGAGTGGGTCGTGTCTATGCCAAGACGCAGTCGCTCTTTGCCAAGGAGAACAACTTCGTGGGCAAGCTGCAGCTCGACTGGCACCATCAGTATGGTCGCCACGGCCTGGCCGCCTTTGCCGGTGCCCACTATAGTATCTTCTCCTTCGACAGCAACGACGTGGGCGTGCAGGCCACCGGTGAGACCAGCGACAAGAACCCCTCGCTGGGTTGGGCTGGATTCCGCACCATCCTCGGTGCCAACGACGAGTGGAAGCAGATACAGTGGTACGGCAATGTGGACTACAACTACATGAACCGCTACTTCGCCACTCTGTCGCTGCTTGGCGAGGCCAACAGCCGCTTCGGTGAGAATGCCGACGGCGCCCTGGGGCTCTTCGGTGTGCAGTGGGCTCTCTTCCCCAGCCTCCAGCTGGGATGGGTGCTCACCAACGAGAGCTGGTTCCCCAAGAATATTGGCATCAACTACCTGCGCCTGAACACCGGCTTCGACATCAGCGGCAACGACGGCATCTCCAACTATGCTGCCCGCACCAGCTACACCACCGTGCGCTACAATCTCATGGCCGTCGGTACGCAGCTCACCAATGTGGGTAACGACAAGATTAAGTGGGAGTCGACCAAGAAGCTGAACATTGGTTTGCAGAGCTATCTGCTCAACAACCGTCTGGGCGTGAAGTTCGACTACTTCCTCCACAAGACCGTCGACCTGCTCACGCTGAAGGCCTTCTCGAACCCCATCGGCGGTATCAACCGCTATTGGAGCAACGGTGGCTCGCTGGAGAACCAGGGCTTCGAGGCTACCATCACCATGAAGCCCATCGTCACGAAGAACTGGAACGTGGAACTCGGTGCCAGCGTCGGCCACTATAAGAATAAGGTCACGAAACTCCCCGACGGCAGCTACACCACATCGGTCTATGGCGACAACAACATCCTCACCTCCGAGGGTAATCCCGTGGCCCTGTTCTACGGCTATCAGACGGCAGGCGTCTTCAGTTCCGATGCCGAGGCTGCTTCGGCAGGAAAGGGCACCTATCTCTACACTGAGGACAACGCTGGTAACCCCCACAACTTCGTGGCTGGCGACGTGCACTTCCTCGACCTCAACGGCGACGGCCTCATCAGCGATGCCGACAAGACCGTCATCGGCGACCCGAACCCCGACATCTACGGAAACATCTTCGCCAATGTCAGCTGGAAGAACCTGACGCTGGCCGTCGGCTTCAACTATTCGCTGGGCAACGACGTGTACAACTATCAGCGCTCGGTGCTCAATGCTGGCTCGAACTTCTACAACCAGCAGGTGGCCGAGGTGGGCCGCTGGCACTACGAGAACCAGCAGGCAACGCTGCCTCGTGTTGCTTATGGCGACCCCACCGGCAACAACCGCTTCAGCGACCGCTGGATTGAGGATGGCAGCTATCTCCGCCTGAAGACTGTCAACCTGAGCTACCGCGTGCCCATTCCCGGCTCATGGGACTGGCTCCAGGGACTCACCATCTGGGCTGAGGCTCAGAACCTGCTCACCTTCTCGAAGTATCTGGGCAGCGATCCCGAGTTCTCCATTGGCAACGGTGTGTTCTATCAGGGCATCGACACGGGTAGCCTGGCTCAGGGTCGCTCGTTCACTGCCGGACTGAAGATTAACCTGTAATAATTAGTAATTAGAAATTAGTAATTCATAATTATGATTACCAAAATAAGCAGAAGACAGCTGATAGGTTTAGCATTTATCATTTGTCATTTATCATTTAGCGTTGCCCTCACCTCCTGTTCCGACATGCTCGAGAGCGAGAGCTCGCGCCAGAACATAGATCCCACCATTGGCGACAAGACCGACTCGGTGTTCTATGCCTTCGGTATCCTGCAGGCCGTGCAGCAGCTGGCCGACCAGTATGTGCTGCAGGGCGAGATGCGCGGTGACCTGGTGAAGACCACCTTCTACACCGACAACAACCTGCGCCAGCTGGCCAACTTCTCGGCAACCACCGAGAACAAGTACGACTCGGCCTACGTCTACTACCGCGTCATCAACAACTGCAACTACTACATCGCCCATTGCGACACCAACCTCTACAACGGCTCTACCAATGTCATCATCGACAAGTACATTGCCGCCAAGGCCATCCGTGCATGGGCCTATCTGCAGCTGGGGCGCAACTACGAGAAAGTGCCTTTCTTCACCGAACCGCTCACGCAGATTTCGCAGATCGACCGTGGCTATCCCGAGCTGACGCTGGCGCAGATGGTGGCCGAGCTGGCACCCGACCTGGAGCAGTACACCCGCACGAAGGTGCCTACGCTGGGCGAGCCCAACACCCTCTATTCCATTGGCTCGCCCAACTGGGAAAACGCTACCAAGGCGTTTAGTCCTGCTCGCTGCTTCATACCGGTTGACGTGGTGCTGGGCGACATGTATTTAGAGACGGAGAACTTCGATGCCGCTGCCCGTCACTACGTGACCTACTTCACCGATGTCGTCATGGGCAGTCGTGGCAGCTTCTACATTGCCGAAATGACATCGAAGCGCATCAGCAACTCTGACCGCCCTGGCGGTGGCATGGGTTTTGGTGGCGACCAGGACGACGACTTGCCCGACCGCTCGCTCATCAGCGCCATGGTGAATGGCAGCAGCTGGGCTGGAGAACTCTTCAGCCGTATTCCCATTAACGACATCGTGACTTATGTTCCCATGGCCGTGACGGCACAGAACGGCCCTGTCACCAATCTGCCCCTCACCTTCGGCTTCGACTATTATGCCACGCCGGAGGAGAATGTGCGTGGCGGAGCACCCTACGTTGACCAGGTGCAGCTGCTGCCCTCTGACGCATATAACCTGCTGTCCGACTCTACCGAGTACTACTACTACACCCGCTATGCCAACCAGATGGACCTCTACGACAGCGTGAGCATCGCCAAGGCTGGCGACATGCGCCTGCGCAATGTCATGCACCAGGAGCTGGAGGAAGACTCCACCGTGCAGTGGGTCACCAAGTACAACTACGCCAACATCCTGCTCTATCGTAACAGTGTCATCTGGCTCCGCCTGGCCGAGGCCTTCAACCGCCTGGGCATGCCCGACGCTGCCTTCGCCATCCTGAAGGACGGCATCAGCGACAACGCCTTGGCTATCTTTGCCGATGGCACCTATCAGATGGACTATCTGACCGACGAGACACGCACGAAGTTGCAGACCGTCTATCCGTTGCTGTCGCTCGAAAACATCGCCAACTTCCCCGCAGAGAACATGTGTGGCATCCACTGCCACGGAGCAGGAAAGGCTGCCAGCGACTATCCTGGCGGTGCTGGCATCGGTGGCAGTACTTACCACACCGGAAAGTCGCCCTATCAGCTGGGTCGCATGGCTGGCAAGAAGATGCAGGAACTGTCTGATGTCTACGGCATTGCCGTCGGCACCACCAAGCAGGACACCATCAACGCCATCGAGGACCTCATCTGCGACGAGCTGGCACTGGAGAGCGCCTTCGAGGGCAACCGCTTCTACGACCTCTGTCGTCTGGCACGCCACAAGAACGCCAGCGGACTCTATGGGGCCAACTTCGGTAGCCTCTGGCTGGCCCGCAAGCTGGCTTACAAGAATCCTGTGAAAGACCTCACCGACCCGAAGAACTGGTATCTACCTTTTAAGTGAAGAGTGAAAAGTGAAGAGTGAAGAATTTGCTTCCGCCATCTCCCCTTGCGGGTAGGAATAAGACTTCGGAAGGTAATTCTTCACTCTTCACTTTTCGCTTTTCTCTGTCTCATTATTATGCCTATTGAACGCCATCCCCTTCAGCCATTCCTGCCAGCGAATGCCCGCTTGCTGATGCTGGGCAGCTTTCCGCCGTCGCGCAAGCGCTGGTGCATGGACTTTTTCTATCCCAACTTCACGAACGACATGTGGCGCATCTTCGGACTCGTATGGTTTGCCGACCGTGATCACTTTGTCGACCTTCAGGCCAAGCGCTTCCGCAAGGAGCTTATCGTTAGCTTCCTGCAAGAGAAGGGCATCGCCCTTTATGATACCGCCTGCGCTGTCATCCGCACGAAGAACACCGCCAGCGACAAGGACCTGCAGGTGGTGGAGCAGACCGACCTCGATGCCCTGCTGCACCAGCTGCCCCAGTGCACCGCCATCGTCACCACGGGACAGAAGGCCACTGACCTGCTCTGTGAGCATTTCACCATCAGTCAACAACCATCCGTGGGTGGGTTCGTCGCCTTCAAGTGGAAAGACCGCCCCATGCGCCTCTACCGTATGCCCAGCAGCTCGCGGGCCTATCCTCTGCCGCTCGAGGCGAAAGCCGCTCAGTATGCACGCCTGAAAGAGTGCTTGGAGTTTAGTGCTTAGCGTTGAGCGTTGAGCGTTTAGTGTTTAGTGTTGAGAGACTTTAGTCCATAAGGCAGAAAAGCTAAATCCGCTCATCTCTCAATACTCAAAACTAAAGTCTCTCAACCCTTAACTCTCAACCCTCAACTCTCAACCCTCAACAAAAACTAAAGTCTCTCAACACTTAACACTCATCACTTAACTCTCAATGCGTAGTTTCCTCCAAGACCTCATCAGCCAAGGCGAGCATCAGCAGCAGGACTTCAAGTACCGCGTGCAGGATGCCGTGAAGCTGGCCCGTTCTGTGTCGGCCTTTGCCAATACCGATGGCGGTCGCCTGCTCATCGGCGTGCGCGACGATGGCTACTTGGCCGGTGTCCGCTCTGAAGAGGAAATCTACATGATGCACCAGGCCGCCTATCGTTATTGCCGCCCCGAGGCCAGCATCAAGTTCGATACCTACCACGTGGCTGCACAGCCGCCGGGCCGCGGCCTGCGCACCATTGTCATCGCCACCGTGCCGCGCTCTGAGCAGCGCCCCGTCTGTGCCATCGATGACGAAGGCCAGCGCCGAGCCTACATCCGCGTTGCCGACGAGAACATCGTCGCCTCGCCCGTTCACCTGCGCCTCTGGCGCGATGAGCAGTCGCCACGCGGTGCCGCCTTTTCCTATGGCTCCGACGAGCAGCACCTCATGGCCGCCATGCCCGAGGGGCAGTGGTTCACGCTCAACCAAATCGTCCGTCGCTCCCGCCTTCCCCGTCCCAAGTGCATCGTGCTCCTTGCCCGCTTCATCCGCTATGGCCTCGCCGTCTGGTGCCTTCAGGACCACCAGTTTGTCTTTGCCCAGCAGGGATAGCGGACAGTATTCAAAGCATTTGTAGTGGGCAAGGGTAGGGGTCAGTAGAGTAGCAGCAGACCGGCGAAGGCAGCCATGACAATCATGCGGATGGGACTAATCTTGAAGACCTTTGTGCCGATGAAGGTGGCGAGGAAGATGAAGACGCTGATCCAGAACTGCCAGGGATTCTCCGATGGGGTGGAGAAGTTCTCGCGGGTGCAGAGCAACAGGGTGGCGGCAGCCAGCAGACCCACCACGGCGGGGCGCAGTCCGGCAAAGATGGCCTGCACGGTGGGGTGTTTCATGTATTTCATGAACAGGCGGGCGATGAGCAGCATCAGGATGAGCGACGGCAGCACCAGTGCGAAGGTGGCCACGCACGAGCCCACCACGGCCATGCCCTCGCTCATTCCGGCGTTGTGCACGGCCGTGTAGCCGCAGTAGGTGGCCGAGTTGATACCGATGGGGCCGGGCGTCATCTGGCTAATGGCCACGATGTCGGTGAACTCGGTGGTGCTCATCCAGTGCCAGTGGTGCACCACTTCGCCCTGAATGAGCGACAGCATGCCGTAGCCGCCACCGAAACCGAAGAGCCCTATCTGGAAGAAGGTGATGAAAAGGTTCAAGTAAAGGCCTGCCCCCTTCCCCTCCCAGAAGGAGGGGCTTAAGTATGCAATTAACGCGATGGCCAGTGCCGCAACACCAATCATCGGTAACAATACGTATGACAATCTCTTCTTTCTCATAAATGGTATTCAAGCCCTTCCCTTTGGGAGGGGATGGGGTAGGCTTTTATTCCGTTGGTTTGATGAGTTTTCCGTAGACATAGCCGCCCAGGCCTGCCAGCAGGATGATGAGGATGGGTGAGACGCCGAGGAGCCAGATGGCCAGCGCACCGGCGATGGGAATCCAGCAGGTGGCCCAGCTGATTTTTGCGCTGCGGGCCAGGTTGAACGTGGGCACGGCTATCAGGGCCACCACTGCGGGGCGTATGCCTCGGAAGATGGAGGCCACCACGGGGTTGTCCTGGAAGCGGTGGAAGAACATGGCGATGAGCAGGATGATGATGAACGAGGGTAGGGCGGTGCCCAGCGCGGCGGCAATGGCTCCCCGGAGCTTCTTCAGCTTGTAGCCGATGAAGATGCTGATGTTGATGGCGAAGACGCCCGGGCAGCTCTGCGCAATGGCTATGAGGTCGAGAAACTCCTGCCGCTCCACCCACTTGTGCTTGTCGACCACGTCGGCCTCGATAATAGGAATCATGGCATATCCACCGCCAAGGGTGAATATGCCAATCTTGAAGAAGGTGGTGAAGAGCTTACTGCACATGTGCTTCCACCCACTTTCTTGCGTTGACGAAAGCTTCAATCCAGGGTGTTACCTCGTCCATGCGCTTGCCCACGGGATACCAGGCGCACTGCCAGGGGAAGATGGCACGCTCCAGGTGAGGCATCATGCACAGGTGGCGACCGTCGGCGGAGCAGATGCCAGCCACGTCGAAGTCAGAGCCGTTGGGGTTGGCGGGATAGCCGTGGTAGTTGTATTTCGCAACGACGTGGTAGTCGCTCTCCTTACCGGGCAGCGAGAACTTACCTTCGCCGTGGGCCACCCACAGCCCGAGCTTCGAGCCGCTGAGCGAGCCGAACATGACGCTCTCGTTCTTGGGAATCTGCAGGGCGATGAAGCCGCTCTCGAACTTGTGCGAATCGTTGTGCAGCATCCGTGGACGGTTGAGTGTTGAGTGTTGAGTGTTGAGAGACTTTTGACTTGCCGAGGAAGGAGTAACGTCTCTCAACTCTAAACCCTTATCACTTAACAGTCCCAGTTCCACCATCAGCTGGCAGCCGTTGCAGATGCCGAGCGAGAGGGTGTCGGGGCGGGCGTAGAAGCGGTCGAGGGCCTCCTTGGCCTTCGGGTTAAAGAGGAAGGCGCCTGCCCAGCCCTTGGCCGAGCCGAGCACGTCGCTGTTGGAGAAACCGCCGCAGAAGACGATGAGGTTCACCTCGTCGAGCGTCTCGCGGCCAGTGATGAGGTCGGTCATCATCACGTCCTTCACGTCGAAGCCTGCCAGATACAGCGAATAGGCCATCTCGCGCTCGCCGTTCGTTCCCTTCTCGCGGATGATGGCAGCCTTTACTCTCTTTTCTTCGCTCTCCTCTCTTCTCCAAGACAGGCCGTAGCTTTCCAGCGTGCCCTTGAAGCCGCGTGGGAACTTCATCTCCAGCGGCTGCTGCTTGTAGTTCTCGTAGCGCTCGCGGGCCTTGCCGTTGAAGCTCTGCTTGCGGTCGAGCAGGTAGCTGGTCTTGTACCACACGTCGCGCAGATGGTCAATGTCGAGGGTCAGCGTCTGCGTCTTGTCTGTTGCGATATCATCGCAACATACTGGACAAACGATTTCAATGGTGCGGCTGTCTTCCACGGGGTAGCCAATCTTGGCGTAGCCCACGCCGGCCTCCTCCATGAAGTCGCGGAAGTCGTACTTGTGCTCGTCGCTCACCTCGATGACCACGCCGGGGTTCTCGGCGAAGAGCGTCTTGACGATGTCGCCGTCGGCGCAGAGGTCGTGCAGGTTGATGTGGAGTCCGCCCTTGGTGTTGGCGAAGCACATCTCCAAAAGCGTGGTGATGAGACCGCCTGCCGAGATGTCGTGTCCGGCCTGCACCCATCCGCGGCGGATGAGCTCCTGAACGGCGTTGAAGGCATCGGCAAAGTATTCGGCGTTCAGCACCGTGGGCACGTCGTCGCCCACGCGGCCAAGGCTCTGGGCGAAGGCCGAGCCGCCCAGCCGCTGCTCGCAGAACGAGAAGTCGATGTGATAGAGCGAAGAGTGCTTGTTGTTGTTCAGCACGGGGCTGACCACCTTGCGGACGTCGCTCACCTCGCCGCCGGCTGAGACGATGACCGTTCCCGGCGAGATAATCTTTTCGCCGTTGGGGTACTGCTGCGTCAGCGACAGCGAGTCCTTGCCCGTCGGCACGTTGATGTGCAGCTCGCAGCAGAAGTCGCTCAGCGCCTTCACGGCAGCATAGAGGCGTGCGTCCTCACCCTCCTGCGAACGGCAGGGCCACATCCAGTTGGCGCTGAGGCTCAGCGACTCCATGCCGTCGGCCAGCGGTGCCCACACGATGTTGGTCAGCGCCTCGGCCACGGAGAGCACGCTTCCGGCTGCGGGATTGGCCAATCCTGCCTGCGGAGCATGGCCCAGGGCGGTGGCGATGCCCTTGCGGCCACGATAGTCGAGGGCCACCACACCGCAGTCGCTCAGTGGCAGCTGCAGCACGCCCTGGCACTGCTGGCGCGCAATCTTGCCCGTCACCGAGCGGTCCACCTTGTTCGTCAGCCAGTCCTTGCAGGCCACGGCTTCGAGCTGGAGCACTCTTTCGATTTGCGATTTGATTTCTGAGATTTGCGAGGGGGCATACTCCACCGGGGCGTAATGGCGCTCCACGGTAGAGTCGCGCATGATGGTCTTCGGCGAGTGGCCGAACATCTGGGCCACGTCGAGGTCGAAGGGCTTCACGCCGTCGCCCTGTACGAACGAGAAGTGGGCGTCGCCAGTGGTCTCGCCGACGACATAGAGCGGGGCACGCTCGCGCTCGGCAATGCGGCGCACGTGGTCAATGTGCTTCTCGTCGATGAGCAGGCCCATGCGCTCCTGACTCTCGTTAGCAATGATTTCCTTCGACGAGAGGGTCTTGTCGCCGATGGGCAGCTTGGTCATGTCGATGCTGCCGCCGCACTCCTCAACCAGCTCCGAGAGGCAGTTCAGGTGGCCTGCCGAGCCGTGGTCGTGGATAGAGACGACGGGGTTCACGTCTTCCTCGCAGAGGGCGCGCACCAGGTTGTAGGCACGCTTCTGCATCTCGGGGTTGGCGCGCTGCACGGCGTTCAGCTCGATGCCGCTGCTGTAGCGACCAGTATCGACGCTCGAAACCGAGCCGCCGCCAAGGCCGATGCGGTAGTTGTCGCCGCCCACGACCACCACCTTGTTGCCCGGCTGAGGCTCCTTCTTCAGGCAGTCGCGCTTCGTGCCGTAGCCCACGCCGCCAGCCAGCATAATCACCTTGTCATAAGCATATTTCGTCGGGTTTGTGGCGTTGTCAGCGCCACCCTCAGCACGCTCCTGATGCTCGAACGTCAGCACCGAACCGCAGATGAGCGGCTGGCCGAACTTGTTGCCGAAGTCTGAGGCACCGTTCGAGGCCTTGATGAGTATCTGCTCTGGCGTCTGGTAGAGCCATTCGCGCACGGGGAGAATGTCTTCCCAGTCTCTTCCCTCTTCGGTTAGCCGGGGGTAGGCCGTCATGTAGACTGCCGTGCCGGCGATGGGCCACGAGCCGGTGCCGCCGCCCATGCGGTCGCGGATTTCGCCACCCGTGCCCGTGGCAGCACCGTTGAAGGGCTCCACGGTGGTGGGGAAGTTGTGGGTCTCGGCCTTCAGCGAGATGACGCTCTCGATGTCCTTCACGCGGAAGTAGTCGGCCGTCGACTGGTCGGCAGGGGCGAACTGCTCCACCACCGGGCCCTGGGCAAAGGCCACATTATCCTTATAGGCAGAGAGAATCTTGTTGGGGTTCTCCTGCGTCGTCTTCTTAATCATCTGGAAGAGGCTCGACTCCATCTCCTGGCCGTCGATGATGAACGTGCCGCCGAAAATCTTGTGGCGGCAGTGCTCGGAGTTAATCTGGGCGAAGCCGAAGATTTCGCTGTCGGTCAGCGGCCGTCCGTTCTGCTTCTCCAGACCGTGCAGGTATTCTATCTCTTCGGGCGAGAGGGCCAGGCCCTCCTGCTCGTTGTACTCCTCCAGGTTCTCCACATGCTTGATGGGCTCCGGCTGGATGTTGATGGTGAAGATGTCCTGGTCGAGCCCGTCGTACATGCGCTGCAGCATGGGGTCGTGGTCGGCATCGGCACTGGCAACAGGGAAATACTCTTCGATGCGCTGTATGCCGTCCACGTTCATGTTTTGGGTGATTTCCACGGCATTCGTCGACCACGGGGTCACCATCTCGCGGCGCGGACCGATGAAGAATCCGCTGAGCGTGGTGGCATCGAGCAGCGAGGCATCGCCATAGAGCCAGCATAGTTTGTTTACTTCGTCTTGGGTGAGCTGATGGTCAGCCTGAGTGGCAATCACGCTCTTCGTGGGGGTCTGAAAAAAGTGAATGGTCATACCTTATATTATGATACTTGTTCGCAATTTGGATGCAAAGGTACGAATAAGTGAGCGAAAAGCAAAGGAAAAAAGCACTTTTTTTCCTTCGCTTTTCCGAACGCAAGTACCTTCGGCAAAGCCAAAGGTACGAATAAGTGAGCGAAAAATCTGCCAGAACGAGGATACTGTTTTTTTTGAAAGATATTGACAAAAAGGCCGTTTTAGCCCTCCGTATTTCGAAAAATTCTTCACGAAAGAAGTTTTGGATGAAAATAAGCGAGTTTTGAGAGGGTTTGCTAAATGGTTGGCAATCAGTTGCTTGTGGCTGTTCCGGCGAAAAAAGGCGTTCGTTTGTTTTCAAAAGTCAACGCCGCAGAAAAATTTGGCGTTGACTTTTGAAATTTTCGCGTGCTTACAGAAACGCGAAAAGGGGCAAAAATTGCGCAAAAAACGTGCACAGAACCATGCGGTGTGTGCAAAAATTAAGATTCTTTCACATGGTTTTTCTCCGTTTTTCACCGGGCGAAGCTTCCCCAGCGTCTTAAAACGGCCTTTTTTCGCCAAAAATTGCATCGTCGCCGTGACCTAAATTTTTTTGTGAAATATTTTGACAATTTCTGCCGAACAGGATGGCTAAAAACGCATGTTAATGCAGGTCTCGGAGGTGGTCCGTCGCCGCTGTAGGACGATAGCTTAAAAATTTTCGCCTATTTTAGCTTCGGTTTGGGCAATAATTCGTAACTTTGCACCAGTTTAATGGTTGTGACAGCATGAAGGTATTACTTATTAATGGAAGTCCGCGAGGAAATGGCAACACCTTCCTCGCGCTGAGTGAGGTGGCAACAACGCTGAATGCCGAGGGCGTGGAAACCGAAATCGTCAGCATCGGCAAGCAGGCGGTGCAGGGCTGCATTGCTTGCGGCATGTGTGGGCGGACGGGGCGATGCACCTTCCGCGACGACCTCTACTACAAGGTGATGCGGGCCGTGAAGGATGGCATCGACGGGCTCATCGTCGGTTCGCCCGTCTACTATGGCGGACCCAACGGCTCGCTCTGCGCTTTGCTCGACAGGGTGTTCTATTCGCTGGGCCCCGACCTGCAGTTCAAGCCCGGTGCCAGCGTGGTGGTCTGCCGCCGTGGTGGCGCCTCGGCTGCCTTCGACCGGCTGAACAAGTATTTCACCATCTTGAACATGCCCATCGTCAGCTCGCAGTACTGGAACATGGTCTACGGACAGACGCCCGGACAGGCGGCGCAGGACGAGGAGGGCATGCAGACGATGCGCACCCTGGGCCGCAACATGGCGTGGATGGTGAAGAAACTGAACGCCCGCGAGCAGGGGCACCCCGAGCAGGAACAGCACGTGTGGACCAACTTCATCCGCTGAGGCCGTCAGTAGAAATCCGTTTTCCAGCAGGTAATGGCCTTTTTCAGGTAGACTCCTTATTTTAATAGAAACAAAAACTAACGAGAAGATGAAAAAACTATTATTTATGTGCCTCATGGCATCTGTTTGTGCGCTGGGAACGATGGCCCAGGGCATCTACGACATCAAAGTGAAGAACGAGAGCGGGCAGGACGTGTCGCTGGCCGACTACAAGGGCAAGGTGCTCCTCATCGTGAACACCGCCACACGCTGCGGCTTCACGCCCCAGTACAAGGAGCTGGAAGCCCTCTACGAGAAGTATGCTGCCGAGGGCCTCGAGATTCTCGACTTCCCCTGCAACCAGTTCGGACAGCAGGCCCCGGGAACCATCAAGGAGATTCACGAGTTCTGCACCGCCAACTTCGACATCCGCTTCCCCCAGTTTGACAAGATTGACGTCAACGGGGCCGACGAGTCGCCGCTCTTCGCCTACCTGAAGCAGCAACAGGGCTTCAAGGGCTTCGACGTGAACGACGGGCGGGGCAAGATGATGGACAACATGCTGCGAAGGCAGGATGCCGACTACGACAAGAAGGCCGACATCAAGTGGAATTTCACCAAGTTCCTCGTTGCCCGCGACGGCCGGGTGCTGAAGCGCTACGAGCCTACGGAGAGCATCGCCGACGTAGAGGCTGACATCTGCCAGCAACTGAAGCCCGTGCTGAAGTGAGGAGCGGGCATGATAAAAAAGAGTGGGGGACACACATTGCCGTGCCCCCCACTTCCGTTCTATCTGTCACTTATAGCGTGATGCTTTCTATCCTGAGCGTCTGCACCCCGGCAGGGACACGGACCTCGACCACGTCGCCCACCGACTTGCCCAGCAGCGCCTGGGCTACGGGCGACTTGATGGAAATCTTGCCCTCGCGCAGATTGGCCTCGTGGGGGCTGACGATGGTGTAGGCCATACTGGCGTTGTTCTTCAAGTTCGTCATTTCCACCTTCGTGAGCAGCCCCACGGCGTCGGAGCCCAGCCGCTTCGTGTCTATCACCCTGGCAAACTCCAGCACGCGCTGCTTGAAGCGAATCTGGCTGAGCAGACGCCCCTGCTCGCGCTTGGCGGCATGATACTCGAAGTTCTCGCTGAGGTCGCCCTTGTCGCGGGCCTCGGCGATGGCATCCCTCACCTTCGGCAGCTCCACGCTCTCCAGCTGATGGAGCTCGGCTACCAGCTTGTCGTAGCCTTCCTGAGACATGTATTCCATATCACTTCACGATTTCTGCTCTCGACTTGCGCTGATGGCCCGCCATGGGGTCGTCGGCCACATGTTTCTTTCGCTTGTCGGCGGCATATCCCAGCGGAATGATGACTGCCGGCTCCTCACTCTCGCTGAGCCCAAACAGCTGCTTGCACAGGGCTGCATCGAAGTTGCACACCCAGCACGTGGCCAGCCCCTGAGCCGTAGCCGCCAGGCAGAGGTGCTCCACGGCAATGGCAATATCGATGTCGCCGTGATGCTTCCCGTCGGCCCTGACCCACTCCTCGTCGTGCAGCACCGTGGCCATGATGTACATCGGGGCCCCTGCGAACCACTCACGCTGATAGCACTGCTGCAGCTTCGCCCTGTCAGCCTCGTTCTCCACAATGTAAAAACGCCACGGCTGCCGGTTGACGGCCGAGGGAGCAAAGCGTACGCACTCCAGGATGTAGTCGAGCTTCTCGCTTTCCACCGGCTCGGCCTTGTAGGCCCTGCAGCTGTATCTCTCTTTCACAAGTTCCAAAAAGTCCATCTTTCGTTACTTTATGTTTCGTTTCTGGGCGCAAAGTTACGAACATTTTTGCAGATTAAGGGCTTTTTGAACGACAAAAATGACTGCCTCCCCCTAAAAAACTCCTTCTCACACCCCTGTCTTCGTCTCTTTCCGCTCTCCCTGTTTGTTAGCCCCCAACAGTGAGAGACAGCATAAAAGCGGTCGGAAAAACATTTTTGCAAAAAAATCAGCCCAAATATTTGGTGGAATCGATTATTTTAGCTACCTTTGCACCCGCAAAACAAAATTGCAACCAACGAGCAGAGCAGCGAGAGCCATTAAGCTTGCTTATTTGGCCGAGCCGTGAAGCTCGAAGACGAAAGTCACATGGTGCCCGTAGTTCAGTTGGTTAGAGCGTCAGATTGTGGTTCTGAATGTCGACGGTTCGAGTCCGTCCGGGCACCCAAAAGTTAAAGTCCTGTAAGTAAACAACTTACGGGACTTTTCATGTCTAAACCTTTCAAAGTTGTAGGCACATTGTAGGCACACTTTCAGAAACTACCCTTATTAACGTTTCGCAACACCCTATTTTTGTAGAATCTCCACCAGCAATTATGCGAAGAAAGAATAAAGGAATAAAAGGACAAATGGGTATATTGAGATAAACAAATCAACAGAGGAAATATTCCATTTTTCCCTATTCCTGCATTTCCATAAAACCTACGTAGCTTTGCCATCTCTTTCTCAGCATGCTAAATTATTAAACCTGAGTTTTCTTCTTTACCTCTTCCAAAATATCCTTCCTTAATTGTTCTGTCTCTCTAATGTCATTGGTCTCTAAACTGTCTAACTCATTCAGAATGTTCGTATCATAATCTCTGACATTACGCACCTCCTCACGTATCATATTCAACCTTGCCTTAGCAGCAAGTCCATTTTCTTTATGTTTTTTTGCTGCTTGAATTGCCATATTATACATCTTGCGGCCTTCATCAATATTGCCTTTTCGATATTCAAGAAGTCCACAGGTGGCCACGAGACATATCGCCCCCGTAGTATCCTTATTATTTAAATATTTTTGGTAGTTTATGGTTGAGAGATAGGCCTCAGCCTCATCCAGCCTATCAGACAATCCCATTGCGTATGCCAGATTATTGACAGCTGTATGATTTCGGGGGTTCAATGTTAATGCTTTCTTTTCCACCTCAATAGCAAAGTCATACCTTTTTAGATAAATACAAGAAATATCAAAAGCAAATGCGATAGGGCGCTGCTCAAATCTGTAATCCCGCATCCATTTCAACGACGAAATAAATGCATCTTCATATTTACCCGTCACATATGCTTTACGCGTATCTGCCTCATGCTTGTGAGGTAAGCGGCTATACGCCGACAAATCCAATTGTAAATTAGAATCCCTTTTGGCAAAAAACTCTGCCTGCGCCAAACAGTTGTCATTAGGCTCTATGATGCCTTTCTCAAACATCTTTCTGGAATCCTTTCGCTTTCCATAATCCAAATCAACTTTGCAAATAGCAAAGCAAAGTTCACTACTGCTGAAAGCTGACACATTACCAGAAAAAACCATCTGTCGGCCTTCTTTAACATACCGAGACGCTCTTTCCATAACAGATTCCACTGCTATTTCTGCCGACATTATCCATGGATCCGTTTTCACCCTTCCACTCTTCAAAAGGACACTCTTTGCCTTATCAAGATCACCATTATGCACAAAAAAACGAGCTGCGTTTCTCACCACAAACCGGCTTGTCGGAGCCAGGTTGATAGCGTATTTCATATACGTTTCTGCCTTATCGTTCATACCAAGATTAGCATAACATCTGGCTAATTCACAATAAGCTACTGGATCATAACAATGTTCTCTGAGCTGGCGCCGAAGTATTCCAATACGCGCTTTCGTCATCTGTTCCTGTTCCACTAGGCCTCTGATAAGGTTCTTCGCAACATCTTCAAACTTCGTAAGTTTACTAAAACTATTTGGCAGTATTAATTGGGAGGTATTAGTTATTGATCTTGCCACTTCCAACGCTAAATTAGTACATTGCTCAGCATTGTTAAGCATATAATCAGCAGCATTCATTACTTCTACGCAATGAGTATTGCCACTCGCTACGGCTGCATTCACCAAATCTGCAGCAGTAACTACGGTATGTTTGGCCTTCCATGCCTCAATGAAACTGTCATAGAGGTCGAAGCGCATAGGCAACAATTTCCTTCCCGAATAATCCATTTCGCGCGTCAAGCCTATATCATCATAACTTCGCCACAATGGAAGCATATTACGCTTCCCATCATCGAAAAAATTCGCCATACCTACTTTTTGGTTTTTGAATAAAGAATGAGCTGAGCTTTATTGTATAGTATATCCAACTTGGAAAGGACACGCTGCAAGTCTGCATTAACTTCTGGTTTACTAAATCTTCCAGGATAACCCCTTCTTTCTGGTACTGGATGGCATAGACCCTCAATAATTTGCGCAATTGGTTCACGTAGTTCCTCGACGCATATTGAACTCTTGATTTCTTCTATTGACTGATTAAAAGCGGCTATGATGGCTGGCAACACATCATTATAATCAGCGCCTTTTGAGGCCCAGTGACTTAGTGAGTAAGGACATTTACTACTAATCAAAGTGGTAAGATTCATCATCGAAAGATAATACACTATCAAATTCCCCAGCATATAATTATCTATCTGATAGTAAGTACTCATATCTTCTGACATTTTGTAATTAAAAAACGCCTCTGGTGGAGCAAAAGTATAATCTCCATCAAATAAGCGAGCTGAAACTGGAGAATGAAGGAGCTCTTGATGTGTACGCGATCTCTGAAGCCCACCTACCTTTGACAATGTATTGGCTTCAAACACTTCCACAGTCTGAGGAGTGATGTTATGATGAGCTATGAGCTTGGCGTGCAATTGGCGAACACCGTTCGTCACTTGATGAAGAGACTTGAGTTTTTCAACCAACAAGCCCAAATCAACAACGAAATCGGTCTTCGACGAAAATGTGAGGAAATCTCCTATCTTACCTTCCGACATCTCATATATAATATATGATACCGTTTTTATATGGTAGTCTGGCAATTCGATATCCCCAGAATCAATATATCTTATTACATTACCCATACGGTTTCCAGTACACTCTTTTGCTAAACTCGATTCAAAGTGGAACGCACTGGTTTCTCGCGCCATCAAAGATGCTCTGTCATGAGTACCATCCAGAGAGCCATTGTGACACTTGTCGTAGTTGAGAACTTTCATAATGGCACTTCCAGCATCATTCCTTACCTCATAAAATAAAGCATATTTCGCTGTTTTGTCGCTACTGGCAATCTGGTTCCCAACCGTCCAACCACCAATAGTTTTACCTGTCAGGTCATTACATGCAAATATATCCATTGTCTTTTAATATATCGGTTTTTCATCAAGCCTTGAATATTCAACGGGCTTATTTAGTCCATATTTGTTCATCACCCTCTTCACCAGTATGGCAAACCAACTGGGAGCTGATGGTGAGATATACACTCGCTCTATAAGTATGTTCAAATCCATCTTAACAGGCATGCCCTCCAAGCAGGTTCCAACTTCATGAAAGATTGCCCTCACTTCGTTTTCATGTTTAAATGCAGTTCTTTTATACCATATAGGTTCCGCATCACTTTCCAAAGGCTTTTCATAAGATATATAATTCACCCCTCCTACTTCGAACCCGCTTTTTCCAATGGAGTAACACAGCCGTTCCATTGTAGTTTGAATAGCTACGCCCTGCTTTTTGGCGGTTATATACAATTTCCACATAGCTTCTGATTCACGCTCGTTGGCGTGCCAACAGCTTACAAAGTATTCCTTTCGTTTATTTTCCTGAGTTTCGAACAAAGCATCGGTCTCTTCCCGAAGTTTTTTCTCTACCTCATCATCAGTCGGGTTTTCTATTCCCGCTGCTCTTAACTGACTTTTCACTTTCAGGGTAAGAGATGGTTTTATCTTATCACAGATAGCCGCCTTTTGGAAGTTAAAGCCACGGGCACCCTCAAACACGTCTTCAAATTTATCTGCCCTTGTGAAAAACAACTCACCGCTATCAAGCAGGGATACGAATTTGGGGAAATCCTGATAGCGCCAAAGAGGCATATCTCTTTTTGGGACATCGTATTCCTTGGGATGATAGACAAACTTCTTAGCATCCGCACTTATTATATTTTTACATGATTCGCATGCAACTGAAATATTACCGTCCAACCCCTTCCCCACATAAACATTTTCACCTTGCGATAGTCCCCTGTTACACAATGGACAACGACCGTAGTTGAGTATGTACTCTTGATATCTCCTAATCTCTTCATTAAATAGGGTAGATGGCTGTAGCATAATAATCCTTATTAGGTAAAATCTCTTATAATTCCGCTCTTGAATAAAGTAAAAAAGAGGTTATTGATGGCAAGCACTAACTCGTAATGAGGAAAAATCATATCAGCATTCAGTAGCTTATACGTCTCTGACGTAAAGTTTTTAAACATCAGTTGGTCTGACTCTACCTTTGCCTTAACTTCACGCGAGTAAGCCACTTTCATCGGAAGCCAAACTTTGGAAGCACCACACATCGTTGTGTCGTACTCCAGATGTCTTTCTGCCATATTCATAGTTGTCATATCGCTCTGATTTTCAGTATCTTGCAATTCAAACTTAAACTGTTGATATTCTCGAAACCAATTTTTTGCTGCAAATATACAAATTATATTTTAATTCTACCACTGTTTTACCTTTTTTAGTATGTGACGGACTGAAACAATGTCCACTGCGGGCTCCATATGAATCATATTGGGTCTGTATCGATACGTGTCCAACTACATATTTCATCACTTATCATTTGACGCAATTCTTCTTTTATTTCTGCAAGGTGGGGATGAGGAACAGTGTCCTCTACTTTGTTTAATCCTTCGAGTAATCGTTCCCAAAAGGCTACGTTAATACAGGTGTCGAGGTTCTTGATGCGGATGACGATAAAGCCATGCTCACGGAACACTTTGTCACGATGAGCATCCTGACGCTCACGTTTAAAGTGGTATCCACCATCAATCTCTATGCAGACCTTTTCGTTTCGAAGGAACAAATCAGGAAAGAAAGCTGACTTACATCCTACAAAAGCGACTGGCGGGTTACGCTCTACGTTCTGCCTCATACTCCAAGGCAACAACCTATACGCAACCTTCTCACTATGGGTGCGCTTTTCCTTCTGCTCACGAGCCTGTTCAACCTCATTGGCTGTTAACTCTCTGTAAATACTGTCTATCATTGCTTAAAACTTTAAAATATTTCCCTCCCACCTCCGGGGCGTAAGGGTGTCTATCACTAATTTCGTTGCAGGGGAACGAGGCAAGGCGGGCTTTAGTGCAAAGTTCCGGCCGAAAATACTACCCATAGGTGTGGAGATTTTCGAGACGAACCGTAGGCTTGACCTTGCACATAAGCCAGCCACTCGTACATTTGCTTAGAAATTAGGATAGATGCACAGCCACGCATGAGTTGGGAGTAATCCATATCACTCTCATTCAAAATAAATCGATTTTGTTTGGTGGTTACAATTTTTCGTTGTACCTTTACATCGGAATTGCATCAAGAGCAGTCATCTTCGGATGGACTCGCCAACCGAGCTTTAACTTAGCCACGGTGGTCAGTACGATGCGGAAGATTATTATTCACTTCAAAAACAAAAAGTTATGCAACAGTACATTTATTACACAAAGTATGCCCTGCAGTTTGCAGACATGCAGATTCCCGAGTTAGTAACAGTATTCAATCGTCAGGTCGGTAACACTGGCTGGACTGGTATGCGTGCCTATCACGACCATGCACTCATTGACGAGTTCCAACGACGAGGCATTAACACCAAATGTATATATGACGGGCATGTTATCTGTTTCGCCCACCCTGTCACATATGATTTGACCAACAACAAGCTTATTCTCGTAAACTAAACCTAAAAGTATAATAAGGTAATCCCTTGCGTCTGCTTTTGCAGGGGAGGGCTTTTGTATATGAGATAAATCCCACTCAAAGTTACGTCATATATTAAATAATGTGTAATTTTGTGGAAATATGTTTCAGTTCCGAATATTTTTTGTACCTTTGCAATTGCATTGTGTCCGCTGCTCATGTTGTAGTGACAGTCGGGTGGCTTAAAAAGATGCGGTGCAAGAACTTATTGGCAAAGTTGATAGTATCAACTATCTGAAGGGGTTCCAAACTGCAAAGTCCTGGAAAAACTTTATTGGAACGAACCCTGGAGGAAGTTAGGTACGCCGTAATAGGCGTACCCTTTCTCTGTATTTCGTTCCAAGCCTCATTTCCAGGACAGGCGCAGTAAGGAAGTACTATAAGAGGAGGGTACGTTCTTTTTTTGCCTATTACAGAACTTAAAACAATGAGTACGAACAATAGTAAGGACAAGAAATATACGTTCTCAGGGCATGAGTCGTTTCCCTGCAAGACGTTGTGGCTGAAGAAAGGCTACGACTTCCTGGTGAAGGGCAAGGACTTCAACTCGCCTGAGGCGGTGATAGACTTGGGAGTCGGGAAGAATATGGTGGCCAGCATCCGCTTCTGGCTGAAGGCCTTTGGCGTGATGGATGCTGACGGAGCCACTTGGTTAGGACACTATCTCTTCGATGACGCGAAGGGAAAGGACTGCTATATGGAAGACTTGGCAACGCTGTGGCTGTTGCACTTCCATCTGGTATTCCTGCGTGAGGCTACGCTCTACAACATGTTCTTCTGTGGCGTGCAGCGAGAGCGCAGCCAGTTTGAGCGCGAACAGGTGCAGACCTACGTAAAACTGAAAGTGGCAGAGGCTGGCAAGCAGTATGCCTACAACGACAACACGGTGAAGAAAGACATCGGTGTGCTGTTGCAGAACTATGCGCTGCCCCGTAAGTCTCAATCAAATGAAGACTTCTCGTCGCTGTTGATAGACCTCGACCTGATTCGCCAGAACGCAACGGGCAAGGGCTACTACTTCAACGCGGAGGGCAAACGGAAGGTGACGCCGGAAGTATTCATGTACGGACTCTTGATGCTAAAGGAACAGACGGGCGACAGCACCATCTCGTTTGAGACGATACAAGACCAAGTGGGGCTGGCGTTCTGCATGACCGACCACGAGGCGGTGCAGATGCTGAAACAGTTGGCAACTACGTATGGCGGCAGCATGTCGTACAACGAAGTGGCAGGCATCCGTCAGGTACAGTTCACGAAAGATATGGATTACAAACAGGTATTAGACGATTATTATGAAGCACACGTTTAGTCTTTCAGCCAACATCGAGAACGGCTTTGCTGCAGATGCGCAGTACATCGTAACGCTTAATGCCCAGCATGCCATCCACGGCATCGTGAGCGACTACCAGACAGGCATCCACTCGTTTACCATCATTGGCACCTACGGCACAGGAAAGTCGAGTTTTCTGCTGGCCTTAGAATCAGACCTACAAAAACAGCGGAAGCAGCAATACCTGCTGAATCCAAAGAGTCTGCAGCAGACCGCCAAGTTTGAGATACTGAAGATAGTGGGCGACTATGCCGAGATGTCTATCTTGCTGCAGAGAAGCCTCAACGTGGAAAGCAGCAAGATTAGCGTGCTCGATGAGCTGAAAGCCTACTACAGCCGCTGTCAGAAACATGGTAAATTCCTCGTCATCATTATCGACGAGTTTGGCAAAGTGCTGGAACATGCTGCCAAGAACAATCCAGAGAAAGAACTCTACTTCCTACAGAAACTATGCGAGGTGGTCAACAACCCACAACGACAGATACTGCTGCTTACCACGCTGCACCAGAACTTCTCAGCATACGCCAAAGGCATGACGGAGGAACAGGTCAACGAATGGACAAAGGTGAAAGGCCGCTTCAAGGAGATCACCTTCGTTGAACCCATCGAACAGTTGCTGCTGTTGGCTTCACAACAACTACAGGAAGAGCGAAAGGCCACAGTTGGCGAGAATGCAGAACCACTCTGTGATTTGGCGAAAGAGACACATTATGTGGCTAATGATTTCTCTACCGAAACAGCCCTGCAACTCTATCCGCTTGACCTTTTCTCTGCCTATGCGGTCACTTCAGCCATACAGCGTTACGGGCAGAACGAGCGTTCGCTGTTTACCTTCCTGGCAGCACGAGGCAGTAATTCCATCATGGAATTTGAACCAAAGGCCAACGAGACCTACAACCTGCAGAACGTCTATGACTACGTGCTCTACAACTTCTATTCCTATCTGAAAGATGCCAATGCCGACTCGATGAACTGGAGCAGTATGCAGGTATCGATAGAACGAGTGGAAGGACAGGAATGGGCATCAAAAGAAGAAATGCTGCAGGCCGTCAAGATAGTGAAAGCCATTGGTATGATGACGTTGTTTGGAACGGCTGGCTTCAAGCTGTCAACAGAGCAGATGGCAGAATATGCCCGTCTGTCGATGGCTATCGACGATGCAGAGACGATTATCAAGAAACTGATAGCGAAGAAGATTATCCGCTATGCCGCCTATAAGGAACGCCTGATGCTGTTTGAGGGAACGGACGTTGACTTGGAGGCAGAGATTCGAGAGGCAGGACTGATGGTGTCACGACCTGTAACCTTTGTCGATGAACTGAGCGTATTCTTCAACAAACGTATATCGCCCGTCAAGGCCCACTATTACCATAAGGGAACACCGCGATTCTTCGACTATGAGATACGTGAGGAACCCGTGGAGTTTGTGCCCAAAGGTGATACTGATGGTTACATCGAACTGATATTCTCGACAAAGAAAGACGCGCTGAAAGACATCAAGGAGTTTAGCGCCAACTCAGAGCATGCCTTGATATTCGCCTATTTCAACAACACGGAAGAGATTGTTGACCACCTGTACAACATCAAGAAATACATGTACCTGCTGGAGCGGGTGCTCGACAAGAATGACCGTGTTGCCGTGACAGAGATACAAAAACTGAAAGAATATGAAGAGGCGCTGCTGAACAAAGCCATTAGCGACAATCTCTTTGCCTACAAGAATCGTGTAGTCTGGGTGTTCAATGGAAAAGAGCAAAAGGTGGAGTCGCATCGTAACTTCAACCGTCTGCTCTCCAAGGTGTGCGACACCATCTACCATCAGACACCCGTGATGAACAATGAGCTGTTCAACAAGCACAAACTGAGTAGTAGCATTTCTTTGGCTCGCAAGAACTATCTCACTAATCTTTTGGAGCACAGCAACGAGGAGGACTTTGGATTCCCAGCTGACAAGTTTCCGCCAGAAAAGACCATCTATTTCTCGCTGCTGAAGAATACTGGACTGCATGTAGATGGAGAGTTTGCAGACGCTCCAAGCAATGAAGGCTTCATGCCCCTATGGAGAGCCAGCGAGGAGTTCCTGCAGAGTTCAGAAAACAAGGCGAGGAAGATTTCAGAACTGATAAAGCTATTGTCTGCCCAGCCTTATAAGCTGAAGCAAGGTTTCTTGGATTTCTGGATTCCCACCTACCTCTTCATCAAGCGCCAGGACTTTGCACTCTATGATGCCTCAAAGGGAGCCTTCATGCCAAATGTAAACATGGAGTTCTTCGACCTGTTGCAGAAGCATCCTGGCGACTTCGAGGTGAAGAAGTTTGCTGGTGATGGCGTGAAGTTGGGCTTCTTCAATCAGTATCGTCGCTTTATCAATCTTGGCGAGGAGTCGGCCATCACCAATGCCAGTTTTATCGAAACCATCAAGCCATTCCTCAGTTTCTATATGCGACTGAACGACTATACGAAGCATACTCGCAAGTTTGACCACGCCTCCACGATGAAGTTCCGCGATGTGCTGGCGAAAGCAAAAGACCCAGAGAAGGCTTTCTTGGAAGACATGCCGGAGGCGCTTGGTTTCGATGACGAGAAACTGAAACAGGAGCGGTTCAGAGAGGAATACGGCAACACCATTCAACGAGCCATCAAGGAGTTACGCTCTTGTTACAGCAAACTGATAGACCGCTTGGAAGAACGATTGGTAGAGGGCTTTGGGTTGGAATCGTATGAATACAACGAATATGTAAAAGAGATACGCAGCAGACTGGCCAACGTGAAAGCTTATCTGCTGACAGACAAACAGCGTGAGTTCTATCATCATGTGATGACAGAGTACGACAATCGCACTCAGTGGTACCAGTCTATCTGTTATACCATTCTGGAGCAGCGACTTGACACCTTGAAGGATGAACAGGAAGATAAACTGGCTGATGACTTGTTGTATCTATTCCGAGAGTGCGAGAAGTATTCCTCTATCTCTGAGCAGGTAAGTGAAGGCGAAAAGACGGATGCCTACTCTTTCGATATGGTGACCAACAAGGGCACAAGCGTAAGGACACAAACATACGTGCTGCCAGAGAAAGACAAGCAGAAGGCTGATGCGCTGGAAAAGAAAATCAGCGAACTGCTGTCTGGCGACAACAACGTGGATGTTTGTACGCTACTGTCGATACTCAACAAGAAGATGAAACGATGACAAAGGTAAGACATATATTAGGCATATCAGGCGGCAAGGACAGCGCAGCCCTCGCCATCTATCTGAAGAAGACGTACCCGACGTTGAAGATTGAGTACTACAATTCTGATACCGGCTGTGAACTGGCTGAAACGGAAACGCTGATTAATCGTCTGGAAGCCTATCTCGGCAAAATAGAACGACTGCGTGCTGCAGAAGGTAGCCCAGAGCCAACGCCATTCCACCACTTTCTGAAAGCGATGGGTGGTTTCCTGCCCTCGCCCCAAGCCCGCTGGTGTACGAAAAAGATGAAGTTGGATAAGTTTGAGGAGTATGTGGGCGATGACTATGCTGTGTCGTACGTAGGTATTCGTGGTGATGAGGACAGAGACGGCTATATCTCATCGAAGCCCAATATACAGGCCGTGTTCCCATTCCGCAAGAACATCTGGAGCATCGATGTCATCAACAAGTTCCTGCACAAGGAGAACTTGGAGCAGATTGTCGATATTTACGAACGGCTTACACCAGAAGGTTTCCTGCGCGATGAAATCATAGAGACGGTAAAGAAGCCTATTACCAAGCAGTTCTATTATTCCAAGAAGATGAATGCGCTGTTGGATTACGATGTTAAGTTGTACAATCATGCTGTATTCGAGTTCTTGAAAACTACTGACTATCCTGTGGGTAAGCTGGAATCATTCCCATTGCTCGACAATACCGATGTGCTGGTAAAAGAAGACATCTTCCGCCTGTTGCGTGAAAGTGGTGTCGGAGTACCTGCCTATTACGAAGAAATACCTTTTGAGGTAGATGGCGAAATGGGCACCTATTGTCGCAGTCGTTCAGGCTGCTACTTCTGCTTCTTCCAGCAAAAGATAGAATGGATATGGCTCTACGAGCAACACCCAGACCTCTATGCCAAAGCGATGGAGTTTGAAAAAGACGGCTATACGTGGAATCAGAATGAAAGTCTTGCCGACCTCATCCGTCCAGAGCGCATCCGCCAGATTAAGCTCGACATCATCCGCCGTCAGAAAGAGAATAAGGAGAAGAACAAGGGTACCACGCTGGTGGACATCCTTGGCGATGATATTATGTGTACGAACTGCTTTATATAAGATAAGATTATGCTGTACGAAGTAGATTGGGCAGAGGACGGAACGTATGTACCTGGTGAGGAATATTCTCCAGAGCGTTTTTTCAATGACGGTCTAATGAATAGCACAGAGTTTGATTTGAAACTTGGCTATTTTAGTTCTGCCGCTATCAGCGTATTGTCAGAAGGTTTTGCCACGTTCATTTCGAAAGGAGGCTATATGCGCCTAATCATTAATCATATTGTCTCAAAGAAAGATAAAGAGGCAATATCAGATGGGATGCTGGGTAATATAATCGACTGTTCAGACCTCTCTAACTTCCAGTATTTGAAGTCCACTTTTGATGAGTATCAAGAACAGTTTTTCCGCTGTCTTGCTTACATGATTTCACAAAAGCGCATAGACATCCGGATAATCAAACCACGAGGTAAAAAAGGAATCGCTCATACCAAGTCTGGGCAGTTCAGGGATGGTGACAGTATAACCGCCTTTACAGGCTCTGCCAATTTTACAATTAGTGGCCTTTTCAATAACATTGAAGAAATCAAGATTGACAGAAGTGATTCTGTTGACAGAATGGTGCAGAATAGAATCGCCAAACAGAAAAAGGACTTTGATGCCATAATGTCTGGTGAGAAAAAGGGAATAGATTATCTATCGCCTAAAGATTTGGTAGAAGCAATCAGTACCAATTATGGTGATTCTGATATTGAGGAATTGCTTGATGTGGAGGAAAAACTGAAGACATATAAAAGCCGGAAGGAAGAGGAGAACTTACAAATCTCGATAGTTGCAGAAGAAACAAAAGAAGTAGAGCCCCACTTCCCTTATCCCTCAGGCCCACGTGAGTATCAGAAGAAAGCGTTCAACAATTGGAAAAAAAGTCAAAGTGGTTTATTCAACATGGCTACAGGAACTGGTAAGACGCTGACCTCTCTTAACTGTCTGTTGCAAATCTACAAACAGTTTGGCTATTACAAGGCAATAATTCTTGTTCCTACAGTTACCTTGGTAGAACAATGGGAAAAAGAATGTAGGAAATTCGACTTTCAGCACATTGTAAAGGTTTGCTCAAGGAACAAGGACTGGAAAGGCGAGATAGATAGGCTCACGATGAAAGAGAATTTCAACCCGACAAATTCGCCTGTCAACTATATTGTCATTTCAACATATGCGTCATTTGCCAGAGATAATGTATTTCATGATTTGATGTCGCTTTCTAAGAAATGTTTGCTTATTGCAGACGAAGCACACAACATGGGATCAAAACGAATCCTTGACAGGTTAGATGGTGTCGGTAAAAGATTTAAGCGACGTATAGGTTTATCTGCAACTCCTGAACGTCAGTTTGATGATAAAGGCAATAGGGAACTTCGACGTTTCTTCAACTCGGAAGATAACTATACTTTTGTGTATACAATGGAGGAAGCTATCAAGAATAAATTTCTTTGTGAATATTACTATTTCCCACATGTCGTGCGACTTTGCGATGACGAGATGTATGACTACATGGAAATATCACAAAAGCTCGGCAAGATTTATAGGTATAACGGTGGATATCTTGATCTGGAAGATGAGATAGTCAGAGCTCTACTCTTGAAAAGAAGGCGCATAATTCATAAAGCACGAAACAAGCAAGATGCATTCAAAAACATCATTGAAGAGCGTTACAAAGAAAAAGGAAATCTCAAATATACATTGGTATATGTTCCTGAGGGTCTAAAGCCAGATTCTATTGCTGACGTGTATGATAGCTCGGATTTTGTTGAAGATGATGCAGAATCAGATAAACTAATTGATGAATATACGCAGATAGTGATGAATGTCAGCAAAACGACAACGGTCAGGAAATTTGTTTCAGGGCAAAAAGACAGGGAATCCATCCTTGAAGATTTTGCGAATGGAGACCTTGAGGTTTTGACATCAATGAAATGCCTTGACGAAGGTGTTGATGTGCCACGAAGTGAAATGGCGATTTTCTGTGCAAGCACAGGAAACCCACGGCAGTTTATTCAACGTAGAGGGCGTATTCTGAGAACGCACAAGGATAAGAAATATGCTTATATTCACGACCTTGTGGTTGTTCCTGATATTGGAGCGGATTGCGTAGATTATGAAATGGAACGAAAACTTATTCTTTCTGAACTTAGAAGAGTAAGAGATTTCGCCTCATTATCAAGAAATCTCGACTACTCTTACACAGAATTAGAAGAGGTTCTGAACTTCTATAATGTTCCACTTTTAGATTAATTCATAAATAACATACTATGGCAAGAAATAAAAGATACAACGAGAATTACAACAAAATTCTAGAGGCGGTTCTTCTTGACGAGAAATTAATGGAGTACGCCCAATATGAACCTTCTGAGATTTCATCTCTTGAATATGCTCTAGGTTCTAAAAATGCTATTGTAAGCGCTGTCGCAACTATCATTGAAGGGCTTAGTGAAGAGATGTCAGAAAAAGAAATATATAACACTGTAAACGACTTACTCAAAAAGAAACTATGATAATACGTAGAATAGAAATAGAAAACTTTCGTAGCTATTATGGTAACGAAAACACATTCGAATTCGGTGATGGCCTTACCTTGATTATTGGTGACAACGGCGATGGCAAGTCAACATTTTTTGAGGCTCTTCAGTGGCTACTTGACATATCTAACACGGACGATGTTCAGAAAAGTCATGCATTAGACAACTTTTCTGAGATGAAAAAATCGAAACTAGAAATAGGCGAGTCAGCCAATCTTAGAGTGAAGATGGACTTTGAACATGATGGTCGTAAATCTGTAGAGAAAAAGTTTGTCATTACTAGAAAAGGTGAGGATTATTACGACGTAAGCGACATAAAGTTCAAAGGCACGGAAGATACCCCCGAAGGAAGACTTTCTCCTGACGGAAGAAGATTGATAGCCCGTTGCTTTGATGCCGAAATGCAACACTTTTCAATGTTTAAGGGCGAGTCTCGACTTGATGTGCTTGATGGACCAAAAGCATTGAAAATGCTTGTCGACAAATACTCTGATATAAAGTATTTTGATGAACTTGTGAACTTGACTTCAAACTTTGAAATCTCTGCAGATAAAGCTTTTCGTAAAGAGAGCAAGAATGATGAGAATACAAGAAGTGAAGCTATTAGATTCGATAATGAGTTGACAAAACTGAGTGGAGAAATACAGGATATTCGTAAGCAAATCAAGGAATTGTCAACTGCAGTAAACTCTTACGAAGCTATGCTAAAAGATTTGGAACAGAATCAAGACACGCGAGACAGATATAATGAACTGTCGCAAGCTTTAGCTGCGAAAAAAGATAATGCATCAAGTTTAAAAGCTAGCATTGAAAAAGTGAACCTAAACACAAGCCTTCTTGATCAGTATTGGATAATGTGTGCTTTCCCTGATATCCTTTCTGCCTTCAAGGACAAATGTGCCCAGTTGAGACGAGAGAAGGAAAGACTACACGATGAATTTATATTAGAAAGAGGCAAAGAACAAGGTGAACTGGACGCACTGAAAAAAGAGAATGAAGCACTGCTAAACGACGATGCTAAATTGCCGTGGTATATTCCAAACGATAAATATATGAAGGAGATGATTAAGGTGCACAGATGCAAAGTGTGCAATACTCCTGCTCCAGAGGGTTCAGAGGCATATCGTTTCATGGTCAGTAAGCTTGAAGAATATAAGAAGCACATCAATGAACGGGCAAGAATAAAAGAAGAACAAGTTAAGTTAAGCAAGAAACAACTCTTCACAGAAGAATTCATAGACGAAATCAACGTTTTGGCAAACAGACTGTCAGGACCGGAAGAGGCTTTTATCTCAGGAATTGCAAATGATATCAATGATAGACTTGAGGTTGTAAGTCGAAAGTCGGAAGAATTGTCACAAGTCAAAAAGGAAATTGAGGAAATAGAAGAAGATATCTCTCGACTACTAATACAGGCGGGTAATATATCCGAGGAAATGATGAAGAAAAACAATTCTGATGTTAATAATATGTTCAGAAAAAAAGGTGAAGCTGAATTAGAGATCAAAGACCTCGAAATTGAACTTAAAAGTAAATTGGATCGTCAAGCTGAGATTAAAGAGAAAATGGATAATCTCAAACCTGGAAATTCTTTGTCAAGATTATATCAGAAAGTACATTTCGCATTTGATCAAATTGCAAAGGCTTCATTTAGAGCAAAAGAAAAGAACCTGTATAACTTTCTTGATGCATTAAGAGAAGGCGCCAATTTGTACATGGATCGTTTGAGTACCAAGGACTTCCATGGAGAAGTAAGTCTTTTCTATAAGAAAGACAAAGAAGAGGCTGGTATAAGGTTAAAAAGTTCCAATGGAACATATATCAAAAAACCATCAGATTCTCAGAAAACAGTAATGTATATTTCTATATTATTTGCTGTCTCTGATTTCGCCTATAAAAAGACAGATGAAGAATATCCTCTCATATTCGATGCTGCTACTTCCTCATTTGGTGATGCGAAAGAAGAAGATTTCTATAACATTATCAATGATGTTAAAAAGCAATGTATTGTAATTACAAAAGACTTTATCTCTGGAGGAAAAGTCAGAATGAACGATGTTGATAAACTTACATGCCGTGTTTATCGAATACAAAAAGCAGACGGATTCAATAATTCAGATTTGTCTACAGTAAGAACATTAGTAAAAGAAATTAAATCGGAGGACTAAGTATGGAATCTTTATTTGATGCTTGGGGTAAAAAGAACCCAGAATGGGAGAAAAAATACGCAGAGTTACTGATGGAGCCTTTTACCGACTATGGTAGAGGAACCAGCCAGTACACTGTATCAAGAGGTAAAATTTTTGGTGCAGGATATGAAATGTTTATTATTGGATTCTTCATCGGATTGTATTTTGATAAGACAAGGAAATTACCTGATGACAAATCTAAACGAAAAGATTTTGGGCATCCGATAATGTTTTGGGGTAGCCAAGAAGGCAAACTCAAATTAGGCCGCACATCGTACAAAAAGATACAGGAGTACATGTTTGCTGCTCTTGTTGCAAAAACAGACATAGACTTCATATCGTTAGAGAAAGGGGAAATAAGTGTTAACGACGCAGCCAATTCCCTAAAACATAAAATGGAAGAGTATGCAAATTATGGATTTCATTATCTTGAAGATATGTTAGAGGATGACCCGAATAGCTTGTTTAAGGAATCTGCCTTTCTCAAAATATTCACATCATTTATTAGTGAAGATAACAAAAAAGAAGATGATATAGAAAATTTTGAGGAAGATATAGAGTCATTTGGAGATGAAGAATTAGAAGATAATGCCATAGATGAAGAAACTTTGCGTGCAGAAGCAGAGAAACCCTGGAATGAAGATGAAATTGAAAGACTGTCTTTGTTCTTTAAACATGGCATGGAACCCTCTAAATTAGCAGAAAGATTGGGAAAGTCTCTCTATTCGGTTCAATATCAACTGTCAAAGTTAGGACTGATAAGGATGCCACTAAATGTAACGGTAAATAATACGGAGAATGGAGGAACTGTTATTAACAAGTCAGGCAAGGTTATATATACCGACGACGCACCTCTCAAAGTATTCAATGATAAAATCTACCGCTTCAACAAGAAGTCCGTATGTATGACAGTAAAGGATGTAAAGCGAGTGGATGGCCAATGGGTGAAAGGTGATAAAATGCTCGTTGCTTATTCGGATTCAGAATTATATCCCAAACTTTCCAGTTCAAACTTTATCGATGATATAGAAGACTTTGTGGAGGGGAACAAACGTGAAGAGAACAAGGTTAAAGTAAAAGGGGTATGGTATGACTATTATGGTGATGTTTTAGGTTCCAAAAGTATATAACTAAATTTTGACGCATAGGCGAAAGATTTGATGTGTTCTGAGTATAAAAACTCAGGAAAAGCGGTAAACTAACATAGGAGTTTACCGCTTTTATTATAAAAAGAGACTATCTTTCCAATCTTTTTCGTATCTTTGTCGCCACAAATCAATAACGAAGAGCGATGAATAGGGTCATTAGGTTCTACGATTATGAGCAATGTTTTGCTCACTATACGAAGCGGATAATGAATATAAGACAGGCAAAGATACACGGTGAGGTTATCGTGGCTAAGCCTGTACTGTTGCTTGCAATCATTGACGGTATAGATGGCAAGGTGTTCATAGATAACAGATTCGTCATTAACGATTGGATAGAAAGGCGCTACTTAATGCTAATGTCAAAGTATGCCAAACCATCTAAGTTCGATGACTTGACGGGAATAGAAAAGCCTTTCTGGCATATGGAGACGGATGGCTTTTGGCATCTGCAGTACCCTGGCGAATCACTTAGCAAAGGACACACTCCATCGAAAGGTTGGCTGATTGAGAATGTATCATATGCTTATCTTGATGATGATCTTTGGTTTTTGCTCCAAAATAAGGAATGGCGGATAAAGCTTCGTAACTATATTGTAGAGCACAAACTTACAGATGGCAATTGGTTCGGTAAGATTGCTGCAGAAGGGGTTGGAGCTATTACTGCTTTACTATTTGCTGCCTAACCAATTAATTATTTCTTATAAAATTGTGTAATTTTGCAGTAAAAGACAAATATACCAATGACAATGCCATAAAGAAACTGAGGAAGGAAGGACTGATAGAAGGCAGGAAACCTCATTTGTATGTCTCAAAGCAGATTGCAAAGGCGACTAATACGCAGGTGGAATAAACTTTGAGAAAGGGATTCAACGATGCAGAATGTCAGGAGTGGATTATGAAAGCCCTTAACGACCACAAGGTGCTGAGTAGAAAGCAGATTAACGAACTGCTCTGGAATAAGCTGCCTGTAGATTTCACCGAAGAGCAAAAGATGGCCAAGATAAAGAACCTGCTTTACAAGATGCATAAGAACGATGAAATCTGGCTTGACGAAGACAGAATGTGGCATCGAAAAGAATCTTAGACGAATTTAGACGGGTTTAGACGTGAATTTAGACGAG
>CACYME010000024.1 GCA_902775475.1 uncultured Prevotellaceae bacterium
TGGCTTGCCTGCCTTGCGAAGCTTGCCTGCCGGTGAGGGGATGAGATAGCGCGTGTTGCGCACGTCGGCACGTATGGTGATGTCCTTGAACACGTTCTGGTCTTCTACCAGCCGCTGCGATCCTGCCGGCTGGCTGAGTGCCAGAAGTGCAGATGCTGCAATAAGTCTTGCCATTCGTTTCATAAGCGATGTTGTAAGTAGGTTATGAACCCCGGCAGCCACTTGATGGCTGTCGGGGTCGCTATTAGTAAGGCTTGGATGCTGGATTTTATCTCAGCACCATTTTCCTGCCTTTAATGATATATAGCCCGTGCCGAGGTGAAGTCACCCGCTGCCCGTTGAGGTTGAAGATGACGGTGGACTTGGTGTCGGTATAGGATGGCAGGGCGTCGATGCCCGTGTCGCCTTTGTCGGCCACCACGGCGCTGATGTCGTAGATGTGGCATCCACTGGTGTTCTTGACGTAGATGTCGACCTGTCCGCCGATGCTCGTCGCGCCGTCGGGCAGCACCCAGTCCTCCCAGGTGTAGCTGCTCTTGGCATCGGGTGTGAAGTTGTCGCCAATCTGCAGGAGGCTGCCGTTGTCGCCCATGGCGTAGATGCCCACGCCGCGCCCTTGTCCGCTGCGGTGCGACTCCACACTCATGGTGATGGGCTGGCCCACGACCACATTGGGAATGTAGAAGCAGTAGGGCGCGCCGTTGATGCCTAACCAGAGGTATTGTCCTCCGGCGTAGGAGCCGATGTCGGTAGAGGCATAGTCGACGGCAATGGCCAGTGAGCGCCCGGCGCAGTAGTCATCGCCGAAGATGAGACCCTCAAGCTCGGCGATGACCTGTCCGTTGGCCTTCATGGTTCCCGCCGCATTGTCGGAGTGATACCAGAAACAGCGGTTGTCGACGGGATTCGGATTGTTGAGATACTCCACATCGCTCCATCCCGTCTCGTCGCCCTGCTCGGCATCGGCGATGAGGTTGTCCTTGGTTTGCTGGCTCCACTTCGTGAAATCCCACTGGCGCAGGACACCCGACACCTGCTCGTTGCTGCGGCAAGCGGCACTGATGCTCACGGGCACACGATTGCCCTTGGTGCCGGTCAGCGTGAAGTTGAACGTGTAGTTGCCGGCCTCATGGAAAGCACCCTTGATGTGGAGCGTGGGGTTCTGCTCGCCCTCGATGGTGTAGGCGACGCCCTGCGGCATGCCTTCCTGCGCAGTTCCGTTGAAGGTATAGCCATTGAACGCTATCGCCTTGGTGTTGCTGGTGGTGAATGTCCAATCGAACGTCTCATCGAGCTTCACCACGAATCGCTTGCCAGCATCGGTCATGCTGGGCATGTTCATGTCGGGCAGATAGTAGCCCAGGTGTGGCGGCTGGTTGTAGGCCGTGTTCTGCCAGCAGATGCCCATGCGGTAGGTGTGGTCGTGCATCAGGGTGGGCACACGATAGCTGGTGGGGGTGTTGGTGGAGTAGATGGCCAGGCAGGTCTCAGCATCGCTGGCTCGCCACAGGACGACCTCCTCGCGCCAGTCGCCCAGGATGTCGGCCGAGAGGTTGGGGGTGTTCTTCGAGCTGTTGCAGGTGCTGCTGGGGCCGAGGTCGCTGAAGGTGATGAGCCGTGTGACGGCCGTCTTGCTCCACTTGTCAATCTTATTGCCGTCGAGCAGTTCCTCTTGCAGGTCTCCGTCCCAGTATACACGGAAATTGGAGGAGCCGAGCTTGGTCGACAAGGACTCGCCAGTGATAGCGCTGCGTGCATTTTTGTCGCTGCTCCAGAAGATGGCACCTCGCACATCGGTACCGAAGTTGCCTGCGATGCCACGGCCGTTGTCCACGCCTTCTGGGCCGCCCTTCAGCAGCACCTGGCCTGTGGCGGCGTCATGGATATCCCAGGCGTAGGTGCCCTTCTCCTCGTGCACCTGGAACATCTCCAGCCCGGGATGGTCGGGATTCAAGTCGCTCAGGTGGAGCGCGTCGCCATGGCCGAAGCCTGTGCCGTAGAGCAACGTTCCGTCGTCGTCAAGGGCACCGGCACCCCAAATGACCTCGTCGCGTCCGTCGCCATCGACGTCGGCTATCGACATGTTATGGTTGCCGTTACCGAACATCGTGCCGCTGCCGCCGCCGCTGGTGGGTCGGCAGCCGGAGTAGGTCTTCGTGGAGCCTTTGCCGTCGGCGTCGAAGGTGGTGAGCTTGTAGCTGCTGCGATCCATGTGCGAGCTGAACCAGCGTTGGTGCAGCTGCTGTCCATCGAAGCTGACGGCCCAGATGAAGGCATAGGTGTAGTAGCCTCGGCAGAAGATGCCACAGGCAGGCTTGTCGGGGCCGTCGAGCTGAGCCACGCCTGCCAGGAAGCGTTCGCCGCGGTTGCCATAGCTGGCGTAGTCAGTCTTTCCCGAACGGGTGTCCCAGTTGAAGGTGCCAGTGGCGGCGCCACCGTAGCCCGCATCGCGGTTGGGATTATAGAAGATAGTGTGTACGGCCTCGCCGGTGAGTCCGTTGAACACGGTAAGCCACTCCTGTCCACCGGTAATCTTGCCGCCACCATTGCGGTGTATCTTGGTGTTGTCGGCGTTCTTGATGACGTCCTCAGTGGCCACGCTGTTCACATAGTGGCCTTGGCTGTCCTTCGAGCCGGGCCCGGTCTTGAGCATCATTTCTGCCCGTCCATCGCCGTCGAAGTCGTAGACCATGAACTGGGTGTAGTGGGCTCCGGCACGGATGTTCGGTCCCAGGTCGATGCGCCAGAGACGCTGGCCGCTGAGTTTATAGCAGTCGATGAAAACGTTGTCGGTGATGCCATCCTGCGAGTTGTCCTTGGCGTTCGAGGGATTCCACTTCACGAAGATTTCGTACTCGCCGTCGCCGTCAACATCGCCTACGGAGCAGTCGTTGGGGTCGTAATTGCCGCCATTGGCACCCTTCGCTGGGCGCTGCAGCACCAACTTCTTATAGCGCTGTGCCCAGGGCTTCACGGCTTCGGTGGTATCGATGGCCACACCATCGACCATGGTGACTACCTGGTAGGAGTCGCTGCTCTTGCCCTTTGAGTCTACATAGTTGGGGGCGAAGAGGTCTTTGACGATGCTCTCGCCGCCGCGTAGGAGTTCAAAAGTAGTGCCTTCGGCATCGTAGCCCAGCGAACGCCACGACAGGAATATGCCACTACCCTGTGCGGGCATGGCAATGAGGCCGCGGTCGAGCTGCTCCATTTGGCTCACTGGCGTGTTCTGGCCTAGTGCGAAAGGTGCCCAGGCAGCAGTGAGTGCTGCCCAGGCAATGATTCTCTTCCTAATCATTTTTTGATGATTTTCTTGGTTGTTCCATCTGCACGGCGGATGATGTTCAGCCCCTGGCGCAGCTGCTGCTGGCGCATGCCGTTGAGGTCGTAGATGCCTTCGGGCAGAGCTGTGGCAGGCTGGCGGTTGTCGGCGATGCCGGTCTGCTGCTCCTCAATGAGTTTCTTCGACAGCTCGCCCTCGTTGACGATGTAGATGTTGAAGAATCCGGCGCGTGGACCGTTGTTGACAATGCGTGCACGGGTGTAGACGGGCGTGGTTTCCTCGTAGCTGCGGACATACATCTGGTAGAGTCGGCGCGTGGGGTTCAGGTTGAGCGTGTCGCCCAGCTGCTTCCAGTCGGCGTCGTCAGCCTCGGGGTCGGTGGCTACCTCGACAACCAGGCGCGGCGTGGGCGAGCCTTTGAAGTTGATGATGTAGGCCACATAGTCGAACGGTCCGGCAATGGGTTGTGTGGTCTGAATCTTGGCGTTGGCAGGATACTGCGTGTCCCAGTCGAAGAGGTTGACGATGTAGGGGGTGATGGGCAGGTAGGGGTCTTCATCCTCTACGGTGGCGGGGTTGACGCTGTTGGCATTGCCGTAGTTTAGCTCGGGGTTGGCTCCCTCCCAGGAGACGCGCTGTCCGCGCGAGCGTACGCTCCAACCGTTCTCGAAGTCGACTATCTCCTCGTTGTTCAGCTTGTGGTGGATGATGCTGTCGCTGCCGTCGGAGGCGACGACGGTCTCGTCGAAGGCCGGGTCGTAGTAGGGGTGGTCGTTGGTGTTGGCCCAGCTGAAGTAGTAGCCTACGTTGCTGGCCGACTTGTTGGTGCGCTCATAGTAGGTGTCCTGGTTGGCGTCCATCTGCGAGAGGATGTCGATGCGCACGTGGGGATTCCTGACGCTCACCTGTTGCTCGGCCACCTTCGAGTCGAGGTATCCCTCGCAGCTCTGGAAGGCGTAGACAGTCTTACCGCGTGTGAGGGTGATGGGGCCGTTGTAGGGGCTGCTATTGGCGGTGGTGCCGTCGCCCTTGTAGTTGTAGTAGATTCTGGCACCCTCCAGCTCGCTGCTGATGGAGACAATGGTCTGGCCGTCCTGCTGCTCCATGGCGAAGGTGGGCAGCGGAGCCATGGCCTTCAGGTCGACGAGCATCTCGGAAACGGGGCTCATCAGGTAGCCTTCGCCACGGGCGATGGCCTTCACGGTGCGCTCTTCCGTGAGGGTGAAGGGTTCGGTGTAGCGTGGGCTCTCGTCGGTGGGGTCGCTGCCGTCGGTGGTGAAGAAAATTTCGGCACCGGGCACGCTGGCGGTGATGCTGACGATGGTGCTCATGTTCTCATACTCCAAGGTGATGGCGGGTGCGGGAGCCTGCGTGATGGGAGCCTTCGAGCTGCCCAGCAGCTTGGCGGCGTTGGTGAGCAGCTGGGGTGCTGCGGCGTCGGCCATGACCTGCTGTGAGTAGGGGATGTAGATGTAGCCGTTGTGGCCCATGTTGTGGGTGTGGATGGCGATGGCGTCGGGGTTCTCGTAGGCGGTGGCCAGCACGGGGTCGTCGGCAAAGAGTCCGCTGAGTTTCAGACAAGGGAAGCTGGAGCCGCCGGTCATCTGCAGGCCGTAGACGGGTTCCTCGGAGTCGGGGTCGCTGAACACTTCGAGTCCCTTGAACAAGTTGTGTGCAGGATTGTTGATAATAGCGATGTCGGTGCCCGATTCAACTACCTGTCCGCAGCCCCACTGTGCATAGAGGTCGGGGTTCAAGTTGAGGATGGGGAGGAAAGGCTGCAGGCTCCACAGCGAGGCCACGGCCTCGGCGTTGCTAACCGTAGAGCTGATGACCACGGCATCGTAGGCGTCGAGCTCGTCGAAGGTTAGTGCGCGGTTGGCCTGGATGGCCGTCACCTTATTATTATAGTCGCCGTTCATGCTCTGGTAGGCCAGGTCGGTACTGAGGTCGCCGTCGTAGAGGAAGGCCACGTTGCTGGCCTCGGTGTTCTCGCCAATCTCGATGGTGTAGATGTGGCAGCCGCTGGTGGGCTTCACGTAGATGTCCACCATGCCGCCGTTGTCAGAGCAGCCCTCGGGCAGCGTCCAGTTCTCCCACGTGCGGCTCTCGCGGGCGTCGGGGGTGAAGGTCTCGCCGATAATTTGCAGCTCGCCGTTGGCATCCATGGCGTAGAGACCGATGCCTCGGCCCTGGCCGTTGCGGTGCGACTCGACGCTGAAGGTCATTTTCTCGCCCACCATCACATTGGGGATATAGAAGGCATAGGGCCTGCTGTTGATGCCCAGCCACAGGTACTGGCCACCGTCGTAGGTGCCGATGCTGGTCGAAGCATAGTCGACGGCAATGGCTGTCGAGCGCTCCGAGCAGTACTCCTGTCCGAAGAAGAGACCTTCCAGCTCGGCAATCACCTGTCCGTTGGCCTTCAGCGTGCCGTATTCTTCTGGGTTCTGGTACCAGAAGCAACGCTGGTCGACCGCAGTCATGTTGTTCAGATACTCCACGTCGCTCCAGCCTGTCTCGTCGCCCAGTTCGTCGTCGGCTTTCAGGTTGTCGATGGTCTGCTGGCTCCACTTGGTGAAGTCCCATCGGCGATAGCCCTGTGCGTTGCATACGGAGAAGACCAGCAGCGCCAGCATTGTCAAGGTAAATGTTCTTTTCATAACTGTAATTGTTTTTGTTATTGATATGATAATAGTAGTTTGTTGTTTCTCGGGTGCAAAGTTAGTGATAAATGCTGTTAGGGAGCGGTCGGAAATCTGTCTTTCAGCATACAGTTTTTCGTCAAGGGCAAAAAAAGTGGCTTCAGAAGCCGCTTGTAGCGTCCTTTTTTTGTAAATTTGCACCATCAACCAACGATAATTAATGAAGATGAGACGCTTTTCCCCCTTCCTTGTCCTGCTGCTCCTGCTTGTGCAGCCCCGGTGGGCGTTGGCCTTAGAGACAAGCCTCCCCCATGGCATCGTCACGAAGCTGACCACGCTGCGGCTGACGGCGAGCAGCGACAACGTGGAGATTCGCTATACGCTCGACGGCAGCATGCCCACCGCCAGCAGTCAGCTTTACACAAAGCCCATTGTGCTGAGCAAGACGACGGTGCTGCGAGCCGTGGAGATGGCTGGCGGCGAACCGATGGGCAGCGTGCTTACCGCCACATATATCTTCCCCCAGAGTGTGCTACTCCAGAGCAACGAGCCCGATGGCTACCCGACCACGTGGGGCAAGTATGCGCAGCTGAAGGGAACCGTGAAGGCCGACTACGAGATGGACCCGGAGATTGTTGACGTGCATGCCGATGAAATTCGCCAGAGTCTCTACGAACTGCCGCTGCTCTCGCTGGTGTCCGATGTGAACAGCTTTTTCGGTCAGGAGGAAGACCCCGAGCGTGGCGGCATCTACGTATTCACTGGCTCCCCCGTGGGCCGTGGTGCGGGCAGGGGATGGGAGCGCCCTGTCAGCGTGGAGCTGATAGGCGGCCCCCAGCAGCACGACCTGACCATCGACTGCGCCATCACCCTGCATGGTGGCCACGGACGACTGCCCGAGAAGAACCCCAAGCACTCCTTCCGTCTGAAGTTCAAGAGCGACTACGGCCCTGCCAAGCTCGACTATCCGCTCTTCGGCCCTGACGGAGCACAGAGCTTCAACCAGCTCATCCTGCGCACCTTCTTCGGCAATGCCTGGCAGCACTGGAGGGAAGACAGCCGCCAGCGTGCTCAATACACCCGCGACCTGTGGGCACGGCGCATGCAGCGCCAGATGGGCCATCCCTTTGCCGACGGCATCTACGTACATCTTTTTATTAATGGACTCTACTGGGGCCTCTACAACGTGGCCGAGCGCATCGACGACAGCTACTGCAAGGAGCATTTCGGCGGCAAGAAGGACGACTACGACGTCATCAAGGTGGAGGAGACGGGCGGACGTCACACCGTGGAGGCCGCCGACGGCACCATGGACAAGTGGAGCGAGATGCTGCAACTGGTCGGCAAGGCCAGCCAGGACCGCTACTTCTACCAGCTGCAAGGACTGAATGCCCAGGGCCAGCGCGACGCCTCGATAGAGCCGCTGCTCGACGTCGACGGTTTCATCGACTATATGCTCATCAACCACTACGGCGGCAACACCGACTGGGACGTGCACAACTGGTTCGCCTTCCGCAACCGCACGGCGGCCGACCGTGGCTTCCAGTTCATCTGCTGGGACTCAGAGAGCCTCTTCGAAGGACTCCACGACAACCGCCTGACGCAGAACAATGCGGGCTGCCCCTCGGAAATGTTCCAGCAGCTCATGCGCAACCGCCACTTCCAGAACCGTTACATGGAGCGCGCCCACCAGCTGCTCACCGGCCAGGGACTGCTCACCGAGCAGAGCGTGGTGGCCCTCTGGGACTCGCTCTACCACACCATCGAGGCCTCGCTCTACGCCGAGTCGGCTCGCTGGGGTGACTATCGGCGCGACGTGCATCCCTACCAGACACGAGGCGAGCTCTACACCGTCGAGGGGGCCTTCGCTGCCGAGCGCCAGCGCCTGCTCACAAGCTACTTCCCCCAGCGCAGTCAGCTGTTCCTCAGCCAGCTGGAGCAGATGGGCTGGTACTCCACCGGCATGGCCGACGTTCCTGTGGCGGCACCTGCCGACGATGCCCCCTTCTTCAACCTCAGCGGCCAGCGGCTGCGTCCTGTTCGCCGTGGACTGTACATCAAGGACCGCAGAATCGTTGTGGCAGGTCAATAAGTGCAAAAAAAGATTCACCGAAATGCTTGCAAAAGCTGTTTTTTTACTAAATTTGCACCAGCAATGTAGAGACGTCACATTGTGGCGTCTCTACGCAAGAGCGAAAGAGTTACAGAACTACTAATTTATATCTACTATGGCAAAGCAAAAACTATTCCTGACAGGTCTGTTCTTAGCAGGCGTGCTCGGCCTCTCGGCCCAGCCCCGCTACAATCTTGACCAGATGAACCGTGAGAAGCTGAACCGCGGTGTGGTGGCCATCCGCAGCGGACAGCAAGTGATGGTCAGCTGGCGCACGCTCTCCAGCGATGCCGCCAGCCAGTCCTTCGACGTCTACCGCGACGGCAAGAAGCTCAACAAGAAACCCCTCACCAAGGGCGGCACGTTCTTCGTCGACGAGCAGCCCTCGGCCAGCGATGCCGTCTACGAGGTGCGAGGTGGCGGTCTCAACGGCAGCTACACCCTCCGTGCCGATGCCCCCGACGGCTACATCCCCATCCCCATCCAGCGCCCTGATGGCGGCACCACGCCCGACGGACGCAGCTATACCTACTCGGCCAACGATGCCAGCGTGGGCGATGTCGACGGCGACGGACAGTACGAGATCATCCTGAAGTGGGACCCCTCGAACGCCCACGACAACGCTCACGACGGCTTCACCGGCCCCGTGCTCTTCGACTGCTACCGCCTCGATGGCACCCGCCTGTGGCGCATCAACATGGGCCCGAACATCCGCGCCGGAGCCCACTACACGCAGTTCATGGTCTACGACTTCGATGGCGACGGCCGTGCCGAGATGATGGTGAAGACCGCCGACGGCACCATAGACGGACAGGGCAAGGTCATCGGCGATGCCCAGGCCGACTACCGCTACGGCTTGCGGGAAGCCCGCGAGCGCGCTGCCCGTCCGCAGCCTCAGGAGCAGGGACGGCCAGGGCAGCGTAGGCGAGGCGGTGGCATTCCTAATGAAGGACGCATCCTCGAGGGGCCTGAATACATCAGCGTGTTCAGCGGGCTGACGGGTGCCGTCATGGACACCCAGCCCTACGTTCCCGAGCGTGGCGAGCTGGCTGCCTGGGGCGACGAACGCGGCAACCGCTCGGAGCGCTATCTGGCCGGCGTGGGCTATCTCGACGGCATCCATGCCAGCGGCATCTTTTGCCGAGGCTACTACACCCGCAGCGTCATCGCAGCCTGGGACTGGGACGGACGCCAGCTGAAGAACCGCTGGACCTTCGACACCCGTGAGCCGCAGTGGGCCAGCTATGCCGGACAGGGTAACCACAACCTGCGCGTGGCCGATGTCGATGGCGACGGATGCGACGAAATCACCTACGGCTCCATGTGTGTCGACAACGATGGCCGCGGCCTCTACAACACTGGCTTCGGCCACGGCGACGCCATGCACCTGACCGCCTTCGACCCCACCACCACCGAGCTGCAGGTGTGGGACTGCCATGAGAACCGCCGCGACGGTTCCGACTTCCGCAACGCCCGCACCGGCGAGGTCGTCTTCCAGATTCCCTCGAAGAGCGACGTGGGCCGTTGTATGGCTGCCGACATCGACCCCACCAACCCCGGCGTCGAGATGTGGAGCAGCGACAGCCACGGCGTGCGCAACATCAAGGGTGAGGTGGTCATCGGGGCCAAGGACAGCGACGACCCGCAGCACAACACGCAGGTCACCATGAACGGCCGCTGGCTCTCGGTGAACTTCGGCATCTGGTGGGACGGCGACCTGCTCCGCGAGTTGCTCGACCACGAGACCGTCACGAAGTACGACTGGGAGAACCACTCCATTGTCGACGTCCAGAAGTTTGAGGGGCAGTTCAACAATGGCAGCAAGTCGAACCCCTGCCTCTCTGCCGACCTCCTCGGCGACTGGCGCGAGGAGGTGCTCATCCGCAACCGCGAGAGCACCGAGCTGCGCCTCTACGTCACCACCATCCCCACCGACCACCGCATCAACTGCCTCATGGAGGACATCCCCTACCGCCTCAGCGTCGCCTCGGAGAACACCGCCTACAACCAACCCCCCGAAACGGGCTTCTACCTCGGACCCGACAAGACGGTGAATCCCTTCCTGAAGTAGGTTTCAAATTGTAAGCACTTTTGCGCGAGTTTTCAAAAATAGTGCCGATTTACCCCCTCGAAAATGAGGGGTCGCCGAAAAAAAAGTATTTTCGGCCGAAAAAACGAGATTTTTGAGGGGTTTCGTAAATTGTTGAATATTAGATCGTTTTGGATGAAATGGACAATTTGGACGTCCGCTTGCTTTCAAAAGTCAACGCCGCAGAAAAATTTGGCGTTGACTTTTTTTGCTGAGGCGTTCGTTTGGAAGTGAAAAAAACGGCAAAATTTTCAAAAAAACAATGCACAGAATGGGTGCGATTGTGCAAAAATGAGGGTTTTGGACCCTCTTTTTTTGTGGCCGATGATCTCTTGAACGTCAAAAAGGGGCTCAGAAACGCCATTTTTCGTTCAAAAATTTCACTCCGCCGTGATGCTTTTTTGTATTACTATTTTATACAAAAAATTGTAAGCAGTTTATTTGAGTTTTCTAAATAGTCACCATTTGCGAGGCATTGATGTTCCACTTTTATGTGTATACTCTGCGATAGAAATGCTTGTTTTGAAAGAGAGACGTATGCCTCCTTCCGCCTTCTATGGTGCACCTATCGTTCAAAAGGGATGCAGTTTTCCGTCATGTGCGAAAAATAATCATTCCATGATGGAAGGTTTTGGGATTTTTTTTGTATTTTTGCGCTGTAATGCCGTAGGATGGCAAACAACGCATGAACAAAAAACTTAAAAACTAAGACAGACAATGAAGACTACTAAAAGACTGCTTCTACTGACTGCTGCCGTGGCCCTCAGCCTGCCGCAGTGGGCACAGATTGGTACGCGCTTCCCCTCGGAGCGAAAGGTGATAAACGACCCGAAGACCGGCGTGGAACTGGTGTTCCTGACCTCGAAGGGCGGCACAGGTGATTCCAAGATTTACCAGACGCACAACCAGTGGACCTGCGACGGCAAGTGGGTGGTCTTCCGCTCGAACCGCGTGAAGGGCGAGGCCATGGCCGTGAACGAAGAGACGGGCGACATCGTGCAGGTGACGGAGGGCGGCTTTACGGGCATGCTCTGCGTGGCCCGCAAGTCGATGAACCTTTATCTCATGCGCGCGGCAAAGGACAAGGACGGCAAACGCACCGGCATGGAGGTGGTGGAGGTGAACCTGGAGCGCCTTTTCGCCGACTCGGAGGCAGGGAAGCTGAAGAAAAAGGCGGCCTACGAGCGCATCTGTGGCACCATTCCCGCCGATATGTGCAGCGAGGGTGACATGGCGCTCGACGGCAGCGAGGAGTTCGTCTACTTCCGCCTCGACAAGGAGTTCGCCCGCAAATATCCCATCGCCGAACAGATAGCACCCAACTTCGGCCCGCGCCACATGGGGGCCGGCCCTGGCGGCATCGGCAAGATGGACCTGAAGACCGGCAAGAGCGAGCCCGTGGTGGCCGTACACTTCAAGGTGGGGCACATTCAGGGTAACCCCTGGCATCCCGGCGAGGTCATATTCTGCTGGGAGACGGGCGGCAAGGCTCCTGTGCGCGCATGGATATGCAATGCCGACGGCACAGGCCTGCGTCCCATCTATCGCGAGACGGAGCACGACTGGGTGACCCACGAGGCGGTCATCAGTGAGGACGAGGTGGTGCTGGCCATCATCGGCCACCGGCCTATTAATAAAGGTGAGCAGAAGAAGATTGACGGACTGGAGTCGTTTGCCACGTCTGACGACTGGGGGCCCTCGGGCACGAAGGAGTATGCCACGGGCATTGCCGTGGTGAACCTGCGTACCCGCGAGCTGACGCTGGAGGGACAGGTGCCGGGCGACAACTTCTGGCATGTGGCGGGCTCGCAGGACGGCCACTGGGTGGCTGGCGACGACTTCGCACGCGAGCTGTGGCTCATCGACCGGCATACGGGCGAGCGCATCCTGCTCAGCGCCGGACATAAGACGACGGCCCGCGACCACGTGCACCCGACGTTCAAGCCCGACGGCACGGAGATAGAGATACAGTCGGCCATGCTCTCTGAGGACGGACGCTCGATGAACATCTGCATCGTGCGCCTGCCACAGCAACTCATCGACCGCTATAAGAAGTAATTTAATCGTCGTCCTATCATGCGTCCCCTCCGATTATTGCTAACTGCCCTTGCCCTGCTGTGCCTGACGATGACAGCCGAGGGCGCCCCACGGATATACTCCGAGGAGGTCGCCAAGAGTTTCGTCACCACACATCCCGACCCTGACGTCATTCGCTGGGGAACGCAGGCCAACCATTTCACCTGGCAGGCGGGCTACATGATGTTCGCCATGGAGAAGCTGTGGCGCATGACCAACGACACGACCTACCTGAACTATGTGCGCCGCTACGTAGACCAGAATGTGGATGCCGAGGGGCGCGTGCCAGGCTTCACGCCACGGGCCCTCGACAACTTCATTCCCGGCTATGCCTGTTTGCTGCTCTACGAACTGACGGGTGAACAGCGCTATGCCCGTGCTGCTGAGACCATACGACGAGGCTTCGACAGCTATCCGCGCAACAAGCACGGCGTTTTCTACCACTCGCACAGCATTCAGCAGCTATGGGTCGATGGTGTGTTCATGGGGCAGATATTCCTGGCCCGCTATGCCAGGACGATGGGGCATCCTGAAGATTTCGCCGAGGTGGTGAAGCAGCTGCAAGGGCTCGTCAGCCTTTGCGGACGAGACGATGGCCTGTTCTATCATGGCTGGGCCGAACAGGGAAAGGCAGGATGGGCAAAGCAGCAGGACAGCCACTCAGCAGAAGTGTGGAGCGAGGGGCTGGGGTGGGGAGCCGTACTGCTGGCCGACGTGTTCGACTATCTTCCGGCCGACCAGCCTGGGCGCGAACCGCTGCTGGAGGCCCTCCGGCGCTTGTGTCAGGGGCTGAAGGACTGTCAGGACCCGCAGACAGGTCTCTGGTGCCAGGTGGTGGATAAACCGATGGAGAGGGGCAACTGGAACGAGACTTCGGGCTCGGCCATGTTTACTTATCTGCTGCAGTCGGCCATCAATAAAGGCTATATCTCTGGCTCTGACTACCAGCCTGTGGTCGACCGTGCCTATCAGGGCCTCCTCGGCAAAGCGGTGCGCAACAGCGATGGTGGCTACCATCTGAAGGATTGTAGCAGCATCGGCATCAAGGGAAGCTACCAGGCCTACATCTCGCAGCCCCGAGAAATCAGCACCTTTGCTGCTGTCGCCTCGTTCATCATTGGGACGGGCATCGTTGAGCATGATTTCCGCTTTCATTTCCCTGGTACGGTCTACGCCACCGACTACACCCAGGGGCGCCTGCTCCGGCTGGACGGCGGGCAGGTGGTGTGGCAGCACGACGCACCGCTCTCCAACGACTTGTGCCTGCTGCCTGATGGCCATCTGCTCTTCACCACTGGAACAGGCGTGCTGGAACTCGATGCACGGGGCGACACCGTCTTCAGGTATCAATCCGACTGCCACGTGTTTGCCTGTCAGCGTTTGCCCAATGGCAATACCTTCGTGGGCGAATGTGAGAAAGGACGGTTGCTGGAGGTGTCGCCGAAGGGGCGCATCGTCAGCGCCGTGAGCATACTGCCCAAGGGTGCCCCTGCCGACGACATGGCTTTCATGCGCAATGCCCGGCGGTTGTCCAATGGCCATTATCTGGTGGCACACTACCGTGGTGAGAAAGTGGTGGAGTACGATAGACGGGGCCGTGCCGTATGGACTGTCAGCACGCCGGGCCGTGCCCACTCCGTCATCCGTCTGGAAAATGGAAATACGCTTGTCTCGATAGCCGATGCCAACAAGAACCCGCGCATCGAGGAGTATGACCCTGACGGCCGACGGGTGTGGCAGCTCACCAACGATGACCTGCCTGGGCGTCCGCTGCGGTTCATGTCGGGCATGCAGTATCTGGAGGGTCGAGGACTGTTGCTGACCAACTGGCAGGGACATGGGAGCCAGTCCACCCAGCCCCACATGATGCTGGTGGACCGCAACAAGCACATCGTGTGTACGCTGCCCACAACCCCTGGAATCCGTACCATTTCGAACGTTGCCGTAGTACCGCAGACACCGTCGGGCCGGCACGATGGCGCACAGGCGTTGCCTGTATTCTCGCCCGTCAACCCCCATGCCACCCCAGAGGCCCGTGCCCTGCTGGCTGGTCTCTATCAGAGTGTGGCGGAGGGGAAGATTATCTCGGGCCTGCACCATAATCAGCTGCAGTTGCCGGCCTACTGGCGCGACTTCGACCGTATAGAGGAAGCATCGGGCAAGGTGCCCATGATATGGGGAGGGGATCTGGCCTGGGATGCCCGTCAGGTGGTGGAGATAGCTACGCGTGAATACCATCGCGGGCATATCGTCACGCTGATGTGGCATGTCAACCGTCCGTTCGACCGCACCCCGCATGTGGATTTCAAGCGACAGACGCAGGGAGAGTTCACGGCTGAGCAATGGAACGAGCTGGTCAGCGCCGATGACACACCTATGAAGCGGATGTGGATGGAGCAGGTAGACTCCATTGCGCAGTATCTGAAGGTGCTGAAAGACCGCAACATCCCCGTGCTCTGGCGACCTTATCATGAGATGAACGGCGAATGGTTCTGGTGGGGCGACCGTCGTGGGGAACGCGGCTTCACCGTGCTCTGGAAAATGCTTTACGACCGCATGGTGAACCATCATCACCTTGACAACCTCATCTGGGTGTGGAACGCCAACGCACCGCGCAACATCCCCGGCGATACTGCCATGGAATACAGCGCTTACTACCCTGGTAACGACTATGTCGATGTGCTGGCAACTGATGTCTATCACCGCGACTGGCGGCAGTCGCATCACGATGAGTTGGTCGCTCTCGGCAAGGGCAAGTTGGTGGCGTTGGGCGAGTTGGGCAGTCTGCCTACCCCTCAGCAGCTGGCTGCAATGAACCGTTTTGCCTGGTTCATGATTTGGACTGGGTTTACCGACGACCGTTATAATACGCTTGACGACCTGCGAGCCATCTTCAGCCTGCCACGTGTCGTCTGCCATCAGGAACGAAATAGCTTAAAGTAGAATTCACATAGTATAAATCCATCCCTCAAAAAAAGACTAAACCATGCAAAAGAGAACGTTTTATTGTACAAGTCTGCTGTTCGTGGCAGCACTACTTGTCTGTAGTTGTGTACGAAAGAATGAGAATACCGTGGCGACAGCTCCTCCCCACCTGGAGCAGCGAGGCGGCGTGACGCAGCTCATCGTGCAGGGCAAGCCTTGGCTGGCGCTGGGTTGCGAGCTGGGCAACAGCACGTCGTCGAGCAGGGAGTATATGAAGGACGTGTGGCCCAAACTGAAGGAGAGCGGCGTGAACACCGTGCTCGCCGTGGTGTCGTGGGAGCAGACGGAACCCCTGGAGGGGCTGTTCGACTTCACTGTGGTCGACGGATTATTGGCCGATGCCCGCAAGAACGACATGAAGCTGGCCCTGCTCTGGTTCGGCTCGTGGAAGAACGGCATCACCAGCTATACGCCAACATGGGTGAAACGCGACACGGAGCGCTTCCCACTGGCACAGACGCCGGAGGGCAAGCCGTTGCCCATCCTCACCACCCTCGGCGATGCCACCTGTCAGGCCGATGCCAAGGCTTTCGCGGCCATGATGCGCCACCTGAAGGAGGTGGACGCCCGGCAGCAGACCGTGGTGATGATACAGATGGAGAACGAGGTGGGCCTGCACGGCCATCCACGCGATTACTGTCCACTGGCCGAGGAGGCCTATAGGAGTGCCGTCCCCCAGCAGCTCATCGACTGGTTGACCGCCCACAAGGAGACGCTGCTGCCCGAGACCCGCGCTGCCTGGGAAGCCAACGGCTGTAGGACCGAGGGCTCGTGGGAAGAGGTGTTCGGCCCTGAGGACCGAGCTGCGGAGGTATTCATGGCTTGGCACTATGCCTCATACATGGACCGTATCACTGAGGCCGGCAAACAGGAGTATGACCTGCCTACCTTTGTCAACGCCTGGATTGTACAACCCGAGGATACGCGCCCTGGCAACTACCCTTCGGGTGGACCACAGGCACAGAACCACGACATTTGGCGGGCAGCCGCTCCCCACATCGACATCCTCTCGCCCGACATCTACCTGAACGACTTCCCGGAGATTCTCGCCCTCTATGCCCGCTCTGCGAACCCCGTCTTCATTCCTGAGTCGCGCTCAGGGCAGAACGGTGCCGCCAACGCCGCCTATGCCATCGGGGCCATGGGTGCTATTGGCTATTCCCCGTTCGGCTTTGAACGTAACTGCGATGCCGATGCCAACGCCACCTTCTGCCAGTTCTACAAGAAAGCGGGCTGCGTGGCCGACACCATCCTGGCCGCACAGGCCGAGGGGCGCATTGCCGCTGCCTGGCTGAAGGGCTCGGAGCCCATGCGGGTGAAGGACACGATAGCCCTGGGCGACGTGCACATCGTGTGTGAGCTCATCTCCAGCGGCATGCGCAACGGAGGGGCACCGCAGCTCACCGGCGGCACCTACAATCCCGATGCCATGGGCTATGTCATCGCCATCCAGCAGGCCGACGGCTATCTCTTCCTCGGCTCCAATGCCCGCGTCACCTTCCTGCCTGCCAGCGGCGAGGGCATCGTAGGACTGGCCAAGGTCACCGAGGGCGACTACGACAAGAGGGGGCGCTGGCACGAAGGGCGTTGGCTCAACGGCGACGAGATACAGCTACGCTACGACCTGCTCTATGCCGTGGAGGAGGGATTCTCGGGACAGGGCCTGAACTTTGGAAGGCCTGAGCCACAGTTCCTCAAGGCTGAGCTGTTCTGTTACTAATGTCGAGGAGGGCTATCATGAAGAAGATGCTAACCATTGGATTGTCGCTCCTGGCGCTGGCCAGTACTGCTACTCCCGTGTTGAGTGTTGAGAGTTCAGAGTTGAGGGACTTTACATACGAGCCTCAACTCTCAACTAACGTCTCTCAACCCTCAAAGCTTAACCCTCAACAAAACGGAGTGCAGGTGAGCGAGCCGGGGTTCAAGGTGTTCCAGTTCCCCAGAACACAGATTCCGCGCATCGATGGCGACTTCTCTGACTGGGACATCGTGCCCGACAGCTACAGCGTAGGCATCGATGAGATGTGGGACGACACGGGCAAGCACCAGGGCACCGACCGCTCGACACTCGACGTGAAGGTGAAGGTGGGCTGGGTGAACGGGCTGAACCGCCTCTACTTCCTCTATGAAGCCTATGACGACTACTGGGACTTCAATCAGCTCAGCCTCCGCAACGACACCTATGAAGTCATCGTCGATGCCGACCTCTCTGGCGGGCCGCATACGGATGAGTTCCGCCTGAACCCCGACGTGAAACCGCGTATCGATGCCTTCTTCGAATTCCAGAACCAGCATGCACAGAACTACCACATCATGACACCGCCCACCGAGGGGAAGTCGTGGACCATGGTCTGGGGGCCGCAGCAGTGGCTCAAGTACCTGCCTTACGCCAACTACGCCTACGACTATGCCTTCAGCCACGGAGAGGGTGGCCGGCTGCGCATGGAGTTCTACATCACCCCCTTCGACTACGCCAGCCCCGAGGGGCCTGAGAAGTCGGTAGAGAGCCGTCTCTATGAGCACAAGAAGATTGGCCTCTGCTGGGCTGTCATCGACTATGACGGCGGCGAGGGAAACAACGGCTTCTGGAATCTTTCAAAACACCACCAAGTCTACGGCAATGCCTCCATGCAGCGCCTCTTCACCCTGATGCCGCTGGAGCCACAGCTGCGCAAGGCGGTGGAGTGCGACTGGACTTTCTATGTTGTTCCTGACACGCGTACCGTCAGCTTCCGCGACCAAAGCTATGGCAACATCACCCATTGGCACTGGGACTTCGGCGACGGTAGCACCAGCGACGAGCAGAACCCCGTGCATACCTACCAGCGCGACTTTGCCCATTATGTCGTGACGCTCACGGTGAGCGGCCCTGAGGGTGAGGCTCGCCAGTGCAAGGTGTGGGAGGTGTGTGTGCGCGACCTGAAGAACCCTTCGAATACTCCCTACGATTAAACCATCATGTTGCAGATGACTATGCGCCGCTTTCTGTTCCTGTTGCAAATGTTGTTGCTGATGGTGTCCGCCACCGTGGCACAAACCATTGTCAGTTCCCGGCAAATTGATACTGCTTCGGGGCTGTCGAACAATTTCGTCTTGTCGATGGCATTCGACGGCGAGGGAAACTTGTGGGTGGGTACCGAGGCGGGCTTGAACAGGATAGCAGGGCAGACGGTCAGCGTCTACAGGCGCGAGCAGATGGGATGCAACAACGACAAGATTCTATCCCTCTTCTACGATGCTCAGCAGAACCGCATGCTCATTGGTACGGAGTTGGGACTTGTGGTCTATGACCACCAGACGAGTTCATTTGGTATCAGGCTCCACGGTGACAGCTTGGTGGTGTATGGTCTCATAGACATGGCCGATGACCACCAACAGGGCGTGTGGCTCTTCTATGGCAACGGGAAGGTGCAGCACCTGGACTGCAAGACCTATGAGGTGAGCACGCTACCGCTGAAGTTGCCTGGCATTCGCTGTGGCATGGACGATGGACGTGGCCACCTCTATATCGGCCACAGCAAGGAGGGGATGAGCATCGTCAACCTGAATGCACCGACGGAAGTGCGACGGTTCACCCATAGTGAGGAGACGGTGCAGGGTGGACTGCCGGGTAACAACGTTCGCCGTATCATGGCCGACCGCCAGGGGCGCATCTGGGTGGGTACTGACTGCGGACTGGCCTGCTTCAATCCCTCCACGGAGTCGTTCTCCACGATACGCCGTCAGACATTCCTTGACAATGTCTTCGACATCCGGCAACTTACCGACGGTCGGCTATGGGTGGCTACCGACGTGGGAGGTATCATCACCGACGATGGTAGCCTGGTGGAGGTTTCGTCGATGAACACTCGCTGCCTCTTGGAGGACAGCTACCAGAATGTCTGGGTGGGCAATCATAGCACTGGCGTCAGCTTTATCCCGCACAGGAAACCCTTCCTGAGCATGCTGGACTATCTGGACGAGCGCCGTAGGCCCATGCGGGTGTACGGTGTGGCAGCCGACCGTCAGGGGCGCATCTGGATGAGCAGCGAGAATGAGCTGAGCCTGTGGACGAGTACAGACGGCTTGCTCCACCAGGAGGGACACTGGCCCGTGACGGGTATGAAGCACCGCGAGCACAGCTTTGCCCGTTGCCTCATGGCTGACAGCCAGGGGCGCGTATGGATGGGCATGGAGGACGAGGGCGTCATCTGCTTCGACTCGCGCACCCAGCGCTTCAGCTCCATAGACATCGGTTACGACGTTTGCGACATCCATTCTTTCTTTGAGGATACCGACGGGCGCATCTGGATTGGTGCCGAATATGGCATTTGCGTTTACGACCAGGGGCACGTCAGCCATGCCGAGGAACTCGACCTGCTGACGAAGCGGGCCCCCGTCACCAGCTTTATCCGAACGGAACCGGACCATTTGCTGCTGACCACGCAGGGCAATGGACTCGTGGTAGTGAACACAAGGACGGGCGCTGCCAAGACCTTGATGATGTCCGACGGCCTGCCTACGAACAACATCAGCCAGGCCATTGCCGACAGAGATGGCAGCGTGTGGCTGGCCACCAACGAGGGGCTGGTGCATCTGCCGGACCTGTCAGACCTGACGCAGTTTGAGGTCTTTGGAGCGAAGGAAGGACTGTCCGACCCACAGGTGCGCGCCATACGGCAAGACCGTCAAGGGCGCATCTGGGCCGGTACTTACACCACCATAGCCCAGTTTGATACCTCCGACAAACGCTTCCGCAACTACAGTCAGCAGGACAACATCAATGTCGGAAGCTTCATGGAGGGCACCTGTGCCGTTGCTGCCGACGGCACCATCGTCTTTGGCTCGCCCAGTGGAGCCTATTTCTTCCATCCGGCAGAGGCAGAGGCCAGTCAGCAGGTGTCGCAAGTGCGCATCGCTATGTGTGAGGTACTGGGGGCTACCGAAGACGGAAACACCACGCGGCTGACGGCTCCCAACGCCGCCGACGTCATCACTACCAGCTACCAGAAGAACACGTTGCGCATAGCCTACACCGTGGACGACTTCGCCCAGATAGGTGATGTGGAGTACTCCTACAAGATGAGTGGGCTGAACGATAAGTGGTACTTCAACGGCAACGACCACGACATCATGTTCCGCAGCCTGCGACCTGGTCGTTACACCTTCGTGCTGCGTGCCAAGCTGAGGAGCCAGGACTGGAACGAGGCTACCTCCCGACAGCTCTTCATCGTCGTCACCCCGCCCTTCTGGCGCACGTGGTGGGCCTATGCCTTCTATCTCTTGCTTGCCGTGGCCGTGGCTGTCTGGCTCCTCCAGCAGTACAAGCGGCGTATTGCCCTGCGCAACTCGTTGGAGATGACCCGTCGTGAGAGCCTGCAGAAACAGGAGCTGAACGAGGAACGTCTTCGTTTCTTCACCAATATCACCCACGAGCTGCGCACGCCGCTCACGCTCATCCTCGGTCCCCTCGAGGACCTCACCCTCGACAAACAACTCAGCGCCCACAGTCGAAAGAAGGTGGAACTCATCAATAAGAGTGCCTTTCGCCTGCGCGACCTCATCAATGAGATTCTGGAGTTCCGCAAGACGCAGACGCAGAATCGCCGCCTGACCGTGGCTCGTGGCGACTTGGGGATGTTCGTCAAGGAGATAGTGCTGAACTATAAGGAACTGAACCCCAATCCGAAGGTGACCATCAGTGAGGACATCGCCAACGGACTGCCTCCTGTCTACTTCGACTCTGAGATTATCACTACCGTGCTGAGCAATTTACTATCCAACGCCAGCAAGTACACCCCGCAGGGCAGCATCACCGTCAGCGTGAAGGCCGACGACAGCGGTGCGATGCTCATCAGCGTGGCCGACACGGGTTATGGCATTGCCGCCGACGCACTGCCCCACATCTTCGACCGCTATTATCAGGCGAAAGGCAGCCACCAAGCCTCGGGTACGGGCATCGGTTTGGCACTGGTGAAAGCCTTGGCCGACCTGCACGAGGCGCAGCTCTTCGTGGAGAGCGAGGAGGGCAAGGGTAGCCGCTTCACGTTGAGCCTCGCCACGGACAACACCTATCCCAACGCTTTGCACAAGGAGGATGTGGAAGAAAACGCCACTCCTCTCCCGTCGGTGACTGCCGACGGCGAGCAGGAGGGAACGGAAGACCTGCTGGAAGACGTGGAGGAAACGTCGCCGCTGTTGCTCATCGTGGAAGACAACGACGACATCCGCCAGTATATCGCCGACTCGTTGGGCGAAGACTACCGCATCCTACAGGCTGCTGATGGTGCCGAGGGCGTCAGAATGGCGAAGGAGCACATGCCCGACATCATCGTCAGCGACATCATGATGCCCGTGATGAACGGCATTGAGCTGACGCGCCAGCTCAAGGGCGACATCTGCACCAGCCACATACCTATCATCCTGCTCACTGCCAAGGATGCCGAGGAAGACAAGCTGGAGGGTTACGACAGCGGTGCTGACTCCTACCTGACGAAACCCTTCACTGCCAAACTGCTGGAGAGCCGCATCAAGAACCTGCTGACCAGCCGACGCCGACTGGCCGAGAGGATTGCGGCGGCACCCCCAGCCGCTACCGACCTGTTGACTCCTTCCCGCACGGCCCTGCCAAGCGTCAGCACCGGGCGGGAGGACGCTGCCCTCAGCCCCCTGGACCGCCAGTTCCTGGAGCGCCTGAACGCCGTCGTCGAGGAGAACATCATGCAGACCGATATCGACATGGCATTCCTCACCGACAAGATGGCTATGAGTCACAGCACCTTCTACCGCAAGGTGAAGGCCCTCACCGGGCTTACCGCCAAGGAGTATGTGCGCAAGCGGAAACTGCGCCACAGCTACCAGCTGTTGCAGACCGGCGATTACAACGTCACCCAGGCTGCCATGATGACGGGCTTCAACCAGATGACCCATTTCCGCGAGGTGTTCAAGAAAGAATTTGGAATCCTCCCCTCAGAGGTTAAAAAGAATAGTTAGCATGAAGAAATCAATGATAATCTCTGCGCTCCTCACCGTCTGTCTCTTCGCGCAGGCCATCAATGTGAAAGACTTCGGAGCCGTGGGCGACGGACGCCACATCGACTCACCGGCCATCAATGCCGCCCTGCTGCAAGCTGCCAGCCAAGGGGGCGGCACGGTGGTGCTCACGCCAGGCACCTATCTCTGCTACTCTGTGCATCTGCAGAGCGGCGTGACGCTGCGCCTTGAGCGTGGTGCCATACTGAAGGCAGCCGCGCCCACCGACAGCACGGGCTACGACGAGGCCGAGCCCAACGCCTCGCGCTATCAGGACTTCGGCCACAGCCACTGGCACAACTCGCTGCTATGGGGTGAAAACCTGCACGACGTGGTGCTGGAGGGCGAGGGACTTATCGATGGCAGCGACGTGCTCACCCGTGGTGGGCAGCGCAAGAGCGCCACAGGGCAGACCACGGCCAACAAGGCACTGGCCATGCGCGACTGCCGTGGCGTCGTCATTCGCGACCTCAGCTTCCTCAACTGCGGGCACTTCGCCCTGCTGCTCACTGGCGTCGACGACCTGCTCATCGAGAACGTCAATGCCGACACCAACCGCGACGGCTTCGACATTGACTGTTGCGAGCGTGTGGTAGTGAGGGGATGCCGAGTGAACACCGTCAACGACGATGCCATCGTGCTGAAGTGCTCTTATGCCCTGGGACGCATGAAACCTACGGCTAACGTGCTGATTGAGGATTGCCAAGTGAGCGGCTTCGACGTGGGGACGATGCTCAGCGGGCAGCGTACCACGAAGACCGAGAAAGCCCCTGACGGCGATGGCCCCACTGGCCGCATCAAGCTGGGCACGGAGAGCAACGGTGGATTTACCGACATCACCATCCGCCGCTGTACGTTCACCCATTGTCGCGGGCTGGCGCTGGAGACCGTGGATGGAGCACCGATGGAGCGCATTGAGGTAAGCGACCTGACGATGACCGACATCTGCAATTCGCCTATCTACATCCGCCTGGGCGACCGCATGCGGGCACCTGAGGGTACGCCCTTCTCCACGGTGAGCGACATCAGCATCAGCCGTGTCAGCGTCGATGATGCCGACAGCCGCTACGCCTGCCTCATTGCTGGCATTGAGGGCCATCCCGTGACGAACGTCACAATACGTGACCTCAGCGTGCGCTTCCGAGGCGGCATCTCCCTCGATGATGTTGCGCAGCAGCGGGGCAGCAACCCCTTCTTCTTCGCGGGGAACGGCACGGCTGCGATTAACCGCGGTGGTGAGCGCAACGGCTATCCCGAACCCTCGGCACATGGCATACAGCCGGCCTGGGGATTCAGCATCAGCCATGCCGAGAATATCCTCTTGAAAAATGTGAAGTTGTCACTCCTTCACCCCGACGAGCGTCCCGTCTTCTACGAGCATGCCACGCAGAAGGTGAAGAAGCGCAAGGTGAAGGTCATTCGTTCTTCTTTGCTATCTTCCGCCGAACCTTGAAGCGGTCGAAGCCCTCGCCATAGACACCGATGACGGCACTCTGCGAGACGAAGGCCGTGGGGTCTATCTCGTTGATAATGCGGAAGATAACGTCGCTCTGCCGCCGCTTTGCCAGCACGAACAGCATCTTCACTTCCTTTCCGCTGTAGAAGCCGTGGGCGTCGATGGTGGTGCAACCGCGATGGGGCTCGCGGTTGATGCGCTCGCCTATTTCACGATACTTGTCGCTAATGATGAAGAACTGCACGGACCGGCGCATCGAGTTCACCACCTGGTCAATGCAGAAGGCTGTGACGTAGAGCACCACGTAGCCATAGATGACCTTCTCCCAGTCTTTCAGCACGAAGTAGGAACTGGAGATGATGATGACGTCGCAGATGAGGATGACGCGGCCGAGCGAGACGTCGCGGTATTTGTTCACAATGGCTGCAATGATGTCGGTGCCGCCCGTGGAGCCGTTGTTGGCAAGCCCCAGGCCGACGCCGCAGCCGCAGAACACCGAGCCGATGATGGCGGCCATGAAGGGCTGGTCGCTGAGCAGATGGCCATGATAGTGCGACGTGACGATGCCCACGGCGACGGTGAGCACGGTGACGGCGTAGATGGTCTTCACGCAGAACCGCCAGCCCAGGATCCTGAGGGCGAAGAGCAGCAGGATGGCGTTGATGACGAAATAGGAGAACTGCACGGGGATGCCCGTCGCCCAGTAGAGGATGCTGGTCACACCGGCCACGCCGCCCGTGGTGATGTTGTTGGGCAGCAGGAACACCGCCCAGCCTATGCAGTAGGAGAGCATGGCGATGGTAATCATCACGTAGTCGCGGAATTCTCGCCCGATGGATGCTTTTGTTGGTCTTTCCATAATAGCTACATAACAAGGTGGATTCCCTCCATGTCTGGAAGTTGGCTGCAAAGGTACTACATAAATTTGAGATTTAGGGTTCGAGGTTTGAGGTTTTTTCGCCAGAATGTTAAATAAGCCTAACTGCCCGTCGCAAATCTCAGGCTTCAAACCTCAAACCTCAGATGTATTTTGTACCTTTGCAGCTATAAATAACCGTAAAAATTGGTATGGTTTTAATAAACACAGAGACACAGAGATACAGAGTTTTACTGACTGAGCAGAGAGTGAAGAATGATTATCTCTGTGTCTCTGTACCTCTGTGTTTAATTTTTTTTTGTACCAAGTTATTATTAAATGATCACTTAAAGCTTTTCCCGTATGCGAAAACTCGTTCTAACGCTCTGTCTGCTGGCTGCCGCAACCTCTTCGTTGCGTGCCCAGAAGTTCCAGCAGGAGTTTGGCAATCCTCGCAAGGACTTCGTTGAGGCCATTGCCGTGCCCGACCATGCCGACAGCCACTATCGCCTGGGCCAGCCGGCCACGCTGCGCCTGCAGGCCCGTCAGGGCGGCGTACCTCTTGATGGCGTCACGCTGCGCTACCGTGTGGGACCAGAGATGCTGCTGCCTGCACGGTGGGACAGCACCACGTTCGTGGGTGGCGAGGCCATCGTGCGCATGGGCACGCTCCGTGAGCCGGGCTTCCTGGCCTGTCAGTATGAGTATGTGGCCGATGGGAAGAAGCATGCCGACCTGGTGAAGGTGGCCTTCGACCCCGAGCAGATTGCGTCGTTCACGCCGATGCCCGATGACTTCGACCGCTTCTGGCAGCAGGCGCTGAAGGAGGCTCGCCGCGTGCCGCTGGAACCGCAGTACACCCCCATTCCCGATGCTACCACCGAGCAGTTCGTCACCCGCCTTGTCCGCCTGCACGTAGGGAAGAACAAGTGGATGCAGGGATATCTGACCATGCCCGTTTCCAAGGACTCATCACTCAACACTAAACGCTATCCCGTTGTCCTCGTTCCCCCCGGTGCCGGAAGCCAGAAGATTTCTCCCAGCGACTACTTCCCCCGCGAGGGCTGCATCTACTTGAAGATAGAGATTCACGACAACGACCAGCTGTTGCCCGACGACGAATACAACCGCCTGCGCCAGCAGAAGTGCGACGGCTATCCGACACGCGGTATCAGTTCGCCCGACTCGTTCTATTATAAGGATGTCTACGTGGGATGTGCCCGTGCCGTCGATTTCCTCTGCTCGCTGCCCGAATGGGATGGGCGCAATGTCATCGTCACTGGTGGCTCGCAGGGTGGGGCACTGACCATCGTCACTGCTGCGCTGAGCGACAAGGTGACCCTGTGTGCACCCTTCTATCCTGCCCTCTGCGACCTCATGGGCTTCCTCCATCAGCGGGCAGGCGGATGGCCGAAGTATTTCACTGACTACAGCCGCGACAGTCGCGTGAACATTCCCCAGGAGCAGGCCGTCGAGACGCTGAAGTATTTCGATGTGGTGAACTTCGCCCGTAGGCTGCGCGTGCCCACCTTCATGAGCTGGGGCTACAGCGACGACACCTGTTCGCCCACCAGCGTGTGGGCGGCATGGAACGCCATCATGGCTCCGAAAGAGAAGGACGTGACGCCCACGAGCGGCCACTGGCGCTTCTCCAGCAGTCAGGCGAAATGCCTCAGTTGGATGAAGGCACGGCTAAAATAGTAAGTAACAAATCAAAATCATCTGAATATATAAGCTAATTATGTTCGTTTACTTGTAAAAATGTCAAAAACTTTCACAAAAAAATTGCTTCACGGCGGCGAAGCATTCTGGAGCGAAAAATGGCCGTTTTGGACCCTTCTTTAGCCTTCGCCCGATGAAAAATCAAGGCTCAGAAGGCCAAAATTTGCACACAGACCCTACTTTTGTGCACGTTTTTCGCTTCTATTTTGCTACTTTTTGCGTTTTTGTAAGCACGCCAAATTTTCAAAAGTCAACGCCAAATTTTCAAAAGGCGTTGACTTTTTTTTCTCAACGAACCCCCTTTTTTGCTAAAATCAAATCAACCAACTGACAATCAGCTATTTAGCAAATTCTCAAAAAACACGCGTTTTTTCGTCCAAAAGTTTTTTCGTGAAGAATTTTCGAAATATAGAGGCCAAAAATGGCCTTTTTGTCAAGATTATTCAAAAAAAGATGATAAAAAACCGTGACAGACCGTGCCCAGATATAAAACCCGTGTCAGACCTTGGCAATCAGCTGCTCCACCACCTGTGGGAAGTGCTCCATTTCCAGCACGTGCTCCTTGGCGGCGATGTCGTCGGCGGTGTCGTCGGGCGAGATTGCCACACGGAACTGCGCGATGATGTCGCCCTCGTCGCACTGAGGTGTCACGTAGTGCACCGTCATGCCCGTTTCCCTTTCGCCAGCTGCTTTCACTGCCTCGTGCACGTGGTGGCCCCACATGCCCTTGCCGCCATACTTCGGCAGCAGTGACGGGTGGATGTTCACTATCCGTTGCGGGAAAGCCTCAATCAGATAGTTGGGCACCAGCGGCAGGAAGCCCGCCAGCACGATGAAGCCAACGTGATGTTTCTCCAGCAGCGGCATCACCGCCTCGGGGCTTTGCAGCTCGGCCTTCGTCACCACCACGCTGGGCACGCCCAGCCGCGTGGCCCGCTCCAGCACGCGGGCTTCGGCCTTGTTGCTCACCACCAGTGCCACGCGAGCGGTGTCACGGTGCTCAAAAAACTTGATCAGGTTCTCGCAGTTCGTTCCGCTGCCCGAGGCAAAGACGGCTATATTCACACGTTCCATTTCAGCTTCGTTTTTTTGTGATTATGAGGTTTTGTGGTGCTGCAATCTTGTCCTTGTTCCAGACATTTTGCTGCTTTCAGCTTGATGGCTGCAAAGTTACGAAATAAGTGAGAGAAGCGGAAAGAAAAAGCCAATTTTCTTTTCGCTCCCAGGTGAAAAGTCTTTTCCGCGAAGCTAAACGTACCGTTTATTCGTCTCCTCCCTGTATTTCTTAGGCGTCATTCCCGTCTCTCTCTTGAAGAAATGGCTGAAGGCGGGTGCGTTGGGGAAGTTGAGGCGCTCGGCAATCTGGTAGGTCATCAGGTCGGTGGTGTTGAGCAGCACTCTGGCCCTGAGGATGGCGGCGCGGTTGACCCAGTACATGACGCTGTGCCCGCTGGCTCGGCTGACGACCGCCGAGAGGTGGTGGGGCGTGACGCAGAGCTGCTCGGCATAGAAGGGGATGGAGCGCTCACGGTGGGCGTGGCGGCTCACGAGCGTCTTGAACTGCTGGAACAGCTGCTGGCTGCGCGAGGGGCTGGCTGCTGGCTCCTGGCGTTCCGACTCCTGCTTGATGTGCCTGATGTTGCTCACCATGGTTGCCACCATCTGGTTCACCGTGTCGCGGCGGAAGGGCATCGCGCTTGCGATGTCCCACACGAGGTGAAGCATGCGGAGCAGCTGGGCGTAGTCGCGGGGGCTGGTGCTCACCACCATGCACTCGTCTATGTGGAGCTGGCCCCCTTTCACGACAAGGCCGCAGAGCATGGCGTCGGAGCTGCATCGCTTAAACTCCAGCATCATGTCGGGCGTGGTGACGACGACTGTTCCCTGTGCAAAGTGGCACTGCTCAAGGTCCAGGTGGACGTCGGCCTCGCCGGCGGTGACGATGAGCAGGCGCGGTTCGGGAAGCTGGTAGAGCTGTCCCTCGTGCAGGAAGGGGCTTTCCGAAGGGCTGCCATTCAGGATGATGCTGATGTCGTCGTTGTTGAAAATGCGGCTTTCGGTGCCTGCCACCTCCCGCAGGTCGACACTGTCAACAGAGAAATAGATGATGTTCTTGGTATTGGCCATAGACGGTGAACATTGCTGATTTGTACGATTTGGTTGCAAAATTAGTGCTTTTTGGCGAGATACAGGCAAGAAGGGCATGGAAATCGTACAAATTCATCATCTTTTCATACAAATTGATAACTGAGATATGAAGATTTTGATGTATATTTGCAGTACGAAAAAAATGCAAAATATAGTATGATGAAGAAAGGAATCCTGATGATTGTCTTGGCTGCCGCAAGCATCACAGCGCTGGGGCAGACGCTGGAGGAATGCCAGCAGGCGGCGGAGCGGAACTATCCGCTCATCAGACAGTATGGCCTCATTGAGCAGACAACGGCGCTGACGGTGGAAAACATCCAGAAAGGGTGGCTGCCGCAGGTGTCGGCCTCGGCTCAGGCAACCTATCAGAGCGACGTGACGGCCTTCCCGGAGCAGATGCAGGCTATGTATCAGCAGCTGGACATCAACATGCAGGGGCTGAAGAAAGACCAGTACCGCGTGGGCATCGACATCAGCCAGACCGTCTACGACGGTGGCGCCATCAGCAGCCAGAAAGCCATCGCCCGCCAGCAGGGTAGGGTGGAGGAGGCCCAGAACGAGGTAAATATATATAATGTTCGTAAGCGCGTCAACGAGATGTACTTCTCGCTGTTGCTGCTCGACGAGCAGATTGTGCTGAACCGTGACCTACAGGAACTGCTGAGTGGCAACGAGCGGAAGCTGGCATCGATGCTGAAAGGCGGAACGGCGGCCGAGAGCGACTACCTGAACGTGAAGGCCGAACGGCTGAACGTGGCGCAGCAGCTGACCAACCTGCAGGCGCAGCGGCAGACGGTGGCCAGGATGCTCGGCGTGTTCTGTGGGATAGAGGTCGGCAAGGTGGCGAAGCCCGTCCAGTATGTTGCCGTATCACAGCAACAGTCGGCCATCCGCCCTGAGCTGAAGGCGCTCGATGCCCAGATAGGGCTGCTCAACGCGCAGGAGAAAGGGCTCGACGCCGCGCTGAAGCCGAAGCTCGGCATCTTTGCCCAGGGCTTTTACGGCTATCCCGGCCTGAACCTGTTCGACGACATGATGCACCGCCAGTGGTCGCTCAACGGCATCATCGGTGCACGTCTCTCGTGGAACATCGGGGCGCTCTACACCCGCAAGAACGACAAGGCCAGGATTCAGCTGCAGCGCGAGCTGACGGAGACCAGCCGCGAGGTGTTCCTCTTCAACAACCAGCTGGAGCAGATTCAGCAGGACGAGAGCATCGGCCGCTATCGCAAGCTGATGGCCGACGACGAGGAGATTATCTCGCTGCGTGCTGCCGTGCGCAAGGCGGCCGAGTCGAAGCTGGCTCACGGCATCATCGACGTGAACGACCTGCTGCGCGAAATCAATCAGGAGAACGCCGCCAGGGTGCAGCAGTCGATACACGAGATTGAGATGCTGAGGCAAATCTACGAGTTGAAGTACACAACGAACAAATAAAAAAAAGAGACACGCGATATGAAGAAATTATTGTTGATGGCAGGTGCAGTGCTGATGCTCGGCGCTTGCGGGAACGAGGAAAAGGAGTACGACGCCACGGGCACCTTCGAGGCCATCGAGACCATCGTCTCGGCAGAGCAGAGCGGGACGCTGCTCGCCTTCAGCGTCAGCGAGGGCGACAACATAGCCCAGGGCCAGGAGGTAGGACTGGTGGACACCACACAGATATGGCTGAAGATACAGCAGTTAGATGCCACGAAGCAGGTCTACCAGAGTCAGAAGCCCGACATGGAACGGCAGATTGCCGTCACGCGCCAGCAGCTGGCCAAGGCCCAGACGGAGCAGCGCCGCTATGAGGAGCTGGTGGCCGACGGGGCCGCTCCGAGAAAGATGCTCGACGATGCCGCCTCGCAGGTGCAGGTGCTCAGGCGCCAGCTCGACGCGCAGGTGTCGTCGCTCAGCACGCAGCTGTCGACGCTCAACGCACAGATGGCCACTGCCGACGTGCAGGTGAGCCAGCTGCGCGACCAGCTCGGCAAATGCCACGTAGTGGCTCCCATCGACGGCTCAGTCTTAGAGAAATATGTGGAGCAGGGCGAGTTCGTGGCCGTGGGAAAACCGCTGATGAAGGTGGCCGATATCGAGAACATGTTCATTCGTGCCTACGTCACCTCGGCCCAGCTGCAGCGCATCAAGGTGGGACAGAAGGCCCGGGTGTTCGCCGACTATGGCGACGGACAGCGGAAGGAATACGACGGAACGGTCAGCTGGATTAGTAGTCGCAGCGAGTTCACGCCTAAGACCATCCTCACCGATGACGAGCGTGCCGACCTGGTCTATGCCGTGAAGATTGCCTTCAAGAACGACGGCTACGCCAAGATTGGCATGTACGGGGAAGTCTTGTTTAGTGATAAGTGATAAGTGATGAGTGATGAGTGATAAGTGATAAGTGAAGAATTTGTGGCCATGAATGCGATTGAAGTAAAGAACGTCAGCAAGCGTTACGGCAAGGTGCAGGCACTCAGCGATGTGTCGTTCACCGTGGGCAAAGGTGAGGTCTTCGGGCTGATAGGCCCCGACGGCGCTGGCAAGACCACGATGTTCCGTATCCTCTGCACGCTACTGCTGCCCGACGAGGGCACCGCCGCCGTCGATGGCTTCGACACCGTCAGCCAGATGAAGGCGATTCGGCGCCGCGTGGGCTACATGCCGGGCCGCTTCTCGCTCTACCAGGACCTGACCGTCAGTGAGAACCTGCAGTTCTTCGCCAAGCTCTTCGGCACCACCGTTGAGGCGGGCTACGACTCCATCAAGGCCATCTATCAGCAGATAGAGCGCTTCCGCGACCGCAAGGCTGGGGCGCTTTCAGGGGGCATGAAGCAGAAGCTGGCGCTGAGCTGTGCCCTGGTGCACTCGCCCAGCGTGCTCTTCCTCGACGAACCGACGACGGGCGTTGACCCCGTGAGCCGCAAGGAGCTGTGGGACATGCTCGGCTCGCTGAAGGAGCGCGGCATCACCATCGTCGCCTCAACGCCCTATCTCGACGAGGTGCGTCGCTGCGAGCGCGTGGCCTTCCTCGACCACGGCCAGCTGCGCGGTATCGGCACCCCCGACGCCATCCTCACCCGGTTCAAGGACATCTTCAACCCGCCCCCCATTTCACCGTCTGTTGCGACTGAGTCGCAACAAACCGAGAACGTCATCGAGGTGCAGCACCTGGTGAAGGCCTTCGGCTCGTTCCACGCCGTCGACGACATCTCGTTCAGCGTGAAGCGGGGAGAGATTTTCGGCTTCCTCGGGGCCAACGGCGCAGGCAAGACCACGGCCATGCACATGCTGACGGGCCTGAACCAGCCGACCAGCGGCACGGGCACCGTCGTGGGCTACGACATACGCACCGAGCACGAGCAGATAAAGAAGCACATAGGCTATATGTCGCAGAAGTTCTCGCTCTACGAAGACCTGACCGTCGCCGAGAACATCCGCCTCTTCGCCGGCATCTACGGCATGAACGACAAGGAGATTGCCCGCAAGACCGACGAGCTGCTGCAGCGGCTGCAGTTTTCCGACCACAAGAACGACCTCGTGTCGTCGCTACCGCTCGGCTGGAAGCAGAAGCTGGCTTTCTCCGTCTCCATCTTCCACGAGCCGGGCGTGGTGTTCCTCGACGAGCCCACCGGCGGCGTGGACCCTGCCACGCGCCGGCAGTTCTGGGAGCTCATCTACGACGCTGCCGCCCGTGGCATCACCGTCTTCGTGACCACGCACTACATGGACGAGGCGGAATACTGCGACCGCATCTCCATCATGGTCGACGGCAAAATCAGCGCCCTCGGAACCCCCGACGAGCTGAAGCAGCGATTCCACCAGCCCGACATGGACCATGTGTTTACCTACTTAGCCCGACAAGCTACCCGCAGTAGCGACTAACTGAAGCGTATGAAAGAGTTCGTAAGTTTTGTACAGAAGGAAGCCCGCCACATCCTGCGCGACCGCCGCACGATGCTCATCCTCTTCGGCATGCCCATCGTGCTGATGCTGCTCTTCGGCTTCGCCATCACCAACGACGTGAAGAATGTGCGCGTAGCGGTGGTCACCTCGCAGATGAATCCTCAGAGCCAGCAGGCAATAAACCGACTGGCGGCATCGGAATACTTCAACGTCACGGCCACCGTGGCCACGCCTCAGAAGGCTGAGCGGCTCATCCGCAACCAGCAGGCCGACATGGGCCTGGTGCCCACTGTCGCAAGTGGTGCGAGCACTGCCCAGTGGCAAATCATCGTCGATGGCAGCGACCCCAACATGGCCCAGCAGTGGACGACCTACGCACAGGCTATCCTTGCGCAGCCCGTCGGCAGTTCCCCTCGCCTTGGACAAGGCACGGGGGACGTGTCGCTCAGACTGCTGTACAACCCGCAGATGAAGTCGGCCTACAACTTCGTGCCTGCCATCATGGGCATGCTGCTGATGCTCGTCTGCGCCATGATGACCTCCATCTCGATAGTGCGCGAGAAAGAGAAAGGCACGATGGAGGTGCTGCTCGTCTCGCCCGTCCGGCCGCTCATGATCATCGTGGCCAAGGCCGTGCCCTATCTGGTGCTGGCCTTTGTCATCCTCGTCAGCATCCTGTTCATGGCCCGCTTCGTGCTGGGCGTTCCCCTGGCAGGCTCACTGTTCTGGATTTTCGCCGTCAGCACCATCTACATCCTGCTGGCGCTGTCGCTGGGACTGCTCATCTCGAACGTCGCACAGAGCCAGCTGGTGGCCCTGCTGCTCTCGGCCATGGTGCTGCTCATGCCCATCGTCATGCTCTCGGGCATGCTCTTCCCCATCGAGTCGATGCCGGCTGTCCTGCAGTGGCTCTCGGCCGTGATTCCGCCCCGCTACTACATCGAGGCCATGCGCAAGCTGATGATCATGGGCGTGGGCTTTGGCGAGGTGGCACGCGAGGTGGCCATCCTCTCGGGCATGACGCTCCTGCTGCTCGCCATCTCGCTGAAGAGCTTCAAAACGAGGCTGGAGTGAGCCTTCGGGCATCGCTAAGCCGTCATCCTAAAATTTCGTCTCCCGCCATGATAAAATATCTCATCCAGAAGGAATTCCTGCAAATACGCCGCAATGCCTTTTTGCCGCGGCTCATCTTCCTGTTCCCCGTCATGATTATGTGTGTCATGCCGTGGGTGATGAACCAGGAGGTGAAGAACATCCGCATCTCCGTGGTCGACCTGGACCGCACCACCCAGTCGCAGCGCATCGTTCATAGCATCGGGCAGAGCCGCTATTTCGTCTTCAACGGCCAGAAGCCCACCTATTCCGAGGCACTCGCCGACATCGAACAGAGCCGCAGCGACATCATCCTCGAAATGCGCGACGGCAAGGCCCTCATTGCCGCCAATGCCGTCAACGGCACCAAGGGCTCCATCGGTGCCGCCTACCTCTCGCAGCTCCTCCAGTCCTCCGTCAGGTATGCTGCGATGCCATCGCAGCCCAAGCAGCCTGCTCCCCCCTCCGTCCTCAGCCTCTACAACAAGCACCTCGACTACAAGGTCTTCATGATTCCCGCCCTGCTGGCCATCGTGATGATGCTCATGTGCGGCTTCCTGCCTGCACTGAACATCGTGGGCGAGAAGGAGACGGGCACCATCGAGCAAATCAACGTCACGCCCGTCCCGAAGTGGGCCTTCATCCTGTCGAAGCTCATCCCCTACTGGCTCATTGCCCTTTTCATCGTCACCGTCTGCCTGCTGCTGTCGTGGGCCGTCTACGGCATCACCTGCCAGGGACCGCTGTGGCTGGTCTACGTGCTGGCCATGCTGCTGGCGCTGTTCTTCTCGTCGCTGGGACTCATCATCTCCAACTACAGCGACACCATGCAGCAGGCCATCTTCGTCATGTGGTTCTTCGTCGTCTGTCTCCTGCTGCTCAGCGGCCTCTTCACACCCACGCGCTCCATGCCCGACTGGTCCTACGCCACCACCTACGTCAACCCCATGCACTATTTCATCGATGCCATCCGCACGGTCTTTGTCCGGGGAGGCGACTTCAGCAGCATCGCCCACCAGGTGCTGGCCCTCGCTGCCTTCGCCGTCGTCATGGGCTGCTGGGCCGTCGTCAGCTACAAGAAAAATTCCTGACGTAAATGCTTTTGGCCCACCCCTGACCCATTCCCGACCTTCGGTCGCCTACCCGAAGCCTTTCCCCTCCCTTCAAGGGGAGGGGTAGGGGTGGGGGCTGTTACTATCATAAACGATGATGCATCACACCCTGTGAGGAATCTTAATATTAATTAATTTTAAGGTAAAAATGAATACTCACCCCTCAAAAATAGGCCACTTTTTCGCGCGAGAAAACTTTTTGGCTGAAAAAACGCGAGTTTTGAGAGGGTTTGCTAACAGTCTAAGCAACAGACGATTAAGTTAAATTTTTCAAAATTTGCTGCCTTTTCGCTTTCAAAAGTCAACGCCAAATTTTCAAAAGTCAACGCCTTTTGAAAATTTGGCGTGCTCAAAAACGCGAGAAACGAGCCAAAAAACGCGAAAAAAGCTGCACAAAACCACCCGGTTTGTGCCATTTTTGGCCCTTCCGCCACCATTTTCCAACCTTCTCGTCCGACGAAAACGGCCCAAAACGGTCCGAAACGCCCATTTTTCACTCTAAATTGCTCCGAAATTCTGAACTTTTCATTTTAGGAATTTTAAGGAAATTTTGAACACTCGCAACCGTTCTGCTCACCACTTGCTACAGCCTATAAATATTGCACCTATCTGAAACTGGCTTGCCGTAGGGCATACAAGGACGGACTGACGGACAAGTTCCTCTTTGCACGATACAGGGAGTTAGCGCAAATGATGCGCAATGTGATAGAATAAACGATAAAATATCAGGAAAAGTATGTGGAAAAGTAGGGATAATAACATTAAAATGTGATTATTTGCTAAATATTTGGACGTTGTGTGCGTTCTTTCAGAGAAAATGAATAACTTTGTACCAAGAACAATAGAAATCCATTATGGACAAAGACATTAATCGCATCAAAGTCGTGCTTGCAGAGAAGGGAGGTGCCGCGAGACTATTAAGTGTCTCGTGGAGGGATACCAAAGAACCCAACTATGCACTTTGCCAAGGAATGGTGAACTTCAATATGATCGACACTATTGGTCGTGGAATACGGAAGGTGTTCACCGAACAGCAGAAACGTTTCTTCCCCATGCCTGACTATCAGATAGACCAAGCTAAGAAGGAGGTAACGGTTAAGATATACGGTAAACTTATCAATGAGCAGTATTACCGTTTGTTGAAAGCCAATCCAGACCTGTCGCTATACGACTGTATTGCACTTGACATGGTGCAAAAGCATGAAAAGATTGACAAGGATATTGCCTCACGTTTGCGCAAACTACATCTTGTCGAGGGGCGTTATCCAAAGCTGTTCCTATCTGCTTATACCGCCAAGACTGTTGATGACAAGGAATTAAAGACGGAGTATATTCGGAACAAGAGTTTCAATGACCTCCATTTCAAAGACATGATAATTCAGTATCTGCGCTCATTTGGCGGAGCCACAAGAGCAGAACTTAATACGCTGTTGCAATCCAAGTTGTCTGATGTGCTTACAGAGGAACAAAAGATAAGGAAGATTGGTAATATGCTGTCTGCACTGAAGAAACAGGGAGTCATTAGACTAACAGAAAAGAAGAAGTGGGTTTTAGTCGAAGTTTAGTCGAACTTTTAGTCGAAGTTTAGTCGAACTAATGACTGCGACATGGCTGAAATGTTGAAAACAAAGGAAAATCGACGCATCGCTATATGCCCCCGTTTAGTCGAACTTCTGACTTGAAATTAAGTCGAAGTTATGCGGCATTTATGTACAATAATGCAAAAAGTAGTCGGCCTCTTTGGCTATGTGGACGGCAAAGAGAGAACTATTCAAGATCAACTACCATATTCATACTGATGCCATTAAGAGCCATCTGATTCCTGAAGAACAATTTGCTGGTACTCGGAAATGAAAAGAAAAACAGGTTTTCCTTTTCGTTTCGCTCGTTTTTTTCGTAACTTTGCAGCCAAATTGATGAACGATGAAAGAATTCCTGCAAGTTCTGAGGCGATTCGTGCCTCCTTATAAGAAATACCTGGTGGCTTCGGTGGTGTTCAACATCCTGTCGGCGCTGCTCAACATCTTCTCCTTTGCGGCGCTCATCCCCATCCTGCAGATACTCTTCCAGACGGGCGATACGGAGGTGGCCACGTCGTGGATGGCCTGGGACTGGGGCAACGTTCAGGACGTGCTGATGAACAACATGAACTATGGGGTGAACTGCCTGATAGCTGACTACGGACAGACGACGACGCTGCTCTTCATAGGGCTGTTCCTCGCCGTGACCACGGCCATGAAGACGGGGGCCTACTTTCTCTCATCGGCCACCATCATCCCCATCCGGACGGGCGTGGTGCGCGACATCCGCAACCAGCTCTACCAGAAGATTACCTCGCTGCCGCTGGGCTTCTTCAGCGAGGAGCGCAAGGGCGACATCATCGCCCGCATGAGCGGCGACGTGCAGGAGGTGGAGTCGAGTATCATGTCGAGCCTCGACATGCTGTTCAAGAACCCCATCCTCATCGTGGTCTACTTCGGCACGCTGCTCTTCGTGTCGTGGCAGCTGACGCTCTTCACCATCGTCTTCGTGCCCGTCTTCGGATGGTTCATGGGACTGGTGGGGCGCAAGCTGAAACGACGCAGCATCGAGGCGCAGGCGCTCTGGAGCGACACGATGAGCCAGGTGGAGGAGACGCTGGGCGGACTGCGCATCATCAAGGCTTTCTGCGCCGAGGAGAAGATGAACCGACGCTTCGACCAGGTGAACTCGCACTATCGCAACGACATCATGCGCGTGAACATCCGGCAGTCGATGGCGCACCCGATGAGCGAGTTCCTCGGCACGGTGATGATCATCATCGTGCTGTGGTTTGGCGGCATTCTGGTGCTGAACAACAAGGCCATCACCGGCCCGTCGTTCATCTACTATATGGTCATCCTCTACAGCATCATCCAGCCGCTGAAGGACTTCTCGAAGGCTGGCTACAACATTCCCAAGGGCCTGGCTTCGATGGAGCGCATCGACAAAATCCTGAAAGCCGAGAACAACATCAGGGAACCGGAGCAACCGCAGCACATCGGCTCCTTCGAGCACCAGATTGAGTTCCGGAATGTGTCTTTCCGCTACGGCGAACAGTGGATTCTAAGAGACATCAACCTCGTCATACCCAAGGGGAAGACGGTGGCGCTTGTGGGACAGAGCGGCGGCGGAAAGTCGACGCTCGTGGACCTGATTCCCCGCTACTACGACGTGCAGGAGGGCGAGGTGCTCATCGACGGCATCAACGTGAAGGACCTGGGTGTGCATGACCTGCGACAGCTCATCGGCAACGTGAACCAGGAGGCTATCCTCTTCAACGACTCGTTCCGCAACAACATCTCCTTCGGCGTTGACAATGCCAGCGAGGAGCAGATTGCTGAGGCGGCAAGGATTGCCAATGCCTACGACTTCATCGTGCAGTCGGAGCAGGGCTTCGACACGAACATCGGCGACCGTGGCGGACGCCTCTCTGGCGGTCAGCGACAGCGCATCAGCATAGCCCGTGCCATTCTGAAGAATCCGCCCATCCTTATCCTCGACGAGGCCACCAGTGCCCTTGATACCGAGAGTGAGCGACTGGTGCAGGACGCCCTGGAGCGGCTGATGAAGACGCGCACCACCGTGGCCATTGCCCACCGGCTGAGCACCATCAAGAATGCCGATGAAATATGCGTGCTCCATGAGGGCCGCATCGTGGAACGCGGCACTCATGAAGCACTGCTCAGCATGGATGGCTACTACAAGAAGCTGCACGACATGCAGCAGTAGGGAGGAGGGGCTTCTCAGGCTCTCACTTTCTGTTCGCTACCGATGATGCGCCGACGATAAAGCACGATGAAGATGAGGCATGTGGCCAGGGCTGCCAGGATGGCGGGGATGGTCCAGTTGAGCATGGGCGAGGCGCCGTTGCTCATGCCTGTCTCCTCAGCGAGGCGGATGGTGTCAGAGAACTCCTGCTGGCTCAGTGTGTCAATGATGACTTTGCGGTGGGTGGGGTAGGGAAGTACGTCTAATAGTATCATTTCTTCTGGTTTTTGGGTTAATAATTATCTGTCTTTTTTCACGGGCTGACAAAGTAGGCATAGGCTGCCTGTAGCAGCATGCCTAAGCTGAGGCTGGCTACGTTGCACAGCAGGCTGTAAGCGAAGGCCCTCGGCCAGCTGCGCAGGAAATAGAAGTACCACAGCGTTTCGACGATGATAACGGTCAGTTCGCCCACGATGATGTTCGTGGTGGAATAGCCCAGTTGGAAGAGCGCCGAGTTGAGCGTCAGGTTGGTGAAGATGTTGATGAACACCGACGACCACAGCAGCCACCGCCGGCGTTCGCCCAGCAAGAGCAATACCGCCAGCTCGATGACTACGGTCAGCAGGGCGGTCTGCGCAAAGGTCTTTATCAGTTCCATCTCTCATTCCTCATTTATCATTTGTCCTCATAGCACCGCCATCAGGTAGCCTGGCATCAGGGCGGCGGCCAGTAGCCCGAAGGCCAGACCCTCGCGCCGAGGCATCACCACGTTGGCCAGATAGAGCGTGATGGGCATGGTGCAGTTGACTGCAAACAGGCCGCAAAGCATCATCGTCTGGCTGTTTCCTTTCAGCAGAAGAAGTGCAGCAACCAGCGCCACGAGTACGAAGAGCGACCTGACGACGCCGAACCATCGGGCTATCCACCCGCCGGCCATCTTGCCTGCCATGGCGAGGAAGCCGATGAGCAGCACGATGTAGGCATGTTCTGATGGGATGGCACAACTGAAGCGTTCGCCGACATACGACCGCAGCATCACAGCCAGCATCAGCGCAATGAGGCAGACGCAAACAATGATGGATGGGAATGGCGGCCTTGTTTTCTTGTTGAGGGTTTTCACCTCGCCCTTGTCGATGTATAGATAGGTGAGGGCCAGTAGTCCGATGGCTATCAGCATGGTGTAGAGTAGGGACCAGGAATGGAAGAGCAGGCTCACGGCGATGCCGAAGGCTCCAGTGGAGACAAAGACGCCTAAGGCGCGAATGTCGTTGTCTGTCGTGACAGCGGTCTGCTTGCCTCCCCAGGTGTGGAAGAGCGAGTTGCCCAGGCCCAGGAGAATCCCGGTAAGATGATAGCTGAAGCTGCTGATGGTGGAGGCGGCGGTTGTCAGTGAAAAGGTGGCTACCACGACACCGAGCAGCAGTAGGACTACGGAAGCGAGCAGTTGCCAGTGGGGATGGGGAAGTGCATCAGCAAGCAGGCCACTGAATGGCTGTGTGAGGAATGCAAGCACATTATAATAGAGGAAAACGGTGAGGAAGTCGTTGTCGCCTGCAAAGCTGTCCAGCAAGAAGAGACAGCACAGGCACAGCCCGTCGACCAGAAAGTGCATGGCTGCACTGAGTCCCGTCTTTATTATACCGTTGTTAATCATTTATTATTTCTCGTTTGGGAGAGCAGCGCCACATTAGTTGTGCTGCCTCCTTGTTATTCGAAGTAGAACGTAAGGACAACCATCTTGCTGTAGGACGCATCGACGCTCTGGGCAAAGGTCTTTTTGGTGATGTCAGTCAGTTCGTCGACGTGTTTGCGGTCGAACACGTTGGGAATGCTGAAGCAGAACTTCAGTTCGGGGATGAGCTTGAAGAAAGGCAGGTAGTAGTCGCAGCCGAAGCCTACTTCGAACATGGTGTCGAAGCGTTTCAGGTGGATGATGTCCTGGTCTTTGCCCGACAGGTTGATCATGGGGTTGATGCCGGCCGTGATGTAGGGTCGGTAGTTGTTGAAGCGCTCGGCAGAGAACTTCAGGTCGATGGGCATGGCGATGTAAGTATTCTTCATGTCCTGTGTCGTTTCGCGCGGCATGCCTGCGTCGTTCAGGCCCTGTAAGTGGCGAAACACCAGGTGCTTCGAACCGAAGTGCATAGTGGGCGACAGGCGCAGCGAAAAATGCTGCGACAGGCGCATGTCGGCCACTACGCCCACGCTGAAGCCTGGGTTCCAGGTGTCGGCGTCGCAGAGCACCGTTTGTTCAATGGGGTCTTCGTCTTCGGCCATCTGCACCATCTGTGGACCGAAGTTCTTCATCTCTATGTCTTGCAGGTGAAGTCCTACGTGGATGCCAAAATGCAAGGGGCGCAAGTCGATGTACGGCTTGTTCTGCACCTTGCGTTCCTGGCACATGGCTCCAACGGCCACCATAGCCAGGATGATGACGCTGAGTATTCGTCTTATCATGTTATAATCATAACGTCAAAAAACGTCCTTTATTATGTATGTCAGATTTTTTCACTTCCAGTAATTTCCGCTTTTGAACTATTTCGACAGCGTATAAATTGAAAAAAAAGATACCAAAATGTTGGTAAGAATGAAAAAAAGTTCTTACCTTTGCATCATCAAAATTGAGTATTAACAAACCAAATTAACCAAAACTGAAAGATTATGGCATACGTAATTGGTGACGACTGTATCTCTTGTGGTACATGTGCTGGTGAGTGCCCCGTTGAGGCTATCTCTGAGGGCGAGGACAAGTATGTAATCGACGCTGATGCTTGCACAGAGTGCGGCACTTGCGCTAGCGTTTGTCCGTCGGAGGCTATCAGCCTTGGCTAATATCTAAGATCATTAGCTTCATAAACCAACATGAAGAGGGCTCCTGATGAGGGATCCCTCTTCTCTATATCTATATGCTGATTGCATTGAAAAAGTAAAAGTCGCATGACAGGGATGCCATGCGACTTTTGCGATTATCAATTTGTAGGATATTCCAATGCTTACTTCACCGTCTTGCTCAGCGAGTCAACAACCTTCTTGATGCCTTCGTCATCAGGCTTGATTTCCAGAATCTTGTTGGCATAATCGAGGGCGGCCTTGTTGTCCTTAGCTACTGAATAGTAGTAGAACATCAGGTAGCGGTAGCTCTTCTCCAGACGGGTGTTGTCAGTAGCGTCGTGCTCTGCACGGGCGCTAATGAGCTCAACCAGCTTCTCGAAGTAGGGCTTTGCCAGTGCCTGCTTGTTGTCGGGATCCATGATAGCGTTCACCGTGGCGCGCTGATAGAGGGCATACTCGGCTGCGTCGGGGAACTTCTCTGCGAGGTCACCCCAGATGGTGTCGGCCTCCTTGTAGGCAGCCAGCTCAGCTTCGCTCATGCCTTCGTTGCCTTCCACCTTCAGCGAGCGTGCGTGCTGCTGGTGGAGCAGACCCAGGCCAGCGTGTGCGATGGCATCGGGGTCTTTGGCAGTGTTCAGATAGTTCTTATAGCTGTTGATAGCCTCGGGGAAGTTCTTTTGCTGCTTGAAGGCATCGGAGAGCGACTTGTGGATGTCGGACTTGTCATTGTCTTCCACTTCGAGCGTGAGGCCTTTCTTGTACTGCTCGATGGCCTGTTCCACCTGTCCGGCTCCGACGAGTGCATCGCCGTAGTTCAGGTAGTCAAGATGCGAGTAGTTGATACTGTCCTTGTGAACCTTGTTGAAGAGGGTCTCGCCAAACTGCACTGCCTCGTCGAACTTCTTCAGCTTGTTGCTGCAGAACATGGCCAGACGGTTCAGCGTACCGTTGTTGGGCTCCTTGGCCAGGCCGGCCTTGGCGGCGTTGTAGCCCTGCTCATACTGCTGTGCCACGAAGCAAGCGTTGGCATACTCGATGAAGTCCGAGCGGGTCATCTTGCTGGTGGGTACCAGTGCATAGGTCTCGATGGCCTTACCATACTTCAGAGACAGATAGTAGATGTGAGCCTTCAGGGCGTCGACGGGATAGTCGGGGCGCTCAGCCTGCAGCTGGTCGAGCTTGGCAACTGCACCATCCGGATCAATCTTACGATAGACCAGTGCATACTTGCGATAGGGGTCGGGATTCGACTTGTCGTAGTAGATAGCCTGCTCGTACATGGCTGCTGCCTGTCCACCATCGTCGCCTAAGGCTGCGATGTCGCCCAGGAGCACGTAGGCAGGAGCATACTGGCGCTTAGAGGCATTTAGTGCGTTGTTGGCAGCCACCTTGGCGTTGGTGGTGTCCTTTGCCTCGTAGAAAGCACGGCCGAAAGCCACCAGGTTTTCGGGGTTCTTCTTGTTCTTCCCGTAGAAGGGTTTCATAGCCTTGGCCATGTCTGCGGGGTTACTCTTGATAAGGTTCTTTACGGCATCTACGTCGGCCTTTGTGCCGTCCTGTGCCATTGCGCTGCCGCTGAATCCCATCAGCAGGGCGCCCATGAATAAATATTTAATTGCTTTCATAATTCCTTCTCCTTTTTTAATGGTTAATACTTCTTTTACCTTTACTTCTCTTAAATTTATCTGTTGCCGGGAGCTTTACTTTATTGACGTTGCTTTTTCTGCAATGGTTTAATCTACCACCACTTTCCTTTCTATGAATTCAGTCCAGGCGGGATAGAGACCTGCACGCCAGAGGATAAGCTGTCCTTCTTCACCGGGATTGGTGAGGAAGTTGAAGAAGCGCCGCGGTGTTCCCTGTCCGCGTGGGTCGGTGCAGATGGCCCAGATGGTGCGGATGAAGGGGTACTCAGCTGTTGCGATGTAATACTGGTAGGGCTTCACGGCACGCATGGGTGAGTGGCCTACAGCCATCACGGTGACGTTGCGCTTGAAGGTGACGTTGGTGGTGTCGCGCTGGTCGTTTATCCAGATGGAGCCGACAACGCCGATGGCGTTCTTGTGGCGTTCTACATATTCAATCACCTCGTTGGTGGTCTCTACGGCGCGAACGTTGCCGGCATTCGAAATCTTACCGCCGTTCAGAATGGAGTCGGTGCAATAGCGCACGGAGCTTGACGTAGGTGTGTCGAATGCCAGGCGGATGGTGTCAAGCTTCGACTCGGGATAGATTTCCTTCCAGGTCTTCACCTCGCCGGTGAGTATTTTCTTGAAGTTGTCGACGGTGATGACGGTGTCGGGGTTGTCGTTGTTCACGATGAGCGTCATGCCGTCGTAGGCCAGGGGCTTCTGGCGGGGATTATGGTGTTTGCTTTTGATGATGCTTTCTTCGTTGGGAGTCAGCTTTCGTGTGGTAAACACGAGATAGACTTTCTGGTCGAGCAGGCTGTCGATAGCATCCTGCTCACTCATGTACAGCGGCCAAATGGCGCGCTGGGTCTTGTTGTAGAAACTGTTGTAGCACTCGTCGATGACGGGGCTGATGCTTTTGTCGGCGGCAAAGAGCTTTGCCACTTCGTCATAGTTGGTATTAGTAGGCTTGCCCCCACATGATGGGAGCAAGCCTATGATTAGAGTTAATCCAACTATCGAAAGAATGTTGAATCGTTTGTTCATTTCACAATTACTGGAGTCTGAAGGTTACGGGTACGGTGTACTTCACACGCACGGCAGAGCCGTTCTGCTTACCAGGAATCCAAGAGGGCATGCCCTTGATCACGCGGACAGCCTCTTTGTCGAGTGACGGGTCGACGGACTTCACCACGCGGACATCAGAGATAGAACCGTTGCGCTCCACCACGAAGGTGCAGACCACGCGGCCCTGAATACCGTTCTCCTCAGCGACGACGGGATACTTGATGTGTGAAGACAGGTACTGCATCAGAGCGGCGTCACCGCCGGGGAACTGAGGCATCTGCTCCACCACCTCGAAGACCTTGGTCTCTTCCTCCTTCTGCTCCACCTTTTCAACCACTACTTCGTTCTGCTTCAGCACCTGCTGGCCTTCCTCAGAACCCTGGTCGAATGTGACAGACGAGATAGCGACATCGCTCTTCTCGGTTTCATCCTGTGTCTTGGTGACTTCCTGCGGGGCTTCATCATCCATGGCGTAGTCGGTGAACTTCTCCGAGTTCATCAGCTGATCCTGCTGGACCTGCTCCTCTTCCGGCTGTACGTCGTAGACGATTTCGTCCTCCTCCTGCTCCTCTTCCTCCTGGTCGTCGACGACCATTTCCAGAGCCTCGGTGCCTTCGTTGCGCTCCTCGCTTGCTGCGATGGCATTGGCGATGCCACCCCATGCAAAGAAGATGCCCACGGCAGCGGCGATGCCGAGCAACAGGAAGAGCATGGCCATGTTGTTACGCTTGGTAGTGTCTTGGCGAATCTGGTAAGCACCGTATGCCTCGTTCTTGCCTTCGAAGACAAGATCAATCCATTTCTGGTCTAATAGATCTACTTTTGCCATAGTTCTTTCAGTGTTTTTTTAAGACATTAGTACTTACTGTGCAGGTGCTGCGGCGGGCTGAACGTTCTCCAGTTCCTTGACCGATGCCAGTGCGGGATACTTCGTCTTTGCCGAAGCCAGCAGCTGGTAGTCCTGGTCAGCCATCTGGGCAATCACATACTTACCGATACAGCAGATTTGCATTTCGTCGAGAATCTTCACCAGGTCGTCGTAGGTGGCATCGTCAAGCGGCTTGATGTTCACCGACAGCGTGGGAGCCAACTCTTCAGCCTTCTCCGTACCGTCGCGCATCTGCTTGAAGACGTTCACGAACTGTGCGACGTCAAGGTCCTTCTGACCGTTCTTCACTACGTCGACATGACCTTTCTTGATAGCGATGAGCGCCTTGTCATAGGCCTCATTGACCGAGAGCAGCGTGTCAGCTCCGGTGCTGGCGCCACCGGCGATTTTCATCGTCGGGTCGTCCTTGCCGTTGGGCTGCTTGGCATACCATCCGTCGAGGTCGGCCTTGGCGTTGATGATAGCCTGAACGGGAGCGACATTGTTCTTGTAGGGGTTGTAGGTGGAAAGCACCTTGCGGATGCCCTCCTTGCCGTAGGTCACCTCTTCGAGATAGTCGATCTCGCCGAACTTCTCCTTCTTGTCAATGATGTAGCTGTAGAGCTTGCCCTCGGGGGCCAGATAGAGCGTGACGGTGAGTTCCGTCTTCGACTTATCCTTGTCTTGCTCCTGCAAGTTCTGGTCCTTTGCCGGCATCGTCAGGTGCATAGCCTGAGGCTTAGCCAGAGATGTACACAGCATGAAGAACGTGATCAGAAGCATCATCATGTCCACCATCGGCGTGAAGTCGACTCGGACATTCATCTTTTTCTGTTTGCTTTCTTTTTTTTTCTTAGCCATAGTTATTCTTCCTTTTTATACTGTGTAAGCAATTTGTAACGGCTCTCGTTGATGTCCTGCAGCTCGCTGATGACCCTCTTGAACGTGCCGTAAGGCGTGTCCTTGTCGGCCTTGATACAGATCTCGAGCTTGTTGGGCGTGGTGGCGAGGTCCACGTCGATGGGCTCACCCTTGTCCTTCTTGCGCTCCAGGTCCTTGTACCATTTCTTGTAGCCATTCTTCAGGGCTCTCACCCAGAGCTGGAACTCGCTGTAGGTGTCCTTACCCGTCTGCACGTTGGGGTTCGGAATCTCGATGACGCTGTCGAGGGGGATTCCGCTCTCCTTGAGCTGCTTCGACATCTGCTCGTGGGTCTTGCCCAGATAGGCTGCCAGCTGCTCGAAGGGAACGCCAATCTGTGTCTCGGCCTTGAAGGTGGCACGCAGTTCCTTGTTCTGTGGTCCCAGTGCGTCCTTGTACTTGCTAAACTCCTTGGACAGCAGTGTGTCCAGCGCATATTCCATCGTGACGACCTTGTCGGTGCCCAGATAGACACGTCCCAGGGTGTCGATGGTAATGTCGAGCGTCGCGGTTGACGGCACCTTCACCTCCGTACGCGATTGCGGCGTTACCACTTTCACCACTTCATTCTTCACGAAGTTTGCACTCAGCATGAAGAAGGTGAGCAGCAGCACCATCACGTCGGACATAGGCGTCATGTCAATCCAGACGTCGTTTTTCTTAATTTTCATTTTAGCCATAGTCGTAATGGTTTTAAGAGTGGGCTAACGTGAAAATTAAGCTTCGTCGGTGTGAGTAGCAGCGTAGGTCTGTGCAATTGAATAACCAATCTCGTCCAGTGCAAACGCGATCTTATCGATGCGGTTGGTGAAGAAGTTGTAGCTCACCACAGCCAGCCAAGAGGTACCGATACCGAAGGCCGTGTTAATCAGAGCCTCAGAGATACCAGCCGACAGCTCGACGGAGTCACCGCCGCCGCCCTGTGCCAGAGCCTGGAACGACTTGATCATACCTACCACAGTACCGAGCAGACCAGTCAGCGTACCCAGTGTGACGATGGTGGCGATGATGGGAAGGTTCATGGTCAGCGTAGGCATCTCAACGGCGATAGCCTCTTCGTGAGCCTGCTGGATGCGAGCCATCTTCACTTCCTTCTTGATGCCGGTAGTAGCGTCGGCCTCTTTGTAAGCCATCACGGCAGCGCGAACGACGTTGGCAACGCTTCCACCCTGCTTGTCGCAGTCACGGAGAGCGGCGTCGAAGTCCTTAGCCTTGATGTCCTTCTTGATCTTGCCAACGAACGTGGCGAGCTTCTCCTTACCGATGCACTTGCTCAGTGCGATGACGCGCTCGATGGCCATGCAGAGCACGGTGAGCAACAGCGTGTGGATCACAGGCACGATGACACCGCCCTTGAAGATGGTACCCCAGATGTTCAGAGGGCTACCCTCGGGATCGCCACCCTCGAAGTTCGAGGCCTGACCGAAGTTGAAGAAGAAGTTGCAGAATGCGATGATAGCGCAGACGACGATTACCCAAATGGCGTCTTTGATACCAATACTGCTTGTACCTTTAGCCTTTGCGGCTTTTGCTGCGGGAGCAGCTGATTGCTGTGTTGCCATAAATTTTAATTTTTTGTTTTTAAGTTATTAAATAAATTAAGTTGTTTGTAAATAATCGATATCTCGTTAGTTACATCACACCGCGCTGCCTTTTGGCAACTCGACATGGCAGAATTCGGCACAAAGATAACACAAAAATGTGGACTTTTGTAGGATTTAACAACGTTTAACTCACATTTTTTTTATTTCGCCAGCTTAGCCAGTGCTTCTTTGATGCGCCGCATGGCCTCGCGGATGTTCTCGTCGCTCGTGGCGTAGCTCATGCGGAAACAGGCGGGGGCGCCGAAGGCATCGCCGCCTACGGTGGCCACGTGGGCCTCTTCCAGCAGGTACATGGCCAGGTCGGTGCTGCTGTTGATCGTCCTGTCTGTTGCGATATTATCGCAACATACTGAACTGCCGAAGAAACTGCTACACTTGGGGAAGAGGTAGAAGGCGCCCTCGGGCACGTTCACCTCCAGTCCGGGGATGTCCTTGGCCAGGCTGACGATGAGGTCGCGGCGGCGCTCGAAGGCCTGGCGCATCTCCTCCACGCAGTCCTGGCTCTCGCGGTAGGCGGCCTCGGCAGCCTTCTGGCTCACCGAGCACGGGCCGCTGGTGTACTGTCCCTGCAGTTTGTTGCAGCCCTTTACTATCCATTCGGGGGCGGCGATGTAGCCGATGCGCCAGCCGGTCATGGCGTAGGCCTTGCTGACGCCGTTCACCACGATGGTGCGCTCCTTCATGCCGGGGAACTGGGCTATCGACTCGTGGCGGCCCACGTAGTTGATGTGCTCGTAGATTTCATCGGCCAGTACGTAGAGGTCGTCGTGTTTTAATATAATGTTCGCCAGCGCGCGCAATTCCTCTTTATTATATACCGATCCCGTGGGGTTGCTCGGCGAGCAGAGGATGAGTAGCCGGGTGCGCGGCGTGATGGCGGCCTCCAGCTGTTCGGGCGTCATCTTGAAGTTCTGCTCGAAGGTGGCCTCTACCGTGACGGGCGTGCCGCCGGCCAGCAGGGCCATCTGAGGATAGCTCACCCAGTAGGGGGCGGGGATGATGACCTCTTCGCCGGGGTTCACCAGGGCCATCACCGTGTTGCACACGCTCTGCTTGGCACCGTTGCTCACCAGGATTTCGCTCACTGAGTAGTCGAGCCCGTTCTCGCGCTTCAGCTTCTCCACGATGGCCTGCCGCAGGTCGGCATAGCCCGGCACTGGCGAGTAGCGTGAATAGTTCTGGTCGACGGCCAGCTTGGCAGCCTCCTTGATGTGGTCGGGGGTATTGAAATCGGGCTCGCCCACGCTCATGTTGATCACGTCGATGCCCTGCGCCTTCATCTCAGCGCTCTTCTGCGACATGGCCAGCGTGGCCGAGGGGGCCAGGCGTTGCAGGCGGTTGGATAGTTGTGGCATAGTCTCTAATTGCGTTTTGTATAGTTTTAACGTGCAAAGATAAGCATTTATTTCGTTTTGACGAAGAAAATGCCACTTTTTTTTCTTTTTTTGTACTTGGGGGCTTCTTTGGGGAGTCCTTGCTTTCTATTTTCGCAGCCTGTCTCTTCCATAACCACGCCTAAAATAGTGTTCAAAATTACCACTAAAAAAAGTTCGTCCTGAAGCGTGATTCTGGCTCGAAAATCGGCCTTTTTCGACCCTTCGGAAGCGAATTTGCCACTCCTTCGAGGGTTAAGAAAGGTTAATATTTGCACAACAAGCCCCGTTCTGTGCAAATTTTCGGCTTTTTTTGGGCGTTTTTTTGCCTCGATTCCCTCTTCTGTAAGCACGCCAAATTTTCAAAAGTCAACGCCTTTTGAAAATTTGGCGTTGACTTTTTTCAGCCGTCCGCGTCCATTTTTTTTGGCAAAATAAACGTAAATGTCTATAATCCAGTTGTTTAGCAAAACCCCTCAAAAATCGCTTATTTTCAGCCAAAAATTTTCTCGCGCAGAATTTTCAAAAAATTTGAAGGGGTTGAGTGTTCATTTTCGGAACAAAATTAACAGAAATTTAGAACCTGCGTTGGTGGTTGGTGGTACACTCTCTGATGGTCATTAAGATAATTTGCATGGCTGCATATCAAAAACAAAGGAAGCCGAAAACTAATTTTCGGCTTCCTCGATTCTTATTTCCACTCTCTGTACTTCCCATACATTTCAGCTCCTTTCTCCTCGGACAACTTCCGTAGCACATAGTAGGAATTCTTTGCATAGGGATTAAAGCTGGCGAAAGGTACCTCACCAATCAGCTGGATGCGCTCATTGTCCACTGACTCAAATGTCAGCTTGTCAGATAACAGGCATCCCAGCGAGTTATGAGTCAGCTGATTCAACTTGGTGTCGAAAGTGAAAGGCAGATCTTGGTACCAATTGCCGTCTTTATCGCCGACTAAGATGACGCTGTAGTATTCCCTGATGATAGAGTCGTTCAGCACCTGAATGCCAGGGAACAGAGTACCGCCCTGTACGGCCATCAAATCTTGGTTCTTCACGCCTTCCTCATCGAATGCCACATTCTTGGTGCCGTCGTTCATCAGCAGGCCGTATTCCACCACGTTCCAGTAGTTGCCCACAAAGGCATTCAAAAACTCATTGTCGTTCATTTTCGATGGCTGCTGTTCTTCTTGCTGCTCGGTGGTTGCAGCGAGGTCCTCGTCATCAGAGGAACATGCCCCCAGAAATAGAGGGAGCAACATAAGCATTACAATTTTCTTCATGATGATTTCAATTTAATAGGTTTTTGTTCTCTTTGGTTGCAAAGTTAGTTTTTTTTAGCTATTTATTGGCTAATTGCAAGTTAAAAAAGTTTAACGCAGGAGCTTTTGGCCTTTTTCTTAGGGTTTTCCTAAAAATCCGACGTGGGCAGACAAAAACCCGCTGCCAGCGTATAAAAATGCGCCAACAGCGGATTCTTGTGAATCGAAACCGTGTCCGGGCTTACAGGTGGAGGGTGTGGCCCATGCGCTGTTTCTTTGTCTGCAGGTAGCGCAGGTTGTATTCGTTGGGAGTGACCTCGATGGGCACGTTCTCCACGATTTCCAGGCCATAGGCCTCCAGCCCGACGCGCTTCACGGGGTTGTTGGTCATCAGCCGCATCTTGTGTACGCCGAGGTGGCGCAGCATCTGTGCACCGCAGCCGTAGTCGCGCTCGTCGGCCTTGAAGCCCAGGCAGAGGTTGGCATCGACGGTGTCCATGCCCTCCTCCTGCAGCTTGTAGGCGGCCAGCTTGTTCATCAGACCGATGCCGCGGCCCTCCTGCTGCATGTAGACGATGACACCCTTGCCCTCGTGCTCAATCATCTGCATGGCGCGGTGCAGCTGTTCGCCGCAGTCGCAGCGACGCGAACCGAGGATGTCGCCCGTCATGCACGAGGAATGGACGCGCACGAGGATGGGTTCGTCGTCGCGCCACTCACCCTTGATGAGGGCGAAGTGCTCTTGTCCGTTCGACTTCTGTCGGAAGGGGATGATGCGGAAGTGCCCGTACTCCGTGGGCATGTCGGCCTCGACGCCCACCTCGATGAGCGACTCCTGGCGCAGGCGGTAGGCAATGAGGTCCTTGATGGTGATGATCTTCAGGCCGTGTTCGCGGGCAAACACTTGCAATTCGGGCATGCGGGCCATGGTGCCGTCGTCGTTCATGATTTCCATCAGGGCACCGGCGGGGTAGAGGCCGGCCAGCTTGCACAGGTCGACGGCGGCCTCGGTGTGGCCCGAACGGCGCAGCACGCCGTTGTCCTGGGCATAGAGCGGGTTGATGTGACCGGGGCGTCCGAAGGTCTGAGGCGTGGAGTGGGGGTCGGCGAGTGCACGGATGGTGGCGGCACGGTCGTGGGCCGAGACGCCGGTGGTGCAGCCTTCGAGCTTGTCGACGGTGATGGTAAAGGGCGTGCCGAGCACCGAGGTGTTGTCGCTCACCTGGCGCGGCAGGTCGAGCTCCTCGCTGCGGCTGATGGTGATGGGGGCACAGAGCACGCCGCGGGCATACTTCAGCATGAAGTTCACCATCTCGGGCGTGATTTTCTCAGCGGCACAGATGAGGTCGCCCTCGTTTTCGCGGTCCTCGTCGTCGACTACGATGACAAACTTGCCCTCGCGGAAGTCGTCAAGGGCTTCGTCTATGGTTGAAAGTTCGTAGATCATATTCCTGTTTGTTTTACTCCTTCATATTCTCAATAAGTGCCGTGCTGGTCTTCTCGATGGTCTTCAGGTCCTTGTAAAGGCGCAGGCGGAAGCGCAGCATGCGGATGTAGAAGAAGATGCCTAAGGGAAGGATGATGCCGATGACGGCGTTGAGCCAGCGGCGGCGGAAGGGCCTCGTGTGGGCATGGGTGGCCAGCACGGGGTACTGGTTGAGCAGGTGGAGCACCTGGCGGTCGCGGGTGTTGGCCAGGTCGTCGATGACGTTTTCTAAGCGTTCGTCGATGTCGATAATCTGGCGGTCGTCGCCGGGGCGGAAGAACACCTTGAAGTAGTTGGGCCAGCGCAGCAGACGGTGCTCCTGGCTGTAGGCGTCGATCTCGGTGTTGATGTCGCCGAGCAGCAAGGCATCGCGGGCGTAGTCGGGGTCGTTGATGATGACCTCCTTGCCGCTGATGTTGCGCTTCTGCCGCAAGCCGAGCATGCGCCGCAGCAGCAGGCGGTAGGCGTCGATGTTGAACACGGCGGAGTCGTTGTTGGCCTTGTAGGTGAAGAAGACGGCCAGCGGCGTGAGCACCGCGGTGGCGATGCTGCGGCCGAACCAGACGGTCCAGTTGTCGTCGCGCGCCATGCGGTAGCCGGAGTTGTCGAAGATGTAGTAGACGATGAACACCAGCACGGAGATGATGACGGGCACGCCCAGTCCGCCCTTGCGGATGATGGCGCCTAAGGGGGCTCCGATGAAGAAGAAGATGATGCAGGAGAGGGCGAGGGTGAACTTGCCGATGACCTCGAGCAAATGGAGGCGCTCCTGGCGGTGGAGGAACTTGGCGTAGTCGGACTTCATCAGCACGTCGTTGCTGGCCGATTGTGCCTGGCGGGCTGCCGTCTTGGTCACCTCGCGCTTCTCCTCGGTGGAGAGCTGCTGGTAGAGGCTGTCGAGGTTGGGCAGGCCCTTCTGCTGCTCCTCGAGAGCCAGACGGGTGGAGTCTTCCCGGCTCAGGCGCGGGTCGGTGAAGCTGTAGCCCTTGCCCTCGCGGTAGAACTGGTGGCCGATGGAGTCGTTGCTGTGGCGGATGGAGTCGAGGTCGTGCAGAATCTGGCGCGAGCTCTTTGCCTTGGCGTTGCTCGAGAAGTTGCTGGCATCGGCCAGGTTGAAGTCGCCATCGAAGTCGAGCAGCACCTGCTTGTAGGCGAAAGTCTCGCGGCGATAGGGCACCTCAGCGGCGCCGCCGAGGTCTTGCTGCTTCATGTTCTCGAACCACTCGCCGCTCCACAGCGTCAGCAGCAGGTGCTTCTTCTCGGCCGTTGACTGGAGCATGCCCGAGTCGGCCAGGATGATGGCCTGGTCCTCATAGCTGCCCGTCTGGCGGTAGATCATCATGCCGTAGAGCATGCCCGTCTGGATGTCCTTGCGCTGCACGTAGAGGTTGGTGCCGGGGATGCCATCGTAGAACACGCCCTCGGGAATCTCCAGCTCGGGGCTCTTCTGCTTCATCGACACCAGCAGCTGCGCCAGGTTCTTGTTGGCGTCGGGGCCTATCTTCTCCTGGAAGTAGACCGAGGCTCCGGCCACCAGCAAAACGATGATGATGAGCGAGCGCATAGACTGCAGCAGCGAGATGCCGGCAGCCTTGATGGCCGTCAGCTCCGACGATTCGCCCAGGTTGCCGTATGTGATGAGCGAAGACAGCAGGATGGCCAGCGGGAAAGCCTGGGGCACGAGCATCAGCGCCATGTACCAGAAGAACTGGGCCAGCACGTCCATCGTCAGGCCCTTGCCAATAAGGTCGTCGATATAGCGCCACAGAAACTGCATCATCAGCACAAACTGGCAGATGAAAAAGGTGGCTACGAACAACAGTCCGAACTGTTTAGCGATGAATATGTCGAGTCTCTTTATTCTAAACATGCTCTTTCGGGCTGCAAAGGTACGAAAAAGTTAGGAGTTAGGAGTTAGGAGTTAGGAGTTATTTTTCGTGCCTTAATTTTTTTTATCTTTTGCACAACCCCTAACTCCTAACTCTTAACTCCTAACTCCCCTACAGTCCGCTCGATTGGTGAAGTCGTTCCAGATTGCCGTCCCAGAGGTCGTGCAGGTCGTCGAGGTCGTCGGCATAGGTGTAGTCGGTGACGCACAGGCATATCTCCTCCGTCAGCTCGCTGCGGCCGATGCGCATCTCCCAGTAGGCGTTGTCGTCCACCTCGTCGGTCCATTTTAGTTTGATATGGCTGTTCTTTTCGCGTTCTTCTATGCGAGCATGCATTGTGTGGTGCTCGCCCCACAGCTCACCCCAGGTCAGTTCCAGGATGCCGTCCTCCTCCTTCACACGGTCGGCTATCCAGCGCTCCAGTCCGTGGGCAGTGCTAATCATTGTCCAAAGTATGTCGGGCTTTCGCGCATTCAGCGGATATTCCAGTTCAAGTCGTTCTTTATGTATGTTCATTAGGTCGGTCTTTTAGGTGATGTATTAGTCTGTTGGCTTTTTTATTTGCTTGCAAAGTTACGATAAAAAAGACAATTCACGGCATTAATGCCCGACAATTTTTCCTTCAACTGCTAAATAAAGTTAACGAGAGAGATTTTCTTCCTTTTCATTCGTCAATTTCGGAATTATTGTTGTACCTTTGCACCCGCTTAGAAAATCCAAGCGATGGCGGGATAGCTCAGCTGGTTAGAGCGCATGATTCATAATCATGAGGTCGCCGGTTCAATCCCGGCTCCCGCTACACTAAGAATCAGCAAGTTACAACAAAAGTGCTTGCTGATTTTGTTTTTCTGGGAACATATTGGGAACATTTACCTTCTCATTTCAATGGCCATTCAGTTGCTCTTTCTACATCATTCAGTTCTTTTCATTAGGATTAACTTGGGGGGCAGCAGCTAAACAGGCTCAATATGTTCCGACTCAGCAGTTATTACATCCTCGTCTTGTCTCCTATCTTTTATTACATCCATATAACCAGCAGTGATGATGCCTGATGAGCAAAGCAATGATTGCAATTCCGACCATGGAAGATATAATGCTGATGAAACGTCCCACGTCCGAAATCGGATACAGGTCACCATAACCAACAGTTGTCAAAGTGCACGCAGCCCAATAGAAGGCATCGAAGAAGTTATCAAACAGGTATTCTTCAGTTTCAGGATTAATCTGCTCCTCTGCATTGAACATAATAAGCGCCGTAATGAAATAGAATACTGCCAGCGAAAAAACTGTATAGAGTATTTTCTTTTGCCTACGGACGACTGAGAGTACAATTTCCAACGGCTCGAAGTATCTTACGAATTTGATTACTCGAAGGACCTTCAGCAATCTTGAAACTCGCATAATTTTGAAAGTCGTTGGTAGAAGGTTAACGGTTGGGAGAATGGAGAGAAGGTCTATAATCGCCATTGGTTTGAACGGATACAGAAGAAAAGCCACTAATCGGTTTTTCTTCGAGGCCAATCTCAAATATGCCGGTGCCGACCACGACGAGATACGCCGCCAGCGGCAGGAGAAGTCCGTGCCCATACTCGGCTTCATCAAGCTGATGCTTGAGAAGTACAGGGCCGTGGACACGCCGGCAAGCGCACTGGCCAAGGCCTGCGACTATGCGCTCCAAAGATGGGACGGCCTGTGCCGCTACTGCGATGAGGGCTACTACGAGATAGACAACAATGCCGTCGAGCGCTCAATCAGGCCCATCACCCTCGGACGCAAGAACTGGCTCTTCGTCGACAGTAACGAGTCGGCAAAGGACGCAGCCGTGTACATGACGCTCATCGGGTCATGCAATCTGCTGGGCATAGCACCATACAAATACTTTGAGTATATACAGCAAAGGCTGCATAATAACATGACAGAGGAAGAGTACAAGGAACTGCTGCCGTACAAAGTGGCAAAGGAAATAAGAAAAGGCTAAGCTCCTCACGGAATGTAAAATTAGCGGCATCACACCAAAAATGGGTGATGCCGCTAATTTTGTGAGGGCACGTCAGAAGTGGGATGGTTACAAAAAAACACAAGTTGCATGAATTTGCGGGTGTCATTTTTTTATCGTTACAGAGGGGTCAGTAGCTAATCGTTATCAGGGGTCAGTACCTTACAATTATCTGGGGTCCATTTTCACAAATTTCTCCACCATAATTACATAACCCATATTTATACACAATCCATGTTATGATAAATAGAAATCCATGCCTGTCATTTGAGAGGATTCTTCCTCAAACTCTGCAGCCCCAACTCCCTTTCATAATAAGAGGTAAGAGTTGGGTGTGATTTTTGTCAGCTCCTTCAGCAATGAGCGGTAGCTTTCCCCTTCCTTGCCGTCAAGCTTATGCTATTGTCTTTCTAAAAGCAACTGCTGCCAGTTGCGTTTCCCTGTCGGAGAGCCGAACGTCTCGCTCATCAGTGTGTTGTCAATGACCACAAGTTTGTCGTTGCTGTCTGCCATGCGGTTTATCTCCGGATAGTCTGTTGGCAGCGGCATACAGTTATATATTATATTGAGATAATCAGTCATCTGTTGCATTGGATAGGCCAGTTCTATGAACTCCACCTCTGGGAGGACTATTTGACGATGCCAGGATACAAGCACGGTGGTTTCTCCATCTTGAAAATCCTTCATGGCCCCCGCTATCTCATATCCATTAATGTCAAAGAGCAACTTTGCCTTAACACCTTTCCGTGAAAAATAGTCAGCTATCATTTCTGCCTGTGTATGGCCGTATGCAAAGACGACACCCTTTCGCCCGTCTGCATGTTTCTTGTACGAATTGTAGAGGTGGATGACGATTTCTTTCCGCATGAGCAAAGCGAACATTTCGCGAGTGATATATTCCTCTGGACGCATTCTGGGCTTCAGGTTCTTCATACACATCCTTGTCAGACCATCGTAAGGCTCTGAGAACAGCTCCACCTCTTTTATTCGTTTGCTCTTGATAGATTCCCTGATATTTTCTGTGGACATCAATTCCCCCTGGAGGGAATTTGCAATCCCCGACCGCTCCTTACCGTTCACCACCGACTTGATACGGAGCATTTCCTCGTTGACCAGCATCTTGTCAGTAGCCTCGCCCCAATCATTTTCCCGACTCACCACTCGCATGACGCCCTTCCCCTTTTCTTTGCCAAGGAACATTCCCTGCCAGTTGCGGTCGCTCGTCGGTAATCCGAAGAAGAGGTACGAGCCCACCTGGTCAAGGACGATGACCTCCTTCTTGCTCTCCGTGACGCGCATGCCCCGCCCAACCTGTTGCAGATATTTGCTCAGCGACATCGTGGGACGTGCCAACTGTATGAACTCCACTTCCGGGCAGTCGAAGCCTTCCGAGAAGATGTCCACGTTGACCAACACGTCCAAAGTCTGTCGTCTATAGTCTTCCAAGGTCTGCCGTCTACGCTCCTCCGGGGTCTTACTGTCAATCACTGCACATCGCACTCCATGCTCCACGTAATACGCTGCTATGTGCTGCGCATGCTGGCGATCAATCGCATAAACAATGCCCTTTTTCCCTGCGGCATACTGCTGGTACGACTGATACAGGTGGTCTATACTTTCCGGCACGTCGAGCACCATGGCCATCTGCTTCGTCTGGAAGTCACCATCAACATTTCGCTTGTCCAAATGAGCTATCTGCTGGACAGCTCTGCTATCTGAGCGTACCGATATATAGTCCAGGTCGCTCAGCCATCCTTCCTGAATGAACTCACGGATGTTCCACGACTGTAGCAACTGGTCAAAAAGGTCGGTAAAAGGTTTCCCATTCAGACGACAAGGCGTAGCTGTCAGTCCAAGGAACTTTGCCTTCGGCCACCACTCCCACAACTGTCTGTACGTGTCAGCCAGCGCATGGTGTGCCTCGTCAACTATTACAAGACTTGGAGAGAAACTACCATAATGATTATCTTTTTTGTCAATTTCCGGTAATTTCTTTCCAGTCCTTCGCCTTGCCAATGTCTGTATGCTCGCTACCTGTACTTTCCGACTGTAGTCCATTTCATTGCCGCTGACTATCAGCCCATGCTTCACTCCAAAGCTATCCAGCGTCTGTGAAATCTGTGCAATCAACTCCCGACGATGAGCCACCACTAGCACCCCCTTATCGGCATACTTTTGTACGATAGCCGCCATCAGGTGTGTCTTGCCAGTACCCGTCGGCATCTGCACCATGACACTCTGCTTCTGCCTCCAAGTCTGATAAAGGCTTTGAAGCATCTTTTGCTGGTAGCCGCGTAGCGTGTTGCTCTTCATTCCTTTTCTGTTTTACTTTTGCAAGAGTTGTGTAAACACGGGCCATGTTTCCACTTGCGAATAGTCCTGCAACTGTTGCCCACATCCATTCACCATATCGGTGAAACCAGGTTCACTCCAATCTCCAAACATCTTGTCGTAACGCGCATTCATCACCATGGCATTCGCGTCCATCTCCTCTGCAACAGATGAATGCAGTCCCTCCGATGCCCTCATCTTGCAATAGAGTCCTCTTGCCAGTTGAAGCATCGTTCCCAGGTCATAAACACGGTCAGAGGCCTTACCCTCAAACCATTCAGGATGCCACTTGCAGTTCTTGTGTAGTACACGAAACAATACCGTCAGATTCCCGATGGTCCAGTAGAATGCCTTCCTGTTCACATATGATACCGTCTGTTTGAGCACAGGAGCAATAGCCTGCATCGTTTCCTTTAGGTCATTCGTCGGAAGGCATTGAGAGTATATACTATTCAAGTGTGCTGTCAATGGGAGTTTGTCAGCTACTCTAATTCTTTTTGTGGCCAGACGCCAAATCACCCTCTCCACCTCGTCATATCGCTCATGTTTTCTTGTCAGGGCCATTTCGACCTCACACATCCTTGCCAGCAACACACATGTATAATCGGCAATCTGTGGAAGCAGCATTCTGCTCAGTCTGAAGAAACTGATGCACAGTTTCCAGTATTTATCAACCAGTTTCTGTTCGCTCTGCCCAAACGACTCTGGTCGGATGTAGTGCAGAAGGAGATTTCCATGCACTAACTCCCCGTGTGCAGCGTCAAGGTCGGCTAAGACATCCCTGATTGCTACTATATCAACCGCCTTCGTCCTCATGGAATCTTCATAAACAGGCTATCCTGCAATTGATACAGAATTACAACATGATTCAGGGCATGTCAAGCCTTAGCTCCTTGTTTGTCTTGGCCACTTTTATAAATTGTTTTGAATAGCTCGTTGTTTGTCATGAGCCTTCAGGGAATGTCCCCCATTTACTTAGGATGTCGAAGGGAATTCTTCTTGCCCCATTGAGGCCAAAAGAGGTATGAACAAAAAGCCCATACCCCTTTTGCTGAATCCTTTAGGAACAGTGCTATCCGTGTCATCTATGTGAGCTTACAAGATGTTTGCCTTGATAGTTTCAACGATATAGCGCACATCATCATCCGAGACATACGGCCCGGCAGGCAGGCACATGCCCACCTTGAAGATGGCCTCGCTCACCCCATTGACGTAGGCAGGCGCATCCTTGTAAACGGGCTGCTTATGCATCGGCTTCCACACTGGGCGTGCCTCGATCTGAGCCTTGTCGAGGGCTACGCGCAAAGCCTCCACGTTATCGTTCGGCTGGCAGTCCGTC